>JAURCS010000001.1 GCA_030828385.1 Gammaproteobacteria bacterium
TTTTATCAAGGACAAATAAACTGGCAAGCACACCAGCCAGGCCGATAATCCCGAGCAAAATGGCAAGCGGGCGGCACCACTTCATGCCCAGGGCGATTTTGTGCAGCGTCAGCAACATGGAAATTATTTTATTAAAGCCCTGGTTAAGTAAAATTTCTTTTAGGGAATAAAAAAACCTGCAGCAAGACTGCAGGTTTTTTAATCTTAAATCAACGCAATGCAAGCAGAGTGTTATCTGATCCTGTCTCTGGTCGACACTCTAGTCGGGTTTTCTAGTCGTCAATGTGAACTATTAGCAGGTCACATCCTGCACCATGAGTCACACTGGAAGAGGTTGAGCCAAATAATAACTCCCAGCCATGACGGCCATGTCCACCCATTACGATGAGGTCGGCATTAATCTTTTTGGCCAGCTCGCGGATTTCTCTTGCCGGCTGACCCAGTACGGTATGGATTCTGCTTGGCGGAACGTCAATTACGGAACCCATTTCAGAGAGGCTGATCTTGGCCTGTTTGGTTACTTCTTCATGCAGGCCTTCAATATCTACACTGGTAACTTCAACAGCATAACCAACGGCAATCGGTTCTATCACATGCACCAGACTCATCTCGGCGTCATATTGCTTGGCAAGGTTTCTGGCCTTGTCCAGAATCAAGGCTGAATCCTGTGACAAATCGACAGCTATCAGTATCTTTTTGTATAGTTCCATTAACCAGTCCTCCGGTTTTATTCAAGTATTTATCTACGCATTCCAGTGTAGAGACTACATCGGATCACCACAAGGCTGTCTTGATCTATAGCAATCTTGAGTAATTTCTTCCTGCCGGAGATGAAAGCCTTTGTGCAGCCTGCTACCATTGCGCCCTGATTTCCAACACTAATCAAAGTTTGGGAATTGTGGAAATCCAATTTTTACAGAATATGCTAAGTGCCCATTACAAACACCTATTTGTTGCAAAACACCATGACAGAAACAGAGGAAATAAAAACCGGGCTGATACAGCTTGTAGCGGGTTCGGACAGCCAGGGTATGCCGGTGCTGGAGAAGCTGAAAGTTAGCTATCTTGAAACCCCAAGCCACTATAAGCTTAAGCGCTCACCATTGTTTGTCAGAGACCTCGCAGCTGGAGACATATTTTCCTGTGCCCAGGGCAACCCCGCCAACTATAAGGTTATCGAACGTAGCGGTAATCTGTCTATTCGAGTATTCCGTAAGGATGACATTGACGAGGTTGCAGAGTTTCTGACGCCTGAAGTGGAAAAGCTGGATGGCTCGATAGATTTGAAAAGCGATCGTGCACTGGTTTATTCACTGCATGTTAATAACGGCTTTGCTGAAATAGAACGCCTTTTTGACTCTGCGATGGCAAGGTATACGAATTCTGTCTGGTACTACGGCAATGTTTATGACCGTAATGACGGCATTACGCCGTTAAACTGGTGGGATGAATTCATTAATCAAGTGTAATTCAGGTTTCAGGAAGTAATATGTTAATTGTAATCTCTCCAGCGAAAACGCTGGATCTGGAAAGTAAATACAAATCACCGCTTACCACAAGGCCAGAATTTTTGCCTGATTCGGGTAAGCTGATAAAGATTATGCGTGAGTATTCGGCGCAGGATTTGAAACAGCTGATGAACACAAGTGACGCCATCAGCACCTTGAACGTCGAACGCTTTAAAAAGTGGAAAACACCCTTTTCCGAGACTAATGCCAGACCTGCCATTTTTACCTTCAAGGGAGATGTGTATACAGGCCTTGAAGTCGAAAATTTTTCTTCTGCTGACCTGAAATATGCCCAGGATCATCTGCGCATCCTTTCCGGACTTTATGGCGCCCTGAAACCCCTTGATTTGATGCAGGCCTATCGTCTGGAAATGGGAACCAGCATCAGCAATGAGCGCGGCAAAAACCTGTATGAGTTCTGGGGCGACAAGGTAACCGATGCTATCAACCGGGATATGAGTGCTCTAAAAGACGACACTTTGGTGAACCTGGCATCCAATGAATACTTTAGTGTGCTGAACAAAAAGTCAGTGCAGGCAAATATCGTAACCCCGGTATTCAAGGACTACAGTAATGGCAAGTATCGTGTTATCAGCTTTTATGCCAAGAAAGCCCGGGGGAAAATGGCGGCCTGGATTATCCAGAACCGGGTGAGCAAAACCGGGGCCCTGCCTGATTTTGCTATTGATGGTTATCGCTACAGCAGTGCTGAATCAAGTCCCGACAAACCGGTGTTCCTGCGTAAGCCAAAATAAACAACTGCAGGCGCAGATGCTCTATACCCCGATGTTGTTCAGAGTATTGATAATTTCGTGGATAACAGCAGCTGTGAGGGGGTGATCTTCTTCCATCTCCTGTAACAGGCGTTCGGCCGTGGTCCTGAAATCTTCAGATGGCTTTGGTCCCTCCCACTCGGCCAGTTCACTTTTCATTTGCGCGAGCATGGCCTCCTGCTGTGGGCTGGTGTCGCTATCAGCGAACCTGTCATGTAATTCGGAGATCAGACCTTCGATGTGTTGTTTTGGCATAATGGAGTTCCTTTAGTAATAACCCTAAGTTTAACGTAAATTCCTCAAAGGCACTTGTGATATGTCAAAACCCTTTTCCCAGGCCTGCGAAAATAACAAGGCAGCGATTCTTACTGTCATTAGCCAGTACTTTCAGGGTGATCTCACTGTGCTGGAGATTGGCAGTTATACCGGACAGCATGCACAGTATTTTGCCAGCCAACTCGCGCAGGTGACCTGGCAGCCAAGTGACATTCAGGACAATTTGCCAATTGTTGAAGCAGGCCTCGCCGATTTGACACTGTCCAATATCTTGCCGCCATTAGTACTGGATGTTAGTCAGCAACCCTGGCCGGTAAAAAAAGTAGGCGGTGTTTTCAGTGCCAATACTTTGCATATTATGGCGCAGGAAAAGCTGGCAGATTTTTTTCACGGGGCAGGCCTGGTCCTGCAAGCCGGCGGCTTTCTTTGTGTTTATGGCCCATTCAAATACGCGGGCGAGTACACCAGTGAAAGCAATGCCAGCTTCGAATTGTGGCTGCAGGAGCGTGATCCAGTAAGCGCGATCAGGGATTTTGAAATGGTTAATGCTCTGGCTGAAAAGGCAGGATTGACCCTGGTGACAGACCACCCTATGCCAGCCAATAACCAGCTGCTGGTTTGGAAAAAGGAACAATAAAAAGTCGACCAAGCCAGTCGTTAATCCAGCAAGAAAAAATCTGTCAGGGATCGGCCGCTTTAAAAGGCAGGTATTGCGCAGCTTCTTTTTGGTAACGCCGAATATATTTTTCTTCATCTTCAAGAAAGCGGCTGATGGCCTGATCAAATTCAGGGTGCGCAATCCAGTGATTGGACCAGGTTAGTTCAGGCTCAAAACCGCGCTGGATCTTATGCTCACCCTGGGCGCCGGAATCAAAACGCTGCAGGCCTTTCTCAATAGAGTATTCGATGCCCTGGTAATAACAGGTTTCAAAATGCAGAAACTGATATTCCTCAATGCAACCCCAGTAGCGCCCGTAGAGGCAGTCTGAACCGATAAAGCTCAGGGCTCCTGCGATATATTCACCATCTTTTTTTGCCAGTACCAGAAGCAGGTTATCAGGCATGGACTTAGCCACCAGCCTGAAAAACTCATCCGTCAGATAAGGCGGCCTGCCACGCACCAGATAGGTACTTTGATAAAAAAGATAAAACTTGTCCCAGTGAGCAGGCTCTATCTGAGCTCCTTCAATAAATTCAAATTCGATTCCTGCATCGCGTATTTTTTGTCGTTCCTTGCGGATATTTTTGCGCTTGCGAGAGCTGAAGTGGCCAAGAAAGTCATCAAAATTATTATATTTCCTGTTAAACCACTGGTATTGGCAGCCAACTCGCGATTGTACGCCCAGTGCTGCAAGGGCTTCACATTCAGCTTTTTCCGGAAACAGCACATGCCAGCTGGAGACACCCAGCTTTTGAGCCTGCTGTGGAATGGCCTCGTACAACAGGCGATAGATTTCCGACGCATCCTGATCAGTAGCCACACAGATGCGCGGGCCAGGGCAGGGAGTGAAGGGGATGGCTGTAACAAATTTGGGATAGTAATCTATGCCATGACGCTGATAGGCATCAGCCCATGACCAATCGAAAACGTATTCACCACTGGAATTATCCTTTAAAAAAAGTGGCATGATGGCAACAATATTCTGATTATCATCAATGTCGTCACTATTTTCTGCGGCTGATTTTTTGATGACCACATGAAAAGGTTGCCAGCCGGTGAGCGCAGTGGTGCTGCGGCTGTGCTCCAGTGCCTGAAAAAAGGCATGTTTCATGAATGGGTATGCAGGCCCGGCAAGGGCATCCCATTGTTCAGCATCGACTTCATCAATGCTGGTCAGGAAATGCAGATGGAATGTTTCTGGCCTGTTGGCGCTCAAGAGATCTCCGGGCTTTAACAGATACTACGGATTCTGAAATGGTTTGGATGGATGATTGCTAACAAAACAATGAAGAGTTTACAGTGACTGCTCGTATGGCTAAAGGGTAAATATTAGGGGTACTCACTGGACCTTGATGTCTACTACAATGGATGCCATCGCAATAACGCATTTTTTCGGGATTTCCGCCATGGCTGTCAGCAACAAGATCAAGGATAAGGCTATAGCAAAAGTTTCTGTGCATGGTGGCCACAGTGGTCAGTTTTGTCATCACGCCAGTGACTCCCTGGAACAGGTAATACAGGCTTATATAAGTCATGGCTTTTCCTGGGTAGGCATTACCGAGCATATGGCTCCGAGCTCCGATAGCACTCGTTATCCTGACGAACAGGAAGATAATCTCAGTGCAAAATTTCTGAAACAGAGATTTCGCGATTACTTTGCACAATGCAAGATGCTAAAGGAAAAATACCGCAATCAGATTGAAATTTTTTCCGCTTTTGAAACAGAGACTTATGAAGGCTCAGAGGCCTTGATCAAACAGCTGGTGGCAGAGTTAAAACCTGACTATCTAGTTGGCTCGGTGCATCATGTCAATGGTATTTGTATTGACTATGATGAAGACCATTTTCAGCTAGCCCTGGAAAGTTGTGGTGGCATTATTCCTCTTTATGCCAGGTATCTGGATGCTCAGTATGAAATGCTGCAAGCACTTGAGCCTGCCGTGGTGGGGCACTTTGATCTGATTCGCAAATTTGATCCGGCTTATCTGGAGTCTTTTAAAGCGCTTGAAATCTGGCAGCGCATTGAACGTAATCTTGGTTTTATTGCGGATAAAAATCTGATTCTGGATTTTAATTTACGCGGCTTTGACAAAACAGCTGAACAATATCCTTCCACCCCTGTGCTGAAAACCGCACTGGCTTTAGGGATTGCTGTTGTCCCCGGGGATGATTCCCATGGTGTGAATTCAGTGGGTCGTAATTATGAGCGCGGCATCGAATTACTGACCTCATTGGGTGTTGATACGAACTGGCGCAAACCTGCTCTTATTCAATACGACTCCTGAGAGATCGTATCAGCCGAAAATTTAATAATATAAGCGGAGAATGCAATGCCTGAATATAAGGGAAGCTGTCACTGTGGTGCCGTCAGTTTTTCATTTGCCAGTGACCCCATCACCTCGGGATTGAGCTGTAACTGCTCTTACTGCGAACGTCGTGCCGCCATCATGTTAAATCCACCATTGGCCGATGCAGAACTTAAGAGAGAGATAAAAGAGGGTGCATTGTCCTGTTACCAGTTTGGTAACAAGGTGGCGAAACATTATTTCTGTAAAAAGTGTGGCAATTACACCTTCCATGAAACCATGCGTAAACCGGGTTACTACAGAGTGAACCTCGGCTGTGTTGAAGGGATAAATTCTTTTGAGCTGGAACGGGACGTGTTTAACGGCAGGGACTTGCTTTAAATCAGTCGCAAGTTACAAGTCTCAAGAAAAACATTCTAGTTTGTAGGTCGGATAAGGTCGCAGACCGCCATCCGACGTTTTAAATGAACCTCAACAGAAGTCTTACACAGTGTCGGAAGACGCTACGCTTTTCCTACCTACCTGATTTTCTTGCGACTTGAGACTTGTAACTTGCGACTTTCTTAAGGAATAAACAAATCCACTACGGTAAAAAAGAATATCACCATGCCTACTCTGTAGTTGTTCAGAAAGGCGCGAAAGCAGTCCTTGGGGTGACGTTTCCAGGTGAGGAATTGCTGGTAGGCAAACAGGCAGGCGGCGAGGAATAGACCAAACTGGAACCAGCCTCCCAGCTCAAAATGTTTTGCGCTGAGCGACATGGCGAGTAAAAAGAAAATTTGCAGCATACCGATAACAAATCGATCGGCTTCCGCGAACAGAATGGCAGTAGACTTCACACCGATCTTCACGTCATCTTCCCGGTCTACCATGGCGTACTGGGTGTCATAGACAACAGTCCAAAGAAAATTCGCCGTATACAGGAGCCAGGCATAAAGCGGGAGCTCTCCGGTCTGAGCGGTAAATGCCATCAAGCCTCCCCACGAAAAAGCAGCCCCCAAAACCAGTTGTGCCAGATGGGTAAAACGTTTGGCGAAGGGGTATACCAGGGCGATAGCCAAGCCACCAAAAGACATGTAAATAGTCAGCCGGTTGGTAAACAGCACCAATACAAAAGCCAGCAAACATAACAGGGCACAAAGTGTCAGCGCTTCCCGACCGGAGATCTTTCCAGATGCCAGTGGACGTTCCCTGGTGCGCTCCACGTGACCATCAAAATCGCGGTCAGCAAAATCGTTGATACAACAACCGGCAGCGCGCATCAGGATAGTGCCAAAAATGAAGATAAATAGCAGATCAAAGTCGGGAAAGCCGCCAGCAGCAATCCACAAACACCACAAGGTGGGCCACAACAACAGGTAAATACCAATCGGCCGGTCCATGCGCATCAAACGCCAATACTCCGGCAAATGGGCATAGGTAGTCGGATAGCGCCGGGCGAAGCTCTTTTTCAGCGCTTCCCACAAACTGATAAGTCGAGTACGGCTGCGGGCGAGGTAGTGGGATTGATCCATAAATCGGAAGCTTTAAGATTGAAAATTTAACTGGGGTAAGTATGTCATTATAGACGCACCGACATTGAATAAAAGAATCCTCACTGTTTTAATGATGAGGCATTGGAAAATTCATCATACCCAGAGTAATTATCCATTATGAGAAAAATCAAACTGCACTGGCAGATACTGATTGCTATTGTGCTCGCGGCAATCGCGGGATCGATCAGCGGGACTGAAGCCAGTATTCTTGGCGTCACTTTTGTTCAGATTTATGACTTTCTCGGCACGCTTTTTATGAATGCCCTGCGCATGATAATTGTACCGTTGATCATGTCCTCTATTATTGTCGGTATTGCCAACCTGGGTAACGGTAGTGACCTTGGGCGTCTTGGGGGTAAAACCCTTCTTTACTATGCTTTTACCAGCACGCTGGCTATTCTGATTGGCCTATTTTTCGTTAACCTGATGAGCCCTGGACTGGCCGGCGGCGTACCGGTAGGTGATCAGCTTAACCTGACCCTGGACGGCGATGCCGTTGCCTCAGCAGTTGCCAGTGTCGAAGGACGTGGTAGCGGCGATATAGTGCAGATTTTCCTGCGTATGATACCCACCAACATTGTTGCCGCCGCAGCTGAGGGACAAATGTTGGGGCTGATTTTTTTCAGCCTGGTGTTCGGTTTTTTCATGAGCCAGATTCCCAGTAAACAAAGTGAAGCGTTGCTTACCCTGTGGCGTGGTATTTCTGAAACCATGATGAAAATCACCATGTGGATCATGACCTTTGCTCCTTACGGAGTCTTTGGCCTGGTTGCCGAAACCGTAGCGGCTACCGGATTTTCTGCTTTTCGGCCCATGCTGTTTTTCTTTATCACGGTATTGCTGGCATTGGCCGCGCATACCTTCATTGCCTTGCCGCTGATCCTTAAATATGTGGCGAAAGTCCGCCCGAGCCGACATTTTCGTGCTATGGCACCGGCGATGCTGACGGCGTTTTCCTCCGCCTCGTCTTCTGCGACTTTGCCTTTAACCATGGAGTGTGTGGAAAAAAATGCCGGGGTCTCGGAACGCACCACTAGTTTTGTCTTGCCTCTGGGAGCCACTATCAATATGGATGGTACGGCACTGTATGAATGTGTTGCCGCGATCTTCCTGGCCCAGGCTTATGGTCTGGAGCTGACTTTTGTTACCCAGTTCACTATTGTTTTGGTTGCCTTGTTAACATCCATCGGTGTTGCCGGTATTCCTGCTGCCAGCCTGGTTGCGATTACGGTAATTCTCACGGCCATCGGTTTGCCTTTTGAGGCCATTGGCTTACTTCTGGTGACCGATCGTGTTCTGGATATGTGTCGCTCTGCGGTCAATATTTTTTCTGATTCCTGTGGTGCAGTCATCATCGCCAAGAGTGAAAAAGAAACCGGCATACTCGAAGGCGTTTAATGTTGACGCAGTAATTTCCCTGAACGTGGCGTGTTTTTTTATTGCAGCAAAGTCATTCGTGACGCCTGAGATAAGCTCCTGACCTACGATTTAATTTCATCGGCTAACGAGGACAGGAGATTTATAAATGCGTCTATGGATTCCCAGGAAGCCGACTCATCCATGGTGTGATAATCGGTTGTTGGTACCTGTATGGTAGTGCCGTCCACCAGCCCATTGGATGCGGCAATTATTCTTCCCAATTCAGTGCTGCCAATTGAGCGTGGTCTTTCACCCCTGGCGAGTAAACGATCATTTTCCTGCTCCATGTACTTGTCCTTGAATAAATAGCTGACTTGTCGTTCGATGCACAGGTTCTCAATCATCCTCGTGGACTCTGTATTAAATTCAGCGTTGGCATCTTTTTCCCGTAATACCAACAGTTGATTATTGGCAGCCTCGGTATCCGGGAATGGACTGGTGTCGACAACAAAAAGGCGGTTGGTAGAGCCGCCAAAGCGTCGAAACCATTCAAGTAAATAGCGCCAGCTTTTACCGGCCTCCTCCTGGGCGGTAAAAAATACTGTGCCCTCAAATCCCAGGCTGAACAGATGTACCAGCGTAGCGGCAGAGATAACATTGTCCAGCTGCCCCACTAATCGACCATCCTTGATTCTTAGCTTGTCTTTAAAAGCTATCGGCGTTCCGGCAACCACATCCTCCAGTCCATCAATTTCAAAAATCAGGTTATTTCTGTATTCACAGATATATGAATTTTTTATAACACCACTACCCCGATAAGCGCCTGACCAGGGTTCATAGGCAAAAACCGGTGCGGCTTGAAAACGCTGGGTTACTTTGGTCATTAATTCTTCAGAAACAGAATTGTTAAGAAGATCGGTTCTGTTACCAGAAATAAATGCGGCAAATTGAAATTCATTGGGGCCGGTACAGATAAGACCATGTCGATCTATATGGGCTGAATACATCACACTAAAAGGGTTTTTGCCCTGGGCTACCAACAAACCTTCATACCAATAAACATCAGCGCCACGCTCTTCCAGTTCACGTTGCAAGGCTCGGAAAAATGAATGCTCTGCACCAACAACACTTGGCTGGCGTATCAGTATTTTTAGTAAATCAATAAAATCATTACTTAACATGTGTACTACTTGGGTTACCGGTTTTCAATGATGCGAGATGTATGCATAGTAGAACATCAACCATGTTTTGTAGCTATTGAAGCTCTGCCAAAACAGGAAAAATAAACAGGCTCAATTAAAGGTCCGGTTTACAATCACATGTGCTCCAACTCCTTCGACAATAAATTCCTTATCATCAATGGTATATCCGGCCTTGCGATAGAACTCTACTGCCGTCATACGCGCATTGGCCCATAAATAATCAGCCGCGTTATCCCGGGCATATTGTTCGACAGCATGCAGTAATATCAGCCCATAACCCCGGCTGCGTAGACCGTCAACAATAGCCAGAGCCCGAAACTGGTAGCCGCGTTTACTCTCCTGCCCGGGCAGACCTCGTTGGTAAATGGACACGATACTCATCAAGCTGTCGTCAATGAATCCTCCTAGATGGCATGTTGTAGAA
Organism: Gammaproteobacteria bacterium; assembly: GCA_030828385.1. Classification (GTDB taxonomy): domain Bacteria; phylum Pseudomonadota; class Gammaproteobacteria; order Pseudomonadales; family Pseudohongiellaceae; genus Eutrophocola. The sequence goes on from JAURCS010000001.1 coordinate 10,045, forward strand.
TCATCATCGCCAGGGTAAATGCATTGTTCAGGAGTAAGATGTGGACGCAGCAAGGCTTTGCGCAAAGATAAGGTTTCAGTCGTATTAATTTTTCGAATATCCAAGGTAGTACTCAGCCTTTTTTAACAAATTCAGATTTGAGTTTCATGGCACCTATGCCGTCAATTTTGCAATCTATATTATGATCTCCCTCTACGAGACGAATATTTTTTACCTTGGTCCCGACTTTAACCACAGACGAAGAGCCCTTAACTTTGAGGTCTTTAATGACGGAAATCGAATCGCCATCAAAGAGCTCATTACCATGGGCGTCCTTTACGAAATTATGATTTTCCTGTGACTTGCTGTCCGCATCATCTGCTATATTTACTTCCCATTCATGGGCGCACTCGGGACAAACCAGTAAGGGGGCATCCAAATAAACATATTCAGAGTGACACTTGGGGCATGGGGGGATTGTACTCATGAAAAAATCTCTTTGAGGTAAGCGTTGTCGTGTTGAAAGATTAATAAATTATCTGTATTGGATTGCTTGCTGATAAGCATTGGCTCTTCTTCAAAAATACCGGACAGTGTTGCAAGATGACATCCCTAAACATGACCATACTGTTCCGAGCCAGCCAGCCAGCGTTTGATTAGCGGCACAATTAATTCAGGGTGTGATGTTCGGATTTTTTCAGACCAGAGTTTAACTCTCGGTTGCAGGTGAGAATCGCGCATCAGATCTGCCATCTTGAATTCCATAAGCCCGGTCTGACGTGTGCCGAGCACTTCGCCAGGCCCTCTTATTTCAAGATCTTTTTCAGCAATATAAAAGCCGTCGTTGCTTTGCCGCATGATGGACAGTCGTTCCTTGGCAATATCGGACAGGGGCGACTTGTATAGAAGCACGCAATGACTTTCCTGCTTGCCTCGTCCGACTCGTCCTCGAAGTTGGTGAAGCTGGGCAAGGCCCAGACGTTCCGGATTTTCGATGACCATCAGGCTGGCATTGGGAACATCGACACCTACTTCAATCACGGTGGTGGCAATTAATAGCTGAATATTACCGGCCTTGAAAGCCTGCATGATTTCAGCTTTTTCTTTGGCTTTGAGGCGGCCATGAATCAGCCCGATATTGATATCACTCAGTAGTTGTTGCATTTCGGCGTAGGTTGCTTCAGCGGCCTGGCACCGCAGGGCTTCTGACTCCTCTATCAAGGTACATACCCAGTAGGCCTGCTTACCGTCCCTGCAGGCAATACTGATACGTTCAATGATTTCGTTGCGACGGGAGTCCGGTGTCAGAATAGTGTTGACCGGTGTCCGTCCAGGAGGCAGCTCGTCTATGATGGAACAGTCGAGATCAGCATAGGCACTCATGGTCAGAGTACGCGGAATCGGGGTGGCAGTCATGATCAACTGGTGAGGGTAGGTACCATCATGATTTCCTTTTTCTCTCAGCGCAAGTCTCTGGTGTACGCCGAATCGATGTTGTTCATCTACGACGATTAATCCCAGCCTGGAAAAATTCACACCATCCTGAAACAGCGCATGGGTTCCCACGACTAACTGGGCCTGTCCGCTCTCCATTGCCTGCAGTACTGCCGTGCGCTGTTTGCCTTTGATCTTCCCGCTAAGGTAAACAGTAGAGATACCCATGCTTGATAAAAGCGGCTCCAGATTCAGATAATGTTGTTCTGCCAGTATTTCCGTCGGCGCCATAATGGCAGCCTGATAATCGTTATCAATGGCATGTAATGCCGCCATCACTGCCACCAGGGTTTTGCCTGAACCTACGTCCCCCTGCACCAGACGCAGCATTGGTGTTTGTCTGGCAATGTCGCTGGCAATTTCCTGGCTGACTCTTTGCTGGGCCGAGGTTAATGCAAAAGGTAAAGATGCTTGCAGGTCCTTACTCAGGCCATTTTTATCCTGCAGGGATGGCGCAGCATGGCGATCGGCTACTTCACGCAGACGACGCAGGCATAAATAGTTGGCCAGTAGCTCTTCAAATGCCAGGCGACTTTGTGCCGGATGGGTCCCGGCTTCCAATTCTGACAACACCGCATCCACCGGGGGGTGGTGCAGGTAATTTAATGCTTTCTCCAGTGAAATAAATCCCAATTCCTGGCTCAGCTCTTTCGGCAACAGATCTGGTAGTGCCTGCGATTTTGCCAGCATCACCAGAGCCTGTTCGGTCATGGCGCGTAAACGTGCCTGGTGCAGACCTTCGGTAGTGGGATAGATAGGCGTCAGATGGTCTTCCAGAGATTTGGCGCTACTGCCTACAATTTCATATTCGGGGTGATAGAGCTCGACTCCGCTTTTACCCCAGCGTCCTTCTCCAAAACAGCGAATTCGCGACCCCGGGGTTAAACTGTTTTTCTGTGCGGCACTGAAATGATAGAAACGCAAACTGGTAATGCCGCTGCCATCCTGTATTTTCACCAACAAACTGCGACGTCGACCAAACACAATGGCGCTACCCATGACTTCTCCCTCAATAACGGCTTCCACGCCGTGGCGCAAAGATCCTATAGGGGTAATTCGGGTTCGGTCCTGGTACCGAAAGGGTAGGTGAAAAAGCAGATCAAGAACGGTTTCGATGTGAATGGCTGCCAGCTTCTCTGCCAGTTTGGGGCCAACGCCTTTGAGTTCAGAAACCGGCACCTGTTGCAGATCGAGCGTAGGCGCCGAAGGCTTATTGGATGAGTGAGCTGTCATGTCAGCATTCTAGGAGGAAAACGGATCGCTCGCCATAAGCAAAGCAGCAAATGCGGCTGCAGGCACAAGGAAATCGAAATGTCTAACTCGATAGCTTTATTCAGAGCGATACCCTGAAGCAAAAGCTTTGGGCAGAATCAGCGCTATCTGGCCAGCAGGTCATCAATGATATAAGTGGCAACATCATGCAACTGGTCTCGCGAATAGGCGTAGCTGAAAGCAGGCATGGTGTTTCGCCCATAGCTGGCAAGCGTCATAATGTCCGCTGTGGTAAAGGTTTTTCCCACTAACTCCACGCCAGCTTCTCCGCCCTCGCCGTTGGGCCCATGGCAGGCAGCACAGATCTGGTTAAAAATAGCCTGGCCGGCCTCGATATTGGGGAGTCTTTCTGCCGTCGGTTCGACGCGGGTCAGGGCCGGGGCCTCTGCAGTAGGTCGCAGGCCGCTGGAGGCCTGCACAATATCCTCACTGATTTCCTGTTCGATATCTCCTTCCAGGGAAAACAGCCAGACAGTGCCCGCTGATGAGGCTCGCCAGTTGATCGATGATGGCGCGTCAATAATTGGTAGTAAAGCCCTCCGGAACAGTGATTCCCACAAGTCTTCCATGGCGGGAAAAAACAAGCTGAAGGCTACTGCTTGCTAATTGCTCATACGGCCGACTTTTGAGACTGACTTCATCATTCTCACTTTCTTCATCACCCTTGCCAGATGAATACGGTTTCGAACTGTCAGTGTCAGGTTAACGATACTGAATTGGGCATCGCGATCGGAGGTGCCAATCTTTTCAATATTTGCTTCAGCGGAAGTGATAGCATTGGCCAGAGTGGCAATAATGCCGCGCTGGTGTTCCAGTTCCACACGTAACTCTACAGTAAATTCTCCTCCGACAGTGGGATCCCAGCGCAGATTGATATACTTCTTCGGATCGTTACGAATTTCTGTCATGTTGTTACAGGTTTCACGGTGAACGATCATGCCGCGGCCGGAACTGATGTAGCCTACAATGGGGTCACCGGGAATTGGGTGGCAACATTTGGCAAAGGTCATCAGCATGCCTTCAGCACCACGGATCGCCATTGATGATTCATCCTGATTAACCGGCAGTTCCTCACCTTCCACTGATGGAATCAGACGGCGAGCGACAATATAGGCCATGCGGTTGCCCAGACCGATATCCTCGAGCAGATCATCCAGCACATCGAAATCTGTTTGCTCCAGCAGGCCGCCAATCTTTTCCTTGCGAATATTCGACAGATGGTAGCCGAAACTGGAGAGGGTTTTGTTGAGCAGGCGTCTGCCCAGTGCTATGGCTTCAGAGCGACGCTGATTTTTCAGAAAGTGACGAATATTACTGCGAGCCTTGCCGGTAACCACAAACCCAAGCCAGGCCGGGTTGGGGTGGTTGCCGGAGGCGATGATTTCAATGGTCTGCCCGCTTTGCAGGCGTTGGCTTAGTGGTGCCAGACGCCGGTTTATTCGACAGGCTACACAGGAATTACCGACATCGGTATGTACCGCATAGGCAAAATCCACCGGGGTAGATCCTTCAGGTAATTCCAGGATTGCTCCCTTGGGAGTGAACACATAAATTTCGTCGGGAAACAGATCGGTTTTAACGTGCTCGATAAATTCAAGAGAATTACCGGCATGTTTCTGCATTTCCAGTAGGTCCTGTACCCATTGTCTGGCGCGAATATGGCTCTGATTTGGGGTGTCATCGGAAGACTTGTACAGCCAGTGCGCCGCAATGCCATTGTTGGCCATCTTGTCCATTTCTTCAGTGCGTATCTGTATTTCAATTGGCACGCCATGCATACCAAAAAGGGTGGTGTGCAGTGATTGATAGCCGTTGACCTTGGGAATGGCAATATAATCCTTGAATTTTCCCGGTACCGGTTTGTAGAGGCTGTGTACGGTACCTAGCACCCGATAACAGGTATCCACCTCGTCGGTAATTATTCTGAATGCAAAAACGTCGGTTATCTCCCGGAAAGAGAGTCTTTTTTCCTTCATCTTTCGGTAAATACTATAAAGATGCTTTTCCCGGCCCAGTACCCTGCCCGGTAGACCTTCCCGTTTCAGGCAGGCTTCAAGCGCGGCCTGTACCTGACTGACCAGTTCTTTGCGGTAGCCACTGACACTTTTTACCGCGGCATCAATTCGTGGTGCACGAAGAGGATAGAGGGCCTTGAACCCTCTTTCTTCAAACTCCATACGAATATTGTGCATCCCCAGTCGGTTGGCAATCGGGGCATAGATTTCCAGAGTTTCCCGCGCAATACGCTTTTGCTGTTCCGGACTCATGACGTTCAGGGTGCGCATGTTATGCATGCGATCTGCCATCTTGACGAGAATAACGCGAATATCCTTGGCCATTGCCAGCGCCATTTTCTGAAAGTTTTCAGCCTGGGCTTCGGCACGGGTACTGAACTCAATTTTGTTCAGTTTACTGACACCATCAACCAGGTTGGCGACGGTTTCACCAAACTGACCTTCAATATCTTTCTTGGTAATACCGGTATCTTCGATGACATCATGCAGCATGGCCGCTACCAGACTCTGATGGTCCATATGCATGGCTCGAAGAATTTCTGCTACCGCCAGGGGATGGGAGACATAGTGCTCACCAGTACGGCGGAACTGTCCGTCATGAGCCTGTTCGGCATAAAAATAGGCACGACGCACAAGGTCTACCTGGGCATTACCCATGTAGTCATTCAAATCATTTGTAAAATTACTGATAGTCATCATGGCCTGCAAACCCTGTCTGTTCTAATTTGAGGTCATGAACGCACTTTTCAACAATGTTGTAAGCGCTTGCTGTAAATACTGAGTTGAAGCGGGCAAGGGTGTTGCCCGCCTGGTGATCAGGCCGACCGGCCTGTAATACTGAATGGCAGGTCTGACTAATGTTCTTCGTCAGTATCGGCTGGTGCGGTAACTTCGCTTTCTTCGGCGGCATCACTGGCCTCCGGAATCAACACCGCGTCCATGGCTTCTTCTATAGAAATGTCGTCGCTCTTGGCTGCAGCTGCAGCAGCGGCTTCGACCGCTTCAAGCGAATCCTTGGTTTCTTCTTCACGAGTATTAGTCAAAATACTGCTGTCCACAAGACCCTCTGCAATTTCGCGCAGCGCAACCACGGTTGGCTTGTCATTATCTTCACTAACCAGGGCGTCTTTGCCGCCGGTTTGCAGCTGACGTGCCCGCTTGCTGGCAATCATTACCAGATCAAAACGGTTTTCAACATTATCCAGACAATCTTCAACAGTGATACGAGCCATAGTCTTACCTTGTGTTAGCGATTTGAGTGCATTCCTGACCGGGTGGGATATACCCAGTTTGCCGGGGGCGAGCATTATAAATGGACTACAGGGCCAAGTCTATGCCTGCTTTAGCGCCTAAATTGGGGGGGGTTGGGTCAGGAAACGAGATTCTTCAGGAGTTCGGCATTACTGCTGGCCTGATGCTTCTTGCTAAGGCCGGCACTGCGAATGACGGCATTGAGATCCGCAAGTGCCGTATCAAAATCTTCATTGATGATGATGTAATCTGCCTGAGCATAGTGGGAAATTTCATTTTTTGCTTCGCTCATGCGTTTTTCAATGACATCAGCATCATCCTGAGCGCGGCTGGTTAGCCTTTCCCGCAAGGCATCCAGAGAAGGAGGAAGAATGAAAATACTAACCGATTCAGGCAACAATGCCTGTACCTGGCTGGCTCCCTGCCAGTCGATCTCAAGAATTACATCCTGTTCCTGGGCGAGCTGATCTTCTACCCACTTTCGGGAGGTACCATAATGGTTGCCAAAAACCTCTGCACTTTCAAGGAAAGCTTGCTCTTTTTGCATCTGCTCAAACTGAGCGACACTGACAAAATGGTAGTTCTTGCCGTTCTCTTCACCAGGACGCTTGGGCCGTGTGGTATGAGAGATCGATACGCACAGTCTGGTAGCCAGGTTATTGGCGGCCGCATCTAACAAGGCATTTACCAGCGACGTTTTTCCGGCACCGGAAGGGGCAGAAATCAAAAACAATATTCCCTGTGACATCTGGACTCTTCTTCTTGTTAATTCAGATTATGGGTTCCGTGGTGAGTGTATCAATACTCACTCGATATTTTGTACCTGTTCCCGGATTTGCTCGATGAGTACTTTCAGCTCCACGGCATTGAGCGTGGTTTCAGTAACAACAGACTTTGAACAGATCGTATTGGCCTCACGATTTAGCTCCTGCATGAGGAAATCAAGTCGCCTGCCAATCGGCTCTGAGCGAGACATAACGTGGCGGATTTCCTTTACATGGACTGCAAGACGGTCAATTTCTTCCTCAATATCAGCCTTTTGCATGATTATCACCAGTTCCTGCTCCAGGCGTCCGGCATCCACCTCGATTTCCAGTTCGCAAATCTGCTCTTTGAGTTTATTCTGTTGCGTAGCCAGGATATCGGGGAGTGCGGTGCTGATATCACTGATTATCGAGGTGATAGTATCAAGCCGGCTTTCTATGCCGGCTTTCAATTCAGCACCTTCGCGGGCACGATGTTCGCAAAGGAGGCCCGCGGCTTCTTTAAACAGGGATAGCGCGGCTTCTTCTATTACTTTAGTATCCTGTCCCTGTTCCTGAATGATGCCGGGCCATTTTAATATTTCCAGCGCGCTGGTATGAGCACTGGCGCCAGTATGGACAGCGACTTCCTCCAGGGCTTTGTTTAGTTGGTCAAGAAGAGCTTCGTTTATGGGGATCTGGCTGCCTTCTGACATATCGGGTTGAAACTTTAACTGGGCTTCAATTTTGCCGCGACTGATGTTCTTGCGCAGCCAATCCCTTAATGCGGATTCGGTAGAACGAAACTGTTCAGGTAAACGAAAAGCTGGTTCCAGATAGCGGTGGTTTACAGAGCGGATTTCCCATATCAGGGTGCCCCAGGCAAAATCAGCCTGTTTACGGGCAAATGCCGTCATGCTGCTTGTCATATAATAGACCTGACGAATTGAGTAAATTGGGAACGAACTATAGCGGATTTGCTATCCATAATAAAATATCGCTACTGGCGTCAGGAATTGATTTTTACCCAGTCACGTTAAGCAAAATTTAATTAACACTTCATTTACAATAAGCCAAAAGATCACAAACCAGAAAAGGGAAAATAATGTCTGAAGTAACACGACCAAGTGGAAGACTGTCCAATGAACTACGCGATATCAAGATTACCAGAGGCTTTACCCGGCATGCCGAGGGCTCAGTGCTGGTAGAGTTTGGAGAAACCAAAGTTATTTGTACTGCGTCAGTCGAAGAAAGAGTGCCACACTTTCTCAAAGGCAGTGGTCAGGGTTGGGTTACTGCGGAGTATGGCATGTTACCGCGATCAACCGGCTCAAGAATGGACAGGGAAGCCGCCAGAGGAAAACAAAGTGGCAGAACACAGGAAATCCAACGTTTGATTGGTCGCTCATTGCGGGCAGCCTTAGACATGAAACTATTGGGTGAAAATACCATCAAGATTGATTGTGATGTCATCCAGGCTGATGGTGGAACTCGAACCGCCTCCATCACCGGTGGCTGTGTCGCTCTGGCCGATGCAATCAATTACCTGATGGAGAAAAAAGCGATTAAGGAAAACCCAATCAAGCAGATGATTGCTTCTGTCTCTGTGGGTATCTACAAGGGAATGCCAGTGCTTGATCTTGACTACATTGAGGATTCCTCTGCAGAAACTGATATGAATGTGGTGATGACTGACAAGGGCGGGTTTATTGAAATCCAGGGCACTGGTGAAGATGGTGATTTCAGTTTTGATGATCTGAATGCAATGATTGACCTGGCACGACATGGTATAGAAAATTTGCTTACGGTTCAGAAAGCCACCCTGGGTTAACAGGCATCTTAAGCTAAATGTTTTCTATGAAAATACAGGCCGATATATAAAAATAAGTAATACAGTTAATCAGACAGGTAAAGAGAATTTTCAATGCAGGATTTCCAACAACAGTTTTTAAATTATGTAACGCAAAACAATATTCTTCGCTTTGGAGAGTTCACATTAAAATCAGGTAGAAAGAGCCCATATTTTTTTAATGCGGGATTATTTAACAGCGGCGCAGCTCTGGCTTTTTTAGGCTCCTGTTACGCGAAAGCTATTGCCCACGCCAACCCTGAATATGACATAATTTTTGGCCCTGCCTATAAGGGAATTCCCCTGGCGTCAGCGACGTCAATTGCATTTTGGCAGGAATTCAAGCAGGATATTCCGTGGTGCTTTAATCGCAAGGAAGCCAAGGATCACGGTGAAGGTGGCAATATTGTTGGCTCCCCTTTGGAAAACCGGGTACTAATAATAGACGATGTTATAACTGCCGGTACTGCTATCAGAGAAACCATGGAAATTATTGCTGCGGCCGGTGCTGTCCCTGCAGCGGTGGTAGTGGCAATGGATCGCCAGGAAAAAGGCAATGGCGAGTTATCGGCTATCCAGGAAATTGAAAAAGAGTTTTCCATTCCGGTTATTAGTATAATAAATCTACAGCAGATTATTGATTATCTGGCCCAGCAGGAAAATGAAATCATGACCGAATATTTGCCCAGCATGAAAGAGTATCAGGCGCGCTACGGTATAATGTGAATAAAATAACTGTACCAGTTGAAAGTTTGACCAATTAAATTCAGGAATTTTTATCAGGTAAGATTTGTAAAAAATGTTTAGAAACAAGTTCACAATTTTGCTGCTTATTTCTGCGCTGTTTATTTCCCAGGCTAATGCTGCCAACCTTTACAAGTACAAGGATGATCAGGGCAGGGAAATTACCGGCTCACGTGTGCCGGCGGAATTTGTAAAAAATGGTTATCAGGTGCTTAACGAAAGAGGTCAGGTAATCGAAGTTGTACAGAGAACCCTGACAGCAGAAGAACGTGCCGCCCAGTCAGAACAGCTTGAGCAGCAACGCCTGCTGGAACAGGCAGCCCTGCGCCAGGAAGAAGACAGGATGCTTCTTCGCCTTTATCGCACCCCGGAAGAAGTTGTCAGACGACGCGACGCAACAATTGAACAATTGGAAGCACAAATGATTGTGCTGAATTCCCTGCTGGAAGATGCTGAGGAAAAACTGGCAGAATTGGAACAACGGGTTGTAAATAACGAAAATGCCGGAACTCAGATTCCTGCCAACTTGGCTGCTCAGGTCGAAGATGCAAGCAATGAAAGAAATCGTCTGGCTACACAGTTAGTCAGGATAGAGTCTGAAATAGAAGAGGCGATTACTACGGCAGAAAAAACATTAATCGCCTGAAAGAACTGCTTAATCTGGAATGAGCGAGATATAGAAAAGGCCTGCTACATTGGCTTTTGAAACTTTTCCAGCCAGTCTTCCGAAAAAGTTTTCATTTCATTTAAATTTGCCAATACCTATTATTCACTTTTTTATGGCTGCTTATGATCGCCGGAATAAATCCTGATTCAGGTATGACCACTGCTCATTCCATTGTTCGGTCGGTTTTTGCTGAAAGTCAGTGCGCACAAACTGACTAACCTTTCCTTCAATAAAAGTTAACAGCAGATTTGATGTCATGGCAGGCGTCATGTTCGAGCGTAAACCTTCCTTGATTTCAGCCTCCCGGAAAATTTGTTTTAACTGGGTGTCGAGACGATTGAATACCTGGCTGGCACGATCACGCAAACGCTCGGTTTCTCCGACCAGGGCATCTCCATTGAGCACCCTACTGATACCCGGGTTTTTTTCAGCAAAGGTCAGTACCAGTAAAATAATTTTCTCGCATTGCACAAGCGCGGTAGAGCCTTCATTTAGAATGCGGCTAATACGCGAAAAAATAGTGTCTTCCATGAAGTCGATCAGGCCCTCGAACATTCTGGCCTTGCTGGGAAAATGCCGATACAGCGCCGCTTCTGAAACCCCTATTTCAGCCGCCAGCGCGGCAGTGGTAATTTTTCCGCCGGGATTACTTTCCAGCATCTGCGCCAGAGCGCGCAGTATCGCCTCTTTTTTCGCACCTTTTTCTCTTGCTGCCATAACGGTTACCTGAGCATTTATCGGGTTTGGGGTCGGATCGACTTGTTATCCTTATTGGTGATCAGTGTGCCAATGCCTTCATCGGTGAAAACTTCCAGCAAAACTGCGTGGGGGACACGACCATCAATAATCTGAGCGCTGATGACGCCGGAGTTAACCGCATCCAGGGCGCAATTTATCTTCGGTAACATGCCGCCATGAATAGTGCCATCTGCAATTAAATCCTTGACCTGAGCAGTCGTCAGACCGGTCAGCACATTGCCCTGCTTGTCCTGAACGCCAGAGATATTGGTGAGCAGAATCAGTTTTTCTGCCAGCACCATCTGCGCGACCTTGCCGGCCACAATATCGGCATTGATGTTATAGGAGGCACCATGTTCATCAGCGCCAATCGGGGCGATAACCGGAATGAAATCACTGCTTTTGAGCATTTCAATAATCGCCGGGTTCATACTGGCTACTTCGCCCACCTGCCCGATATCGATAATTTCAGGGGCCTCCATTCCGGGTGTCTGCCTGGTGACAGTCAGTTTTCTGGCGCGGATGAAATCCCCATCCTTGCCGGTAATGCCAATGGCCTTGCCACCATTTTTATTTAGCAGACTGACAATCTGCTTGTTTACCAGGCCACCCAGTACCATTTCCACCACGTCCATCGTAGCGGAATCAGTGAATCGCATGCCATCAACAAAGTGCGACTTTATGTCCAGCTTTTCCAGTAACGTGCCTATTTGGGGGCCGCCACCATGTACGACAATGGGATGCATACCTACCAGCTTCATCAGGACAATATCGCGGGCAAAACTGTTCTGCAGCTCTTCATCAATCATGGCATTACCGCCGTATTTCACCACGATAGTCTTGCCGGTAAAGTGCTGAATATAAGGCAGGGCTTCGGTCAGAACACTGGCAATATTTTGTGCTTTACTGAGTTCGAAAGTCATCGGAATTTCCGCTTTGTTCGCTTATAGCGAATGCTTACTAACTATATTTATCGCGGATTATAAGGCATGTCTTCGCGATGCCCAAGCCCAACAGAATGGAAACAGGAAGAAAGTGGAAGCTTAAAACGCAGCTATCAACTCCGCGAAGCAATCTGCTGCTGAGTTAACAATTCATCATTCTCATGAAAGCGTCTGCATGGATGAATTATGAAAGATCTATATTAAGCGCCGGCAAAAGCCTGGAAATTGCCGTCATGAAGAGCGCCTGAATATGTTCCAGCGCTTCCCGGGAGTCTGCCTCGAAGCGCAGGGTCAGGTTGGGTGTTGTATTTGAAGCCCGTACCAGGCCCCAGGCATGCTCCATTTCTGCTCGCACGCCATCAAGCGTGCTAATGCGGGCAGCAGGAATTGTCAGCTGCTCCAGCAGGATGTTCATAATCGGGAATTTTTCGTCCTCACTGACACTGATAGTCAGCTCTGGTGTACTGAAGGTTTGTGGGCAAGCAGCTAAAAGCTCATCGGCACTGCGGTTGTTCTTGTCCATCAGCTCAAGAAAGCGGGCAGCACTGTACATACCGTCATCGAAGCCGAACCAGCGGTGCTTGAAGAAAATGTGGGCTGAATATTCGCCGCCCAGCAAGGCATCCGTGGCTTGCATTTGCTGTTTCACATAGGAATGGCCACTTTTACACATGACCGGATTACCGCCATATTGGCTTATCATTTGCGCCAGATGCTGGCTGCTTTTTACATCAAAAATGATATTGGCGCCCGGGTTCTCTGGCACGATGTCGGCAATAAAGGTCAGCATCATCTTGTCGGCATCAATGATTTTTCCCGTCTTGCTGACAAGTACTACCCGATCACCATCGCCGTCAAAGGCAATTCCCAGAGCCGCCTGCTCGCGAATTGTCAGGGCAATCAGGTCCTGCAGGTTTTCCTCGCGAGTTGGATCCGGGTGGTGATTGGGGAAATTACCATCGGCCTCACAATATAGAGGAATCACCTGGCAACCCAGTGCTGCAAAAAGCATGGGCGCGCAATTGGCAGCGATACCATTGCCACAATCAATCACCACTTTATAAGGTTCTTTAAACACGATATCGCGACAAATGATCTTGATATAGTCAGCTTTTACATCGACAGCAGAGAGCGTCCCGTGCCCTGTATGGAAATCCTCACGCATGATCCTCTCTTTCAGGCGGGTAATTTGATCCGCTGCCAGGCAATTATTTTGCAGCACAATTTTTACCCCGTTGTAATTCCTGGGGTTATGGCTGCCGGTGATCATTACCCCGGAGTTTGTTTCCAGGGTATGAGTGGCAAAATACATCAGCGGCGTTGGAGCGATGCCGATATTGATAACATTGCAACCTGTTGAAAGAATGCCCTGGATCATGGCTTCAGCAAAAGTTGGGCTGGACAGGCGCGCATCGGCACCTACCACAAGACACTTCTCACCCAGATCGAGGGCTTCACTGGCCACCGCGCGGCCAATCAGTCTGATGATATTTTCATCAAGCCCTTCACCGACAATGCCCCTGATGTCATAGGCGCGAAAAATATTGGCAGGAATCTGAACCGTCACTCTTGCTACTATTCCGTTTTTGATTTTCGGTAACAACGGGCAATAAGTGACACCATGTCGCGTGCCAGACTGGACTTGCTGCTCCGCGGAAAGGGGTGTTCACCTTCGGGCCAGTAGGCCGTGGCGAGGGCAGATTCGCTGTTAAACGTGTCGGCAGCATTATTTGCAAAGATGAGATCAAGTTTCTTGTCCAGCAGTTTTTTTCTGGCATATTCTTCAATATTTTGGGTTTCGGCAGCGAAGCCAACACAAAAAGGACGCTGGGCCGACAGGGAAATTTGGGCAAGGATATCCGGATTTTTGATCAGGCTAAGCTCCATGGTGTCGGCATTTTTCTTGATTTTTTCACTGGCACTGTTGGCCGGACGGTAATCAGCAACCGCAGCAACACTGATGAAGATGTCTCCCGGAACAACCTGGCAGGCATCAAGCATTTGCCTGGCGCTTTCAACCGCAACCAGCTTGACTTGTGGTGGGGGTTCCAGCGCTACAGGGCCGCTTACCAGAACCACCTTGGCGCCTGCTTCCATGGCGGCCCTTGCCAGGGCATAGCCCATTTTGCCGGAACTGTGATTGCTGATATAACGCACAGGATCTATGGCCTCGCGCGTTGGGCCAGCGGTAATGGTAATGTTGACTCCGGCCAGCTCGCCGGTTTCAAACATAGCTGCAGCAGCCTGTGCAATTTCTTCCGGCTCCAGCATTCTGCCAAGGCCGACATCGCCACAAGCCTGTTCGCCTGAGGCCGGCCCCAGAACCGTGATATTTTTCTGCTTAAGTTGTTGCAGATTATCCTGGGTATTCTGATTGCGCCACATGGCCTGATTCATGGCCGGGGCAACAGCGATGGGCGCATTGGTCGCCAGACATAGGGTGGATAAAAGGTCTTCGGCACGACCCTGGCTCAGGCGCGCAATAAAGTTGGCGCTGGCGGGTGCTATCAGTACCAGATCAGCCCAGCGAGCCAGCTCAATATGCCCCATGGCGGCTTCTGCTTCTTCATCAAGTAACTCGATATGGACACGGTTTCCGGAAAGCGCCTGGAATGTCAGGGAGGTAATAAATTCCGCTGCTGAGGGAGTCATGACGACTCTTACATCAGCACCGGCCTTGATCAGCAGCCGACACAGTTCCGCGGCTTTATAGGCGGCAATGCCCCCGGTTACACCAAGAATTATTTGTTTGTTGGAGAGACTTAGCATGGCAGTCCAAAGTCAGGCAGAAAATAAAACCTGGGCTATAGTAAAAAATGTAGCCACTGTTTTTTATTTAATTTAAAACCAAGCATCCAGCTAACCAACTAATTTAGCTGCAGATCAGCTTCACAAAAGTGTGGCACAAAAGCGACGAAAGACTAACAGCATGAACGTGTAGATTCAATTTGCGCGGAATGCTGGTTATTCAAGAGGATAGGGGGATGTCAGCAACTTACGGGGGTATAGGGTGGCAATAGCAGACTGGCCGAATAGTGAGAAGCCACGAGAGAAACTGATCACTGCGGGAGCCCATACCCTGTCAGATGCCGAACTGCTGGCCATTTTTCTGCGCACTGGAACCCGGGGGGCATCGGCGCTGGACATGGCCAGAGGCTTGATCAGCATATTTGGCGGTCTCAGAGGCATCCTGGGAGCTTCCAGAGAAGAGTTCTGCGCTTTTCCGGGTATTGGGCGCAGTAAATTTGCCCAGTTACAGGCGGCCACTGAGCTTGCCCAGCGCTGCCTTCAGGAAACCCTGTTAAGGGAAGATGTATTCTGTAACTCTCGTATTACCCGGCAGTATGTGAAATCAAGGTTGATTGATCGCGGCAGAGAGGTGTTCCTGTGCCTGTTTCTGGATAGCCAGAATCGGCTGATTGCCCAGGAAGAGTTGTTTCTGGGCACTATCGACGGCGCATCGGTCCATCCGCGGGAAGTGATAAAGCGGGCGCTGTATCACAATGCTGCCGCCCTGATTTTTGCTCACAACCACCCGTCCGGAATATCTGAACCCAGCCAGGCCGATATCAGTATCACCCAGCGTTTGAAAAACCTGCTAGCGGAGGTGGATATCCGCACCCTGGATCACCTGATTGTCGGAGAAGGCGAAGTGCGCTCTCTGGCTGAGCAAGGCTACCTCTAGCCTGTTTGAACAACTAAATCCTGTATCCGCCGCCAAATGCTTTAAGATAAAGAGTTGCCGGGGAGTGTCCAGATGGGATGATCCTGAGAAATCCTTGAATTTAACCTGCTGTTCTGGTATAAAACGCGCTCTTTTTTTCACCGAATTTAACGCAAGGCCCTTGCAGGTCGATTTTGCGGAATGAACGAGGCAATACAATGTCTAGAGTATGCATGGTTACAGGCAAAAAACCGGTCACTGGCAACAATGTGTCCCATGCCAAGAACAGAACCAGACGCCGTTTTTCCCCAAACCTACATTCACACAGGTTTTGGGTTGAGTCTGAAAAACGTTTTGTAAAACTGCGCCTGTCCAGTAAAGGCATGCGTATCATTGATAAACTGGGCATCGACCAGGTTCTTAGTGATATCCGCGGGCGTGGCGAAAAAATTTAGTTCGATTATTCGATTAAATTTATTTCATTTATAAATAATTCTACTGCCCTGAAAATACGTCAGGGCCAGTTCAGAGGCAAAGAAGATGAGAGATAAAATCAGACTGGTTTCCAGTGCAGGTACTGGACACTTCTATACGACAGACAAGAACAAACGCAACATGCCAGACAAGATGGCAATCAAGAAATTTGATCCTGTTGCTCGCAAGCACGTTACTTATACAGAAGCGAAAATCAAGTAAGGCGTTTTTTATCCAGGTATTCCTGAATCAGGAATACCTGTCTTGTGCATACTTGTATCCCGAACACCTTTGATCCAGAAAGATTTTTGCCGTCAGTCAGTAAATCCGGTACTTTTTTTTAGCATTTCCCGGTCCCTCTACTCTTCTTAATCACGACCCTTTCTTTATTTTCAGCTTACTGCCTGGGCTGATTACCGGACCAACGATTTACCAGCCCACTTTCCAGACCAAACAAGTCCAGGGCACGTCCTACGCTCTGTTGCACCATGTCATCCAGTGTTTCTGGCCGGGTATAAAACGCAGGTACCGGTGGATTAACAATAGCGCCCATATTGGTCACTCTGAGCATACTCTCAAGATGACCGGCATGCAGTGGTGTTTCCCTGACCATCAATACCAGTTTTCGACGTTCCTTCAACACCACATCAGCAGCTCGACTTAACAGTGAAGAGGTCACTCCGGTGGCGACTTCAGAGAGGGTTTTGATGGAGCAGGGGGCAACCAGCATCCCCAGTGTTTGATAACTACCACTGGAAATACACGCACCAATGTCTGCGTTGGCATAATGATAATCTGCCAGTTCAAGAAGTTCATTGATGGTGACCGAACTTTCCTGGCTCAGGGTTACCTTGGCGGATTTGCTTACAACCAGATGGGTTTCGATATCCAGCTTGCGAAGCGTTTTTAGAGCTTCTATTCCGTAAACAATGCCGGAGGCACCGCTGATGCCGACAATAATTCTGGGTTTGCTAGTGGGACTGCCGCTCATTCGATTGACCTTTTGAGGATGGTGTATGTCATTGTAGCCAGTGCAGGGGATGCTTCCAATGGCTTTATCTGTTTGGTTTTTACCTGTCCAGGCGTATTCAATTTTTTATTGGCGGGTCACGCGCAACAAGAGGCGCATTGAGTAAATATCTGTCAATACAGACTATCAAGGCAGGGAATGTACCGAGGAGAAAAAATGACATGCCCGCCATGATGGCCAGGCCAATAAATATCCAGGTCATGATCATCCATGCGGTCAACATTGTCAGACCATGAATGATGGGAACATAACTTTGTTTCCTGCACTGCGGGCAATAAGCCGGAGAAAAAGAGACCGAAAAAATTTTCTGGTAACTGGAAACGGTTTCCTTGTGACAATGTGGACATTCATAAAATTTTTTTGCCATCGTATACTTTAGCTATCCTGTTTATTCATGGTAAAGATATCACGAGAGCAGTCTTTTTTTAAATCCAACATCAAAGTTGATTCAGGTCAAAATTTGAAAAACTGACGGTGTGATACTTAAGGGGTTTATTAACAGGAGGACCTTACCAATGAACACTTGTTTTAATTTAACATTCATAAATGCCCTGAAAAAATTCATTGCGCTTTTTTTGACAGGGATTACTGTGAGTATTTCCTGTTCTACCTCTCTTACAGCACACCCTGATGAGAGTGATATTCCCGTACCCGTGAGTATCAATGCCCTGATGGTGACACTGATTGATCACTCAGCGCATTACATCTGGGATTATGCGGCATTGGAACGGGAAATTTCCGACGATGAATGGCGTACCGTTGAATATTATGCGATTCAGCTTGCCGGCTCAGGCCCGCTAATGACTTTGGGTGGGTCGGGCAGTATGGATAATACCTGGGCGGCCACTGATTCCTGGGTAAGCTACTCACGCACCATGACCAATGCAGCGATGCTGGCTCTGGATGCCGCCAAGAACAAGGATAAAGCCTTACTGGCGAGCACGGGAGACGTTATTGTTGCCAGTTGCGAGGGTTGCCACAATGCTTTCAAGCCTGGCGTTCCCACCGAGGGTATTATGCATGCCCCTGATTATGATTACCTGTACCACCTGTTTGAAAGAAAATAATCTGCTTCGCTGAACGATGAAGTACGAATATTCAGCTCAAGTCATAAGCAAAAATAATAAAGAGCGCTCTCATAAATTTTTAGAGCGCTTTTTTTTGCTTTCCACATGGACTTGTTGGATCTGGTAACTCGAGAATCAGACGTTGACGCTCTTAAGCGTTGATAGGCTAGTTGGCTACCTTCACCCACTGACCAGCAGCAGGTTCACCAAAGGGATAGTCACCGTTCAATAACCTCAACATGTCTTCCTGATGTTCAGGGAGACGTGTCTGTCGCGCCAGGTCTGCGTAAGTGATTTTGCCATCGGCCTGGATGTAGCTAATCTGTACCGGATTGGCAAACAGGGTTTCATTACGAGCAATTGGCCGGAAACTTCGAACCGACTCCATTAACAGCTCATCACTGATTCCTTCTCCGGCTTTTGCAGTCAATATGAAGGCGCGCGGGCCATAGTAAAGTACAGCAACGCGTTCGCTGCTTTCGGGGTTTATACCGGTAAACCCGCTTAAGCCAAATTGAGAAAGAGGCTCAGACTGCTGCAGGTTTTCTATCCCCAGATTTTCGCGAATGAACAAGCGCGGCTCCTTTGACTGCTGCAATCGCTGTGCCTCCACTTTAATCATGCTACTACCGTCAACACTGGCACTGGTCATAGTGGTAGTTGTTTCCTGTTTCGACCAGCCTTCAGGCAGCAGCAGGGTATAGTTGAAAAGGGATTGATAATAACGATTTCGCTGATCCCCACCAGCGGCATTTTGCGGGCTGGGGCCAACAATCAAACCCGTAATTTGCTCACGGAAAACCACTGGATCTTCCTCGCTTGCCTGCCGGTCTGATAGCTCAGCGGCCTTGCCAACAACTTCCTGAAGACGCGTATCGTTGCGTGGATGAGAAGCAAACAGTCCATGGTAGCTTACCGCTGTTCGGTTGGATGTTCGCTTGGTGAAGTCCTCATGGTTCTTGAGTACTTCAATCACCTGCACCATGGCCAGAGGATCATAGCCGGCTTTGGAAAGATATTCGGCACCGAGACTATCTGCTTCGAGTTCCATATCGCGTCCATAGCCGCTGATTAATGCACCGCTGATGAGACTGGTAGTTTCTCGCAGATCAACCCCGGTAGCGAAGATGAGCGCGATAGAGGCCGCATTGGCTGACCGGGCAGCGGTCTGTTGGCGCACCGCATGTCGAGCTGTGACATGACCTATTTCATGACCAAGCACAGCAGCCAATTGTGCTTCGGAATTCAGGTAGGTGAGCAAGCCACGGTTCACATAAACAAAACCGCCTGGCAGGGCAAAAGCATTGATGTCAGGGCTGTCGATAATGGTAAAGACATAATCGAGTTCTGGCCGGTGTGAAACGGCGGCCATTTTTTGCCCGACCTTTTCCACGTAAGCCTGTAGTTCCAGTTCTTGATAAATGGGGTTTTGCTGGAGCATCTCCGCGTGCAGCTCCCGCCCTTTTTCAAGTTCGGCAGATTCGCTCATTAGCACAAAATTAGCGCCGCCTGTGGGATTACCTGCACAGGCAGAGAGAACAAAAGCTATTGCTATTACCAGCACAGAGCGCAAGAGATTGCTTGATTTATATAAGCTTTCCATAATTACATTCTAACGATAAAGAGCTTAATCAATGATGAACCGGTTTGCGTGCAAGCAGGATCAAGTCCCATTTATAAATTGTTTTAGCTGATTACCCAGACCATTACAGGCATTGGCTTCAACCCTTGCTATTAACGGGATTGGTATGACAACCGCCGGCATATAGGATTGCCCGTTCGCATCCGTGCTGATTGAGCCAACACTGCTTTGGCTATCCAGGTGCCAGATTTCTGCTTCAAAGTTGGAATCATCCTGCCAGGTACCAAAACCAAAACAGCCACCACCACCCGGGCCAATGGTGCAGGAGATAGAACCGGACTGTTCTGAGCGTTCTGTAATACCATCCAGCCAGACAATATATTCAATGCCAAATTCGTCGAGTCTTTCTGCGGCGACATCCATGGACATCAGCTGTTCCAGATGACCGGTACGCATGGGTGCAGTGCGCGGCTCAAAAAATGGAAACATGGCATCGAGGAATTCCTGTTCATCAACAACAGTAATTGAATTGTCACCGCGAGAGACCACATCAGCAACACAGCCGACAAAACTTTGTTCGGTTTCATAATTATTATTTTGACGCCTGCCAAGAATAACAATGGTTTCATCGGCATTGTTAATCGAAGTAGAGCTTTGCCGGAATTCATCAATTTCAGTTGTGGTGCAACTACAAAGAAAAAGCAGGAACGGTAAGACAAAAGCCGTTACAGGAAATGTGCTGGGGTTGAACAATGTAAGCTGTCTCATCTTGGAGTCTCTGGATATGGTTTTACCCATCAATTACTTTATTGTGTTCACAATTTATATTCAATTTAATACCAATCAATCTATGTTTCTATCTTTACTCTTGCATAACATTTTGAGAACGAAGCCACTCATTAATTTCAGGAATATTACTGAAACCCAGGGTAAAACTTGCCGCCAGGTCTCGCAGGGCTACATTAGCAGCATCGTTTATTCCCGCGTCCACCGATTGAAATGTTTCCTCGGGTGATTTGCCATATGCCGTCATCACCCAGTCAGCAATATAGTCGCCATTGGACTGGGCCAGCCTCATATTATATTTGACCCAGATTTCGTAAACATTGAGACGGGTTTTCTGGGGCAGGCCAACCTGGAATTCCTCGATGGCGGGAACAAACACCGCATCAATGTCACTCATACTCGAGGCGCTTTCCAGGCTGTCCAGCTGCACTACCTGTTCAAATACAGCCGGCAGCATGGTATTAAAAAGTTCAAGCTGTGAAGCTCCGGAATTAATGATGTACTGGTCATCACCGGTATTATCATTTATCTCAATGAAGCTGTGATTGATGAAGGCTTCATCGTAGTAAACGCCTACAGTGAGTGGCAGCTTTTGCACTAATGGCGCAGGGAAGCTGCCCTCAATATTGATGGTTGTCGCTGAACAGGCTGTCAGCAACACTATTATGCTCGCCAGGCTGTACTTGATAGCAGTCAGCTTTCCAATTTTTGGAACCTTGGACACTTTTCCTGTTATTAATTGAATCATTTTCATCATATGCTACTGCCCGCGGGTATCGAGGGGTTTGGCCCGGGGGCTACATAGTTTACTCCAGTTTCTGTTTACATCAATATGCCGTGTTCATTGATGATTTCCTAGTAAAAATCATTAAGGCCAACAAAAGTACCGCCGTTTTTGCGCGCCAATTCACGCATCAGGGTAGCAAAACGTATGCCGGTAGACTGGTAACGGTCCGGCTGTGAAAAATATACGGGAAAGCCAATGCCATGGATTCTTACCAGGCGATTTCCTTCGCTGTCCTCCACGTTGATTCGATCTACGGTCTCGATCACATTTCGGATTGAGCCGCTACCGGGTGGAAATTCATCACCAAGGACGTAAAGGCTGATTTTTTTGCCCGGGTCATAGAAGTTACGAATTGCCGTGGTTATTCCTTCAACCGGGCTGGAATTACTAAAAGGATTCCAGGTGCGCAGGCGCTGCAGAATAGCTTGCCGGCGCGCCGGAGTATCCGGAATCCAGTCACCACGAAAGCTGGAAAACAGGTATTCTCCCATATCATTCATTACCTGGATGCCTTTCACTTCCGGGTAGATATCCAGGGTGTCTACCATCACTTCCAGCATGCGCGACCAGCTGTAGTTGAACATACTGCCGGAAGTGTCGATAAGAAAGATAATGTATTCACTATCTACAGGGACTCCACCCACCGATTCGTTGAGCTGGAGCTGGTCCATATTATTTTGCAGACGTCGCATTTCATCCGTAAGTTGCTGGCGCGCCTGTGCCATTTGCCCTTGCAGGATATCGTCCTCGGTGGATTGCTGGCTGGTCGTATTGAACTCTCCATTCAGGATGGATAACTCCCGGCGCAGGCGGGCAATCCTGTCGTCATATTGGGAGATTTGTTCATGCTTGGCATTAAGTTCACGGTTGAGAATATTGGTTTCTCCGCGAATCTCGAATAGCTGACGTTGCAATTCAAGTACACTGCCTTCAACTGGTGTATCTGATATTTCAAGCGTTGTGGGGGTAGATGACTTGGTAATCATGATCAGTAGAATGATCGCACCAAAGCCACAAGACATGACATCCAGGAAGGAGACATTAAATGTTTCTGAAGTTCGTCTTGCCACAATTAATCCTGGCTACCCTTGTTTGCCTTGCTTGTATTTACCTGACTAAAGTTCATTTATGCTCTTATTCATATATTCAATGCGTTACTTTTATGGCCAGTCACTGGAAGGGCTTAAAAAAGAGCCGCCTGTTGAAACCGCAAGTTTCCAGTAAAGTGATGCGGCCATGGGATCACCTTCCAGAGGTGCCAGTACTATATTGACCGGAATTCCGGGGGGTAATTTCCCCACGGCACTACGAAAAAGCTCTTCTCGCTCCCTGCCCGATACCGTGTTCTGGTTGCCATCAGGTCGGCGACTAAAAAGTCCACCTTCCCTGCTACCCAGTGTCGGCAGACCATCGGTAATCAGATAAATATTGTCAGGTAATGGATTCATGGCGGCAACAGCCTGAAATACGTTTTCCAGGTTAGTCCCGTTCTCAGGAATAATTTGATTAATTCTTGAAACAGCATCTGAAAGCTGGGCTTCATCAGCCACTTCCAACCAGTTGCCGTTAGTGCCGGGTATTAAGGGCTGAACTTGTTCATTAAAAGTATAAATTTGATACTGGCTGGGTGGTGGTAGCTGGGTAGTAAGCCAGTCAACGACCTTGCGCACGCCAACCCATTTGTCTGAAGCAATCCTTGTTTCAACTGACATATTACGACGTCGAATAATATTAACAATGGTGTTATCCAGCATACTGGCGGATGTGTCTACCAACACCAGAATGCGACTGCCGCCCAGAATCAGGCCGGTGAGATATTGGCGGTTACCATCACCCACATAAGGCCTGATAAAATTTCCGCTGAAAGAATCCTGTGCTGCCCTCAGTCTTTCTAGTTCTTCCTCGAGGGTCTGGATATCAGACTTTAATTTTTCAACACTTTCCTTTTTAGCCAGTGTGGTGTTTTCAAGTTGAGCCAGTTCTTCAAGAAAGGTATCAATTTCCTCCTGGATTGAACGTGCCAGCCCCTGAGCCTCCACCATTTGAAAATCTACTTCTGAAATAGTATTACGTACCCTGACCAGATTTTCCTGACCTTCGTTAATTTCTTCATTAAGCAGATTGATCTCGGCGGCAAGATCTGGATTATTTGCATCATTCTGCACCGTGGACGAGTGATCCAGAATAAGAAAAATAAGTACTACTGCGCCAAAGCCACAGGACATGACATCCAGAAAAGACAGGCTGATAGGATTGAATTCACGTTTTGCGGCTCTGTCCTGTGCCATGGCTTATTCGACCTGAATGAGCTGGAGCGGCGTGCTTGCGCCAGGTAAATTAATGACATCGCCGAGCTTGAGAGCTGAAGATGAAGCAGCGCTGGAGCCGTTAATTTGTATAGCGCCTGAACCACTATTTTCGAGCTGCACAGACTCTTTGGTAACGGAAAATGTGAGAACTCCATTTTCACCTGCTTCCAGGTAAATGGCGTTATTATTTTCTTCATCGCTGTTCGGTCCGTATTGAATAGATACAGGGAGTGAATAGGCGCGATGATTAACCAGGATATGAGAAGGCCGAGTATCGGATTGTTCTTTTTTCGCTCGAGTACGTTGCTGTTTGCTCTGGGGCAGGCTTGCGGTAAAACTCAATGAGCCAGCATCTCCCTTGATATGATCAAGGTGAGTCAGGCAGTTTTCAATTAGCATGGCTTCCCTGACCGCAGTAATATTTTTTAGATACAGGGACACGCCGGGCAAGCTGGCATCAGACTCCGGTAAATGCAGGTCATAATTATTTCCGGCAATGGCTTCCAGCTCGGAATTAATGCGAGCAAATATATTCCGTACTCTTTGTTCAAAATGGCCGCGGTTAATTTTTGCCTGGTAAACAGAGCCCTTGTTGTTAATTTCCATCAGAATTTCATTATCTTGCAGTGAGCGTCCCAGCCAGTCTTCAAGCTGGTTATATACATACTGCTCGGTTTCTGCATTATGATGAGGGTCAAAGCGGCTTTGCTTAATAAATTCATCGGTCACCATGTTGACCCAGCTATCATGGAGTGCAATCAGGCCTGTGCCTGGAATCTGAATCACTTTGTCCCGTGTAGGTTTGTTGTCCTGTAAGGAGAAGGTGGTCAGCACAGTCTGATGTAACTGGATATCGAGATAAACAGTCATAGCCGGATTATCGGTATTGCCCGCCATTAACAGTGGCATATCTAGAAGGCCGACGGCATCGAATTCGCAGGATTGAACCAGGCCAAGCAAGATGGATAGCTGATTGCGGTTGTAGTTACTGGGAACCGCAAAAATAACTTCATCTTTCAGGTCATGCTGGCGCGCTATATCATTCAAGTGGGCAAACGCCAGGTCTGCCTGATGACGAAAGTGATTGTTGCTGTTTACCAGGGGATCAAGGCTTAGTTGAGACCAGAACTGGGAAAACGTATGGCGCGGATGAAGCCGGGCAGTTTTTCGGGCATCTTCACCGAACACCGGATTTTTGTTAGCAATATTGGCAAAGCCGGGACTCTGGATAAGAATTTCATCCTCGTTACGCAGGCAGATATTGCGGTCATTCAGCTCAATGATGTGCACACTCACGCCTGTTCATCCTTTGCCGGAACCTGAAGATGTCTGATCAGATAATCATCACAATAATTCTGTGTGTCCAATACCAGACGATCCTGCATCAGCTGCAACTGGTACAGCAAAAACATAATAAGAATACTTACCACCAGAGCGATAAAGGTGGAGTTAAAGGCGACACCCAGGCTGGCGGTAACACCGGCGATATCGCCGCTTGCTGCCTTGTGCGCCTGACCAAGTGCTTCACCGATACCGCGCACAGTACCCAGGAAGCCGATGGAAGGAATAGCCCAGGCGATATAGCGCACGATGGTCAGTTCGCTTTCCAGCCGGTCTGCTTCCGAGTTACAGGTATCTTTGATGACAGAAGCAACATCGGGAATATTTCGGGTAGAGCCAAAGCGTTGCAACGCCGCCAGAAGAGCGCGTGGCAAAAGGTATTGTCTTTCTTCTACGGGGAGTGCCTGCACCGGCCGCGCATAATCACGCGCGTCTTCCGGTAAGATACTCATTCCCTCTGACAGATTGAGCAGTGAACGATTAAGTAATTCGTTTTCTTTCCTGTTGCGGTAAATCTTCAGACCGATTATGGACATGGCCCAGAGCATCAGGATGATACAGGTCTCCTGCTCGAAGTCTTTCATCACCACATATAATGAACGCTCGGAAACAAAATCCGGGTCTGCAGCCTGCATTATGGCTTGCTGCTCCATTTGCAAATCCGCATTGGGCCGAATAACTGCTACATAAACTGCATGGACTAAGATCACGGCAATGATCAATGCAAAGACCTGGTAGAGAAAATCGGAAATAATGCCCTGCTGTTTCATAAAAATGCCTTGTTCAGTTTTCTGTATTTAAATGTCTATAGGAAAGGCGACAGGTAAGTCTTCTGTAATTTGTTCACTGGGTACAAAATTTTCATCTATCGCGTCTAAAGTAATTTCACCATCGGGCTCAGTTATATTTTCTTCCAGTGGTCGACCAGGGTCTTCACTTGCCACTTCAGTTTGCTGTTCTTCATCTGGGGCAGCCACATCATTTTCAGCCGCATTAACACTCAGGCTGGAAAAAACCACAAGAGCCATCAATTTTTGGTAGAGGGTCATAGCTGATTACTCAAGATAGCGCGCGACCCTGAAACCGACATCATCACGGGACTCATTATTGTAGTCGCGAAAGCTGAGTCTCAATGCTGTAATTGTGCCGTGAGCCCAGCTTGAGCCTCTTATTACATGGTAGGTCCCCTGTACCGGACCCAGAGGGTCTGTTTCCATGGCAGTACCAATCTGGCCACTTGAGCCGTAATAATCATGCACCCACTCTGCAGCGTTGCCACCCATATCAAAAAATCCGTTGCTGTTAGGTGCAAAACTCCCCACCGGCGCTGTTCCCAGATAACCATCATTGTAGTTGGCAATAATCCTGCCCAGAAAAACACCAGCGGAGATGTCAGCATAATTGCCATGATTGGCTGGCGGGGGTAACTCTGGGCCCCAGGGGAATTTGAGCAGGCTGTTTGGATCATTATCGACTCTTGCTGCCCATGCCCATTCAGCTTCTGTAGGGAGTCTGTAACCGATACTGGCAGGATTGAAGCCACTAATTTTACCGTTTTCTTCAAGGTAAAAAGGCTCGAGCCCTTCCTCGGTACTCAACCAGTTACAGAAAAGGGCGGCCTGATCCCAGGTCACCCTGACTACGGGCTGGTTGTTATTGCTCAAGGTTCTGCCTTCAATTACGCCGGAAGAATGCTCCTTGTCGAAGCGGGCAAACTGGCTATTGTTGACTTCCATCAGGGAAAGATAAAAAGGACGTGTCAGATTTACGTTACGCAGCACCTCATTGGCCTGACGCCCCGGCTCCCTTCTCGAGGCCCCCATCTGGAAGCTACTCGGATAAATCAGTTTCATGGATTGCCCGACAGCATTGGTGATAAAGGGCTTGATTGATTCCAGACGTTGCTCTTCAAGTGTCTTCAGGCGGACATCCAGTTTTTGTTCCAGACCGGGTCGGGAAACAAAATCGGTTTCAAAAGTAACGTATCCATCGCGTTTGATTTCAAGATGTTGGGTAGCGGCAAGTAGCTCAATGGTCTGGTTGGCATTACCCTGTAATTCTCCATTCACATAAAGTTCTGCGTCTGCGGGTATAGCGCTGATTTCTACAGAGCTGAAAATAGGGTCAAGATTGACCTGTAAGGAGATTTCTTCTTCGGGACGGGTTGTAAAGGAGCGCCGGGTTTCCTGATAGCCATTAAGGAAAAAGGAAAGCTCATGAGTGGTGCCGGGTGGCACGATGATTTCAAGTGGTGTTTGTCCCTGAAACACGCCATCCATGGTGACATTGGCATTACTGGGGCTTGATTGCAGTAGAACCAGGCCGTCGGCCTGTTCCAGCTCGATTAACGGCAAGGTCATCGTCTGTCTTGCAATCACTGCTATATTTTCTGTCCATACTTTGTGAGCGGGTAGCTTCACCAGAATTTCATGCTCCCCTTCGAGAATTTCTGCCACCAGTGGTGTTTGCCCGCGATCCTGACCATCGACAGAAACTACTGCGCCGGCAGGGCGGGTATTAATTGAGACTTCAGCCCAGGCGGGTAACAATTCAATATCCAGGCGCTGTTTTGTTTGTCGCCCTTCCATAAAAATGGCTGTTTCAAACGCCTGGTATCGATCCAGTGTGACGGAAACAATATGATCACCCGCGGCTACTTCGAAATCCGTCAGGGGCGTTTCTCCTGCCATCTGGCCATCTATAAAAACCTGCGCGCCATTAATATTGCCACTGTTTAAAGTTAAAAAGCCCGGAAGTGGCTGCATGTTGATGACAAAGGTTTGTGCCTGTTGATCAGTTACAGTGAGGTCGGTGTCCATGGCGTAATAACCTTCGGCTGTTACCGTGACCGGAAGGTCACCCTTGAGAACCAGAAAGCGCGGGCCGATTTTTATTGCCAGGGGGCTTTCGACATTAACGATGCTGGTTGCCGGTGTGACATCCAGATAAACAGACTTCGCCGAAAGTACAAACCATGCTGCACTGGCAAATATAAGGAAAAAAGCAGAGAGAATAACTTTGACCGGACTAAGCTTTAAGCTGAATTTTTTTGAGGTTTGACCGACAGGAGTAAAATCAATCGGCTGGATGGGTTCTTCCAGATTTTGATTTCCGTTGGTATTGCTCAAATGATTCTTGATGTTGTCGTCAGACATCTGGTTATCAGCTCTTGAAAATGATTACAGTATTTCTTCAACACACTGCACGGTGATGACTGGTGACTTGCCATCAAAACCCACAATAAACTCTTCCCTGACATCACGAAATCCCTCCCTGATACCTACTGCCACATAGGATCCGGGTTCAAGGCTAAGCGTATGGCGGGTAAATTGACCAAGACTTCCAACCTGATAAACAGTGACATCTGTAAGCGCATCAGACTGCAATATTACTTCGACAGGTTCGGTGGCACTCTGAATGAAATTTCGCAGAGTATTTAACTGAGCGTTCAATCTTGGCCAGTTACCATCAATTTTAACGGCTTCGTTGTAGATACCAACAGCTTGTTCATAAACGGCATTTTCTGCAAGGCGCAGTGGATCGTTGTTGATAGTTTCCAGATAGTTATCCAGATTGTTGCGACTATTGGCACGGCTTTTCCCTTCGCGTGCCGAGACCACATTTTCGTCAATAGCAAGCGCTTCATTATATTCAGCCAGTGCTTGCTGCCACTGCTCCTGATTTTCAAATGCGTTGGCAGCATCAAGATGAATGTTGATTGCGCTCAGGGTCATCTGGTCAATAGTCTGCTCCAGCGCGGATTGGGCTTCGGGGGACTGGGGTTTCAAGGCCAGTGCCTGTCTAAACGATGTTTCGGCAGCTTCCGGTGCATTGGACGCCAGCGCGCTGAACCCCTGCGACATGGCGGCAGAAAAGTCACGATCTAGGATATCAGTATTAACCTGTTCAAGCAGGGCAGCGGCACCAACATGGACGGGGTCAATTGCCAAAGCCTGACGGTAAAATTCGCGCGCACTTTCAAATTCACCAGCATCATGTGACAGTCGGCCCTTTGCTATAACATCAAGTACTTCAGTAAGTACCTGGGCGCGATCATAACCATTTACCGCGTCGGCACTATCTGGATTAATTAAGATGGCAATACTGAAAGACTCTT
Organism: Gammaproteobacteria bacterium; assembly: GCA_030828385.1. Lineage (GTDB taxonomy): Bacteria > Pseudomonadota > Gammaproteobacteria > Pseudomonadales > Pseudohongiellaceae > Eutrophocola. Next base: position 38,898 of record JAURCS010000001.1, read on the forward strand.
CAGCCAGAGCAGGATCGTCATCCAGAATGGCCTGCTCACCAGTGGCGAGATAACGATCGAACACATCCGGCAGGCTGATATCCAGCCTGGTCAGTATTTCCAGCCCTTGCTGATAGAAAGTGGCAGCGCCGATAAAGTCCTGGCTCTGATAGGCTGCATCGCCCTCGCCGGCCAATGCAAAAACGCTTTTGATATCGGTTTCAGCCCAGGTCTCAACTTCTTTTTCTTCTAGTGATTCCTGCAGATCGAGCAGTTCAGCCAGAATATTCTGCGCGGTTTCCCGTTGTCGTAATTTTTGCGCTTCTTCAAACGGGGCGACAGAATTTACGGCAGCGGCGGTATTTGAAGGTGTATTCACCACTACTACACTGCTGGTAGAGGGATCCGGCGGTGTAATCAGGCGTGGCAGCACAAAAATAACGCCGGCCACCAGCACCAGTAATAAAAAGAAAATGCCGCCAAGGATTTTGGACTGTTTCTTTTTTTCCTCATCACTGCGACGAATTTCCTCAAAGCCCAGAGGCGACGTAGCAGTGCCACCCGCTGCTTCTGGAGGCGCAGACTTTCCCGTCAGGTTGATATCTGCAGGTGTGATATTGTCAAAATCTGAATCAGCCATGGCGTGCTGCTCTTGAATAGTGAATTAGCCCTGATCCAGGTCGGCATTTTGCTCACTATAAATCCGAGCTTGTGGCCTCCCCGATATCATTGGCATAAATATCCGCGAGCAGTTCACGCCATTGTTCATACTGGGCTTCAACCGAGCCGGAAAGCGTGATAGTGCGCTGTTCCAGTTCGATAGTCTGTGGCGCAATTTCCATCTCTAGAGAATTACCAAGTTCGGCCAGGGCTTCCACATGCATTTGCCGCTCATCACCCTTGCTGAAAGCATCTTTTATGAGCCAGCCACCGCTGGCAATAATTACCGGTGAGGAATAATAAGCTGCGGCATTATTACTTTGAGTGGCCGCTATTCCACCAATTATTGCTGCCACACCCATGATCATATTACGCCTCGCATCGGCCGCAAGCCGGTCCATTTTCATCACTTCTTCATAACTCATGCGGCGGTACTCGGTATAGGGCGATTCCATCTGGCGCACAAAGTTGGAATAGTAATCCTGGAGGGCATCCACATAGAGATAGTCCCTTTCGCGAATATCCTCGATACGGTTTATGACAGGGTCATTTTCTGCAGGCAAGCGTGTGACCTGAAGAATGCCGTCACGATCTTCTTCCAGATAATCGTCGAAAATCTGCGGGGCAAAATCGCGGGCAAACTGAATCTGGGAAACTGTCCTGATATTTAATACTTCCTCGCGACTGATATTGCGCTGTTTATAAGCAAGCAGGTCATTGGCAATCTTGTTGAAGAGCCCCTGAAACGCATCTTCACTTCGTCGCATACGCGGGTCATAGCTGTATTTACTGACAACTTCCTCATATTCCTTATTGATCCAGGTTGCTCCTGTGGAGTCTTTTACATTGACCTGCAGGCGCATGGTTTCTCCGTCAGACTGCAGGATAGTGCCGGTAATAGCCAGATCACTGCTGGACAGATCGCCTGGTACAACCCTGACAACTCCCCAGTTACCGCTATTTTGCAAGGCACTGGCAAGATTGTATGAGGCAAAGTAGGTTTCTGCCATGCGCACATCGGAAAAGGTTAATTCTTCCCGGTTACGCGGAATATCATCCAGACCAGGCTGGAAAATGCCAATGCCAATGTCCAGAAGCTCTTCCTCAACAACCCCGTCACTATCTGACTTGATCGGGGTGAATGATGTGCTTTTCACCGTCTGAGTAGAACAGGCGCTGACACCTGCCATCAGTAATAAAAAGAATAGTGGTCTAAACTTTCCTAACATAACCGGATTCCTTTCATTATTTTTTCAATAGTTACCGAATGAGTCACCAAAATTATCAAGTTCAAATTGTGATACGTATGTGACCATGTTTTGGGATTCAACATTATTATTCAACCCCGAGTTACTGGCCAACACCGGTATAAGCCCGGTACTCATCCCAGAGTTTTTCCCGCAATTCAGGATCGGGTTCTGTCATGGCAGCTTCCCGTAACTGTCTGGCTACAACATCATCATTGTTGCCGTTTGGAATATCTTCGGGTACCGGAAAGGTTTCGGGCTGATTGTTGTTGGAAAAATCGCCCTGTCGACTGGCATTACCAGCAGGCATAACACCACCACCGGTTGAGCCTGGGGGAGCTGAAGCCATCACAATAGGGCCACTGGCACTGCTGCCTTCACCGCCGCCATCAGCGCCACCACCGCCGGAACCACCACCAGACATGACGCCGCTGCCAGCTTCATCGGCTTCAGATTGCGCGCGCTCGCGTTCACCGAGAATCATACCGTCAAATTCAGCAAATCCTTCATTAAGTCTTGCGTCCAAAGCTGCGCGGCGCTCAGAAGCCGTCATCACCTGACCCCGACCGGCGGAAAGATCTGCAAAAGGATCATCGCCATTGGTCTGGCCACCACCAGCCGAACCTCCTGCTCCAGCTGTCGAATTGCCGTCGAAGCCGCCATCAGCACCAGCTTGCTGGCCCTGACTGCTTTGGCCGCCATTTTGAGAGCCAGTCTGCCCCCCCGTCTGGCTACCACTTTGCTCGCCGCTGGCACCGTTATTTTCAAGGCCGCTATCAGCAGCCTGATCACTGCCAGAGGATTCCTGACTGCCCGCAACCTGGGGTAAGGACTCAATGCCACCATTCGAAGAGGATGAATTGCTGCCTTCTGTCCCGCTTTGCTGGCTCTGGGAAGACTGGCTGTCGCTGCCCTGGTTGCCGCTATTGCTGCTGATAGTAGGCAAGCCTGGCGAGCCTGGCATACCCGGGGAACTACCCGGCATACTGGACGAAGAGCTGGTGCTGCTGGATGAAGCGCTGCTGCTCGATGAAGAGCTGCTGGACGAAGAACTTTGCGAGCTCTGCGATGAGCTGGAACTGCTACTCGAGGACGAGCTTGGCCTGCTTGGAGGAGCGCTACTACTGGAAGAAGATGAAGATGAGCTGGGCATACTGGGGGATGATGAGCTGGAACTGGAGGTGCTCTGACAACCGGCAATGATCAACAATGACGCGCCCAGCGCCACCGGCAATAAAGGTGAGATGAATTTCTGCATTATGGTCTTTTTACTTGATCTTGCCATGTGGCCTGCTCTTTCAATATTGTCTTATCGTCTATGAATAGTTTTCCAGTGCTTTGACAAAAAGTTTCCAGTAATAATTCGTCACTACCCTGTTTCGTCTGAAAAAACTCTACTGGAATATAACCGGAACCAGTTATCGTGCGACTTCAGTGCACTCAGGTCAACCGTTTTACGGCAAAATCCTGTTTCAGGATTAGTATTGAATTCTGTCATTGGTATGCTGAATCTGCACTTAATCGTGCCCGGCTACCTGCTTTGGCTATATGACCGGCACAAACAAGGGAAAATTACCTGAAAATACTGCGAAACCAGCGCCAGTGTGAGTGTGCTGCTCAAGAATATTAACTTTCTCAGTCGGGGTTTCTTTCCAGCATAAGGTTGCCATATGGATCACAGGTTGCGCGCCATGTTGGTGCCAGCCAGGTGGTGGCATTGGTTTCCACCAGCAGTGCGGGCCCCGAGACGCTGTTTCCAGAACCCAGCTGCGCGCGATGCACCACCGGAACAGCCTGTTCCATCCCGTAAATAGTGGCTTTGCTGGAAATTGCGCTATTCAGGTCAGGACTGAGACTGGTTTCAAGTATCGGAGCCTCTTTAATCTCGCGCATACTCAAACGCAAATTCACCAGTTCCAGCGGGCTGTCCAGCCTGTGTCCGTATCGCTGTTGATGAGCATTGTGAAACTGTTCACGGGTCTCATTGACGCTAGTCCATGGAATGGTCAGACTGGTTGATTGTCCCTGATAACGCAGGTCAGCCCGGCGTTCCAGGTGGGTGTTTTCCGCGCTAACCCCCTCTTCCGCCAGTTCCTGAAGCCCTTGAGCAGCCATTTTTTCGAAAATATCGTCACTTTCCAGGGGGTCAAGTTCGTCAAGTAACACCTGATGTGTCCGGGAAAGCTGACGTTCCACTGGCGCCAGAAACATTCCCATAGCGGATAAAACCCCGGCATGCACAGGAACCATTGCGCTATTCATGCCCATGGCTTCCGCCAGAGCGCAGATATGCAGCCCCCCGGCGCCACCAAAACAGCATAATCTGAAGGTTTTTGGATCGTGTCCGCGGGCAACCGAAATGACCCTCAGTGCCCTTGCCATATGCTCATTGGCAACCCTGATAATGCCTGACGCGGTTTCTTCCAAGCTTAAAGATAATGCGTCGGCAAGGGGCTGAATGACAGCTCTGGACGCCGCAATATCAAGGGCCATTGAGCCCCCAAGAAAAGCATCGGCACGGATTCTGCCTAGTACCAGGTTGGCATCTGTCACCGTAGCAAGAGTGCCGCCCTGACCATAGCAGGCTGGCCCGGGGGTGGCTCCGGCAGACTGCGGACCTACCTGTAATAATCCGCCCGCATCAACCATTGCTACCGAGCCGCCACCGGCGCCAATGGTATGCATATCGACCATGGGAACAGCGACCGGGTATTCACCGATACGGCCCTCTGTGGTTAAGTTTATCTCCCCATTAAGTAAGGCAACGTCAGTAGAGGTGCCACCCATATCAAAAGTGAGTAATCGCTTTTGTTGGGTGAGTCTGGACAGAAAACTGGCGGCCGCCAGACCCCCGGCAGGGCCTGAAAGCAGCAGGTTTACCGACTTGCGTGAGGCCTGTTGAGCATCAATAGTGCCCCCCGAAGACTGCATGACAGAAAGCCTGGATGGCTGTGTACCTGCTTTAAGCCGAAGCAGGTACTCACTAACCAGCGGGCCGAGGGTAGCATTAAGCCAGGTTGCAATACCGCGTTCATATTCCCGGTATTCGGGGAGGACCTCAAAGGAACTGGTGATAAAGGGGGCGTAATCCAGCTTATCCTCAAGAAAACTGGCGACGGCTTGCTCATGGTCTGGATTAAGGAAGGAAAACAGCAATGATATTGCCACTGCATCGGGTTTTTGCTGCTGCAGGCTTTGCAGAAGTGCGTTCAGACTCTCATGGTTGATAGGCTCGAGTTCCTGGCCATGAGAACCAATGCGGCCGTCGGCTTCAAGACATAACTCTCGAGATACCGGGGCAGGAATCGGAGGTGACTGCAGGCGGTACAGATGTGGACGTGTCTGCCGGGCAATGGTCAGAATATCAGCGAAACCGGTATTGGTAATGAAGGCGGTTTTAACACCCTTGCCTTCCAGTGCGGCATTGGTTGCCACGGTACTGCCATGTACAATTTTTACCTGGCCATTGCGCACGTCCCCGGCTAGACCCATTTCCTCGATCCCCTGTAGAATGGCCTGCTCCGGCGCGCCGGGGGTGGACAGTACTTTGTGGGTTCTGAGTTCTGAAGCTTTGCTGGTGCCTTCGCTGGACGGGCTGGCAAACAACACGAAGTCGGTGAAAGTACCACCTGTATCTACACCTAGAATCATAACGTAAGCTTGCGCCCCTGCAATCTTTATCCAGAAAGGAAATCGAGCTGCATTATATAGTAGAAAACCTGCTGGAAAGCAGAGTAGCGGGCTTTATGATAACGGCTGCCAAACCGGCAAAAGTACAACAGAATTAACCTATCCCAAAGATCAGGCGAAAAACAGAATGCCAGAGTTACCAGAAGTAGAAACAACGCGCCGTGGCATTGAGCCGCATATTCTGGATCGCGAAATTACCCGGGTAGTGGTTCGGGAAAAAAAATTGCGCTGGCCAGTGCCAGTGAAATTACCCTCACTGGTTTCCGGACAACAGGTTCTGTCGGTAAAGCGTCGTGCCAAGTATCTGCTTATAGACCTGGGGACGGGTACGCTGATGATTCATCTGGGCATGTCGGGCAGTTTGCGGATTGTTGCGGCAAGCCTGCGCGCGGAAAAACATGATCATGTGGATTTTGAGCTCCAGGGGGGTAATGTGCTGCGCTATCGTGATCCAAGAAAATTCGGCAGTATTCTCTGGATTGACAGGGAAATCGGGCAGCATCCGCTTCTGGTACATCTCGGTCCTGAGCCATTGACGGAAGATTTCAGCAGCGACTATCTCTATGCACTGTCCAGAAAAAGAAAGGCGCCTGTAAAATCGTTCATCATGGATAGTCATGTAGTGGTAGGAGTAGGAAATATTTATGCTAATGAGGCTTTGTTTCGGGCCGGCATCAGACCCACTCGCCAGGCAGGGACTATTTCAAAGGTGAAATACCAACTGCTGGTCGCCACTATAAAAGAGATACTGGCTCAGGCCATTAAAGTTGGCGGTACCACATTGCGGGATTTTACCGGAGGCAACGGTGAGCCCGGTTATTTCAAACAATCTCTCGCGGTTTATGGTCGGGGTGGAGAACCCTGTGTAAGCTGCAACAAACCCTTGAAAGAGATCCGGCAGGGGCAGCGGTCAACAGTTTACTGTACAGGTTGTCAGCGTTAACATGAAAAACAAAACACGAAAGATCTCCGCTTTTGCTTTTTCAACACTAACTTTTTTAAATCAGCTGGGGGCATCATGAAAAAAACAGCCAGGGTAATCTTGCCTGGGATCACTGCGTTATTTTTATCCATAGGCGCTTCTCTAGGTTTTGCACATCATTCATTCCCGGTGCATTTTGTACCTGATGGTGAAGTGACTGTTAGTGGCGTGGTAAAAAGTTTTCGTTTCGCCAACCCTCATGGCGTTCTGGAATTGACAGTTATTAATGAAGATGGCGAAGAGGAAGCCTGGCGTGCTGAAACCAATTCGCCAAGTATATTGCGTCGCAGGGGCTGGAATCGTGACTCGCTGTCAGCGGGAGATGAGATCACTATAACTGGCTGGCCAGCGAGAAATGATGATAACTACATGAGAATTCGAAGTGTCACCTTTGCTGATGGTTCCATCCTGGCTACACAGAGAGGCCAAACCCTGGATCAGGATTGATACAGTCTTCAGATCGTATAGATACTTAATGTGCCGATGATAATTGTGTGGATATAAAATGATAAAACCAATTCAAATCAGGTCGATACTATTCATTAGCCTGTTACTTTCTTCCATGACAATGATGGCCGCTGATGCCCCTGATATATCGGGCTTCTGGACGGTAAAGTTTGAGCAGACGCCAACAGGCACCGAGTTATTTGAAAAACTTCCCGAGGATGCATTGTTTATCAATGATGCCGGTGGTGGTGAGTTGGCGGAAGGTGATTACGGTGGCTTGCAGTTAACCGAAAGAGCTCTACGGGAGATAAGTGAATATGATTTCGAATTTGAATTCAGTATGGCCTATACCTGCATGCCCCCTTCCGCAGTTTTTTATATGCAGGCACCGTTTCCCATGGAGATTGATCAGGGCCGGGACCTAATAGTATTCAGGATGGAATACTTTGACATGGTTAGAATAATCTACATGGATGGCAGGGATCATCCCGGTGAGGATTATCCACACTCCAAAAACGGCCATTCCATAGGGCACTGGGAAGGTGATGAACTGGTGGTGGACTCCACCCATTTCGTGGCATCAACATTCATGAATAATGGTTTCAATCATAGTGAGGACATTCACATGATTGAACGATTCAAAATGAGTGAAGACGGACAGACTTTGTGGCTAACCCAGGTGTATGAAGATCCTGCTGTGTTTGCCGGGAGGGCATCAAGATATATGGCATGGCGTAAAGTGCCGGGTGAGCATATATACCCCTATGACTGTGACCCGTCATTTGGCAGATAGTTAGAAAGGCTCTTTATAGATCTGGAGTTCAGGGCGGGAAAAATCAAGAAATTATTTTTTGTCTGTCAACTTGTGGTATTTCTCCAGCAGTTCTTCCTTCGTTTCCTCATGAGCTGGGTCCAGCGGAATGCAGTCCACGGGACAGACTTCCACGCATTGGGATGTTTCAAAATGACCAACGCATTCCGTGCAGAGATGGGGGTCGATGACGTAGATAAGCTCTCCCATGGAGATTGCGTCATTGGGGCACTCAGGCTCACAAACATCACAGTTAATACATTCATCTGTAATTATCAGCGCCATCAGGCAAACTCCTTCATTGCCTTCACTACCAGTGGCGATACAAAAGATGAAATATCCCCGCCATAGGCGGCAATCTCCCTGACCAGAGTAGAAGAGATATAGGAAAACTCTTCTGCCGGTGCCAGGAATATGGTTTCTATATCCGGTGCCAGGACCCGGTTCATGCCTACCAGCTGAAATTCATATTCAAAGTCGGCGACGGTTCGCAAGCCGCGTAAAATAAGCCTCGCATTTTGTTGTTTTACAAAATCAGTCAGCAGGCCTTCAAAACCTGTCACTTCCACATTATCGATATGGGCAAGTACTTCCCTGGTTACGGATACTCTTTTTTCCAGAGGTGCCATGGTGGATTTAAGTTTGCTGGAACCTACCGCAACAATCACCCGATCAAAAATAGCAGATGCTCGCTCTACAAGGTCGGTGTGACCATTTGTGATTGGATTAAATGTTCCCGGATAAACAACGGTTTTCATCTTCAAGGCTCTTGGAATTATTAAGGGCGCGATTATACAACAAGCTCCCCCGAATAATCATTTAACGGGGGTAGACCTCAAAGGGCAATCTGTTATTGTTGCCGACTGACATGCTTTGATAAAGACAAAAGAGATTCAAATACATGCAAGGCAATGAAAAACATGAACATTGGTCGTCGCGCTGGTTTTTTGTTATGGCTGCCGTGGGCTCGTCCGTTGGCCTGGCTAATATCTGGCGTTTTCCCTACACCACCGGTGAAAATGGTGGAGGCGCTTTTGTTTTTATCTATATTGCTGCTGTATTTTTTCTTGCCCTCCCCCTGGTTATTGGAGAATTCATGCTGGGAAGAAGGGGCCAGGACTGCCCCCCTGAGGCATTGAAAAAAATAATCAGAGAAGCCAATGCCAGCCCATTATGGGTCATTATTGGCTATATGGGGATTTTCACCGCCAGTATTATTCTTTCCTATTACAGCATGATTGGAGGCGAAACTATTTATTACGCCGTGGCAAATGCCATGGGGAGTTTTTCAGGCGTTTCCACGGAAGGCGCAACAGCGATTTCTGCAGGATTTAACGGCAGTTGGATAACGGTATTTTTAGCCCATAGCCTGTTTATGGGTATTACGATTTTTATCTCTGCCCGCGGTATTTCCGGGGGGCTTGAGAAGGCAGTTAAATATATGATGCCACTGCTTTTTATTATTTTGATTGGCATGGTTTTTTATGCAACTTTTGCCGGAGAATTTATTACCGCACTTAATTATTTATTCAAACCGGATTTTAGCCGCATTACGACATCGGTGGTTATTGAGGCTTTTGGGCAGGCATTTTTTTCAGTTAGTGTCGGTGCTACCACCCTGATGGCTTACGGTTCCTATCTTTCAAAATCCGACTCTATTACTGATTCGGCTGCCATGGTAGTAGGCGCCGATACTCTGGTGGCAATACTTGCGGGTCTGGCAATATTTCCGATTGTTTTTGCTTTTGGTCTGGATGCAGGTGGTGGCCCGGGACTGGTTTTTGAAACTGTTCCATTGGCTTTTGGCAATATGCCGGGCGGAATATTCTTTGGCACAATGTTTTTCATTCTGCTGGCATTCGCTGCAATTACCTCATCAATTTCCATGCTGGAAGTGCCGGTCTCCTGGCTTGCCAGCAAGGATAACTGGTCAAGAAAAAAAGCCGCAATTGTCAGCGGCTTGATTATCTGGCTGATTGGTTTTCTTTCGGTTCTTTCATTAAACGAGTTGCAGTCTTTTCAGCCACTGTCTTTAGTGGGTATACAGGGGACTTTCTTTGACCTTTTTGATTATCTGACCAGCAATATTATGCTTCCAGTGACCGGATTGCTGACAGCCTTGTTTGTTGGTTGGGTAGTCCCGGAGGCTGTTTCCCTGGAAGAGTTGCAGATGCTCAGGGAACATCACTGGTTTCGAGGCTGGATGATTATGATGCGCTATGGTGTTAGCGCAGTGCTCTTTGTGGTTTTCTACAATCTGGTTTTTTAACAATAGTCTTATCCCGCAATAGAACAGGAATTTTCAAGCATGGTTGAGTCATTGGTTTCAAAAAAACTTATTGCTCCCAAATTTAAATATAGCCAGCTGGTCAAGGCCGGCCCTCATTATTACTGCAGCGGTTTAATAGCCCTTGATAATGCAAGCGGAGAACTGGTTAGCGGTGGCGTGGGAAATGAAACACAGGTCATTCTGCAAAACCTGCAGTTACTTATGGAAGAATTTAATCTATCCTGGGAGCATCTTGCCTTTGCGCGTGTATTTACCGCTGACTTTGAAAATTTTTCAGAATTTAATACTGCCTGGGAGCAGGTTTTTAACAGTCTCGAAGTATCGCCTCCAGCCAGAAGCTCTGTTGGGGTAAATGCCTTGCCTTTAAACGCAAAAATAGAAATTGAATTTACTTTTTATAAAGAAGACTGATGAGACCTGGCTAAAGGGTTTTATCAGTGTCAGTGACCTAATCCAGAGCCTCTTCAAACTCCTGAAACACCTTCACCTGTTTTTTGGATGCCGGATTAAGGTTGCGAATGACTTCGTAGACCTTGGCCAAAGTGAAAGCGGGTTTTGAATCCACCAGGAGAGCCAGTTTCGTTACGATCTCCCGGGTATCCTGTTTCGATGCAAGATTTGAGAGCTGTTTTAGTTCGGAATCTGTAATGTTGATGCTGGTAATGGGCCTGAAATCAACAAGCTCATTGTATTTTTGAAAGTCTGGCAGATATTTGAGCTCATCCTGATACTTGTTGAATGTTTCCAGAAATAATTTCAGGGTTACATCTTCGGGCGCAAAGGTAGTAATAATGACCTTGCTGTCATGATCAATTCTGTGTGAAACAAGCATTACTTTTTATATCACCCATTAAAACGAATATGTTAAAGGAATATGCGTTCGCATACACCAAAATAAACCTGCCCGGCTTTTTTTGCTTTCAACCATTTCCATGTTGCTGGTAACTGAAGATTTTCCAATAGGGAGTTTGACTCCAGATATATGATGCTTCCTGGTTTTACCAGGCTGGCAGACTCAATCAGTCGGCAACAATCCGCCAGCAGATCAAGGCTATAGGGGGGATCAAGAAAAACGATATCAAATGGCTCTATATCAGTATTTTTTTTCAGCCACGCGATGCTGTCAGCATGAACCACATCCATGTTCTGACAGTCCAGTAGCTGACAATTATCCTTCATCATCGCTACTACCTCTTGTGAATTATCAATAGCGGTAACTGAAGCCGCTTGACGTGAGCAGGCTTCAAAGGCCAAGGCGCCACTGCCTGCAAACAAATCAAGGCATCTTGCGCCGGCGATTTTATTTTGCAGCCAGTTAAAAACAGTTTCCCTGACTCTGTCCGGAGTTGGTCGTAAAGTCTCCACATCCCCCGTAAAGGGTAATAGTCTGCTGCGCCATTTCCCTGCAATGATGCGTACTTTATTTCGACTTGCATTTTTTTTTGAATAAGTGGTCATTTAACAGGACTTTCGTGATTCCGGATTAGTGTTTTTCCTGGCAGAATTATGTTTTTCTGGTGTAATGAATCGTTCATTGTGCCAGATTTTCTGTGGCATAGCAGGGGCAGTGCTGATAGCATAGCCAGCCTCGGCATTACCTTCAAATACATCAGATATCCCCATGTTCGGATTTGGCAAAAAGAAGCAGGATCAGGCTGTAAATAGCCCGGAAGCAGAACCGGATTCAGGCAATGAATCCCTGTTTGAGCGACTGCGTTCGAGTCTGAAAAAAACCCGCAGTAATCTTGGTGATGGTCTTGCCAACCTGCTGTCCGGTAAAAAAGCCATAGATGAAGACCTGCTGGAAGAGCTGGAAAGCCTTTTGCTGACAGCGGATATTGGTATTGATGCAACGACTTCCATCATTGATGACCTGACCAGCAGCCTGAAGAGAAACCAGCTGCAGGATTCAGGTGCGCTGTATGAGGCTCTGCAGGGGAAACTGCTGGCCTTGCTTGAGCCCTGTGAACGACCTCTTGAAATACCCCGTGACAGCAATAAGCCTTTTGTCATCCTTATGGTTGGCGTTAACGGCGTTGGCAAGACCACAACAATCGGCAAACTGGCGAGTAAATTTAAGAACGAGAAGCGTTCGGTGATGCTGGCGGCCGGGGATACCTTTCGGGCAGCTGCCGTTGAACAACTGCAGGTCTGGGGGAATCGTCACCAGGTTCCTGTGGTAGCCCAGCATACGGGCGCCGACAGCGCTTCAGTGATTTATGATGCATACCAATCTGCTGTGGCAAGAAAGATAGATGTATTGATTGCTGATACTGCCGGGCGTTTGCATAATAAGGATAACCTGATGCAGGAGCTCGAGAAGGTCATTCGGGTCCTTAAAAAGCTCGATGAGAATATTCCCCAGGAAGTCATGCTGGTTCTTGATGCCGGAACCGGACAGAACGGGCTTAGCCAGGCGGAGCATTTTAAACGTGCCGTGGATATCACCGGTCTTACCCTGACCAAGCTTGACGGAACGGCCAAGGGCGGAATGATTTTCGCGATAGCTGAGCACTTTGGTTTGCCAATTCGCTTCATCGGCATCGGTGAAAACTCAGATGATCTGCGACCATTCTCCGCACAGGACTTTGTAATGGCCCTTTTTGATCAAGGCCAGGAGTAATCAATTAACCTTTACCGGCTGATTTCTGATGATTACCTTTGACAGTGTCAGTAAGCGTTATCCAGGTGGTTATGAAGCACTGACCAATATTGATTTTCATCTCAAAGAAGGTGAATTCGCCTTTCTAACGGGTCATTCCGGCGCTGGTAAAAGCACCCTGTTAAAACTCATCATGCAGATGGAAAAAGCCAGTGCCGGGCAGGTTTTCGTCTATGGTAAAAATCTGAATCGCATGTCGAGGCGCCAGCTCCCCTATTTTCGGCGAAATATCGGTGTCGTATTTCAGGATCACCAGCTGTTATTTGATCGCAATGTTTTCGAGAACGTCGCTTTGCCACTGATGGTCACCGGGTATGACAGCCGGGAGGCGGCACGCCGGGTAAGGGCAGCACTGGACAAGGTGGGCTTGCTGAAGAAAGAAAATCAGAATCCTATTGCGCTGTCTGGTGGTGAGCAGCAACGGGTTGGAATAGCCAGGGCGGTGGTCAACAAGCCGGTATTGTTGCTGGCGGATGAACCTACCGGAAATCTTGATCCTGAGCTTTCAGCAGAAATCATGAATCTTTTTGGCCAGTTTAACCAGGTAGGTACCAGTGTTCTGATTGCTACCCATGATCTGGGATTGATAGATCGACAGAGACATCGTGTTTTAACCCTTGATAAGGGCGCATTGATCGCCGGTAATTCCGATACATCGGCTGTGAGCGAGCATGATGAGTAGGCCGCAATCTGTCAAAAAATCGCCTGGTAGGAAGCCGGTAAAGGCCAATACCAGGGCTGCAGGTAATACCGGGCACTCATGGTTTGGGCAGCTGTTTCAACAACATCAGTCTGTCGCCGTGGACAGCCTGTCGCGCCTGCTTCAGGAACCCGGTGCCAGCTTTTTAACATGGTCTGTCATCGGTATCGCCCTGGCACTGCCATTATGTCTTTTCCTGTTCTTACAGAATCTGCAACAACTTAATACCAGCCTGGATGACGCCGGAAATATTTCGCTTTTTATGGATCTGGCAATTGATGAGCAGGCACTGGAAGCTGCCCGTTTAGAGATTCTTGCCCTAAGTGAAGTAGAAGAAGTGACCGTGATTACCAGTACTCAGGCGCTGATTGAGTTTCAGGAAGCTTCCGGGTTTGGCAATGCCCTTGACGGGCTTGATGAAAACCCTCTGCCAGCTGTGCTTATTGTTAATCCCGCTACTGATGATATTGAGTCATTGCCAGCCTTGTCGGCGCGTCTGCAGACTATTGCCGGGGTCGATCTGGCGCTGGTGGATCTGGACTGGATGCGCAGGCTTTACGGCATCATCGCCATGGCTGAGCGACTTACCGGCGGGCTTGCCTTGCTGTTATGTCTGGGCGTGGTTCTGGCCATCGGGAATACCGTCAGGCTGGCCATAGAAAACCGGCGCGATGAGATTGTGGTGGTCAAGCTGGTGGGTGGAACAGATGCCTATGTTTCGCGCCCATTTTTATATACCGGTATCTGGTTTGGTGTGGGTGGCGGAGTCGTTGCAGGAATTCTTGCCATTACAGCCTTTATGACCATGTCAGGCCCTTTTTCGCGTTTGATGGCGCTTTATAACAGTGATTTCAGCCTTTCCTGGCTTGGCGTCAGTGACTTGTTGAGCCTGCTTCTAGTTGCAGGCGGGCTGGGACTTGCCGGTGCATGGCTATCTGTATTACGTCATCTGCGGCAGATTGAACCGAGTTAAAGTGCCTGATAAAAGAACAGGCCGCGCTTGTGTTAGATCAAGCCCGCCGGGTTTCTTAATGCCTAGTATGACGGGTAACAGGCTCTCTGGAATAAAATAATAAAAACCCAGTGATGATCTGGGAAGACGCTCAATTTCTATCGGGAAACACGCAATGATTTCAGCCTTGAAAATTATCTGTGGCATGACTCTGCCGGTTTTGTTGCTCGCCGGTTGTGCTCTTAACCAGGAAAATTCTTCTCCTGCACAATCCGCTCAAATGTCGAATGCTGCCAATGCGAACTGCGAGCCAGCCAGGTTTCCCAACCGGCAGACTGGGACAAGGATCTTGCTATGGCTATTCCTGTGGATATCAACCCTGACCCGGACATCCTGGAAATTAATCTCGAAGCCAAAATTACTGACATGGAAATAATCGAGGGAAAAATCACCCCGGTGTGGACCTATGGCGGTTCCCTGCCAGGTCCCATGATCCGGGCAAAAGTGGGTGATCGCCTCATCATCCATTTCAGCAATAACCTGCCTGACTCAACCAGCATTCACTGGCATGGCTTGCGCGTGCCCAACAATATGGACGGGGTTCCAGGGGTTACCCAGGATCCAGTACCCGCCGGAGGTGAATTTACCTATGACTTTGTGCTGAGGGATGCCGGGACTTACTGGTACCACCCTCATATCAACTCTGCCGCCCAGGTAGGTTGGGGTATGTATGGGGCACTAGTAGTGGAAGATCCCAGTGATCCCGAGGAGTTTGGTGATGAACTGGTGCTGGTCTTTTCAGATATGAGTCTTGATGAAGAGGGCCAGTTCCTGCCACCGGATACCGGGGGAGCCTTTAGTGATTTGTTTGGGCGCGAAGGGGGTGTGATTCTCGTCAATGGCAAGGTTAAACCATCCCTGAAAGTGCGTAAGGGCAAACAGCAACGGTGGCGGGTGATTAATGCTGCAAGAACGCGCTATTACACGATTCGACATAATCGCCAACCGTTTATAAGACTGGGCGGCGATAATGGTCTCGCAGAACGCAGTGAAACCCTGGATCAAATAAAGCTGGTGCCTTCAGAGCGAACCGATTTTGTCTTTACCCCCCAGGACGAGCCGGGGACCGTGGACTGGTTGAAATGGTATCCGACAGAACGTGGCTATGGCAGTACCTTTAACCGCTTTTCAGAGGAGATGATGGAAATTGTTACGGTGAATGAGCCCGGGGTGATGCCGGAATCAATTCCCACCGAGCTTCGGCACATTGAGCAGATTGATGTGGCAGGAGCCAGGGAGCTGCTGATTGATCTCACAATCGTATTTCCGGATGATAATACTGTTGAAATGGGCATAAATGGCATCCCTTACTGGAACTCGAAACCCCTTGAAGCCCGAATTGGCGAGACTCATGTCTGGACTGTGCGTAATGACACCGACTTTAACCACCCCTTTCACCTGCATGGATACTTTTTTCAGGTGCTTGATGAAGAGCGCATCCCGGAATGGAAAGACTCAGTAGATATACCGGTGCATACAGAGCTGAAGTTGGCCGTAAACTTTGATGAGCGACCGGGTACCTGGATGTATCATTGCCATATTCTGGATCATGCTGAAGTTGGCATGATGGGTACACTCAGGGTAAGTCCCTGAGGTTCAGATTCAAACCGACACTATAAGTAGTGTCCAGGAGAACCCCATTGACAAAAACCCGTTGCGCCTGGGCGGGTGACGACCCCGTTTATCAAAAATACCATGATCTTGAGTGGGGAGTGCCCGTTCACTCGGATAAGAAACTCTTTGAGTTTCTTATCCTGGAGGGGATGCAGGCCGGTTTGAGCTGGATAACGGTGCTCAAGAAACGCGAAGCCTTCCGTAAGGCCTTTGACTCCTTCGACTACAATAAAGTGGCCAACTACAACCAGGCCAAAATAGACGAGCTCTTGCAAAACCCGGGCATTATTCGCAATAAGCTTAAAATTCATGCTGCGGTCAGCAATGCCAGGGCATTTCTGAAAGTCAGGGAAGAGTTTGGGACCTTCAATAAATATATATGGGGTTTCGTAGATAATATTCCCCTGCAAAACGCATGGCCCGGTACGCAGGAACTCCCGGCCAGTACAACGCTGGCCGAAACCATCTCAAAAGACCTGAAAAAAAGAGGCTTCAGTTTTGTCGGGCCGACCATCGTCTACTCACATATGCAGGCAACGGGCATGGTGAATGATCATACAACAGACTGCTTTCGTCACAGGGCTCTGAAAAATGCCTCCAAACTAAAAAGCTAGTGCTTACACCTATTCTGAAGCTTTAAATGCATGGCTTAAAATATTTTTTTAGCCGATTAAAGAGACGAAAATTCTGTTTTTAGCCTTCTCTGAACGCGCCTGTAACCTGCCTTTCTCCCTGCATGCCTGGCCACAATTAATCCCTGCCTGCCACAACTGCGTAAAAGCGGATTGTTCTCCAATTAAACAGTGGCTGTGAATGAGATATTTTCCACCACTGGCGGTGCCGTAATTTGCAGGCTGGAGCGCGGCTATGCTGGATGAGTTACCTTGTTTTGATCCCAGCATTTTCGAGGGCAAAAAGACTCAAGGCAGGGTAATTTTTTCACGGAAATTGGGGTAATTGGAAAGACGTTGCGTTATAATTTTCAGTAACTTCAAGCGGTTATTGTATTTGTCTGTTGGCCACTGCTATTTGATGGCGGTTACAGGCCCCATATACTGCTTGATTCTTGACAATGAGTGGTTTAATTTGAACCCCATTTTTTAATTAATATTAGCGGCTTACGAAGCTGGTCCTATTGAGAAGTTGGCCGGGCAATGTCGTAAAAGTTAATTTACAGAATTAAGAAACACTATTTTTCGTAACTTAATAAATTCAAGGGAATTGTTATGGCAACTTTAAACATTAACGGTCAGACAATGGACATCGGTGAGATCGACCCCTCCACGCCCCTGCTATGGGTATTGCGTGATGAGCTTGGTTTGGTTGGCACTAAATATGGATGCGGTATTGCCCAGTGTGGCGCCTGTACCGTTCATATGAATGGCGCACCTGTTCGTTCCTGTCAGATACCTGTAGGCAACCTGACAGATCAGCAAATCACAACTATTGAAGGCCTGGCGGCTGCAGACGGCACATTGACGCCGGTTCAGGAAGCCTGGGTTGAGTTGGATGTGCCACAGTGTGGTTATTGTCAGGCTGGTCAGATCATGAGTGCTACAGCCTTGTTGAACAATAATCAGAACCCAAGCGATGCAGATATTGATGCTGCTATGTCAGGCAATATTTGCCGATGCGCTACCTATTCCAGAATTCGTCAGGCCATCAAGGATGCTGCCGCCAAGATGAATGGTACTGCGTTCTACGATGCTGCGCAGACAGGAGAGATCGCATGAAACTGATTACAGACAATCTTTCCCCGGAATTACCCGGTTTTTTCCAGGATTTAACTTCCACGCCGAAGCTGGAAATTCCTGAGCTTTCTCGCCGTCAGTTTTTCAAGGTTTCAGGTATCACTGGTGGTGGCCTGGTCATTGGCCTGGCTTTAGGCACAGGTTCCAACAAGGCGAAAGCCCAGTCTGCAGCTGCAGATGCTACCAGCACGCTGAGTCCTTATGTGCAGATACAGCCAAATGGCCGCATCAATATTTTTTCCAAGAATCCGGAGTGTGGCCAGGGTATCAAAACCGGCCTGCCATTGATTATCGCTGATGAACTGGATTGTGCCTGGGAAGATGTAGACGTTGTACAGGCTGACATTGATGCCTCTAAATATGGAGCTCAGTTTGCCGGCGGATCACTTTCTACGCCGATGAACTGGATGGCCATGCGTCAGGCCGGTGCTACTGGCAGGGCAATGATCCTGGCGGCGGCTGCACAACAACTGAATATTCCTTTGACAGAGCTGTCAACAAGTAACACCAAGGTTGTTCATGCTACTTCCGGCCGCGAGTGGGGCTATGGTGAGTTTGCTGAGCTGGCTGCAACCATGCCGGTACCTGATGCTGCTTCCCTGACGCTTAAAACCAAGGATCAGTTTACCCTGATGGGAAAACGTTTCACCGGTGTTGATAACCATGACATCGTTACTGGCAAGCCTTTATTTGGTGCTGATACTCGATTGGACGGTATGCTTTTCGCCTCCTACACCAAATGCCCTCAGATTGGTGGCCGTGCCCTTTCTTTCAACGAAAGTCACATCAAGTCACTCAGAGGTGTTGTCGATGCCTTCATTCTGGATGAATTTGGTAACCCCAAAATGTTCAATCCGGGTGGTGGTGATATGTTCAGTGGTGTTGCTATTGTGGCTGAGTCCACCTGGGCCGCCCTGAAAGCCAAGCGTGAACTTGAAATTGAATGGGACCTCAGCAATGCAGAAGTCTCCAGCTGGAGTGAGATTGTCGAACGCGCCTATGCCATGAAAGATGAAGATGGCGAGCCTTTGATGACAACTTCCCGCGGACCTAATGGACCGACTACCGTACCCGCCAGCAAAGGTGATGCTGAAGCTGTATTGCAGAATGCTGCCACAGTAGTGTCTGGCTTTTATGAATATCCCTATGTCAGCCATGCCCAGCTTGAGCCAGAAACCTGTACTGCGCTGTACCAGAATGGCAATGTTGAAATCTGGGCACCAGCACAAATTCCACAAAGTGGTGAATCTGGTTCTGCTGTTTTACTGGGTATTCCTGCGGAAGAAGCTGCACAACGTGTTGTCCTGCATCAAACCCGTATTGGTGGAGGTTTCGGAAGAAAGCTGGCTAACGATTACGTATTTGAAGTAGTTGCTATAGCACGCAGAATGGAAGGTCGTCCGGTATTGCTGCAGTGGACTCGTGAAGATGACATGGGCGGTGATTACTTCCGTCCAGGTGGTTTCCATTCCTATACAGCTGGCCTGGATTCAGTCGGTAACCTGACTGCGTGGCAGGATCATTTCTTTACCTCTACCGGTAACGATACAGCTCCTATGACCAGTGCAGATCTTAATCCCAACGTTTTCCCGAAAGACGTCATTGATAATGTGAAGCTTTCACAAACCATGTTCCACAATGCTATTCCTACTGGACCAATGCGTGCACCAGCGTCCAACGCTTTTGCTTTCAGTTTCCAGGGCTTCATGCATGAACTGGCTATTGCTTCAGGCAAAAGCCATGTGGACTTCCTGCTGGATACTCTTGGCGACCCACGTTTGGCGAATCCTGAAAATCCACAGTCCATGCATACCGGAAGAGCAGCTAATGTCATCAGCGAAGTAGCCAGAATTTCCGGTTATGAGCAGGGTGCCAGTGAGCCCGGCCGTGCAAAAGGCCTGTCTTTCTACTTCTGCCATAGCGGCTATGTCGCTCAGGTTGCAGATGTCTCTGTAAACGCCAACAAAGAAGTGAAAATACACAAAGTCTGGGCAGTTGGAGACTTTGGTTTTATTCATAATCTTAGTGGCGCTGAAAATCAGATGGAAGGTGGAATCATTGATGGCATCAGTCAGCTGTTTAACGCCAAGATCACTTTCGAAAATGGCATTATCCAGCAGCAGAACTTCCATCAGTATCCTCTGTTAAGAATGCCTCAGGCACCTGAACTGGAAGTTTCCTTCCTTGAGCCAGAGGAGTTTTCTCCAACAGGTGGTGGTGAGCCTTCAATGCCACCGGTACTGGCCGCAGTCACCAATGCTATTTATAACGCAACAGGTGATCGCATCAGGAAAATGCCATTGTTTGAGCTGGGTTATAAGCTGGTATAAGCAGTAATAACGTAGTTCATATTTTCCAAAACAAAAAAAGGCCGGATAAACATCCGGCCTTTTTTTTATGTGAGAAAATCCTAAAAGATTATCAGCTATTGTCACAGGAATAATCAGCCAGGATAGTTGGTTTAATACGAGTAATAATAACGCGCCTCAAGGGTATCTTCTTTTATTAACTCGTCATTGGAAAACCTTGGACGAAAAGTGGTGTAGCTCTTGAGGAATCGTAACAACCTGTCTTCAAGAAGTTCAGTGGTTTCAGAACTTTGACCCAGAATTGATATATCTTGCGGACGGCCGAAACGATTTATGGTCATTTGAACATCTATCCAGCCTTGATAATCCAGGGGCTGGTCTTCAGGGATGTTGTGTGCTGCCCTGCTGTAGCGATAGGTAATAAATTCGGGGACAGGTTGGGGAATAACCGGGCTGAATAAAGCGTCAATATCCTGTTGATCAACGCCCTGATTTTTAAATTCATCATAGGCATCCTGATAGATATCCAGTGCCACCGTGCGCTTTTTGAACGTCAGTTGCCAATCGCCAAGTTCAATCTTTGCCTTGGCAATTTGTTCCGCAGAAATATTATCCATTTGATATAAATATTCCAGGCGTCTTTCCAGTGACTGTCGACCATGGCGATAACCCATGGAATTGGATGAAATCCTTGATGAAGTTTCGTAAAAGCCAGGCGGAGAGTTTAATGAGAGTGAACTACTGCTGCTGCCAAAAGTATTCATCGTCACTCCTAGATTGGTGGCGAAGAAATAGTTTGTTAATGCCAGCTTTTTTTCCATCTCCACTATTCTTGGATCAGCGAAGCCATAATTTTTTAGCAAAATCTGAATAATGGTTCTATACATAACCTGGGCATTAGCCAGTCGCGCCATTCTGAAATCTTCTTGACCAATGGAGTTGCTGACTTTATTTTCAGTGAAGGCTTTGGAGTCTGCGCCATAGTTCAGTCCGCGATTCATAACCAGTCTTGAGTCAAATGCAAAAATATTCCATTCAGCATAATCAATCAGTGCCGGGAGCAGGCTCACACTGGTGTCACCGTAGTTCCGCCTCTTCAGACTAAAAAGGTATTCCTGCTGCTGGTCGGCTTCATATAAATCGCCGAGAGCAACAAGGCTGCGAATTATTTCTTCGACTATTTGTTCCTGATCCAGATTATAAAGTCCAAGATTAACCCGATTTACATGGAGAGCCTGGTCAAGATATTCCAGAGCTTTTTCATGTTCATTTTGATTTTGGTAGAGCTTGCTTACAGCAATCAGTTCCTGGGTCAGTGCGGGCTCATAAGCCCCGCCGTCCAGTTCCAAGGCTTTGATAGTTTCTTCATAGGCGATAATGGAGTTTTCGTTTGTGCTGGCTTGATTGCCATTCTCCTCGGCAATACGCTTAAGCATATATTCTGAAGCACTTACTGCATTGTTGCCTTTGGGTAAAGACGTTAATTCTGTAACCGTAACTTGAGTAATGACTTCATCTGCGCTTTGACTTTTGCTCTCTGATTCCAGGGTTTCAATTAATACCGGTTCGAAAATCAGAAAGTCCAGATTGTCATCTTCCTGTGCGACAGTAAGCGATGAGCTTGAGATGCAGCCGATAGTGAATAATAGTAATGAGCAGAATAATGAAAAATTTGATCCTGCAAAGGCTGTAGGGATGGAAGCCACCTGTGCGGTATTGGTATCACTCTTATGTCGATTTAAATACATTATTGAATACTGGGTGTATTTCACTAATTCTGCCAATTAATAAGTGTAGTAGTAACGAACCTTTATATCAGATTGGGGCTGCACTTCCCCTGCGACAAATAAAGGTCTGACTTTGACGCTCCTCAATAGTTCCATAAGCCGGTTTTTGAGCTGGTTGCCAGCGTCTTCGGAAAAATTTTCTATTCTTATATTACGCAAATTACCGCTTCTTTGTTTATTAAAGCTTACATCAATATATCCTATGTAAGGGATATCCATATTTTCCGGAATATTCTGAAAGCTTCTGGTATCTGGATAGGTGATATATTCCGGAATAAAAAGAGCCGGTTCTGGTGAAATAAATGCAGTGACTTCTTCTTCGGAATAATCATTTGCCAGTAAAATATCACGGGCTTTATTGTAATACTGCTCGGCTTTTTGCCTGTTTTCAAAAGCAATATTCCAGTCAGCCAGTTGAATATACGCGTTGGCCAGGGTTTCCGGATTGGATTTTTTTTCCGGATCATCAGCGTTTTCAAGCTCAGCGATATAAGCGAGCATACTGTCACTAATATCTGAATCAATACGTCGAAAGTGCCGTGAAGATCGAAGCAGGCGGCTGGACGATGGCCTTATATTACTGCCAATCATATTGTTACCAATAAACTTCTCCAGCTGTATTTTATATAGATGAGTAATGTTTGCTTTCTTTCCCAGTACCTCGATGTTGTCAGGATCACTTTCCAGAATCGTGTCATATAGTTTTTCAGCTCTTTTTAGCCTGGGGTCGATAAGCTGCTCCGCGGTAAGCGACTGCAATCTGGCGCTGGCAGAACTATCAAAAAAAGCGGCTCGAGGAATAAACATTATTTCGCTGAACTGATCATCTTCTATGGCGACCAGTTCGCCTCTACGCAACAGGGTTGCGCCAATATTGGAAACGCTACCGGAAGTGGCCAGCTCTTCTTCCTGGTAAAAATTAAGCCTGCGATAAGCCTCAACGTTCCATTCTGCCCATTCCAGGGCCCCCTCCGTCAAGGCTTCGCTGCCAGGCTCAAGATTTCGCGACATCAGGTAATAAAGATATTCATGGTATTGGTCCGCTTCCGAAAAATTTCGAATAGTCTTGTTGGCCTGAATAAGCTGCCTGACGGCATCAGTCTGCGCCAGGGTGTATAGCCCCTGATTGACCCTTTCAATATGCATGGTGTTTTCCAGCGCCTGGACTGCATTTTCAAAGTCGCCTGCCTGTTGATAAAGCGCGCTGATAGCCAGATATTCCTGTGCCAGCTGTGACTCAAACGCGCCACCATTTTCAATCAGGTTACTAATGCTGTTTTCATAGTCCTGAATGTCCTCAAATAACTCGGTAGCCGAACCCGCGCGGGCAGGAGATGCCATGGCAGCTGGCAAGGGTTTTGCTGAATCATTACCAGCCCCGGATGAAAGCAGGATTTCATCAGGCTTCTCCAGGTAAACGCCCTCAAAAAAAAGTGTTCTTAACTCTTCTCTGGCCTGGCCATAAGAGAGAGCAGGTATAGATGCAGGAAGACAGATGATGACAGAAGAAAGCAGGTTTAAAGACACAGGGCGCAACGCAGTCAGAACCTGTATCGATGACTGATAAAGTATATTAATTAATGTGGCATACAGCTTTTTTAGCATAAATCAGTAATATTGCATTACACAGGATACTTTTCTGTTTGAACTATCATTTAAACTCTCATCTGGACCGTCTTCTGAATGTAAGTCTGAATTCCCGCAACGACAAGTTGGTTACGCTGGCACAGGAAGAAGTCGTTCATAAAGTTATAGTAGTATCTACGCCATTCATGGTCCTGCCAGATTGTTTAGATGAGACCGGACTTTGTCTCCAATGTTACACCGGGAGACAGGAAAAACCAGTGCCACGTGCCATCCTGGCGCTGGATACTATGTGGAGTGAGTAAAATGAAAACAGTAGTCATTTCAGGTGCAAATCGAGGTATTGGCCTTGAATTCGTTAAACAATATCTTGCCTGCGGCTATCAGGTAGTAGCCTGTTGCAGGGAACCGGACAAGGCTGAAAGCCTGCAGGCGCTGACCTGTACAGAGCTTCAGGTTCTGCCCCTTGATGTAACGGATGCCGGTTCCATCCAACAGTTGCCCGGTTTGCTCTCTGGCAGGGCAATCAGCCTGTTTATTAATAATGCCGGAGTTTATGGCGAAAGGCAGTCACTGGACGAAGTTGAGGAAGAGCTATGGCTTGAGGTTTTTCGGGTTAATACTATTGCCCCATTATTGCTGACTCGTGCGCTGTTGCCATTGATGGATCGCCAGGCGCCAGGAAAGCTGGTGTATTTAAGCTCGAAAATGGGTTCCATTGCGGATAATTCAGGCGGCGGTATCTATATATATCGAACATCAAAAACCGCGCTGAATCAGGTAATCAAAAGTCTCTCCATTGACCTTGCTGGTGAGGGCTTGTTGGTTGCAGCACTGCACCCGGGGTGGGTGCAGACAGATATGGGTGGCCCGGGTGCTGATATTGATACGTTCACCAGTGTGACGGGCCTGCGGTCTGTCATTGAAAATCTGAACGCCTCGGGTAGCGGTGGCTTTTTCAATTATGATGGCTCGATAATCCCTTGGTGAAAAAATGCGGCTAAATGCTATTATAATTCAATAAATATAACTAAAGATCGCTTAAAATCATTAAAAATGCCTTCTCCGGAAAGGCATGTTTTAGCCTTATCGTATACAGCCCGCTGAATTTGCCATCCATTGGGCCAGATCCATGCTGCCTATGTCCGCGATAATCAAATCTTTAACGGTTACTCCTGCCAAAAACCGGTAATGCTACTAATCGCTTGCAGCCTGCTGGTCAAAAATATCTGCACCTCATGCAAATCCGGAAACAGAAAACGCAGCATTTGTTAGAGATCAAATGTATTTCGGCAAATTTGGTTTATAAAGTGCCTCCGGAGGACCAGATATGTTTATTTCCAAAAAATCACTGCCCAGAAGAACCTTTCTGAAAGGCGTAGGTGCCACCCTTGCTCTGCCTATGCTGGAGTCCATGTTGCCGGCATTTGCCTCCATGGCAATGGCGCAATCCCTGCAGCCAAAACGATTTACCGGGATTTTCATTCCCCATGGTGCGGCGCCGGGTTATTGGGAGCCGGATACTAGCGCGGCAGGTTTTACCTATCCTTACATCTGGAAGCCGCTGGAACACCTGCGCCAACAGGTTGTGCTGACTTCTGGCATGTGGTCAACATCCGCGGAGAATCCTCCCGGTGTAACAGGCGCTGATCATTTTGTCGCCTCAGCTTTTCTGGCCGGTGTAAAACCAAAAAAAACTTCCGGTGCGGATGTCCAGGTAGGGACCACAATTGACCAGATTCTTGCCCAGGAAATTGGTCAGACCAATCTTTTGCCGTCATTGCAGCTTGCCGTGGAAGACCCGGGTTCAAATTCAACCAACTGCGGTGAGGGCTATAGCTGTGTTTATACCAATACTATTTCCTGGTCTTCGCCAACGCGCCCGTTGCCGATGGAGATTAATCCCCCAGGTAGTGTTTGAGCGCATGTTTGGCTCCGGCGGTAGCGCCGAGGAACGGGCTTTGCGCAGGACACAACAACGCAGCATTCTTGACTCAGTCACAGAAGATCTTGCCAAATTGAAAACCCAGGTAGCGGCTCCTGACCGGATGCGTCTGGATCAGTACTTTACTGATGTGCGTGAAATTGAACGACGTCTGCAAATCGCCATGCAGAAATCCGATGCGGTACCTTCCATGGCAGTGCCCTATGGCGTGCCGGAATCATTTGATGAACATGTGAAGCTGCAGTTTGATTTGCTGGCACTGGCTTTCCAGGCAGATATAACCCGTGTCGGCACCCTGTTGATGGCGCGTGACCTTACTGGTCGGGTATATCCTGAATCAGGCACTGATGTGAGCTTTCATGGCGGTTCCCATCATGCGGAAGATCCGGGTCGTATCGCCCAGTACGCCATTCTTAATCGTTATCATGCCAGTATGCTGGCGTATTTCGCAGACAAACTGAATTCCATCGAAGAGGGCGAAGGTACCCTGCTCGATAACTCTGTCACCCTCTATGGTTCAAACATGGGGAACTCCAACCAGCATTTGCATTACGACGTGCCAAGGTTCTGGTGGGCGGCGCAGGAGGCAAGCTGAAAGGTGACAGGCACCTTGCCTTTGAAAGCAAAACCGTCCCCACCAGCAATATGTTGCTGAGTGTACTCGACATGTTTGGTATTGAGAGAGATAGCCTTGGTGATTCCACGGGGCGACTTCCTGGTCTTGGGTAAGTTGGAATTGTTGTATTTGTTTATCCAGTAGTTGATGTTGGAATAAAAATTAACCACCTTAAAACATTGGTTGGAAAGAGAATGAGGATCACCAAATTAGTTTTTTCTCTACTGCTGTCCTTTTGTGTGTGTTCATCTGTGCTGGCACAAGGTGAGTTAACAGCGGCAGTAATGAATGGGGACGCGGAAACTGTCAGTCGTCTAATTCGCCAGAATGCAGATGTGAATGCCATTGAGCGCGATGGCACCAACGCCCTGCAATGGGCAATATATAACGAGAATTTAGCTATCGTACGTAATCTGTTGAATGCAGGTGCCGATCCCGAGGCTGCAAATCGTGAAGGGATGACGCCACTGGTTCTCGCAGCCATGAGCGGCAATGTTGAGCTGGTAGAGGTACTGCTTGATGCCGGTGCTGGAGTTAACCGCACCCTGGCAAATGGTGAGACCCCTCTGATGATGGCGGCACGCACAGGTAACCTTGAAACCATCCAGTTGATTCTTGATCGGGGTGCCGAAATAAATGCTGTAGAAAATTTGCGCGGTACTTCTGCACTCATGTGGGCTGCGGCAAACAAAAATGCACAGGCGGTAAAACTGCTGCTTGCGAACGGTGCCGACATGGCCATGAATTCAGCTGATGCTCCTCCCGGCAGGAATCCCTATCTTGCTCCGACTGCACGTAACCGTATCCGCGGTTTTTATCAGGGTGTGGGTCAGGGCGGAGACTTTGGTGCTGAAGGTGAGCTTGCCAATCAGGATCTTGAACTGAGTATTACCCGCGAGGAAATGCTTGCCAGACTGCCTGAGCAGCTGGTTCAGGAATTTGAGAAGGAATTTGTTGAGGTCGGCGATTTTGGCGAGTCTATAAGTGCGGCTCCGCCCAAACAATGGGGTGGGCTGACTGCATTGCACTTTGCTGTGCGTGAAGGTGACCTGGATGCCGTCAAGGTGTTGGTGGAGGCAGGTGCTGATGTTAATCAGGTCAGCGAATTCGGCTGGACGCCATTGCTTACGGCGACGCAAAACCGCTATTACAGGATTGGGAAATTTCTGCTGGAGAACGGTGCGAATCCCAATATTGCCAATGAGGGTGGCTGGAATCCGCTCTATATAGCCACCGATAACCGTAATATCGAAGGTGGCGATTATCCTACCCGCAAGCCCGATATGCCGCATCTGGATTTCATCAGCTTGCTACTGGAAAATGGCGCTAATCCGAATTTGCGCATGGCATCAAGTACCGAAACCCGAACCATTTTTACCCATCAGTGGTTGCGGGAGGAAGGCGCCACGCCTTTTCTGCGCGCAGCACAATCCAGCGATCTGGAATTGATGAAGCTACTCCTGCAATACGGGGCTGATCCCAATATCAATACCAGTGTCGGTGTCACGCCGCTGATGGTGGCAGCGGGCATCGCCTGGGTAGAAGGGGTTACCTTTGAATGGTCTGAGCAGGCAAACCGGGAAACCATTCAGATGCTTATTGAAATTGGCAATGATGTAAACGCACAGGACCGCGAAGACGGGCGCACCGCACTAATGGGCGCAGCACATAAGGGGCGCAACTACGCAGTACAGATGCTGGTTGATGCCGGCGCTGACCTGTCATTAAGAGATATCGGCAGTCGCGATTCAGTGTACCAGTTGGCGGGAACTACCTGGCAGGCGATAGACTATGCAGAAGGACTGGTTCGCGTTGGCGTTCAGTCTGCAGAATCACACCCGGAAACGTCGGCTTTGGTGCGCAGGTTGATGCTTGAGCGGGGCCTGGAAGTGCCACCTGAAGGCAGAACGCTGGATTCGATTTGTGTGGTGTCTATTTGTCAGTAAAAAAGTCACAAGTCTCAAGTTGCAGGAAGAAAGGGCAGGTCAGCAGATCTGCCCTTTTTTGTTTTCAATCCATGGTCCCAATGTTAATAGTAAACAATGATAGCTAATTACTATCTAAAATTTATTAATATAATATATTAGCTATCAGTATTGCTTTATTCATTGATCAGGTTGCGAATGGTGGGGTAGAACTGGGTGAAGGTGCCATTAAACTGGGCTTCAGCCATATGGCACTGAAAACATTCGCTGTTATCCGGCATTTTAGTTGAGGCATTGGCGGAGGTATCTTCAGCGGAGTAGAGGAAAAAAGCGCGGCCTTCGGCAAAACGCTCACTGTCGATGATATGAATTTCCTTTGCCTGCAGTTCTCCCTGTACAAAACCTGGTAACTGGGGACTGGATTCTGCTGCTGCGCCATAAAAAGACAGCAGAAACATGGTGCCATCTGCATACTCACCGTTATCCAGGAAATAACGGTAGGCGGTTGGCTCCATGTGGACAACGCCTATGGTGCCTGGGTTACCGGGGTCAAAGGGATTATCGCTGTATTCGCTACCCAGAGAGCTGCCCATATGAATCCATTCGTCGGTACGTTCGGGAAAAAACAGTTCGTTGTTCTCGAACCTGGCAACGCCGATGTTTTCCTGAGCCTGCAGTGTCGAAGAAAAAACAAACGGCAATGAACACAGCAGGGCATTCAGGATAATAGAATTGAGTTTACTCACGGCAAGCACTCCTTGGGGTAGCCAGATTTATAGTAACGATTGTATAGAATGTTGGCCTGCGAATTAACTGCTTTAGAAACAGGGGCAATCAGAGATGCTTTACCAGCAACAGTGCATCCCCGGTAAATTTAATCAGGGGGTGGGGCACAACGGGTTTTCGCATTACTTCCTGGAAGCCAAGGCGTAGATAGAAATCGTATGCGACGGTGTTGGCTTCAAACACAATAAGCGACATTTTTTGTAAGTGCTTTTGCCGACATTTGCTTTCGGCCATTCTCATTAATACAGAAGCAATCCCCTGCTGGCGCCAATTCGGATCCACAGCAACGCCGGCGATATACAAACTTCCGGGTTCTTCCAGGAGCCAGAACGGCTTCAGCACAGGGTCTTCCACCACATAGTCATCATCTTCTTTCATTTCATAGGAAAGAAGGACAGCGACTACCTTGTCATTGGCCTGGGCCACCAGGCAGTTTTCAAAACTGAAAGGCGTGTTTCGGCGTTCGTAACGTTGCTGACCTATATCCAGCAGGTTATCACCAGGTTTGGAAATCTTTGACCAGATGTAGTCAGAGACCCCGTCGGATGCGATGGAATATAATTCGGCAATGCGCCTGGCATCGTTCCTGCTTGCGGAACGAAAGTTGATGGAATCAGTTTTCAAACCTGACTGAGTTTGCGCTCATCTGCCCAGTTGCCATGTAACCCCTGGCGCAGACGGAAAGGTAGTTTGACCTTGCCGATGGGACCTTCCTCTATGGCTTGCGCATCCAGAATGGCCAGAGCAGAATAATTATTCACGATATCATCCACCAAAGCGATCAGGTAACCATCACCCTGGGGCGAGTCCGGGGACCGCGGAACAAAACAGGGTTCCTGAATGACGCTGTCAGGACCGCACCACCATTCAGACTGTTTGCCAGTGAGAAAATCCATATAGCCAAGCTTGTTCAGCATCAGGCCGGAAGCACGTCCACCGGGACCATTGAATGGCAATGACTGATCCATCACCAGTAACCAGCCATAGTCATGCTGCTGGGTGGCGTAGCGGTCGTCGATGCGGGGAAACTCCCCCATCATGTCAGTCATTCTTTCCGAGCTTTCGAATTCATCACCCTTGCTGTTGTAGTCCACCGTCCAGCGTGTCATGTATGACGCAGCTTCGTCCGGTTTGTAAGGGTTGCCATGCACATCAGGGAAGAAAGGGAACATGTTGTTTTTAGCCACCGGAACATCAAAGTGGACTTTGCTGCCATCATTAAATGCATTCATCACATGTGAACAAAACAGGTTGGGGCTCTTAAACCACTTCATATCCTTGGCATCGCCATCTCTTGGCATAACACCTAAATAAACCGGCATGGTGGTATCAAAACCAAAATAGGGCATTCGTTTTTCAACACGCTCCCAGTTGCAGATGATTGGTACCAGATGAAAGCAGACATAGTCTTCAGTGACACCAAAGTCATGCATCATGCAGGTATAGGGCACATCAAACCAGACTTCCTTGAGTAATTCCCCGGTCGGACTGATTTCCATATAGGTACATTCCTTGGTGCAAAGTCCCTTGGCGCCATAACTGAAGGCCACCATATTGCCGGTAATCGGATCAATTTTAGGATGAGCAGTAAAAGTTTCGCTGGTCATCTTGCCGTCAAAATCAGTGAAACCAAAAGTCTCCAGCGTCAACGGGTCCATCAGCAAAGGAGGGCTGTCTTCCTTGAGGGCGAACAGTTTTCCGGCATGCACGATGGGCGTGGTATTGGCAGTACTTCGAATTTGACCTTTGACCGAGGGATCATCTGTTAGTGGATTACGGTAGGCGCCGAACAGTGCGTGTTCTGCTTCGCGCTCCAGTTTCCATTTATCGGTTTGTGCATAGCGCTGTTTGAAATCCACCTTACCGTTACGAAAACGGAAAAGTGAGATCATGCCGTCGCCATTGAAGAACTGGTCATCATCGAACTTGGGAGAAAACTGCTGGTCTGGATGAACCCGATGAAAAGTGCCATTGAGTTGAGATGGAATTTCACCTTCCACCTCGCAATCCATAATGTCGCCTTCAAAGCGCAGCATGTTCAGGATGCCGGTGAAGGCCCGGGTTTCTGGAAAATGTGCCATAGTCTTGCTCCGTGAATTCGTTATTGATTAAACCCGACAGGCTTTGTTATTTCAATTGCGCTTATTCTAAAAAAGCCGGAAATCATACTGGCTTGATTTGCATCAACAGCCATAGCTTCAGAATTTCAAGGTGATGAATAATCAGCCCGAATCAAGCGATTTGATAATTGTTCTGCAGGCTGCATCCTGGGCCAGAGTGTCACTGGCGATAGTGATGTCAGCATATTTTCTGTAGAGGATGGAACGCTCTTCAAACAGGTCCTCAAAACTCTGATCCGGACGCCGGGCGATACCGCGCTGGTCGTAGTCTGTGATACGTTGTTTAAGCGTTTCCAGACTAACATCAAGAAAGATGATAGTGCCGTTTTCTGACAGGTGGGCCATGCTTTTTTCGCTATAAACTACGCTGCCCCCCGTTGCGATGACCGAGTTTTGTACATCAAGAGTCATTACCCACTTTTCCTCAATTTCCCGTAAGGCCATATAGCCTTCTTTATTCAGGATATCCTGCAGGGAACGATGCTCATGGGTCTGGATTACCACGTCGGTATCGACGAAATCACGCGAGGTGTTTTTGGCAAGGATAATACCAATAGTACTTTTCCCTGAGCCGGGCATACCAATGAGAACAAGGTTCTTTTCTTTCTGCGACATGCTGGCTTTGATCCGGAAAATAAAGAATCGATTATAACTGATGTCAGTGACAGTTCGCGCTATCTAACGAGAGAGAATTATTCAGAAAGATCGGTAATTGAAAAATGCAGAGAGCTACGATCAAAGCCTTCACGGTCATAAAAGCGGTGGGCATCAATACGATGCATCCCCGAGTCCAGGTGTAATTCCCGGCACCCCTGTTCCCTGGCATAGTGTTTTAACCAGTCAATCATGGCCTTGCCGGCGACTTGGGAGCGCATGGTTTCACTCGTAACCAGATCATCAACGTAAAGGCATTTTCCCCAGACGAGTTTTTCGTTCATGACAAAACCGGCAACACAGGCGACAGTATTATCCATTTCCACTATGGCGACCTGGTAGCCATCGGGCTGCTGTTTTTTGATCTGACTTATCAGCGACGCTGTATTGTATTGGGGACGTAACTGGAGCAATACAGGAGCAAGAGATAATAGATCCTGATCAGATGACGCAATACGAATGTTCATGATTGTTTTCAGCCCACTCTATTTTCTTTATTTATAAACCAAGCGCCATTGGAGTATGAAGAATATTGGCTTCCATATAATCTTCACCACTACGGCAAAAGCCGAGCTTTTCATAAAAAGGCACAGCACTGATCTGGGCGCCAAGAAAAACCCGATCAAGGTTGTTGTTCCTGGCATGCTCGATCAGGCAAGACACTATCTGTTTGCCTATGCCCGTTTTTCTGTAATCCATGAGCACAGCAATGCGTCCAATATGGCCATCGGCCAGCATTCTTCCGGTACCAACCGGTGTGCCATTATCCAGAGCAAGAATTTGCACCGCATCCTCGTCCAGGCCATCAATATCGATATCCGGGTCAACGCCCTGTTCCAGACTAAACACGCGGTAACGTAATGACAGAATCTCTTGCGAATGTTCAGAGAAATTTTTTATCTCGAGAGTAATCAAGGGAGTGGAAACTCGTTGCTCGAGACAGTATTCATTGAATCAGTATTGGATAGTCTGTATTTCATCATGCTAGGTCATCGATAAGGCCATCAACTTCAGGGCGACATAAGGCACGATGTTAAAAATCAAAATAGCCAGCTTGTAATAAGCCAGATAACTGAAATAGATAATATCCAGTTCTGTCATGGTGATATGAAATATCTTTGTATGGATAGTCTTGGTAAAACGGTTAAATGTACTGATAAAGAACGTTGCCAATAGTAGTAATGCGCTATTGATTACTGAGCACCAGCCAAAAAAGGCGGTAAAGAGACCTAGACTATCCATAATGCTTGTCCTGCTTTAGTCGCTACTTCGAAAACTGGATTGCAGCAGATGGGTCAGCGTATGGACATAGCGCAGCTTGCCGTTTTCCACCCTGAACAGATGGGTGTCTGGTGCTCCGCTACCGCCATTCGGTCCGCCGGCACCAAAGGTACAATAAACCACCACCGAGCCTAAAACTTCATCCACCACAAAACGACGATTGGCAATGTTCACGCCGGCGGGGACGCCCACTTCGCAACTGTCGTCGGGAGAACCCTTGCCGGTGTACATGCCGCCTTCCACACGAACACAGGGAAAGCCCCAGGGAACCTGGTCAATTTTTCCTTCAAGAAACGCATCAAGATAGGCATTGGCGGCAGAAACCAGTGTGCCGCGGGTGTCGCGGTCTGCTGCGGGAATTGGCCCCCAGTCTTCAGTTGAGGAATACTTCAAATAATTGTCGGCGTTAAACAGCCAGTAGCCAGTGGTGGTCCAGATCATTTCCAGCTCGGCTATTTTTTCATGATTGATACGCATGCGTGTTCCCAGAACATAGGGCTCATCTGCATCGGTCACTATGACTTCGGTGAAGGTCTGGCAGCTGTCGGTATCCAGCAGACTACGATGGAAATTGATCGTCATGGCTTTATTTACCAGTCCTTCATCAATATCCATACGCACTTCGTTTTCCCAGTAGCCGGCACCCGCAGGCAAGGGGAGCTCGGAAATGTCACCATTGGTCTGGGCATCTATATACATATCCACAGCTCGTTGCAGGCCGCCGCGGGTGCAGCTCACCTGGGCACTGACCAGCGGGGTAAGAAAGGTTCCTGCAAGAGCAAGGCCGAGTAGTAGTATACGTTTCATGAATAGCTCCTGATTGTGCGTTATGTTGCTTCAATACGGGTTAACGGGTCGTGCTTTGGATTATTAATAATTTTTGGCCCTAACAGGATTCTTTTTATAATAATTCAGCCAAAACTTTATTAAGCTATATCAATCAGGGCGTGTCAATTTGCCGGACCCGCGCAAATCCTGTAATAAGTATCTTTTAATTACGTAATTACGTCTCTTTTAAATCCAGGAACAAGACTTATGATTGTTTACGGTGTTGCTTTGCTGTCCGTTTGCCTTGTCATCGGCATGCTGGCAGGTGAAACCCTCGGCGTTCTGTTGGGTGTGGATGCCAATGTCGGCGGTGTTGGTATCGCCATGTTGCTGCTGGTTTTTGCCAGTAATGCCGAAAAATTCAAAACGCTTGCCAGCGGGGCTGCCGGTGAAGGTATCAAGTTCTGGAGCGCCATGTATATTCCCATCGTTGTTGCCATGGCGGCGCGGCAGAATGTCGCTGCTGCAGTGGATGGCGGTTTACTGGCACTGGTAGCGGGTGTTGCTGCCGTCGTTGTGAGTTTTGCATTGGTGCCGGTATTGAGCAGATTAGGGGGCTCTTCAAATACTATATCCGCTGTGAAAGAAGACGTTCGCTGATGGATGTTATTGAAACCGTTTTTATACGCAATAACCTGGTCGTCGCCTTTGCCCTTATCGGCGTCATTATCTGGATCTCCTATTATCTGGCAGACAAATTAACCGCTGGTCGTATTCATGGTTCTGCTATCGCCATTGCTCTTGGCTTGCTGGCCGCCTGGTGGGGCGGAGTAGTAACGGGTGGGCGTACCGGGGTAGCTGATATTGCCCTGCTGGGTGGCATTGGCCTGATGGGTGGAGGCATGATGCGGGATTTTGCCATTGTTGCCACTGCCTTCGGGGTAAAACTGGGAGAATTGAAAAAGGCGGGGCTGGCGGGTGTTGTGTCCATCTTTGCCGGCGTACTGGTGTCATTTTTTGTTGGCGCCATCGTGGCCGTACTCTTTGGTTATAGCGACCCTGTAGCCATTACTACTATTGGTGCAGGGGCGGTGACGTATATCGTTGGGCCTGTGACGGGCGAGGCCATCGGTGCAAGTAGTGAAGTGATTACCTTGAGCGTAGCTGCCGGCCTGATAAAGTCTATCCTGGTCATGATCGGCACACCTCTGGTAGCCAAATCCATTGGCCTCAATAATCCCCAGTCTGCCATGGTGTTTGGCGGCCTTATGGGAACGACCAGTGGAGTTGCTGCAGGTCTGGCGGCAACCGATCCAAAACTAGTGCCCTACGGTGCCATGACCGCGACGTTCTATACCGGGGTCGGCTGTTTGCTTGGCCCCTCAATTTTATTTTTTATTGTCAGCTCTATTTTTTAATCAGCCTTAGAAGTCTATTTTTATGGTCATGCATTCCTTTCCCACCCTGAATAACGACAATCACACTATTGCCTTGCAGGACGGCGATCAATCCTGGACCTATGCCCAGGTTAATGCGCGCATAGACAATTTTGCTTTGGGCCTGCTGAAAGGTACCGGAGATCTTGAAGAGGAGCGTATTGCTTTTTTTATGCCAGCGAGCCTGGATTACGTCACCACCATGCATGGTATCTGCCGTGCCGGAGGCATAGCGGTTCCGCTTAATGTGGCTTCAGCAGTATCGGAGCTTGAGCATTCACTTTCCTGTGCTGGCGTTACCCGCATGATCGCCAATGGGCACTATCGCGATGCTCTGATCGAGCTTTGTGCAAGTCTGAACATAGAACTTGTTAGCTGTAAAGAAGTGATGAGCATCGAAGAAAACCTTGATGGAAAAGGGCTGCCAGATGTAAATCCGTCACGACGGGCGATGATTCTATTTACCAGTGGCACCACCAATAAACCCAAAGGTGTTGTTAGTACCCATCGCACCATTGCGGCTCAGGTTACTACCCTGATTGATGCCTGGCGCTGGACATCCGATGATGTCATACCATTATTTCTGCCACTGCATCATATTCACGGCATTATTAATATTTTGAGTTGCGGATTATGGGCAGGGGCCTGTGTGGATTTATTTGCCGGCTTTGATATTCCGGCGATTACCCAAAAAATAAAAGCCGGGCACTATAACGTGTTCATGGCGGTGCCCACCATATATGTCAAACTGATTCAGCATTTCGACACACTCAGTGCGCAGGGTAGTGATGAAGAGGTGAAGGCCATATGTGATGGCTTCAGGGCGATGCGCTTGAATATATCCGGTTCGGCAGCCTGTCCGGTAAAACTGTTTAATCAATGGCGCGAGCTCACCGGACAGGTATTACTGGAGCGTTATGGCATGACAGAAATTGGCATGGGTATTTCCAATCCCTATGAAGGTGAACGTCGTGCCGGTCATGTGGGTCAGGCCCTGCCCGGCGTTGAAGTGGCCTTGTTTGATGAAAACAATTATCAGATAACGACAGACGCCACGCCAGGCGAGATTCGCATCAAGGGCGACAATGTTTTTCTGGAATACTGGGATAATGAAAAAGCCACTAGCGAGAGTTTTCATGATGGCTGGTTTTGTACCGGCGATGTCGCCGTCAGTGATGATGGTTATTATCGAATTATGGGACGTTCTTCCATCGACATTATCAAGTCAGGTGGCTATAAATTATCCGCACTTGAAATAGAAGGGGTATTGCTAACCCATCCGGATATACAGGAGGTAGCGGTGATTGGTGTGGAAGATGAAACCTGGGGTGAGGCAGTGGCAGCCTTTGTTGTGCTTAAGGAAGGGAAGAGCTTTGATTACGAAGCGCTGAAAAGCTGGTGCAAAGGAAAGATGTCTTCCTATAAAATTCCCAAGCTGTTAAAAACGCTGGACGCCTTGCCAAGAAATGCCATGGGTAAAGTGACCAAGCCGGATCTGAAAAAACAACTATAGAAAATTTCTTTTTTTATGCGCTCATCAGATAGAACAGCGCTCCGATCACTACTGAAATAATGATTACCAAAAAAAGTTTTCTGCCCTCTGAGGTTTTTGCGCTCAGCTTTGCGGGGATTGAGGAAGTTGAGGGTGTGGTTGCGCCGTTAGTTTGCAAGTCTCCATGTTCATATTCATCAATGATGGCTCTTGCTTTTGACACGTCTTCTTCTGCTACCTGTACATTGGCAAAATCCATTGAAGCAATTCCACCAACGCCGCCCTGTAGATAGTAGCCACCGGCATAGGCCTCAATACCATTGGATTCCAACAGCCCTTTCACGATCTGTGCTTCAGTGATATTTCCTGCTTTGAAAACTAATTGCATGGTGTCTCACGAGTTGTGGCAAACAGGTTTTCAGGCTATGCCTTCGACAACTAATACGAAATAGATAAAGACAGTGTATACAACCAGGGCGAGTTCAACAACGAAGGCCAAAAGGCGGCAGGCATGAGCGAATGAGCCCATAAAGGAAAAGGTGTCATCATATTTATGCATGATGTCATTGAAAAATGCCCGTAACAAAAAGCCAAATTTTTCTTCATCAGCGGTTCTTCCATACTGTGCCATCAAGCCTTTACTGTAGAGGAATAGTAAAGGCGACATGACGATATACACCAGGAAGCAGAAATTGATAAAGGGCAGCACGCCGCTAAAAAAGAAATTCGGGCTGGAGATATCGGCAAAGCGAAGGGATTGAATGCAGAGCGTCAGAATAAGTAAACGTAACATGGCGAATCAGCTTACCGTTTAATTTATCACTTGGATAAGCATGCAATGATGCATGCCAGGGCAGGATGCAGACGCCAACACGAAGTCAGCGTTGCATCAATGATATCCAGCTCTTCAATCCGATTTATAGAAAGCCAGAAAAGCACCTTCGCAGGGTACGTATCGTTATGCCTTGTCCAAGGCCTGGCTAACATCAGCAATAATGTCGTCGATATGTTCAATACCTACGGAGATCCTGACGAGGTCAGTACTGACACCGGAAGCTGCCAGTTCTGCTTCATTGAGCTGCCGATGAGTGGTCGAGGCCGGGTGACAGGCAAGCGACTTGGCATCACCAATATTTACCAGACGTAAAATCATATCCAGCGAATCAATAAATTTTGTACAGGCTTCAATGCCACCGGTGATTCCAAAACTCAGGATGCCGGAGGCTTTGCCCCCTGTGATTTTTTGGCAGGCATCATAGTAGGGACTATCGGCCAGACCAGCATAATTGACCCACTCCACTTTGGGGTGTTGTTTGAGATAGTCAGCCAGTTTTTCTGCATTTTCACAGTGGCGATCCATGCGCAAGCCCAGGGTTTCCAGCCC
The DNA here is from genome assembly GCA_030828385.1 of Gammaproteobacteria bacterium. Taxonomy (GTDB): domain Bacteria; phylum Pseudomonadota; class Gammaproteobacteria; order Pseudomonadales; family Pseudohongiellaceae; genus Eutrophocola. Next base: position 76,830 of record JAURCS010000001.1, read on the forward strand.
TTGCAGAATCTGGAATGCATTCATGGGGGATAATGCGGCACCGGTATTTCGTAATGGTACGACACGCAGTCGTCCAATATAAGCGGCAGGCCCCAGCGCTTCGGTGTAAACAACGCCGTGATAGGACGCATCCGGTTCGTTGAGCATGGGGAAACGATCCTTGTTCGCTACCCAGTCGAATTTTCCTGAATCAACCACCACGCCACCAATGGACGTACCATGGCCACCTATGTATTTGGTCAGTGAGTGCACCACGATATCTGCACCCAGCTCAAAAGGTCGGCACAGATAGGGCGTGGCAACCGTGTTGTCAACGATCAGGGGGACGCCATGCTTGTGGGCTATTTCCGCCAGGCGTGCGATATCAACTACATTACCCGCCGGGTTACCAATGGATTCGCAAAATACGGCTTTGGTATTTTCATCAATCGCTTTTTCAAAGCCATCAAAATCATCGGCGGACAGCATACGGGTTTCAACGCCCTGTCTGGGCAAGGTATGAGCAAAGAAATTATAGGTACCGCCATAGAGCTGACTGGTGCTGACGATATTATCGCCTACCGCAGTAATGCACTGGATTGCATAGGTTATTGCCGCCATACCGGAGGCAACACAGACAGAAGCCAGACCACCCTCCATGGCAGCTATGCGCTTTTCCAGCACATCTGTGGTGGGATTCATGATGCGGGTATAAATATTTCCCGGTACTTTAAGGTCAAACAGGTCTGCACCATGCTGGGTATTATCAAAAGTGTAGGAAGTAGTCTGATAAATCGGTACCGCGGCGGCCTTGGTGGTTTCTTCCGATTTATAGCCTTCATGTAATGCTATTGATTCAAGTTTCATGGTGATCCCCTTTAATTATTATTTACGAATTCTGATGACGGTATACGGCGCGCTCATGGGAAAAGGCCCTGAAGCCAAAGACACCATGATAACTTCCGGTTCCGCTACCGTTGACGCCGCCAAAGGGCAGTTTGTTTTCCAGGTAATGAGAGAACACGCCATTGACGGTGACACCACCGGATGAGGTTCTGTTCAATACCTTGTCGATATTGCCCTGGTCGTTACTGTAAACATACAGTGCCAGTGGTTTGTCTCTTGCCTCTATATATGTCACAGCATCGTCAATACTGTCACAAGTCATCACGGGCAGTATTGGCCCAAAAATTTCTTCCTGCATGATCTTCATATCCGGTGTGACATCTGTCAGCAGCGTCGGATGAATGGTGCGGTCACTTTCTTCCAGCACACCGCCGACAGCCACTTTGGCGCCCTTGGCAATGGCATCATCAAATAGTGACTGGATGCGCGCAAAGTTTTGCGGATTGACGATCTGGGCAATATTTTCTTTCTTGATATTGCCGTCTTCGTCATACAGATTCTCTTTGACTCTGGCCTGAAAGGTGTCGACCAATTCCTGTTTTTGCTCCGCCCCAATCAGCACATAGTCAGGACAGATACAGGCCTGTCCGCCATTAAACTGTTTGGCTCCCGCCAGGTCGCCGGCAATTTTCTTCACATCCACGCCCTGGTCGACTATGACCGGGGACTTGCCACCCAGCTCGAGGGTCACACTGGCGAGATGTTTCGCGGCGGCGGCCATCACCAGTTTGCCAACCCGGGTGCTGCCGGTGAAAAATATATGGTTGAACGGCAACTCCAACAGCGCGGTGGCAACACTGACATCGCCTTCAAACAGAGCCACTTCATTTTCATCAAAAGCTTCTCGAATGATGGCCGCCGCCACGCTTGCAGTAGCCGGGCACAGGTCTGTGAGCTTGACCATGCAGCAGTTGCCTGCGGCAATGGCTGCTGCCAGCGGACCCAGCACCAGTCCCAGCGGAAAATTCCACGGCCCCAATATCAGGCATACCCCACGCGCTTCCAGAACAATATTCGCTTTATCTTCTGGGTTCATGGAAGGGACCACGTCCACGGGCTTCATCCAGTCATCAAGATTATCGATATTGCGCTGAATGTTCGCGGTGACATTGGCCACTTCAGTGATTCGTATTTCCTGCTCCGGTTTGCGGGTGTCCTGCCTTACTGCTGCCACAATATCATCGGCGTGGGCTTCTACCGCGTCTTTCAGTTTTTGCAGCTTGACCTTGCGCTGTTCAGCAGTAGAGGCTTTGCTGTCCCACTGCTGCTTTTGTTGAAGGGCAAAAATGCGTTTAATTTCCGTCACAATATCAGGGGTATTCTGTGTGGCAGGGCTGGACATCAAGTCTTCTCACTATCTTATGGTTAATGAATAATAGTTTATTAATACGGATTTGCGACTATGCCGATGATTGACGCTTTTGGCAAGTTCAAGCCGCTTGCCGTACGTCCGGTAAAAACCTGCCACCTGCTTTAAAAATATATTGGGCTGGCCACGGGAGCTCTTATGGCTCTGGCCAATCAATAGTCATTTCCGAGCCGTAGGCCGTAGCGCGCCAGTTTCCCAGTAATTGTCGTGCGCGTTCATGAATGCGCTCAGCCAGATCCCGGGAAGCCAGTTGTGGCTGCATTCTTTCCAGAATATCCTGGTAGGCATCTATGCCGGCATTGTTGCGAATCAAGGTTTGTACCGGACCCGCCAGTGATTCTGCGATCACTATTTCCTTGCCGGCAAGTGCCTTGCCATCCAGAGCGGCGCCTGCGGCCACTGATCCCCAGTAAGCAGCGCTCAGGGGAATTTCCATTTCAATAGCCAGATGGGCAAAGTCATGACGCAGAAAACTTCTGCTGTTGAGAATTGCTTCCTCAGTGGAATTGTCTCGACGAAAAACCTTTACCACATGCTCTTCATTAGAAATTTTTTTGAAGACTATTTTCATACTTTATGGGAGTTTTATTTGCCAGGTCAGTTAATGGCCTGAAAAATATAATTACTCAAATCAAATTCCCTGTGTAAAAAGATGAACGGAACTTCATGATCACGGTTTCGAAATCTGCACTGATTGGCGTATAAATTGTATAAGCGAAAGTGATTTGACGGGAGCATGGAGCCCTGAGGCCAGGCAATCATTCGGGACAAGTTAACCTGTCCCAAAATTCATCAAACACGGTAATAAACCATTGCTGCAATCTGCTGGAACAGTCCATTCATCGCTTCAGTTTGCACCACGGTCGCATGCAGGACCTGCTGGATAACAAGCCAGGCGACGCCGAACCAGGTGTATCTGGATATCGATTTTGTATTACGCCATTCATGATAAACAATGGCTGCAGCCATAGCATCAAGGGTCAGATACATGGCCATGACGGGAAAGCTTTGCAGTCCCAGGGGAATCATGTAGAGCCGATGAATACCTGGTGGCAGGATTGGCAGCATGGCAAACAGGATCAGGCGGCGATGATTTTCCGGCTTGCGTGTATTTCTGATCGCCAGAGTAAAGAACAGGGCGAAGCCGACTACGGCCATGATGCCCAGATAAATGCCGTTGTTGTAATTAATGCCGGCAGGATTACCACGAGAACCCAGCAGCGTGATCAGCGCTCCCATAAAAATAACGGCAGTGGCCAGCGCAATTCCGAACATGCCCAGACTGCGGTGCAGTTTTATATTGCGTACATTGACCAGGCCCGCCTGAACCACCAACAGGATCATCCACAGGGAATAGACCATGCCATGAAGATGGACAACAGGAGGAGCAGGTGGAAATGTGCCGCTGGCCATGGGATACCAATAGGTCATACCAAAACCGGAAAATACAAAAAACGCCATCAACAGCGTCATCCAGAAAAAGAATGAAGGCCTGAAGTTAGTAGTATGCTGTGAGTCAGCTTTTAGTGCGGCTTCCATGATCGATTTTCCCCCAATGAATTGCAGAGAATAAGCTTTTCTAATTATTTATCTGCTTTTAATTAATAGCATAATGCCTCTCTTATAGGGCAGCTCGCAATAGCAACCCAATATGAATTGAAAATTAATGACGAAAAAGGTTTTCTCTTTTTCATTTGTGAAAAGGTGTATTGCGTCACATTTTAGTGTGCCAGATAAAAACCATTCAGGTGTAATTCAGAATCTAACCTCTAAGGTCTCGAAAAAGCGATAAAAAAAGAAAAATAGAGAAAGAGAGAAAGAGGAGAGTCATCGTGAAACGCTTGTTGCTGTTATGTCTGTGTAATTTCGTTCTGGCGGGATGTGCCAATATGTAACTAACTCTGAGTTACCCTGGTGTCGCTTCGACCACTTTCAGGGTGCCTGTGTCCTTGCCGGAGAATTACAGTGAAGCGGGTATTGCGTCCTATTATGCGCACAAGTATCAGGGCAGGCTGACGGCCAATGGCGAGCGTTTTGATATGTATGCCATCACCGCTGCACACAAGACGCTGCCCTTTGATACCAGGGTGAGAGTGTTTAATGTCAACAACGGGCGCAGCGTGGTGGTACGTATTAATGATCGCGGCCCCTTTATTGAGGGCCGCATCATTGATTTATCCTATTCCGCCTTTGCCCACATAGCCGATCATGAGCAGGGGTTGGCGGATGTGGTGCTGGAAATACTCTGAGGTTCTGTGAACAGGCGTATTATTCCTCGTCTGTCACACAACCTTCACTGGCACTTTTTACCAGGGTAGCGTACTTGTAAAGCACACCGCGTTTGGCAGGCAAGGGCGGTTGCTGCCAGTTGGCACGGCGCGCTTCAATTTCCTTATCGCTGATATCAGCCACCAGTGAATTGGTTTCCGCATCGATGGTAATGACATCGCCGTCCTGCAGCAGACCGATGAGTCCACCCACCTGGGCTTCCGGGGTAATATGACCCACTACGAAACCGTGGGTACCGCCAGAGAAACGACCGTCGGTAATCAGTGCCACGGATTTGCCCAGACCCTGGCCCATGATGGCGCTGGTGGGTTTCAGCATTTCCGGCATGCCCGGTCCGCCTTTGGGCCCACTGTAACGAATCACGACCACGTCACCGGCAACAATTTTTTGCTCGTGAATGGCCTGGTTGGCTTCGGCTTCACTGTCGTAGACCTTGGCAGGGCCACTGAACCTGAGTCCTTCCTTGCCGGTAATTTTGGCAACGGCGCCCTGTTCGGCGAGGTTGCCGTAGAGAATCCGAATATGACCACTTTCCTTTAGCGGCTTATCCAGTGGATAGATCACCTGCTGCCCATCGCTCAGATCAGGTACTTCGGCCAGATTTTCAGCAACAGTTTTTCCAGTGACAGTCATACAGTCACCATGCAGCATGCCGGCAGCCAGTAACATTTTCATTACTGCTGGTACGCCACCCACATTACACAGGTCTTCCATCACAAACTGGCCGCTGGGTTTCAGGTCGGCAAGGTAGGGCGTCTTGTCAGCAATACGCTGGAAGTCATCAATGGTCAGATCCACATTGGCGGCTTTCGCCATGGCGATCAGATGAATAACAGCATTAGTGGAACCCCCGAGCACAGTGATAACAGTGATGGCATTTTCAAAGGCTTTCTTGTTCAGAATATCGGAGGGCTTGATGTCCTGCTCCAGCAGGTGACGCAGGGCCGGGCCGACACGCAGGCAGTCATCTTCCTTGTCACCTGACACAGCAGGATAACTGGAGTTGAATGGCAGTGCCATGCCGAGGGCTTCACAGGCTGAGGCCATGGTGTTGGCAGTATACATGCCACCACAGGCGCCAGCACCGGGGCAGGCATTTTCAATGACGCCCTGGAACTCCGTCGCTTCAATTCGGCCGGCGCTTAATTCACCGTAGGCTTCGAAAGCAGAAACGATGTCGAGTTTTTTATCCTTGTAACAGCCGGGTTTGATGGTACCCCCATAAACCAGAATGGCAGGGCGGTCGAGTCTGGACAGGGCCATCATGGCGCCGGGCATATTTTTATCGCAGCCGACAATAGTCACCACGCCGTCATACCACTGTGCACTGACTACATTTTCGATGCTATCGGCAATAATGTCGCGGCTGGGCAGACTGTTGCGCATACCGTCAGTGCCCATGCTGATGCCGTCACTCACCCCGATGGTGTGGAAAATCAGCCCGATCAGATCTTCTTCCTGTACACCCTGTTTCACCACCTTCGCCAGATCGTTCAGGTGCATGTTGCAGGGGTTGCCTTCCCAGCCAGTGCTGGCAATACCAATCTGGGCCTTGTGCAGATCTTCCCGTGTCAGACCGATAGCGTGGAGCATGGCCTGGGCGGCTGGCAGGCTGGGGTCCTGGGTGATAGTGCGGCTGTATTTGTTTAGTGCTTTCATAAAGTTACTCGGATATAGGTTTTATAATTCAGTGTAAGTAATCGGGTTTAATTACAGCGATTTTACAAAAATTTTGGAATTTCGCTGATAGTTGTACAGGGATTTTTTCGTCTCCGGCAAACTGTCGAGATTGCTTTGTACAAATCCTCTTTCCATAAACCAGTGGGGGGTTTTTGTCGTCAATACGAACAGAGAGTTGATACCGGCCTTTCTGGCATTTTTTTCAATCTGCTCGAGAATTGATTGTCCCATATTCTTTTTTCGGTAATCAGGATGAGTGGCAACGCAGGCCAGCTCCCCGGAATTCCCTTCCTGGGGATAAAGAGCACCACAGGCGATGATCATCCCTTCACGTTCAATAACCGTAAACTGATTGATTTCACTTTCCAGCAGCTCTCTTGAGCGCGGCAAGAGCACGCCTTCTTTTTCCAGCGGCTGGATCAGTTCAAGAATGCTGTCAACATCATTACTGTTTGCAGGTCGAATTTGCTCGTAATTTTCCTGGGTGATTAAGGTCCCGGCACCGTCACGGGTAAATAATTCGGTCAACAGGGCGCCATCTTCCACATAGGAAATTACCTGTGAGCGTTTTACACCGCCTTTACAGGCCTTGGTGCCAAGCTCCAGATTACGCAATTGTCTATCCAGGCCGTTGCTATTAATTTTTTCTTCGATCAGCAACTGGGCTTCTTCGGCATTAAGTTGGCTGATGGCGGCGCCGGCATCATCCAGAATTCCCGCCTCACTGGAATAGATCAACAGCTTATCGGCTTCCAGACCAATGGCGGTACTTGAGGCCACTTCTTCTACGGTGAGATTAAAGACTTCTCCACTGGGGGAATAGCCAAGGGTAGACAGCAGCACCATATTATTTGCTACCAGCTGTTTCTTGATGGCTTCGCTGTCGACTTTTCGTACTTCGCCGGTATGGCAGTAATCGATGCCTTCATGTACGCCATAAGGTTTGGCGATGACGAAATTACCGCTGACCAGATTAATTGATGCGCCCTGCATGGGGGAGTTTGCCATGCTCATGGAAAACACCGCCTCCAGGTCGTAACGTAATTTTGCAACAACCTGTTTAATTTGCTCAAGACTGGCCGCATCGGTAACACGCAATTTGTGGTGCAGATCGCCCTGCACATCATCATGTTTTTCGTCTCTTAATCCCGCGGTTTTCAGCGCTGCATCAATCTGTGGCCTGGCACCATGGACCAGTACCAGCTTAACCCCCAGGCTGTTGAGCAGGTTGATGTCGTGAGCGATATTGCTGAAATTCTCATGGGCCAGCGCTTCTCCAGGCAACATGATGACGAACACCTTACCTTGATAAGCGTTTATATAGGATGAAGACTGTCGAAACCACTTCACATATTGCGTGTTATCAGTAGCCATGAGCTTTTTTATATTTCGGGTCCAGCGGTCAAAAAAGGGCAGGTATTGTAACGCAAACGCCTGAAAAATCGAAAGATTTTACAGCAGTCTCAAGTCTCAAGTTTCAAGTCTCAAGGATTAAGCACAACCCGCAGGTATATAAAGGCAAAGTGGCAGCCTTGCAGGTCGGAAAAGGCCTGCAAGACCGTCATCCGACATGGCGATCTGCGGGCGCCTCTTGCGACTTGCGACTGACTCTATGTAACTATAAACAGTATTGCTTGATCAGGCTCTGCAGGATAGCAATGCAGGGTTTCACTTGATCAAGGCTCATGTATTCGTTGGGCTGGTGGGCCTGGTCGATACTGCCGGGTCCCAAGATGATGGTGTCCATGCCCAGTTGTTGCAGAAACGGGCCTTCGGTGCCAAAGGCGACGCTTTCCGGGGCATGTCCGGTGAGCGCTTCTATTTGTCGGCCCAGCTCGCTGTCTGCATTGGCAAACGGGTCCACACCGGGGATCAGACGGGTCAGACTGATTTCGGTCTGATGTTTGAGGGCAATGGGCACAATCATTTCTTCAATGCTGTTGCGAATGGCATCGCCTTCCATTCCCGGCAGCAGACGCACGTCAAATTCCAGATCACAGTGTCCGCAGATACGATTGGGGTTATCGCCGCCATGAATCACTCCGAGGTTAATGGTGGGCACATCTATCATGAAATGCGGGTTGTGAAATTTTGTCTGCAGCTGCTGGCGAAACTGCAGCAGGGCGGTAATCACTTCATGCATGGCTTCCAGGGCATTGCGTCCCAGTGCGGGGTTCGAGGAATGGCCGCTTTGACCCTGCACATGAATACCTTCCATCATGATGCCCTTGTGCATATTAATGGGCCTGAGACTGGTGGGTTCACCAATGACGGCAGCGCGGGCTTTGGGTCTGCCCTGTGCTGCCAGAGTACGCGCACCGGCCATGGAGCTTTCTTCATCGGCAGTAGCCAGAATGATGAGCGGTTGTTTCAGGTCTGCGGCAAGAAAATCCTGCACCGCTTCATGGACCACGGCAAAAAATCCCTTCATGTCGGTGGCACCGAGCCCAAACAGCTTGTTGTCTTTTTCTGTCATGGCCAGTGGATTGGTATTCCACAGCGCTTCATCAAAAGGCACGGTATCGGTATGGCCGGACAACACCAGACCACCGGGGCCGCTCCCAAGCGTGGCGATAAGATTGGCTTTATTATGGCTTCCTGGCACGGGCAATACTTCACAGGAGAACCCCAGCCCTTCAAACGTTTCCGCCAGTAAATTAATAACGCCCATATTGCTCTGGTCAATAGCAGGGTTGGTAGAGCTAACAGAATGCTCGCTCAATAAACTATCAAACAACTCAAAAAACTTTAAATTCATTTAGCTATCGTCCCTGTGTTCGATAAACTTTTTTTACTTGTAACTTGTAACTTGTAACTGGGTCTATGGCGCCGAGACCAACATCGACGCCCGATCACACCGAGCCGCCATAATAAAATCATTGCGGTGCAGTCCGTTCAGGGTATGGGTCCACCAGTATATAGTCACCTTTCCCCATTCGATAACGATGACGGGGTGATGATTAACCTGCTCTGCCATCTCGCCGAATTTTTTTCCCAAGGCCAACAAGGTCAGGTAATCGTTAAAACGATACTCGCGCCTCAGTTTTTGTATGCCGTCTTCTTCTACTACAGTCCATTCGGGCAGAGCACACAACAATGTCTCAGCTTCTTCCTTGCTTGCTGCTGCCAGATCTTTTCTTCCTGCAATTACTTCTTCATCAGCCAGAAGTGCCATATCTAATTCATTCCTTTAAAAACAGTTTTAATCAGCGGATTCTTTGTCCAGGACCGCAGTGGTTAGTCGCGCAATACACACCAGCTTTTCTTCATTATCGATGATCTTTATCTCCCACACATGGGTCTTGCGGCCAATATGCAGAGGGCGTGCTATACCGGTAACCAGAGGCGGCATGCCTGGTCGTAAGTGGTTGGCGTTGATATCAAGGCCGACAATAAAATGTTCATCATCACAACAAAAATTCGAGGCGGCGCTGCCCAGGGTTTCTGCGAGCACCACCGATGCTCCGCCGTGAATGATCCCCATATGCTGCTGCGTGCGTGCATCCACCGGTAGTGTGCCCTTCAGAAAATCGTCGCCTATTTCGGTGATTTCCATGCCGATATGTTCACACAGGGTGCCTTTCATCAGGTCGGTGATGATTTGCAGGGATATTTGTTTTTTCCAGATTGCCAAAGTGTTCTCGCTTTTTTCTGTCACTAAAGAAAGGGAAATAGTGTTAACAGGCCTCGGGAAAGAAAGCCGATGTCTTGCCGGTAATAAAATAGACCAGCAGTCCAACCCATTCTCTTGCATAGGAATTCAGATCATCGAGACTATCAACCGGATCAAAAGACAGCTGCCATGAGCGCCCGGGTGTTGTTTGGTGATCCACCGGGTAGGGAATGACCGGCCAGTTCTGCTGACAGAATACACCAACAGCTCTTGGCATGTGAGTTGCCGATGTCACTAAAAGCCAATTTTCACCTGGCTGAGGATTCATCAATGCCTTGCTGTTAATGGCGTTTTCGTAGGTATTACGGGAATCTCTTTCTATTTCCAAACGGCTTTTTCTAATACCCATGCTTTCCAGAAAATACAGCGCAACATCGGCTTCTTTATATTCCTGATCCAGCAGGGTACCGGCTCCACCGCTAAAAATAAGTTTTGCCCGCGGATGACGCCTGGCCATTTCAATAAAGCCAAAATAGCGATCCGCAGCAGCGCCAAACTCAGGCTGGTCCCAGATATAGGAGGTTAGCGGATCAATGGCACCGCCAAGCAGAATGATGCCATCTACAGACCGGGGCAGTTCAGGATTGGCGGGAAAGCGTTTTTCCAGCGGTGTTGCCAGCCAGCCATCAACAGGTAGGAGTGTGATCAGGACAAGTAACACAGCGGATGCACCCAGCAACAGCCTTGCAACTTTTGTCTGGTCTAAAAAAAGCAGGGCGGTTCCTGCCAGCGCCATCAGCAATATTAATGTGCCTGGGGATAACAGTGCCCAGAGTATTTTGGAGAAGAAAAAAAACAGGCTATTTGCCATGAACTGATATTACCCGGTCTGCTATATGGTAGAAATAAGACGAGTGAAAAATGAACCCGGCAAACATACCGGAGTGGTTGGCAGGGATTATCAGCTAAGGAAGGGATTATCTCAAACGGATACGTTTGAGAGACTTAATGCCTGGCGATTAATGCTTTGACTTCGTCCATGGTTTTGCCGGTTTGTTCCGCACACAGATCGAGAAAATCCATGCCATAAGCGGCGGTGAGTATTTTTATATTGGCAATCGTGGTTCCCAGTTCCAGCAAGCGCAGTATGTCCAGATCGGTAATGGCATGAATCTGATCCAGTACCAGTCCGTACTCACGGCAGTAACCCTCGGGAAATGCGCGAAATCGGCATTGGTTTTCTTTTTTGACCAGTGAGCTGCAAAGTTGATTAAGCATATCTCTCCCCTGTGCCAGGCGATTGAATGAAGACTCCGGCTCGGGGGATCGGTCTTCGGAAATTTTCCGAGCAAGTAAAAAAGAGATGACATTGTTCATGGCAGCTATTGTTAATCGAAACAATAGGCAACAACAAATCAATTATTTTGGATGCTTGATGTATGTCAAGACAAGCAGGTCATCAGTGACCCCCTGACAATTAATCAGCAATTATTTTGCCGCGTGGCAGATTGATTGCAGCTGTTCGTGGTCGTTGATATGAATTTCGCGTCCGTCGACTTTGATCAGTCCTTCTTTTTGCAGGCGGCTGAAAGTACGACTTACGGTTTCGATAGTCAGCCCAAGGAAATTACCTATATCCATTCTGGACATGGGCAGTCTTAGTGAATTGGGTGACAAGTTGCGGCGGCCAAAGCGTCTGGACAGACTAAGCAGCAAGGTGGCTACACGACCTTCGGCATTTTTCTTGCTCAGGGTTAACATCATCTGGTGATCAGCTTCTATTTGCTGGCTCATCAACTGGAAGAAGTGGCGTTGTAAAACCGGTATCTGCAGTGACAGCTCTTCAATTCTTTAAAATGGAATTTCACAAACGGTTGAGGTCTCCATGGCCATAACATTACAACCATGTTTTTCGGTACCAATACCGTCAAAGCCGAGGATTTCACCAGGCAGGTAAAAGCCTGTCACCTGCTCAACACCATCGTCATCAAGCAGGTAGGTTTTTATCGAGCCCGAGCGCACAGCAAAAATAGAAGTGAAACCATCCCCGGTCCTGTAAATATGTTCTCCGGCCTGTATCGGACGACTGCGTTTGATAATGTTATCAACCTTGTCGATATCCTTGATGTCCATCGCAATGGGTAGTCACAACCCCTTGAGATTGCAGTCAGAACAGGACGACTGTATAAAACCATGGTTACAGGCAATATTGTAAGGATCAGTTGTCATAGGTCTTCCAAAAAATTTGTTCAGCTATTGCACTTGACAGTCAGGAATTTTAAATAATGCGCTAAGTTATTGTTATTTATCTATTATAGCTGACCCAGAAAGGATTAGTAGCAGCACTTTTTCAACCTGGAGCAAGGGGGATTATGTTTTCGGGCATGTGCTCATCAGGCATAAATTCCGCCAGTACATTGTTGAGGAAATTATAGCCTTTGTCGGTGGTGGCCAGATTTCCTTTTTTGAGCAGGCCGGCATGTCGTAATCGCTGCAGGGAACCTGCAATGTCACTGATCGGCAGACCGGTGCGCTGCTCATAAAGGCTTTCTTCAGTACCTGCACTCAGGCGTAATGCATTCATCATAAATTCAATAGGAAGCTCGGCCGGGGAAATCGTTTCGCTGCCGGCCAGAGTGTTATCGGCATGTTCCAGGTAACTGGCGGGCTGCCTGATTTTTCGGGTCCTGACGATTCGCTGTTCTGCGGGCAGGGTAATTTTGCCATGAGCGCCGGCGCCGATCCCCAGATAGTCTCCAAAACGCCAGTAATTCAGATTGTGGAGTGATTGTTTATTCGGTTTGCTGTAAGCAGACACTTCGTAGCGCGAAAATCCCTGCCGGGATAATAATTCCACACCAGCTTCCTGCATATCACTTAGCAAATCATCTTCGGGTAATGCCGGTGGTTTGCTGTAAAACACGGTATTGGGCTCGATGGTAAGCTGATACCAGCTCAGATGCTCAGGTTCAACAGCCAGCGCGGCGCGCAGGTCGGCCAGTGCTTCATCAATACCCTGTTGTGGTAAACCAAACATCAGGTCCAGATTGAAATTGTCGAAGCCGGCGGCTCTGACATTGGCGGCTGCGGTCAGCGCTTCCGTATCATCATGGACACGACCCAGTGCCAGCAGGTATTTTTTGTTGAAACTCTGAATGCCAAGGGACAGCCGGTTAATGCCCGCATGACGAAAATCCCTAAACTTTTCCATTTCAAAGGTGCCGGGATTGGCTTCCATGGTAATTTCCAATGTTCCCGAAAAATGCAGTTGTTCTGAGATACCGGCGAGGAGTTTTTCAATACTTTTTGGAGAGAACAGACTGGGAGTGCCACCACCAATAAAAATAGAAGTCAGTTCGCGACTCTGAACCCAGGGCAGGTCGCGCTTGAGGTCGGCAAGCAGACTATCGACATATGCTTGCTCAGGTAATTCGCCCTGAAAAGCATGGGAGTTAAAGTCGCAGTAAGGACATTTTTTAAGACACCAGGGAATATGAATATAAAGTGATAATGGTGGTAGTAAAAGTTGTGCCCGCTTCATGCCGGTAGGCAGGCCAGCAGTTTTTGCAGAGCCTGAGAGCGATGGCTGATAGTATTTTTTACCAAAGGATCCAGCTCTGCCGATGCACATTCATGGGAAGGGACATAAAAAAGCGGATCATAACCAAAGCCATTGCTGCCCACTTCGCTGAACATAATGCGTCCTTCCCAGGTTCCCTGACAAATCAGCGGCATGGGGTCTTGCGGAAAACGGACCAGGGCAATACAGCATTGGAAGCGGGCACCCCTGTCAGCTTCGGCAACCTGCTCCAGGTTTGCCAGCAACAGGGCGTTGTTGGCGGCATCGTTTTTTTCACGACCTTCGTTGAGTCCGGCATAACGCGCGGAGAATATGCCGGGCTCCCCATTCAGGGCATCCACTTCAAGTCCGGAATCATCCGCCAGTGCCGCCATACCCGTATGCTTGCTGGCATGGCGCGCTTTGATAATAGCGTTTTCAACAAAGCTCAGCCCATCTTCCACGGCATCCTCTATCTCAAATTCAGATTGGGGAATGAGCTCGATATTTCTGGGCGCCAGTATATCCTGCAATTCTTTCAGTTTGGCGCTGTTGCTGCTGGCCAGTATGATTTTATCCATAGGAATCATGTGCTGCCTGTTGCCTGCTTAATTATTGTAGACCCGGGTTTCCCAGGAAATTTCATGGACAGTACCGCTGTTTTCCGGCTCGACCTCAAGGCGAAAACGTATAATTTCTGCATTGGAATATTCAAACTCACCAATGTAATAAATAGCCTTCTCTTCACGGATCTCCCTGAATGCCAGATCGCCAACCTGTCCTAGCAGATTGCGTTTACCGCCACTGACACTGGCCGCCACTGCCTGCATCGTGCCATCAGTCTGTTTTTTCATAACACTGATATTCAGGAAAGCACGCCTGTCACTGCGCACAATGCCATACTGACGGGCGATGTCTGCCTTGAGAAAGGTAGTGTTAACTGCCTGGTAATACACCCTGTAGTCGCCGAAGTTTTCTGATTCCGCCATGGCATTACCAGACAGCAATCCCAGCCACGGAATTAACAGTAAGGATGTTATTTTTTTTACAAAATTGAGCATGGTTCAGCGCGTGAAATGATAGATGGCATTGATTCCGAACAGGTTTGGATTCAGATTCATCAAAAAGCTGCTGCGGTGATTAAAATCCACCACAGTCTTATGCAGGATGGTGATATTGCGTTCTTCGCAAAGGGTATCAAAATCCTTGATGGTGCAATGATGGATATTGGGAGTGTCATACCACTCATAGGGCAGTGCACTGGACTGCGGCATATTGCCCTGGCTGACCAGTTTTAGCCGATGTCGCCAGTAAGCAAAATTCGGAAATGTAATAATGCATTTTTTGCCGATGCGCAGCATTTCTTCCACCAGAATATCCGGTCGCTCCACAGTCTGCAGTGTCTGGGCAAGCAGCACCGTATCGAAACTGTCGGATCTGAAATTGGCAAGGCTTTTATTCATGTCCTGCTCAATGACATTAACACCGGCCTGCAGACAAAGGTTGATATTGTCGGGGTCAATTTCCAGTCCACAGTCGAATATGTTTTTCTCACTTTTAAGATGTGCCAGGAATGAGCCATCACCACAGCCCAGATCAAGCACCCGCATATCCGGCTCTATCCATTGCTGAATAATTTTCAGATCAGCCCGCATCTGGTTTAGCCTCCTTGCCGGATATCTCTTCGATCACGCATCCAAGATAGGATTTAAGCGCCTGGATATAGCGGGGAATGGGCATAAGAAAGGCATCATGGCCCTGATCGGCTTCGACTTCGAGATAGCTTACCTGTTTTTCAGCTTTTAGCAGGGTATTAACGATCTCCCGGGATCTTTCAGGTGGAAAGCGCCAGTCACTGGTAAAGGAGATCACCAGAAATTTGCACTGGCTGTCCAGAAATGCCTTGCTCAGATCAAAATTGTAATCCACAGCGGGATCAAAATAGTCCAGTGTTTTGGTAATCAAAAGATAACTATTGGCATCAAAACTGTGAGAGAAAGTTTCGCCTTTATATTTCAGGTAGCTTTCAACCTGGAAATCCACGTCATAGCTGAAATTCAGTTTTCCCGAGCGCAGGTCACGACCAAAGTTGCCTTCAATGGCATCCTTGCCGAATTTGTCGCGCATGGCATTATCGGAAAGGTAGGTCACATGCCCAATCATGCGTGCCAGCATCAGCCCGCGTTTTGGGTAGGTGTTGAAATCATAGTAGCGGCCGGCATGGAAATCCGGATCATTGGTTATGGACTGGCGTGCAATCTCATTAAAAGCAATATTTTGCGCAGACAATTTTGGTGCCGCCGCAATAATAATGGCATGGCCAAGTCTGTCGGGATAGGAAATAGCCCAGCGCATTACCTGCATCCCGCCCAGACTGCCGCCAATGACAGCGGCCCACTTATGGATACCGAGCCGGTCAGCCAGACGTGCCTGGCTTTTAACCCAGTCACGCACCGTAATTATAGGAAAATCCGGCCCGAATGGTTTGCCGGTTGCGGGGTCAACTGATGACGGTCCGGTACTGCCTGCGCAACCACCAAGATTGTTCAGACTAACAATAAAGAAATGATTGGTATCAAAGGCTTTACCCGGGCCAATACAACAATCCCACCAACCGGGCTTTTCTTTTTCATCATCAGGGTTGTGATAGCCGGCAGCATGATGATCACCACTGAGGGCATGGCAAACCAGGATGGCATTGGATTTATCCGCATTCAGTTCTCCATAGGTTTCCACCATCAGGTCATACTGTTCGATCACACGCCCGCTACGCAGTTCCAGTGGCTCATCAAAATGAAAGAGCTCCGGAGACACGATGCCGACAGAATCTGCTGGAATGCGTTTTGCCATTGTTTAAAAATACAAAGTAAAAATCTAAAGTTAATAAAAGAGTAAATAAAAAAACGAAAATTATCAGTCTGATTTTATTACCTGTTTATATACCGATGACATACATTGCCGCTTGTGCGCTTAATCGCAAGCCCTGTCTTAATGTTCCCACCACCATTATTTCCACCACCTGAATGGAAAGAAAAATAAATATAGGTGAAAAATCCAGGCCACCCATGGGCGGAATGACTTTTCGGAACAGTGACTGCAGAGGCTCCAGCATCTGTTGCACCAGCATCAGAGCCGGATTGCCGCTGTGAGGTGCTACCCAGCTGGCAATTATAGAGATTAACAAACCCCAGAAATAAATTTTCAGAATCAGTGAAAGCATGCCCAGGAATGACCAGCTCAGCAAGGTACCGATACCGGGAATGACAAAGCCCGCGGAAAAGATCATCAGCGTTGTTGCCAGGGTACTGATCATCAGTGTCAGCAGTAACGAGGCAATATCAAAATTCCGCCAGGACGGAATGATGCGTCGTGCTGGATTCAGAATGGGGCTCGTCATTCTTACCAGGGACTGAGTGACGGGATTATAAAAATCTGCCCGGCTGGCCTGTAATAAAAACCGCAGTAACAATGCCAGTACTATTAACCCGCCCAGGGTATTTACCAGCAATATAATGACCTGACCTACAGATGATGACATTTATCTTTCCTGACTACTGAGTAATTCTTTTTACGTGGCTGGCTTGACCGTTGCCGGTTCAGCTGCCGCCAGTTCGCGTGAACGTTCAGCTGCTTTTTCCAGCGCGCGGCCAACCATAGCATTGAAATCTTCCGATGCAAACTGCTGCAGGGCAGCTTCTGTCGTGCCGCCGGGAGAAGTTACGCGACGGCGTAATTCCGAGACCTCAACATCGCTGGACTGCGCCAGCCGGGCTGCTCCCAAGGCTGTTTGCTGACACAGCAGCTCTGCTGTTCTGGCGTCCAGTCCAAGGCTGACCGCCGCTTCCTGCATGGCTTCCATAAGCAGGAAAAAATAGGCCGGACCGGAACCGGATAAGGCTGTTACTGCATCCATATCAGCTTCCTTTTCCAGCCAGCAGACGATACCTACCGCACTCAATAGCTTTTCAGCAGCAGATTTTTGCAAGTCAGAGCAATGGGGGTTGGAAAAAAGGGCGCTGGCACCGGTTTGCACCAGGGCTGGCGTATTGGGCATGCATCTTACAATGGCCTGTTTTGGGTGACTCCAGTGCTGCAGGGAGTCCATGGCAACACCGGCAGCAATGGAAATCAGTAAACAATCATTGGCGCAGAGGGTATCGTGAAGCGGCTTTAGTACATCAGCGAGTACCTGCGGCTTGACAGCGAGGATTACCGTGGAGGAATTACTGATTATCGTCTTGTTGTCAGTGCTGGTATTGATTCCCTTGTCAGCAAGGGCGGCCAGCGTCTCGGTATTGGTATCCGAGGCATGGACGTGTTCGGGTTGCCAGCCATTGGCAAGCAGGCCATCAATGAGCGCGCTTGCCATGTTGCCGGCGCCAATAAAACCGATAGTTAAATTTTCTTCAGACATCTGGCGATTGTACCTTAAAGACCCGATAAAGCCTTATTGCTGTGGCAGTTTTACACATTTTGAATATCAGCGTGCTTCCCGGGGGCCAAAAATATCCGTGCCGATACGGATCATGGTGGCACCTTCGGCGATAGCCGCTTCAAAATCATTACTCATGCCCATGGATAGGTGCTGACACTGATCCAGGCCTTGGGCAAGCAGCTTGTCCCTGGCTTCACGAAGACGTCTGAAATTGTCCCGTTGTATGTTTGCATCATTGCTTGCTGCGGGAATCGCCATCAAGCCTGACAGCACCAGGTTAGGTAAAGACTCTACTGCATTGGCAAGCGCCTCAAGCTCATCCACACTGATACCGGCCTTGCTGTCTTCATTGCTTATATTTACCTGTAGCATGATATTGAGCCCAGGCAAGCTCGAGGGGCGCTGATCATTCAGGCGTTGCGCAATTTTTAGTCTATCCACACTATGAACCCACTGAAATGACTCGGCTATTGCACGGGTTTTATTGGACTGGATAGGGCCAATGAAATGCCAGTGTAGTGGCAGGTCTTTTAAGGCATCGATTTTCTCCAGTGCCTCCTGCAGGTAGTTTTCTCCGAAATGCTTTTGGCCGGCCTGGTAAGCGATTTTAACTTTATCGGCACCATGAGTTTTGCTGACGGCGATCAATTGCACAGCCTTATCACTTCGCCCATACTTTACTTCATAGAGTGAAATCAGTTGGCGAACTTTTTCCAGGTTTTCGGGTATGCTCAATGACATATTTTTTCCTTCACAAGGTTCCGATTATAGGGGGTATAAAACCAGATGAATATTCAGGAATTACTTAACTTCAGCGTACAGCAAGGCTCATCTGACCTGCATATTACCGCTGGCATGCCACCCCTTATACGTGTTGATGGTGATATTCGCCGTATCAATGTGGATCCAATAGATCACAAGGAAGTCCATGGGCTTATTTATGAAATTATGAACGACAGGCAGCGCAAGGATTATGAGGAGCATCTTGAGTCAGATTTCTCATTTGAAGTTCCCGGTTTGGCCCGTTTCAGGGTCAACGCCTTTGTCCAGAATCGCGGCGCAGCCGCCGTTTTCAGAACTATTCCTTCCAAGGTACTCACCATGGAACAGCTTGGCATGGGCAAGGTGTTTGAGGATATCTCCAACAATCCCCGTGGCCTGATTGCGGTAACCGGACCTACAGGTTCCGGTAAAAGTACTACCATGGCAGCGATGATCGATTATATCAACTCCACCAAGTATGAGCATATCCTGACCATTGAAGATCCCATAGAATTTGTTCATGAAAGCAAGAAGTCGCTGATCAACCAGCGTGAAGTTCATCGTGATACCCATGGCTTTAATGAAGCTTTGCGCTCAGCCTTGCGTGAAGACCCTGACATTATTCTGGTTGGTGAATTGCGTGACCTGGAAACTATTCGTCTGGCATTAACAGCTGCAGAAACCGGTCACCTTGTCTTCGGTACTCTGCATACGACGTCTGCTGCTTAAACTATCGACAGGATCGTGGACGTATTTCCGGCTGCAGAAAAAAGTATGGTGCGTTCCATGCTCTCGGAATCATTGCAGGCGGTTGTCAGTCAGACCTTGCTGAAAAAAGTTGGCGGTGGCCGAGTGGCTACCCATGAGATTATGATCGGTACATCAGCTATTCGAAATCTGATCAGGGAAGACAAGATTGCCCAGATGTATTCTGCAATCCAGACCGGACAGTCAGTAGGCATGCAGACTTTGGACCAGTGTTTGAAGCAACTGGTTGCCAAAGGGCTGGTTGATCGTCAGGAAGCGAAATCCAAAGCCAAGGACGGTAATCAGATCTAGCCCCAGTTACTGGCTGTTGGCGTTGTTTATTTTCAGGCGGCGCTGATCTTTTTCCTGCCTTAACTTGATCTTTCATTCAAAAAGGATTCAAGAATCAGTTGCGCAGCCAGACTGTCGACTTCCGAGTGTTCATCAAACCTTTTTCCGGCTGCTTCAGCATTGGCTCTGCCAATTTCCCTGGCTTCACGCGTGCTCAGGCGTTCATCCATCTTGAAACAGGGCAGCTTGAATCTTGCTTCCAGTTGGGTGATAAAGCGACCAGCTTTTTTTGTCATTTCGTTGCTGGTGCCATCCATATTGAATGGCATGCCAATGACCAGCGCATCGGGTTTCCACTGGCTGACTACCTGTGCCAGTTCATTCCAGTCGGGAATACCCTGCCTGGCCTTGATAAGCGGTAAAGGCGATGCGGTGAGGGTCACAGTCTGCCCCACAGCCAGCCCCATTTTTTGAGTGCCGAAATCAATGCAGAGCAGAGTTGTAATTGCTGAGTTCAGAAGCTTTTTCCTGTTTATGACCGGAATTTAATTTCCGGAAAATTAATCATGACCAACATCAGTGGTTAACTGGTCCATGGAAAAACCAAGCGTCGAGGCTGCCATGTCCGGTTTGCGCTTAAAATCCCTGGAAAAAACAATCTCCTTACTGGCAGGGCAGGTTATCCAGGAGTTACCGGCAATTTCCAGTTCCAGTTGACCTGGGCTCCAGCCGGCACAACCCAGGGTAAGCAGGTAATTCTCCGGACCCTCGCCACGGCCAATATCATCCAGTATGTCCTTTGAGGTGGTGATACTGATGTCATCGGTGATCTGGTGTGTTGATGTCCATTTTCGACCGGCATCATGGAGAATAAACCCTTTTTCAGTTTCCACGGGGCCTCCCGAGAGCACCGGCTCTTCAAGACCTTGCCCATAGCGAAAGTCGATATCGAGCTGGCTGAATATTTCCTTTAATTGCACTTTAAGGGGCAGATTGACCACAATGCCCAGAGCGCCTTCTTCTGCGCTATGTTGCCACATGTAAATCAGGGTATGGCCAAAATATGAGCCATTCAGCTGTGGCATGGCAATTAGAAAATGGTCTGTGAGATTAAGCGTTTCGTCATTCATGAGTCTGTTGAGTATAAATTGTTATCCTGAGACTAATATTGGGGTGCTGTCAGTAGTTTCAACTGCTATTCAACTTTCATCCTGCTACCACAGGAGAATCAGAAGCTGCGGAAGGAATTGCTCTGATGAAACTGCCAGGTTCTTATAATGTCGAGAATATCGGCTTCCTGTTTCAATTCGTCCGGAAAGGCTGCGAACGGGGAGGCTAGGTAGACAATGCGGATGGCTGATTCGTCCAGTATTCTATGGCCGGAGGAGCTGAGAATACGAACATCAGCTACGCTGCCATCAGAGCGTAGTGACACCAGCAGCCTGAGATTGCCATAAATGCCCTCGGCACTGGCCTCGGCAGGATAATTCAGGTTGCCCACAGCCTCGACTTTTTTGCGCCAGTTGTCCAGGTACAGGGAGTCCCGGGATTTCTGGGTAGAAGCGGATGAAATGGTGTAGCGTCGAGGCCGCTTGGCATAAGCCTGTCGGCGAATATCCAGCTGTGCCTGCAAGCTGGCCAGGCGGTCATTTAGCTGACTTTCGGTCAGGTTTTCCAGTGGTTGTTCTTCAGTTTCCTGTTGCGGTTGTTCGCTGGGTTCATCATTAATCTGCTGCAGAGATTCGGTTTCAGTGGCCAGCACCTGATCAGTGAGTTCTGTTTTTTCGGTCAGTGATTCAACAAAAGGGCTGACATCCTGAATCAGGTCTTCATTGAAGCGGGATTCCACTGGCGTACTAGGCGCGGCCTTGTCCTCAAGACTGCCGCTTCCCTGCTGGTTTTCCTGGGCTAGAAAATCCGCATTGTCGGGCGCTTCCTCGCTACGGTACTGGGCAAGGGTGACTTCCATTGAAGTAGTGGTGTTCACATTTTCCAGAATGCTGAAGCCGACGCCAAGAATCAGCACCACATGCAGGCAGATAGAAACAAACATAGTGAAGCCGAATCTTTCACCGGAAAGTGCTGTAGCTTCTGTGGAGACGGCAGTATTCATCAATCTATGTGCAGAGACTTTCCTGAGTCGTTTTTGCTATTTCTGTCAGTCACGCAACTGCTGCAGTTTTTGCTCAATACAGTTCATCAGGTCGCCGGCAATATCCAGATTGAATATTTCATCCAGCTCCCTGATACAGGTCGGACTGGTAACATTTACTTCAGTCAGATAGTCACCAATCACATCAAGACCGACAAATAATAGCCCGTTTTCTTTCAGCGTAGGGCCCACCTGGTCACAAATCCAGCGATCTCTGTCACTTAGCTCCACCCCTTTTGCGGTGCCGCCGGCGGCAAGGTTGCCGCGGGTTTCATTAGCGGCGGGTAGTCGGGCCAACGCAAAGCCAACAGATTTTCCATCAATCATCAGAATGCGTTTGTCGCCACTGGAAATTTCCGGAATAAAGGTTTGCGCCATAATTTGTCGGGTACCGTATTCAGTTAGCGTTTCTATAATCACACTGATATTGGGGTCACCGGGTTTTATACGAAAAACACCGGTGCCGCCCATGCCATCGAGAGGCTTGAAAATGACATCTTTCTGAGCTTTATAGAAATCCTGCAGCAATTCCTTTTTTCGCGAAACCAGCACAGGCGTACAGCATTGTGGAAAAAGGGTAGCACTGACTTTCTCATTAAAGTCTCTGAGCGCTTGCGGCCTTGTTTACCACGAGTGTGCCGCCTTCCTCAGCCTGTTCGAGGATATAGCTGCAATAGATATACTCGAGATCGAAAGGTGGATCCTTGCGCATCAGGATGACATCAACGTCGGCCAGTGATTGTCGGCTTTCAGGGCCAAGCGTGAAGAAGTTCTGAGGATTCATTTCTACACTCAGGTCCTGCATGATGGCCATGGCCTTGCCATCTTCAAGATATAAACCATCCTGTTCAATGTAGAATAGTTGCCAGCCTTTTTTTTGCGCTGCATTCAACATGGCCAAAGTTGTATCTTTTTTGAAATTTATGGACTGGATTGGGTCCATGACTACGGCAAGTTTTACTGTCATTTACTACTCCGGCGGAATGCGGTCAATGGCTGGCGGGAAAGTTTATCGATTATAACAAAAAGCAGTTTACATGAACCTTGTGATTCCGGGCACTGAAATAGGGTGAAATTATCATTATTCCTTTCGCGATTTAATGCGCTTTTTTGGTGCTTTTTTGCTCCTTCCTTTGCGCTTAACTTTGTTACAATGCCGGCCTCATCAATCATCTTCATTTATCTTGGGATATTCAATTGCGTCTTCTTGGTTTTTACTGGGGCATAGCCGGTGTCATCGCTTTTATCTCCTTTGCCGTGGTCAGACTGAGTCCACGCATCGCTGAAATAACGGAATATTCCCTTAGCCCGCTGCAGTGGCTGGTATTGGTAGGGTTTGTATTGTGGATGGCCTGGGCGGAAGGTTATAAGGGATTTCACCGCGCGTTTGCGCCGCGGGTTATTGCCAGAGCCAGATATCTGCGCACCAACACCGAGTCCTCTCATCCGGTATTGGCGCTATTGGCTCCGCTATTTTGCATGGGTTATATCCATGCAACCCGGAAACGAAAAATTGTATCCATCGCGGTTACTTCAGTTATTGTCGGGCTGGTGATGTTATTACGTATCACACCGCAACCATGGCGCGGAATCATTGATGCCGGTGTGGTGACCGGGCTTAGCCTGGGCATACTTTCGATCGTTTACTTCTGGTTTCAGGTGGAGAGTGGCAATTGGAATCATCCAGTGGCGCTGGATCTGCCAGGGTCGGATACCAAGAAGGAAGCCTAGCGCAAAGCAACAGACCTTATTGCGTTAACACTGCCCTGAGCTGCGCTTCAGCTGCTGTAAATGAAAAATGCTCATCAATATTATGCTTGCCAGCATCGGAAAGCTTTTGCCACAAGTCCTGATCGCTATAAAGGCGCAGAATTTCCCTGGCAACGTCTTCCGGCTGCTCTGCAATCAGAATGTCCTTTTCATGTTCCAGATTCATGCCCTCTGCGGCAATGGGTGAAACCACCATCGGCACACCAAAAGACATACTGGAATTAATTTTGCCTTTTACTCCAGCGCCATAGCGCAGCGGAGCAATGGAAATCCTGATGTCATTAAACAGCGGTTCGATATCCGCCACAAACCCGGTAATGATGACACGATCACTGGCTCTGGCTTTTATACTGGCCGGAACATGACCACCGACAATAAGCAGCTTGATATCGCGGTTTTGTGCATGCACGAGGGGGAATATCTGATCCAGAAAATACTGCATGGCGTCGCTGTTGGGGGGGTGTTCAAAGTTTCCTATAAACAGCATGTGCTCCCTTTCTGCAAATGACTTGCCGGTGGTAAAGGTCTGGTGAATATTGGAAAGCAGGCCAACATTTATTTCAGGGGCCTCCTGTTTGAAAAGTTCCAGCTCTACCGGGCTGACTACCAAGGTGGTATCGGCCTTGCGCGCAATAGTGAGCTCCTGAACTTTGCGCATAGCAGCAGACTCAGCCAGGTGTTTGTCTCCGGTTAACTCGGCTTCACGCTGTTCGCGTAAAAAATGCAGATCTACCGTATCAAAAATTATTCGGGCATGGGGGCAGCTTCTTTTTACTTCATCAATATACTTTTCTGCATAATCCGCTCTGCTCAGGATTACTGTTTCAAATTGCTGGCCAAATTCCTGCAGGTATTGCTCCACCGAGTGGATATAGGGCACATACTGACATTCAATACCCAGGGCCTGCATTTGTGGCGTGTACTTTTCGTGGTAATGCATGTTGGCTGGCAGGAAAGTTACTTTATAACCCAGGGTCTGAAGAATTTTCAGGACATTAAACATTCGCAGCGATCCGGAATCGTGATCAGGCATTAGTACCCGCGCATCAATAACGAGGATATATTTGTCCACATGCCGTTCTTTTTCCCGGTGCGGCTGTCTGCCATTGGGACGATGATGTTTAAGTGTATCCTGCCAGCGGTTGAAAAACTTCTCATGGTTTAGCTGCTGGTATTGTTTGATACCACTGCCTATGTCGGTGCCGGAGGTGATGCCCTCAAAATGAATGATGCTGGCATTGGGTTGGTAATACACTTTTTTACCGGATTCGCGTACCTTGAATGCAAGGTCCGTATCTTCGTAATAGGCTGGTACATAGCGGGGATCAAATTTTCCCAGGGTCCTGAAATCATCAAGAGCAATCATCAGGCAAGCCCCGGAACAGTAATCAACCTGTCGGCAGTAACTGTACTGGGGATGATTGGGATCTTCGCCACGGCCGAAATTCCAAGCAGAGCCATCTCGCCAGACGATACCGCCAGCTTCCTGTAGCGTGCCATCGGCAAAAACCAGTCTGGCGCCAACCAGCCCGGCATCAGGAAAATCTATAAAGGTCTGCAGCAGCGCGGCAAGCCAGTGTTTTCTGACTTCAGTATCATTGTTCAGCAGCACCAGAAACTCACCCCTGGCAGCATCAGCGCCCTTGTTACAGGAGTGAATAAAGCCCAGGTTTTCTTCATTCCGGATGACGTTTATACCAGTGATTCTGGAAAGCATTTGCGTCGTTTTGTCGGACGAGCAGTCATCAACCACAATCACTTCAAAAGGAATATCATTAGCATGGTCAAGAATGCTCTTCAGACAATGAAAGGTATAGTGGTACTGGTTATAAACAGGAATAACGATACTCACCTTTGGCTGCGCAAAGGTTGGAAAATCCAGAGGAGCATAGTTTTTGGAGATACTTGTTTGGGCTTTGATTTCTTCAGCCCTGCTGAGCCGGGCAGCAATAATATCTTTTAGTCTGACAGCGATTCCACCAATGCCATCGGTGCGTAAAAAATAGCGCAACCTGGTCAGCGCTCTTAATGGTCGTGTCAGTCGCCAACTCTTGCTGTGATAAATAACCTGTAGTTCATGGTGCAAGGCATGGTTATAGTTTTTCTGCGCTATTACTTCTTGCTTCTGCGCTATTACTTCCTGCTCAGTTTCGTGAAGATCTTCTGCGAGACTGTTCAGTTTGGCTTGTGAATCTTTTTGAAGCTTATCCAGTTGTTCCCGTAACAGGTCAATATGAGATTTTTTTTCCTTAATATTGGCGTCCAGATTTTCGACTGTTTTTTCAAAAACAGCGAGGCGTGGGAATTCCCGGCTGCGGTTTATCAGTGCCAACAGCCTTTGCTCTGGCCAGCGTTCAAGCCATTTTTTATAAATAGCCAGACGAAAACCATCGATATCATCTTCTGTATTTTCCTTGGCACCAAAGCCGCTGCTGCCAGCCACCCTATAGGTAGCCGTACACAGATTGCTAAACAGAAATTCGTGTTGTTGAGCCAGCTGAAGCCAGAAATCCCAATCTTCGAAACGATCAAAGGCAGGATCAAAACGATAGCCTACAAGAAGCAAGCTGCGTTCAAAC
This sequence comes from Gammaproteobacteria bacterium, assembly GCA_030828385.1. Lineage (GTDB taxonomy): Bacteria > Pseudomonadota > Gammaproteobacteria > Pseudomonadales > Pseudohongiellaceae > Eutrophocola. The sequence continues at coordinate 102,961 of JAURCS010000001.1, forward strand.
AGGACTGCATGGATAGGAATAAAGTTTTCAATCATCAGGCGTACCGGGTCAAATGCGTGGGCAAAAGACGGGGTTTCTTCAAGCTCGCCATCAGTCATGACCCTCACCGCACTGTAGGCAAGTCTATAATTTTTTTCTTTGCCCAGAGCCTTAACAAGCGTAGCAATATGGGCAGGATCAATAGAGTCGTCATCATCCAGAAACAGGCAGTAGTCACCTGCGGCCTGTTCCAGGGCCAGGTTGGCAGCATGGGATCTGCCATGCTCTGCCTTGTTATTTACCCAGCGAATTTCTGTTGGGCCTGGCTCGGTAAATTCAGCAGAGAAATCTTCGCCGCCATCATTAACAATAACTATTTCAATGGGGGCATAAGACTGGGCCAGGACTGATGCAACGGCTTCTTTTAATAGTGTTTGCCTGTCTTTGGTGCGGATCAAGACAGAAACAAGAGGGGTGGTATTCATGGCTGTAACCGGAGTCAGGCGCTGGGACTAAGCCGCCAGACGAGAGATATGCACCACAAGTATTTCGCCTATGAAGTCGAGGAACAAGGTATCAAGGCTTGAATTGAAATGATTGTGCTTGTCACTACCTATTACCAGAATCGGCGCGCTGTATTGATCAGCCCCACTGATACTGTCGCCGGGGTGAATCGGAATGATGGCGGCAGATAAAATTTCTTTTTGACTGTCAGGGAATAGCAGTCGGGCCTGTTCAGGAGACAGCTCACAACAGAAGGTACGTTTTTTCTCAAAAAGCTTGCCCATTTTTTCCCTGGTTGGTCCGGCGGGAAGAATGTGAATGCCTTTTTTCCGGGCATCGCTGTCAGGCTTGTCAGCAATAAAAAGTAAGTTGCTGGCATCAGCTGAAAACTCGGTTTTTAACGTATCAGCGACTATGCTGGATAAGCTCTTAAGGCTATCGCTTTTTATTATTTCGAGGATGACAATGCGTGTTTTTTCAAACAGGGCATCATTTTCTTCAGCATTAAAAATGAAATTATTGATATTGTTCTGAAGATCCCGATTGCGCTCGCGGAACAGGGCTACCTGTCTTTCAAGCAGGGATATTGCACCACCACTGACATGGGGAATAGTGAGCTCCAGTAACAGATCGGCTTTGCGATTGAAGAAATCAGGATTCTCTATCAGGTACTTGCTAACAGAGTCGTCATCAAGTGTTCCACTTGATACTGCATGATTGCTGGAATCTGATTTCATATTTCAATACTTCCCTCGAAGACTGTCGTCGCAGGTCCGGTTTTAAACACCGGTGAATTCCCTCCCTGCCAGTTTATTTGTAGTGATCCACAAGGCAGCTGCACTTGAACTGTATTGTCCAGCAGACCCTGACGAATTCCTGCCACTACTGCTGCGCAGGCGCCCGTGCCACAGGCCAGGGTTTCACCCGCACCTCGTTCAAATACCCTGAGTCTGATTGTACCTTTATTAACCACCTGCATGAAGCCGGCATTGACGCGACCGGGAAAACTGGAATGATTTTCTATCAACGGTCCCCATTCAGTCACTGGCGCTGCATCAATATCAGGCACAACCAGCACCGCATGGGGGTTACCCATGGACAACACTGACAGTTCCAGATTTTCTCCGTTGCCAAGTTGCAGTGGGTAGGTGAGCGCCTCATCATCGGCAATAAACGGAATTTCTGCTGGGGTAAAAACCGGTGCGCCCATGTTTACGGTGATTTCGCCATCATCCCGGGCCTGGCAGTGCAGAGAGCTGTTATTGACCAGTTGCAGCGTGAGTTCGCTGTTGCTGCTTAGCCCTCTGGCCTGGATAAAAGACACCATACAGCGCGCGCCGTTGCCACAGTTTTCTGCCTGGCTGCCGTCAGGATTGTAGACCAGGTAGGCAAAGTCATGCCCCGGGGCAGTGGCTGGAGCAACGATGAGTAATTGGTCAAAGCCGATGCCGGTGTGTCGATTACCAAGTTGCCGAATCTGATCCGGGCTCAGGTTTATGGGCTCGCTAACGCCATCAAGAACAATGAAGTCGTTACCCAGGCCATGCATTTTAGTGAAATTGAGAGTCATGATTCAGCTCAATCCAGCGGATTTTCCAGCGCCAGCTGGTCCTCATAGGTTTCCCGACGCCTGGCCAGATGAACCTGATCGCCGTCCACCAGCACCTCGGCGGCGCGATTGCGGGTATTGTAATTGGAGCTCATGGCAAAACAGTAAGCGCCGGCTGATCGCACTGCCAGCAGGTCGCCATTATCAATTGCCAACTCTCGCTGACGTCCGATGAAATCGCCGGTCTCACAGATTGGCCCCACCAGGTCATAGGTATGAACTGCTACAGTTTCATTTACTTTCACCGGTACCACGTCCATCCAGGCCTGGTACAAAGCTGGGCGAATAATGTCATTCATGGCCGCATCAACGATGGCAAAACGGTGTTCACCGTTGGTTTTGATATTGTTTACATGGGTCAACAAGACACCGGCATTGGCACAAATAGATCTTCCCGGTTCCAGTACCAGGGTTAAGGGCCGCTCGCCAAGCACCTGCCTTACCGCCTGAATCAATTCCTGGGGTGTCGGTGGCGTTTCATCCCGGTACTGCACGCCGAGCCCGCCGCCGATATCCAGATGCCTGATGCTGATGCCCTCAGCTGCCAGCTCATCTATCAGCAGAAGGGTGCGTTCCAGCGCCGCCAGAAAGGGCTCGATACTGGTGAGCTGGGAACCTATATGGCAATCCAGACCGATCAACTCCAGTCCTGCCATGGTGCTGGCCTGCCGATAAAGCAGGCGTGCATCTTCCATGGAAACACCGAATTTGTTTTCTTTCAGTCCGGTAGAAATATAGGGATGGGTCTTGGCGTCCACATCCGGATTAACGCGAATGGAAACCGGTGCGCGTACATTTCTTTGCATGGCGACATCGTTCAGCTGTACAAGCTCCAGCGCTGATTCAACATTGAAGCAATGAATGCCGGCATCCAGTGCTGCATGCATTTCCTCAATGGTTTTGCCGACGCCGGAAAAAATAACACGGGCTGGATCACCACCAGCGGCAATCACGCGAGCCAGTTCGCCACCGGAAACAATATCAAAGCCACTGCCCAGTTTGGCCAATACACTCAGCACGGCCAGATTGGAATTGGCTTTAACCGCATAACAGACCAGATGAGTGCATCCTGCGAGTGCCTCTTCGTAGGCTCGATATTGTTGCTCCAGAGCGGCCCGGGAATAGACAAAGCAGGGCGTGCCAAATTCCTCGGCGATCCGGGTCAGCGCTACTGCTTCAGCGAAAAGCTGATTATTTTTAAATGTAAAATGTTCCATAGCCTGACAGGGTCTATTAATTGAATTGTGTGGCGGAGGGAGGAACCAGAGGTCCTTTTTGTCCGCATGCGCTCAGCCCTAATCCCGATAACAGGCAAAGACTAATCAATAGCAGTGACAACAGTTTTCTCATCGCCCTCGTTACCTCTTGTTTATAAAGCAAGTATCTGGAGATCAGGAATCGATTGGCTGGATAATAGTGATTTATATCGCAACTAATTCTGTAAGCGGCCATTATACTGGTTAATACTGTCAGCAACCAATCGCTGATTTAAGCCGGGGACGATATAATTGCAGTTCAAAGCTCGCACGAGCAGGCAGCCATCATTACCAGGATAGAAAAGACTATGACAGAACAGGACTTCAACTCCCGTTATGAACAAACATTGCTGGCCATTGAAGATGCCGTCGAGGAAAGCGGCGAAGATCTGGATTATGAGTCAGTAAACGATATTCTTACACTGACCTGTACTGATGGCACGGCTATCATCATCACCCGGCAGTCAGCTACCCGGCAGTTATGGCTTGCCGCTAGAAGTGGCGGTTTTCACTTTGATATGCACGATAGCAGTTGGGTGTGTGATTCTGATGGGGAGACATTATACGACAAATTGTCGGCAATCTGTCTGGAGCAGGGAGGCGTCAGTATTCAATTTCCATGAGAAATTGTTTACTTCAAGCTTATTTCTATTGCCAATTGCGACTTTTATTAAGAGGATTGTTGCAGGCAACTGCAAGAGTGATTGGAATACTCTTGCAGCACCTGCGACCATTCCTGTCATTTGTACTACTTATAACTGAAATTTTTTCATTAGCTAGTAATAGATTGCTTATAAAGAAATCAGCAATTAATAATCAAGCGACATTGTGCATGTAAACATCTTGCTGCGGATAAGGGATTGAAATGCCAGCATCATCCAGACTGTTTTTGATGGCTTCAATGATGTCCCAGCGTGCTGCCCAGTAATCCGCTGTATTAACCCAGGGCCTGACCACCAGATTAACACTGCTATCAGCCAGTTCGGCAACGGCAACAACGGGCGCCGGATCAGTCAGAACACGAGAATCCTTGCTCAGAACATCCAGAATAATATCCTTGGCCTTGCCCATGTTATCGTCATAGCTGATACCAATGGTCAGATCGATTCTACGAGTAGCCAGTGCGCTGGCATTAACGATAGTGCTACCGAAAACTACGGAATTTGGTACGATGATGCGCTGATTGTCGCCGGTGTGCATCAATGTGCAAAACATACCAATTTCATCAACCACACCACTGACTCCGCTGACACTAATAAAATCACCTATTTTAAAAGGTCTGAAAACAATGATCATGACACCGGAGGCAAAATTTGACAGGGAGTCCTTAAGTGCCAAACCAATAGCCAGGCCGGCGGCACTGATAATGACCATTAGTGAGGTGACATTGACGCCGAGTTGATCGATGGCCGCCAGAACCACAGCAATAAACAAAACGGCATAAAGCATACCGCCCAGAAATTTGACCAGCATTTCATCCTGGTTGGCTTTACGTAATAATTTTTTGGTAAAGTTGGCAATGGCTTTTGCAATCCATTTACCGATTACAAATATTGCCAGAGCGATAATTATTTTAATTGCCCAGGGAATGATAAGCGTAATTATCATATCTTGATTGATTTCCATAGATATCTTTTACTATGTTAATTGCGTTCTTTTATTACTGGTTTTTCCAAATGTCTATTTGATTACTTTCTTTGCTGCTTCTATTGCAAGCCTTACCTGTGCCGGCGCAGTGCCGCCAATGTGATTTCTCGCATTAAGTGATCCTTCCAGACTCAATACCGAAAAAACGTCCTGCTTTATCTCTGGTGAAAAAACTTGCAGTTCTTCAAGGCTCATTGCCGCCAGGTCCTTGTTTTTTTCAACGCCATAAGAAACCGCTTTGCCAACCACTTCATGGGCATCACGAAATGCCATGCCTTGCCTGACCAGATAGTCAGCCAGGTCGGTAGCGGTAGAAAAGCCCTTAAGTGCGGCTGTTCGCATGCTTTCTTTTTTTGCCTTGATAGCCGGAATCATGTCGGCGAATGCTTTCAGGCAGTCGTTAATTGTATCCAGGGTATCAAACAGAGGTTCCTTGTCTTCCTGGTTGTCCTTGTTATAGGCAAGAGGCTGAGACTTCATCAATGTCAGCAGGGAAACCAGGTGGCCATAAACGCGGCCGGATTTGCCGCGTACAAGTTCAGGTACGTCAGGGTTTTTCTTTTGTGGCATTATTGAAGAGCCGGTACAGAATCTGTCCGGTAGCTCAATGAAATCAAATTGCGCCGAGGTCCAGATAATCAGCTCTTCGGATATTCTTGACAGATGAGTCATCAATAGACTTGCAGCGGCACAAAACTCTATGGCAAAGTCACGGTCACTGACGGCGTCCAATGAGTTTGCTGCAGGCTTGTCAAAACCCAATAGCTCAGCGGTCATATTCCTGTCGATGGGAAATGAAGTGCCTGCCAAAGCCGCTGCTCCAAGGGGTGAAATATTAACGCGCTTTCTGCAATCCTGCATGCGTTCATAATCCCGCTGCAGCATTTCAAACCAGGCCATCAAGTGATGGGCAAAACTTACTGGCTGTGCTGTCTGCAAATGGGTAAATCCGGGCATGATGGTTTCGGTTTCTTTTTCAGCGAGGCTGATGATGCCTTTCTGAACCTGCCTGATGGCGACAGAAACAGCATCAATACCATCACGCATAAATAAACGGATATCAGTGGCGACCTGATCGTTTCTCGATCTACCGGTATGAAGTTTCTTGCCCACATCACCAATCTTTTTGGTTAGAGCCGCCTCTATATTCATATGCACGTCTTCAAGACTGACAGACCACTGGAAGCTTTCTGCTTCTATTTCATCCTTTATTTGCCCCAATCCCTGAATAATTTTCTCGCTTTCTTCAGTAGTCAGAATTTCCTGCTTTGCCAGCATGGTGGCATGAGCGATGGAGCCGGCGATGTCTGCCCGGTAAAGACGCTTGTCAAAGGTGACAGACGCCGTGAACCGTTCCACGAATTCATCAGTGGCTTCGGAAAAACGACCGCCCCAGAGCTTGCCTGCTTTTGGATCCTGGCTCATGTGTGAGTACTTTTAGTTAACTAGACAAATAACAAGCCGACGATTATAGCAATGGAGGGGATGGTTGGGGTAGCTTCAGTATTGATAAAGCGTAAAATAGGAATTCCGGCTTTCCAGTGTCAGTGGCGCGCTGTAACAATTATGCAACAGTTATAAGCATTAATAAGTAGCAGAAAAGGCTGTAAGAGCAGTATCTATGAGCAAGGAAATTCTTCGAATCGCAACCCGTGAAAGCCCTCTGGCCATGTGGCAGGCTGAATATGTGCAGCAGGCCCTGCTTGATCGCTATCCCGATTTACAGGTGGAACTGCTACCAATGACGACCAAAGGTGACCAGATTCTTGATGCCCCCTTGTCGAAAGTCGGCGGTAAGGGGCTGTTTATGAAAGAGCTGGAAGTTGCCATGCTGGAAGGCAGGGCAGATATCGCGGTTCATTCCATGAAAGATGTCCCGATGTTTTTTCCCGAGGGTTTGATGCTGGCCGTCATCTGTAAGCGCGAGGATTTTCGCGATGCCTTTGTTTCCAACCAATACGCCAGCTTTGACGCGCTGCCAGCAGGGGCTGTTGTGGGTAGTTCAAGTTTGCGACGTCAGTGTCAGCTAAAGGCCATAAGACCGGATATCGAGATCAGGGATTTACGCGGTAATGTGAATACACGCTTGCGCAAACTGGATGAAGGCGAATATGACGCCATTATTCTGGCTGCGGCAGGCCTTATTCGTCTCGGCATGTCAGACAGAATTGCCGCTTTCCTTGACACCGCAACTTGCCTGCCGGCTGGCGGGCAAGGCGCTGTGGGGATCGAATGCCGGATTGGCGATACTGAGACCTTAAAGCTGCTGGAAACTCTTTCCCATCGCGAAACCGCTGTCTGTGTGAATGCGGAACGGGCCATGAATACGGGTCTCAATGGTGGATGTCAGGTACCCATAGCCTGCCTGGCAGAATTAGCAGGTACAGGAGCAGAGGAAACCGTTCACATCAGAGGCCTGGTGGGTGAAACTGACGGATCAAAAATATTATTCAGTGAAAGAAAAGGGCCTTCCTCTGAAGCTAATGCACTGGGCAAGGCGGTGGCTGATGAATTGTTGAATCAGGGTGCAGACAGGATTCTGGCACAATTTGAGATGTCATGACGCGCCATTTCCAATGATTACATTCGCAAAGAAATCGCCAGAGCTGAAGGAACCCTCCCACTAATGCTTGAAGGCAAGTCTATCTGGATTACCCGACCTGAAGGACAGGCTGAAAGTCTTGTTATGAGTCTGGAAGAAGGCGGTGCCCGCCCCAGCCTGTTGCCCATGCTCGCTATTTCTCCTGTTGCCCTGGATGAAAACATCAAGGCGACAATATTGTCACTGGATCAGTATGACCTGTTATTTTTTATCAGTACCAACGCCGCGACACTGGGAGGGGAGTTGATTCATAATTACTGGCCGCAGTTTCCCGAGCAACTGGCCATTTACAGTGTTGGCCCGACCACTGCCAGGGTTATAGAAAGCTATGGTTTGAAAGCGGAGTATCCAGTTGAGCGCATGAGTAGTGAAGGTCTGCTGGCGCTTGCATCACTGGCGCAGCTGGAGGGCAAGAAAGCGCTTATTGTGCGCGGTGTTGGCGGACGTGAATTACTGGCTTCAGCCTTGCGCGAACGAGGGGTACTGGTAGATTACCTCGAGTTATACCAGCGCACCATGCCGGCATACGAGCCGGGTTACCTTGCCAATAGTCTGGCTAATGAGCCTCCGGCGGCTGTTATCGTGACCAGTGCAGAAGCGCTAGCCAATTTTTCGGCATTGCTACAGCGGGATAATGTCAACGCAGGTTCTGTGCCGCTGTTTGTTTCTTCACCGCGTATTGCCGAGAATGCAGCGGAATTGGGGTTTGTGCAGACTATTACCATGTCAGGAGCAGACGATAGGGCTATAATCGAAAGCCTGAAAACACATCTTCACTGAGAACCGGATGAGCAATAAAGAAAACACCCCCGCACAGAATAAAGGTGAGCAGCAGAGCGCGGCGAACAGCGGCGCAGGCGCTGCGGGTGAAAAAACAGGTTCGCTCAGGACTGCCAGTGCTGCATCTCCGGCGCGCCCTTCAGGTAGCAAAGCTGGCGGCAACTTCAGTCTGTTCCTTAATATTCTTCTGTTGGCCGCGATTGCTGTTCTTGCTTATTTTATGTACGAGCAGGACAAGGTCGTAAAGGTTTTGTTTGAACAACAAAATAGTCTCAGTAGCGAGCGTATTAACACTGGCGCACAGGTCAGCCAGTTGCAATCTTCCTTGCAGTCACTGGGAAGTCAGTTACAAGATCAGCTGGCAGAAACACAGCAGGCATCTGCTTCTCTCACCCGTAACCTGATCCAGCAGTCCATGCAGGAACAGGATGCAGAAATTGAACGTCTGCAAAACGAATTGATCAGCACCCGTCTGAGAATTAACTCCAATAATCCGGGGGCAAGCCAGCAATGGTTGCTGGCAGAAGCTGCTTCATTATTAAGGCTGGCACAGCAGCAGATGGTGGTAGCGCGAAATGTAAGAACTGCCCAGGCACTTTTCATTGCAGCGGACGATGTGCTGAAACAGATTGATGATCCTGCCATTTTTTCTGTGCGGGAAGTTCTTGCCGGAGAACTGGCGGCTATTCGTGGCGTCTCCGAAGTGCCAATACAGGATATTTATCTACAGCTTGGGGCGATCTCGCAGCAGCTGGAATCACTGCAGGTGAATAATGATCTGCAACAGCAGGTAGCAGCAGGGGAGCGAGTTGCACTGTTAAATAATGAGCGTGTTGAAGAACCTGGCTTGCTGTCACAGTTTTTTTCAAGCCTGGGCAATCTTGTAAACCGGTTTCTCGTTGTCAGGCGACGTGATACGCCTCTTGATGCTTTGATGACTCCAGGGCAGGAAGCGGCCCTGTTACAAACGGTGCGTCTGCAACTGGAGCAGGGTAGAACCGCGCTGTTAAAAGGCGAGCAGGAAATATATAGCGCCAGTCTTTTGCAGGCGCGTAACAATATTAATAATTACTTGTCCGGCGAAGCTTCCATGAAGAACAGCATACTTGCCAGTCTCGATGGCCTGATTAACAGACGCATTGTCACCGAAGGCCCGCCCCTGATACGCACCCGCAGCGCACTTGACCAGATCATTTTGGCCGGTGAACTGGCGAGTGGAAGGATACAGCCGCCAGAATGATTCGACCTTTTATCTACAGTCTTGTCGCGCTTGGAGTAGGTGCCTGGCTTTACACCATGCTTGGTGATGATCCGGGTTATGTGCTGATTTCCTTCGCTACCTGGTCAGTGGAAAGTACCCTGGTTGCCCTGGTATTGTTTCTGCTGGTCCTGCTGGTTCTTGTTTTTGGCTTTTATAAACTCCTTGCAATGCTCAATCCACTTGGTCTGTTGAAAGGGGATTCATGGTTTGGCGCGTCGCGCCGCAGAAAAGCCGCCGCCGCTGCCAGCGAAGACGGCTTGCGTCTGTTATTACTGGGCCACTGGCAGGATGCCTATAAATTACTGGTTGAGAATGCGGGCCGAGTCGACAGCCCGGTATTCAATTACCTTGCCGCAAGTCTGGCTGCCTGGCAACGCAAAGATGATGCCTCGTGGAACTACTGTCTGGAGCAGGCCGCACGTAAAGCAGGCACATCCAGTCCCGCTATCAAGTCTCTGAAAGCCCTGCTTGAGTTCCGCTCCGGAAAAATTGAACAAAGCCTGGCGATTCTCATCGCGTTGGATAGAGAAGCCCCTGGTAGTCCCTATGTGTTAAACCTGATCATGAACTGTTATCTCACTTTGCAGGATTGGGAAAAGCTCGGAACCTTGATGCCTGCACTGGAAAAACACAAGGTGGTTAATGCTTCAGAAATGCTTCGCCTGCAGGCAAAAATTGCTGCCCATAGTTTGAGTCGAATCAACCTGCAAAACGGCACTGCCAGTCTTTTAAAAAGTCAGTGGCAAAGCATGGACAAGGAAGTAAAGCGCAACGAAGAAATGACGCTGGTCTACATGGAAAAGTTGCAGGAATTTTTACTGCCTGAAGAAGCCCTGGCAGTGGCATTGGCCTTCCTTAAAAAACAGTGGAGCGATCAGGTCGTTTTAAAAACAGGTTTTCTGGATGCCGCTGAACCTGGCAGATTATTGGTGCAGCTGGAACAATGGATAAAGGAAAGGCCTAGTAATCCGGCATTGATGCTCAGCCTGGGTCGCGTCAGTTTACGCAACAAACTATGGGGCAAGGCCAGGGAATATTTTGAAAGCAGCCTGCGTTTTTCAAAGAGCAAGGCTCTTTCTGCAGAAGCCAATGCCGAGTTAGCCCGACTGATGGACCATCTGGGTGAACATGCACACAGTGCTTCTCTTTATAGAAAAGCCCTGGCGCAGTTGGAGCATCGCTTGCCTGAATTGCCTATGCCGGAATGACTTAAGCGGAAAAAAGATGAAGGAAAAAGGATAAAGGTGAGCGGAGTAACAAGTTGCAAGTTGCAAGTCTCAAGTGAAAATAAGGATTCCTGATATATTGCGTTAGATGTCTGGCAAGCGACAATCTTGCTTGTCTCTTGTCTCTTGTCTCTTGTCTCTTGTCTCTTGTCTCTAGTCTTCTTGATCGAAAATACCCAGTTCGTCCCAGATAGAATCAATTTTATTTTTTACGTCTTCCGACATGCTGATGGGGGTGCCCCATTCGCGGGTGGTTTCACCGGGAAATTTTGAGGTGGCATCGAAGCCGATCTTTGAGCCGAGGCCAGAAACCGGTGAGGCAAAATCAAGATAATCAATGGGCGTGTTTTCTATGATGACTGAATCCCTTGCCGGATCCATTCGGGTTGTCATTGCCCAGATAACATCCTGCCAGTTTCTTACGTCCACATCATCGTCTGTCACAATAATAAATTTGGTATACATAAATTGGCGCAGGAATGACCATATTCCCATCATTACGCGTTTGGCATGCCCGGGATATTGCTTCTTCATACTGACCACAGCCATACGATAGGAACAGCCTTCCGGCGGGAGATAGAAATCAACGATTTCAGGAAACTGCTTTTGCAGTATCGGCACGAATACTTCATTCAATGCCACACCCAGTATGGCGGGCTCATCTGGCGGCCTGCCAGTGTAGGTGCTGTGATAAATCGGATCCTTGCGATGAGTGATTCTGTCCACGGTAAAAACCGGAAATTGTTCGACTTCGTTGTAATAACCAGTGTGATCACCAAAAGGTCCCTCATCGGCAACTTCATCGAGGTCAAGATGACCTTCGAGGACAAATTCAGCCGAGGCGGGGACTTGAAGTGAGTTGCCGATTGAGTTGGCGACTTCGGTTTTACTGCCCCTGAGCAATCCGGCAAAACCATATTCCGACAGGGTGTCAGGTACAGGGGTGACGGTGCCAAGGATGGTCGCTGGATCTGCACCGATAGCTATTGAGATCGGAAAAGGTTCACCGGGGTGTGCTACTTTCCACTCACGGAAATCAATGGCGCCACCACGATGCGCAAGCCAGCGCATAATCAGCTTGTTCCTGGACAGCAACTGCATACGGTATATGCCAAGATTTTGTCTATCCTTGTGCGGTCCACGGGTAATCACCAGCGGCCATGTGACCAATGGCGCTGCATCACCAGGCCAGCAGGTCTGAATAGGCAATAAACCAAGATCCACATCATCGCCTTCAATGACGACTTCCTGACAAGGAGGTTTTTTTACCAGTTTAGGTGAAAGGTATAAGGCATTTTTAAATTTGGGGGCCTTGTCGAGCAGGTCTTTCCAGCCGGTTGGCGGCTCAGGTTCCTTAAGAAAGGCCAGCAGTTTACCCACATCACGCAAGGCGCTGACATCTTCCTGACCCATACCCATAGCAACGCGTTTCGGCGTACCAAACAGGTTGCCCAGTACAGGGATGGAGGAGCCTTTGGGGTTTTCAAATAAGAGGGCTGGACCTTGCTGCTTGAGAGTGCGGTCGCAGATTTCGGTAATTTCCAGGTCAGGATCAACTTCGGTGGTGATGCGTTTTAATTCGCCGGCAGCTTCAAGTGCCTGGATAAAGTCACGCAGATCCCTGAACATTACTCAGCCTCGGATAGGGTGTTATGGAAAGGAAGTAACAATTATATAAAACGTAGCAGTCTCGAAGAAGCTGATAAATAATCAGTGAGCTGAATTCGAACTATTTACGTTTCATTGACTTGAAAAATTCTTCGTTGGTCTTGGTGTCCTTGAGCTTGTCGAGAATGAACTCTGTTGCGGGAACATCTTCCATTGAAGTAAGCAGCTTGCGCAGAATCCAGATACGTTGCAGTTCTTCTTCGGTGGTCAGCAGATCTTCCCGACGGGTTCCTGAGCGACGTACATTGATTGCCGGGTAAACGCGTTTCTCGGCCATCTTGCGATCCAGATGCAGTTCCATATTACCGGTACCCTTGAACTCTTCATAAATAACTTCGTCCATTTTGGAACCGGTTTCAATCAGGCAAGTAGAAATAATGGTAAGGCTGCCGCCTTCTTCTACATTTCTCGCTGCACCAAAAAATCGTTTCGGTCTTTCCAGAGCGTGGGCATCAACACCACCGGTGAGTACCTTGCCTGAAGACGGAATGATTGTGTTATAGGCGCGGGCCAGACGCGTCATGGAGTCAAGCAGGATAACCACATCTTCCTTATGTTCTACCAAACGCTTGGCTTTTTCAATGACCATCTCGGCAACCTGTACATGGCGTGCAGGCGGCTCATCAAATGTACTGGCAACTACTTCGCCGCGTACCGAACGCTTCATTTCTGTTACTTCTTCAGGACGCTCATCGATTAAAAGAACGATTAGTCTGCAATCTGGAGAATTGCGTGTAATTGATTGTGCGATATTCTGAAGTATCAGGGTTTTACCCGCTTTCGGTGGAGACACAATCAGACCACGCTGACCTTTACCAATGGGTGCAACCAGATCAATAACGCGGGAGCTTAAGTCTTCCGAGCTGCCATTACCGGCTTCAAGAACAATGCGTTCATCGGGAAAAAGTGGCGTGAGATTTTCAAAAAGGATTTTGTGTTTGGCATTTTCGGGTTTATCAAAATTAATTTCGTTAACTTTCAGCAATGCAAAGTAACGCTCACCATCTTTGGGTGGCCGGATTTTTCCGGCAATAGTATCGCCCGTTCTTAAATTAAAGCGCCTGATCTGGCTTGGAGATACATAGATATCATCCGGTCCCGCAAGGTAGGACGCATCTGCAGAGCGAAGAAATCCAAATCCATCCTGCAGTATTTCAAGAACACCATCACCATATATGTCTTCGCCATTTTTCGCATGGCGCTTGAGCATGTGGAATATGACATCCTGTTTCCGTGTTCGGGAAACATTGTCCAGGCCCATCTCGTGAGCAGCTTCGATTAATTCAGATATAGGTTTGGTTTTTAATTCAGAAAGATTCATGGTGTAAATGCAGCTAATTTATTTAGGAGGCGAACGGCGTAGTTCGACTAATTGGAGGTTAGGATTTAAAAGTCTTAATTAATCAGTAACGATTATACTTTTGATTTTTTTATTTTCTTGCGGGTTATTCGGGTTAATTGCTCTAGGAAAAGATGTCGGAGAGACGAGTACGTAAGTAATCTATCACCCCAATATGCAGGTGTCCAGAAAAAATATACTGATTTTTTATAGGAAAAATAGTGGATGTAACTGAACGACAATTAAAAATGGCTCTAAGGACATCATTTTTTGTAAATCAAAGTCATACTTCAGAGCCATTATTACCATTCAGCCATACTAAATGTGATAGCAGTGAGTTGCTATCAGATACTGCTATCGAGAAATGCTGCTAATTGGGATTTTGATAATGCGCCAACTTTTTTGGCGTCTGCATTACCATTTTTAAACAGGATTAATGTAGGAATACCCTTAACATTATACTTGGGCGCTGTTTCAGGATTTGCTTCCACATCAAGTTTGCAGATTTTTACTTTACCGGCATATTCTTCAGCAATCTCTTCAAGTACTGGCGCTATCATTTTGCAGGGTCCGCACCATTCGGCCCAGAAATCAACGAGCACAGGGCCGGTTGCATTGAGGACATCTTCTTCAAAACTGTCATCTGTTACGTGGGAGAGGTTTTCGCTCATTGTGGTTTCCTTGAAATGGTGATTATTGAATTACGGAATCATTCAGTAGGTTAATAATAAGGGCAAATTGTGACTATTCAAGTGAATAAGCGCAATATTACTGAAACTGTAATTGGCCAGTACGATTACCCTGGCTGGTTCCAGCTTCTGCTCTTCTTTTTTATCGGGTTATTGAATTTTTTCAGCCGCAGTTTTGGCAAAATAGGTCAGAATACCATCTGCGCCTGCTCTTTTTATGCCTGTCAGTGCTTCAAGAATAATCTTGTCTTCATCCAGCCAGCCTTTTTCAAAAGCAGCACATAACATCGCATACTCACCGCTGACCTGGTAGGCAAAGGTAGGAACCCCGAACTCGCTCTTCACACGCTGAATGATATCCAGGTAAGGCATGGCTGGTTTTACCATGATCATGTCTGCCCCTTCTGCCAGATCAAGGCTCACTTCGTGGAGCGCTTCATCAGAATTGGCTGGATCCATCTGGTAATTTTCCTTACTTGATGCGCCAAGGTTTCCTGCCGAACCCACCGCGTCGCGGAATGGTCCATAAAAAGCCGAGGCATATTTGGCTGAATATGCCAGAATTCTGGTATTCACGTGGCCGGATTCTTCCAGCACCGTTCTAATGGCGCCGATTCTGCCATCCATCATGTCGGAAGGAGCCACGACATCGGCACCGGCCTGGGCATGGGAAAGCGCCTGCTTCACCAGAGTGTCTACGGTGACATCATTAAGCACATAACCATCGGCGTCAATAATGCCGTCCTGCCCATGAGTGGTAAAGGGGTCCAGGGCGACATCGGTAATCACGCCAAGTTCAGGACAACAGTCCTTGATTGTCTTTATGGCTCGTTGCGCCAGGCCATCGGCATTAAAGGCTTCTATGCCGGACTCTGTTTTGCTGGCCGGATCGGGAACCGGGAAAATAGCCATGGCCGGAATACCCAGGCTGGAAATATGTATGGCTTCTTTCGCCAGTTGATCGAGGCTTAGCCTCTCGACACCGGGCATGGAGGCGACAGGCTCACGCGAGTTACTGCCCTCAATGACGAACACCGGGTAGATTAGATCCGCAGGGGATAATAGCGTTTCCCGCATCAGGCGCCTGCTAAAATCATCCCGGCGCATACGCCGCAGTCGGGTGGCCGGGAATTGTCGTGCTAACCGGTTTGAAGACACGCCTTTACTCCTGAATTCAGCTAAACTGGGGCTCAGCTATTTCTGCTGTCCCCACTGTTTACCAGTAATATTGCCAGTCAATATGTCTGTAAATGAGGGCGACACTATATAACATTACGCCGCACGGAGTAAGCTTTGAGGGTTTTTCCGGTCTGTTCTGCTACTGACCAAATTGCCCGCAAATCAAGATAATAAGAAAATCTATGAGTATTCAAAAAGTAGTCCTGCTGGTCATTTTTCTTTCCCTGATCGCTCTGTTTTTTGCCCTTGATTTGCAGCAGATTTTCAACCTTGAGTATTTTCAGGCACAGCGTGATGTCATTCTTGCCTACAAGACGGAAAATTTCTGGCTTTCCAGCCTGATATATTTTCTGCTGTATATCATCATTGCGGCCCTTTCCCTGCCTGCCGCTGCCATTTTGACTATTGCTGGCGGCGCTGTTTTTGGCCTGGCCTGGGGACTGCTGATGGTTTCTTTCGCCAGCACGATCGGTGCCACGCTGGCCTTTCTGCTTTCCAGAACCCTGCTCAGGGACTGGGTGCAGACAAGGTTCGGCAGGTATCTCAAGCCAATCAATGAAGGTATCGAACGTGATGGTACGTTTTACCTGTTTACCTTGCGTCTGATCCCTGTATTTCCGTTTTTTCTGGTTAATGCGCTGATGGCCCTTACTCCTATCAGCACCCTGTCTTTTTATATGGTGAGTCAGTTGGGCATGCTGTTTGGTACTGCGCTGTATGTGAATGTAGGCGCAGAGTTGGGAATGGCCACCAGTTTGCCGGATATTTTCAATATCGGCGTTATCAGGGCCGTGGTGGTGCTGGCCATCTTCCCCTGGCTGGCAAAACTGTTGCTCAGAATACTCAGGAATCGCAAAGTACTGGCACCCTGGAAAAAGGATAAACCGCGACATTTTGATAGCAACATGGTGGTCATCGGGGCCGGCTCAGCAGGCCTGGTTAGCGCCTATATTGCCGCGCTGGTCAAAGCCCGCGTAACTCTCATAGAAAAACATCAAATGGGTGGGGACTGCCTGAATACCGGCTGCGTTCCCAGCAAGGCCCTGATTCGCAGTGCCGGGGTTAATCATCTCATCAAGCGAGCCTCTGAATTTGGTCTGGAAGATGCCTCGGCCAGAGTGAATTTCAGCGCCGTGATGAAACGTATCAGGGAAGTTATCAAGACAATTGAGCCCCATGACTCTGTAGCGCGTTACAGCGAGCTCGGGGTAGATTGTGTTCAGGGGGAAGCTACTATTACCTCGCCCTGGATCGTGCAGGTCGGGGATCAGAAAATTTCAACTCGCAACATAGTAATTGCCACTGGTGCCAGGCCCTGGGTACCGCCGATTCCCGGCCTGGAAAAAATGGATTATCTGACTTCAGATTCAATCTGGTCACTTGAAACCTTGCCGGATCGACTGCTGGTGATGGGTGGCGGTCCCATTGGTTGTGAGCTGGCGCAGGCTTTCTCGCGACTTGGCTCCAAAGTCACTATTGTGAACCGCTCTGATCGAATTTTACCCCGTGAGGATGTGGATGTTTCCGAGTTCATCAGTGAGCGTTTCAAAGCAGAAGGAATAGAGCTCATTACTTCCCGGGAAGTAGAAGGCTTTACGCAAGCCGATGGCAACAGGTTCGCTATTACCAGCGGCGCTGACGGTGAATTACCTATTCCCTTTGATCAGGTGCTGGTGGCCGTAGGCAGAAAAGCCAATACAGAACACCTTGGCCTGGAAACCCTCGACGTCGTGTTAAACGCCAATGGCACAGTCAAGGTTAACGAGTACCTGCAAACCAATTACCCGAATATTTTTGCCTGCGGTGATGTGGCCGGGCCTTACCAGTTTACCCACATGGCGTCTTTCCAGGCCTGGTTTGCGGCGGTAAACAGCCTGTTTGGTGTCTTTAAAAAATTCCGCATCCATTACAATGTGGTGCCCTGGGCGACGTTTATTGATCCGGAAGTTGCCAGGGTTGGTCTCAATGAACTTGAAGCGGAAGAAAAAGGCATCAAGGTTGAAGTCACCCGTTATGGTATTGATAATCTGGACCGTGCCATTGCCGATAGTGAAGCCGTGGGCTATGTCAAAGTGTTGACGGAGCCGGGCAAGGATAAAATTCTGGGCGTCACGATTGTTGGTTACCACGCCGCGGAATTAATTAATGAATTTATTCTGGCCATGACCCATGGCCTGGGATTGAAAAAAATTATGGCAAGCATCCATATTTATCCAACACTTTCCGAAAGCGGCAAATTTGCCGCTGGTGAGTGGCGCAAGAAAAATGCGCCGCAGTGGATCATGCCTTATCTTGAGAAGTTTCATCGTTGGAGGAGGGGGTAAATTTAAGAGGCAAGAGGCAAGCGGGATAAAAGATAAAGGATAAAGGATAAAGGTGACCGGGGCGGGTGGAATGGTGGGCTGGATGAGACCGTTTGCTTCGATCTGACAAAATAGTATTCCTTGAATACCCGCAGGGAAATATCTACCTGTAGGTCAAGATAGAAGATGATAGATACTTTACAGGATAAACAGGTCGGATAAGGCCGCAGGCCGTCATCCGACATGGGCCTGAAGGGTAGTCGAAAAAATTGGTCAGGAGTTTATAGTGAACTCAGACCTCAAAGCTTCAATATCATCTATAGTTTCAGGCAAATGGCTGTTTATGCTGATTGTCTTTGCTTTTGTAAATTCTGACCCAGAATAAAAGCTCAAAGGCTGCACCAAGCAGAAAAAACAGTTTAAAGCCCGGGGTGTGACCGATCGCGTAGCATGCAAAGGTTGCCGTCAGGAAACTGAAAGTCACCAGTAGTCGCGACCATGATTGAGGCTTGAACCACATATCTAGCGCGTTAGTTCCAGCAGTTGGTCTTCAAGGGCAAAGCGAAGTGTTAGTGCATTATCCAGTCTGGCCAGGTCAACGGGCAGCGATGCATCTTCGGAAGAATGCGTCAGCTCATCCTTGTATTTTTCATTAAAACTCAGGGCGAGATCCGTGGTGTTTTCGATACTCTGGTAAATATTATCCAGCAGCTCCCTGTGCACTTCCAGTTGCTCTGTGCTGTCATGCAGCAGTTTTTCATACACTTCAAAATGACCGGCGGAGATATAATCCATCAGCGATTCGCAAAAACTTTCTATGGGGAAATCCTGTTCTTCCAACTGAAGCGCATGATCTGAATAAAGTGACTCATCAAGGTTTTCGTGGATTGACTCACGCTGATTTTTCCAGCGCGTGATAATGGCTTCGATTTCCTCGCGTCTGGCAGCAGAAATATTCCGGTTCATTGTCATTCCTTTTTCATTTTCTTTTTATTTCTCTTGATTTTTTAATTAGCTTTTTCATTTGCCTTCACTTTCATCAAGCTCTTGCTTTGTGCATTGCCATTTTTGTTGGTGCAGCCAGAAATGAAAACCTGTACCAGCATCCTAGGTCAGGTTTTTCACAATAGCCAGAAATATGGCGATTAACTGTAAGCGGAGAGTGCCTACTTGCGGAAGGCTTGCCAGATGCAGACCCCGGCCAGGGCAGTAAAGCCCACCAGACTCCATTGGGGAATGCTCATCCCGATGACGGGATCCTGCCAGGCGATTTCTGCACAATTGCCATCACCGGTAAACATGGTGGCCAGTGCTTCGGTAAGAGGAAACTCCTGGAACATATAGGCGACACTCGGTCCGCAGGCAGGAACCTGATCTTTGGGTAAGTGCTGCAGCCAGATTTGACGAATGGCAAAACCGCCGCCGGCAGCGGCAAACAGCGCGGCCAATAAACCATAGACCACTTTACCGGTCCCACTGGGGTTATGGATAAAGGCAATTAACGAGGTAAACCCTGCCATAACAAAGAAAAACCGCTGGGTCATACATAATGGACAGGGCTCCAGCATCATTACTTTTTCCATGTACATGGCGATAGCCAGCAGCGTGACACAAAACAGGAAGATGTAGAGATAGAGCAGGCGTGTCTGTAACAGTTTTTGTAGCATAGGATTATTCATAATTGGATTAATACAAGGTTTTTATGAAGCATTCATTTGCTTCAGGTAAGTTTCAAAATCAATGGTATCCGAAGATTCTATCGCTTCCCTCTCAAGATTGGATTTTTCAGACATTTCTTTCAATGAGTTCAGCTTTTTTTCATCCAGCGTTTGAGCACGGAAGTAATCGCTGTTAGCAAGAGACTGATTCATGGCAAAAGTAAAATAAGGTGTTTTTAATTCATCCATGCGCTGTAGAATTTTTGCCGAGGGAGTCAGTGCGCTGTCCTGAACTTTTGCAAGTTGTGCCTGGGTGGCTTTACGGTGTACGTCATTGCCGTGAATGTCGTCCATTAATCCGGAGATCTCAAGCGTTTCAGCTAGGATTTCTTCTGCCCAATCCTGCAGGGGAATTAATTTTCCGGTACTGCTAAGTTCCAGCCCGGGTTCCCTGCCACGATTAACCACGGTCCTCAGATTCTGTTCAATTTCAGTATATTCATCGGAATCGGAAGGTCGACTTTTGCGCAGTAAGCAGAATAAAAGAAAGCTGTTAAGGAAATATATTTCCTCGTTATCAATACCAACCGGCAGGAAGGGGTTAAGGTCCAGACAGCGAACCTCAATATACTCAACTCCCTGTTGGCGTAAAACCTGAACTGGTCGCAAGCCCGAAGAAGTTACCCGTTTGGGTCGTATGGTGCTGTAAAACTCGTTTTCAATTTGCAGGATATTGTCATTGAGTTGCTTGAACTGACCGTTTTCCGGTGCAAACTTTTTATAGGGTGCATAGGGCGTTTTAATCGCACTGGTCAGATCATTGGCATAGTTTTCCAGATTGTTGTAACTGACATAAAGACCTGACTGGGCATCACTGGTGTAACCAAGGTCACCCATTCTAAGACAGGTGCCATGAGGCATATAAAGTGTGCCATGGTCATACTCTTCAAGACCATGGTGTTTGTTGTTTCGCACAAAACTCTTGCACACCGCCGGTGATGCACCAAACAAATAAAGTAGCAGCCAGGAATAACGGCGGAAATTTCGGATCAGATTAAAATATTGTTCGGTTTTGAAATCCTGCAGCGGTAGCTCTGATCGATTCAGGTCTTTATATAATTCCCAAAAACTATCCGGCAATGAAAAATTGAAATGAATGCCGGCAATGGTTTGCATCGCTCGCCCATAGCGGTAACTTAGTCCCATGCGGTACAGCGTTTTAAGTTTCGCTACATTGGATGAGCCGTATTGTGCCAGGAGAATTTTGCTGTCGTCATCCAGCACGCAGGGCATGCTCGAGGTCCACAGCAATTCTTCCCGATCCATCTGGGTAAACAAAAAGGTATGCAGGTCTGCCATATAGTCCAGACATTTATCGGGAGAATGAAAAACTGGCGTAATAAATTCCAGCAGTGCTTCGGAAAAATCCGTGGTTACGCTGGGATGGGTGAGTGGAGAGCCGAGGCCAGCCGGGTGCAGGCTTTGGGCAATATGACCTTGCGGATTAACGCGCAGGCTTTCCTTTTCTATGCCGATACCAATATCAGAGAGGCAACCTATTTTGGAGGACTCGGTGAGCTGGCTCAGGCGCTGCTTCAATTGATCCGGCAAAGCAAAATTCCTGAATAGTAATTAATGAATATTCGGTTGCTCTTGTACATCACAGCCTTGGCTTAAATAGTAACAATAATGATCGTGTTGTAGGCTATCTAATTGCAGTAACTTATTAATATTGTTGGGGATTTACTGCAGGATTTAGCGTCCGGGAGACTGTGGCTGGGGATTATGCCATAGATACCAGCGTCTGGATAATTCAATTTCCCCATATTTTTTGGTGCCAGGGCGCTAGTTAGCCTTTAAATCGTGCATATTCCCTGAAATTGGAAAAACAGCTACTCAGGTTTCGTTGGTTTCTCTTTTAAAGCGATGAATCTTGCGACGATCCTGTTTGGTGGGTCGCCCACTGGCAAGCGGATTCATGTCACGCTGAAGTTTTCGCTGTTCTGCATGGAGTCTGCGTTTTTCTATACTTTCCGCACTTTCTTCATAGAGCAGAGCAGCCTGGGCAGCACCGCCACGTTTGTCCGACAGTCCTGTAACGGTAACCGTTTTTTCATCCCAGCCCTGTCGAATTTCAAGCACACTGCCCAACTCAATGTCGCGGCTACTTTTAGTACGTGCGCCGTTGCAGTGGACCTTGCCGCCTTCAATAGCCTGTTTTGCCATGGATCGGGTTTTATAAAATCTGGCAGCCCAGAGCCATTTGTCGAGGCGGACCTTGGTAGTGGAATTTGATTTATCGTGTTGGCTCATAATTCTTGCGCCGGGATCTGGATTAAAGTCCTGCAGTCATTAATTCATCAAGATGGACAATACCATTGAAATGGGAAGCCTCCCGGGGATCTATTCCAGAGTCCGGATGCAATACCTGAACCAGCTGGCCAACTCCGCCGCGTTTTGCGCACTCCAGCACCGGCATGCTGTCATCAATAAACAGCGCGCGGGAAAGCTCAAATTTTTCGCGCTCTTCAAGTTTTTCCCAGAAACCATCATTTTCCTTGGCAAGATTAAACTCATGGGAACTGATCATAACCTCAAGATGCTGATCCAGTCCTGACGCCGCCACCTTGATCGCCAGCGCTTTGGGATGAGCATTGGTGAGCAGTACGATGTTTTTATCCATGCTTTTGAGAAAGGCGAGAAATTCTGGGCAGTGGGGTCGCATGCGGATTAAATGACGCACTTCCTTTTTTAAGGCCTCGACATCCAGATCCAACTGGTCAGACCAGTGATCCAGGCAATACCAGAGCAGACTGCCATGGGTAGCTTCTGACATTTGCTGCAGGGTTTGCCGTGCTTCTGCCAGGGGGATGTCACGGTGCTGGGCGACTCTGGCGGGAAGGAATTCCAGCCAGAAATAATTATCAAAACTTAAATCCAGCAAGGTGCCATCCATATCAAGTAGCACGGTATCAACTTCTGTCCAGTTCACCATAATGGAATTTCAAACAAGTCGTGAAAACATCTATTATAATCGACTGCGAGTTTAATGCTCTTTATAGCGACAGTTTTCTTTTAGTAATTATGCGGGGAAATAGCAAATGATACTGGATGATCTAAAAATTATTGCCCGGGATGCTGGTAAAGCCATTATCGAGGTTTATGATCGTGATGAAGAAATTACGATTACCACCAAGGATAATGATTCCCCGCTTACTGAAGCTGATCTTGCTGCCCATCGGATTATTGTCGATGCACTGCGTGAACTGACACCGGCGTTACCAATTCTCTCTGAAGAATCAAAAGCGGTTTCCTGGGAAGAAAGACAGTGCTGGGAAACCTATTGGCTGGTAGATCCGCTTGATGGCACCAAGGAATTTATCAATCGCAACGGGGAGTTTACGGTGAATATAGCTCTGATTGATAACGGACGCCCGGTCATGGGGGTGGTCTATGTACCGGTACTGGATATTATGTATTACGGCAGTGGCGAGGGTGCGTTCAAGGAAGAAAATGGAAAAACAGAAGCCATTGAAACTGCCAAGATAGACGCTAACCAGCACACTGTAGCAATAGTCGCCAGTCGCAGTCACAAGGGTGACGAACTGGAAGCCTGGCTGGAACGGGTTGCTGTGCGTTTTCCGCAACTGGAACTCGTCAGCATGGGGAGTTCGCTGAAAATCTGTTTGGTGGCGGAAGGACGAGCTGATATCTATCCGCGCCTGGCATTGACGTCAGAGTGGGATACTGCGGCGGCCCAGGCGATCCTGGAAGCAGCGGGGGGGATACTGACGGATACTGACTTTACCATTTATCGCTACAATCAAAAGGAAGAGATTCTAAATCCCTATTTCTTTGCCATTGGTGATCGGCAATTTGACTGGCCTGGAATCTGAGTCTGGGCAGAGGCTATACAGGTTACTGAAGGTTATTCCAGTCGTGCCAGGGCTTGCTGAGCCCGTGCGTTTCCTCTGGCGGCTGAATCGCGGTACCAGCGCAGGGCTTCATTTAAATTTTTTTCAACGCCACGACCGCTTTCATACATACGACCCAGTTGCCATTGCGGAATAGCATCACCGCCAACGGCCGCCTGCAACCACCAATACACAGCTTGCGCATCATCCTGTCTGACGCCGGTACCGGATTTATAGATATTGCCCATGTTGTGTTGGGCCAGAGTATTTCCAAGTAAGGCCGCACGCTGATACCAGCTGGCAGCGATTGCGGCGTCTTTTTCTTTACCCAGGCCTTCGGCATACGCCGTGCCCATCAGGAACATGGCTTCGGGATGATTCTGGTGTGCCAGACTTTGTGATTCCTGCCTGGGGGTCCGGACCGCGTTCCAGGTATCCTTTACCTCCCGGTCCTCCGTTATAATCGGCTGACCATTAACTAATAACCATTTCATAAACAACATTGATAATGAGTAGTTCATGTTAAAACGTACACCTTTGTTTGATAAACATATTGAAGCCGGCGGCAAAATGATTGATTTTGCCGGCTGGGAAATGCCCATCAATTACGGCTCACAAATCAGTGAACATAAACAGGTTCGCGAACATGCGGGTTTGTTTGATGTGTCTCATATGACTGTCGTGGATATTCATGGCGAAGGCACTGTCGATTTTCTACGTACCCTGCTGACCAACGATATTGCCAAACTGGATAAGCCGGGCATGGCCCTTTATACCGCCATGCTAAATGAAGAAGGCGCTGTTATTGATGATTTGATTGTCTACAGCATGAGCGGATTCTTTCGCCTGGTGGTGAATTGTGCGACCCGTGAAAAAGATCTTGCCTGGTTGAACCAGCAAGGGGCCAGCTATGATGTTGAAATTACAGAGCGACCCGAATTGGCGATACTGGCAGTGCATGGGCCTGAGGCTATTGAAAAGGTATGTTCTTTATTATCCTCGGACGATGCCGAAGTCGTTATGCAACTGGCTAACTTTAAAGCCGCTGAACTGGGCGAGCGTTTTATTGCCCGTACCGGATATACCGGTGAGAAAGGCCTTGAGCTGATTATTCCGGAACAGCAGGCAGCCACACTCTGGGATGGCTTGCTGGCAGCAGATGTAAAGCCAATCGGTCTTGGTGCTCGAGACTCACTGCGTCTCGAAGCAGGCATGAATCTTTATGGCCATGATATGGATGAAGAGACTTCGCCATTGGCAGCCAATATGGAACAGGTCATTACCTGGACCTCCGAAGGTAGAAACTTTGTCGGCCGTGATGCGGTCATGAAAGACAAATCAAAACAACTCGAAGGGTTATTACCCTATCTTTCCGGACTGGTTCTGGAAGGCAGGGGCGTACTGCGTGAAGGACAGAAAGTTGTTACCGATACTGGTGAGGGCGTGATTACCAGCGGTGGATTTTCACCTACTCTGGGCCATTCTATTGCCCTGGTAAGAATCCCGGCCGGCAGCAAGACCTGCAAAGTTGAAATGCGCGGCGAGCTGGTAGAGGCAAGATTGGTTAAACCTAATTTTGTTCGCTTCGGCAAAAAAGTATTTGAATAAACTCAAACATGTTTGATAAGCCTGATTGGCTATTTAAGCATAATATATAAGAGGAAATAATTTTGAGCACTTTAAAATATACTTCATCCCATGAATGGATAAAGCTTGAAGATGATGGCACCGCGAGCGTTGGTATCAGTGAAAATGCGCAGGACCTGCTGGGTGATATTGTCTTTGTCGAATTGCCGGATGTAGGTACTCAAATCAGTGCCAAGCAGGAAGTGGCGGTGGTGGAATCAGTCAAGGCTGCCTCCGATATCTATAGCCCGGTAACAGGTGAAATGATAGCGGTAAATGAAGTGCTGCTTGACGCTCCTGAAACCATAAACTCTTCCCCTGAGGAAGATGGCTGGATATATAAATTAAAAGTCAGTGATGAGTCAGAGCTGGATGAACTGATGGACGCTGAATCTTACGCAGAGCATATTGAATGAACACGCAGTCAAAAATTGAAAAGGGTGCTGAATTGGAAAACCTTAAATCCCTC
>JAURCS010000020.1 GCA_030828385.1 Gammaproteobacteria bacterium
GAAAAAACTGCTCAGGATATGGATGATTTACTCTGGAGCTTCAAGCCGGAAAGCTTTATTCCCCATGTTATTGTCGGTCTGGATGAAGATCTTGATGCCGACGAGGAAATCCCGGTGTTTATTGGCTTTGGCACATCATGCACAGTCAGTGCTACGCTGCTGATAAACCTCAGCGAGGAGATTCCTGAATTTCACGACCAGTTTGATCGAATCGCTGAAATCGTTCCCAACCAGGAAGCCGCAAAAAGTAAATTGCGTGAGCACTGGAATATCTATAAAGCAAAAGGCTTTGATCTCAAGCATCATCCTCTTTAGGTTAGGGTGATTGCCCGTGAAATGAAAGACATCGCCGAACTGGAACTGGATGCTGCGAGACAGCTGGCCGACGCTGAAGCAAGACGCTTTGAAACCGGACTCAGTGATTTTTTTCAGCTAAATCTGCGCGAGCAAGCCGTTGCGCAGGCAGAACTGAAACGCTGGCAAGCGGATTTTGATCATCAGGTTGCCCTGGCGAATTATTATGGCGTGAGCATGAACCTGGAATCACTCGGTATTGAAACTGGCATGCCGGAATAGCCAACACCTGCCATTACAGTTCTGCAAACCACTCAAAATTAATTCATGCGGCAGGGCTTGCGCATTGGGATATATCTTGGTGACAGGATATAATGCGAGCCTTTCAGACAGTCACTCATATCCCAAAACAGGCAGTTAAACTACATCCAATGGACAAAACCTACCAACCTTCCGAGATAGAAAAAACCTGGTATCAAAACTGGGAAGAAAATGGCTATTTCAAGCCTTCCGGCCAGGGTCCTGCCTACAGCATCGCAATACCGCCTCCCAATGTGACGGGCAGTCTGCACATGGGGCACGGCTTTAATAACGCCATTATGGATGCCCTGATTCGCTATCATCGTATGAAGGGGTGTAACACGCTCTGGCAGGTAGGGACAGATCATGCCGGCATTGCCACCCAGATGGTTGTCGAACGTCAATTACAGGCCGACGGTTTAACCCGCCATGATCTGGGCCGGGAAAAATTTATTGAAAAAGTCTGGGAATGGAAAGCCGAATCCGGTGACAATATTACCCGCCAGTTACGCAGACTGGGCTCATCAATTGACTGGAGCAGAGAACGCTTCACTATGGATGAAGGCCTGTCCCAGGCTGTTGAAGAAGTGTTTATTCGCCTATATGACGAAGACATTATTTACCGTGGCAATCGCCTGGTTAACTGGGACCCGAAACTGCATACCGCGATTTCCGATCTGGAAGTAATTTCTGAAGAAGAAAATGGCTACTTCTGGTATTTCCGCTATCCGCTGACCAATGGCGTCACCACTGCCGACGGCAAGTCCTGCATCACTATTGCCACAACACGCCCGGAAACCATGCTTGGAGATAGTGCTCTGGCCGTGCATCCTGAAGATGAGCGCTTTGCCTCTTTGATAGGAAAAAGCGTACAGCTTCCATTGTGCGATCGGGAAATACCCATTATTGCTGATGACTATGTCGATCCGGAATTTGGTGCCGGCTGTGTGAAAATAACCCCGGCCCATGACTTTAATGACTACGAAGTCGGCAAACGACATGACCTGCCCATTATTAATATACTCACTGTCGATGCCGCCATTAACGAGAATGCCCCACAAGCCTACCGCGGCCTGGATCGTTTCGATGCCCGCAAGCAGATCGTCAGGGACATGGAAAGCGCTGGCCTGCTGGAGAAAATCGAAGATCATAAGCTGAAAGTTCCACGGGGTGATCGTAGCGGCGTGGTCATTGAGCCCTACCTGACCAATCAGTGGTATGTAGCGGTAGAAAGTCTCGCCAAACCCGCTATTGAAGCGGTGGAAAACGGGGATATCGAATTCGTTCCGAAAAACTGGGAGAACACTTATTTTTCCTGGATGCGTGACCTGCAGGACTGGTGCATCAGTCGCCAGCTCTGGTGGGGACACCGCATTCCGGCCTGGTTCGATGAGCAGGGCAATATGTTTGTTGGCCGTAGTGAAGACCACGTACGTGAGAAATATAACCTGGCAGCCGACCTGCCCCTGAAACAGGATGAAGATGTACTGGACACCTGGTTCTCGTCAGCACTTTGGACCTTTTCTACCCTGGGCTGGCCGCAAGACACCGAAGAATTAAAGACCTTCCACCCGACCAATGTGCTGGTGACAGCTTTTGACATTATCTTTTTCTGGGTGGCGCGCATGATCATGATGACACTGAAATTCAGGGAGCAGATTCCCTTTCAGAAAGTCTATATTCATGGCCTGATCCGCGATGGCGAAGGTCAGAAAATGTCCAAATCAAAAGGCAATGTGCTTGACCCCATTGACCTGATTGATGGCATTGACGCGGAGAGCCTGGTAGCCAAACGTACCCAGGGACTGATGCGTCCACAGGATGCTGAAAAAATTGCCAAAAAAACCCGCAAGGAATTTCCAGATGGCATTCCCGCCTTTGGTACCGATGCCCTGCGCTACACTTTCTATTCCCTGGCTTCGACCGGCAGAGACATCAATTTTGACATGGGCCGCATTGAAGGCTACCGGAATTTTTGTAACAAAATCTGGAATGCGGCGCGTTATGTGTTTATGAATGCTGAAGGCCAGCAGATCAGTGAACCGGATAGCGAGGATGATTATTCCCAGGTGGATATCTGGATCAGGTCACGCTTGCAGCAAACCCTGAAACAGGTTGAAAGTGGTATTGCGGATTATCGCTTTGACCTGGTGTCCCAGGCCATCTACGACTTTTTCTGGAATGAGTACTGCGACTGGTACCTTGAACTCTCCAAGCCGGTACTGTGGGACGACAATGCCTCCGACGCCGAGAAAAATGCCACCCGTTATACCTTGCTGCATGTTCTTGAAAGCAGTCTGCGCATGTTGCACCCGTTAATGCCTTTTATTACCGAGGAGATCTGGCAGAAAGCCGCTCCACTTCTGGGCATTGAAGGTCCCACCATCATGCAGCAGCCCTTCCCGGAAGCTGATGACAGCATTATTGACGAGAGTGTCGACAGGGAAGTGGAGTGGATCAAGGGCGTTATCGTTGCTATCAGAAATATTCGTGGCGAGATGAATATTTCACCCGCTACCAATATCAATGTCCTGTTGACCAGTGGTGCTGATCAGGATCGTAAAAATCTGGACAGTAACCAGCAATTTCTTGTCAAACTGGCGAAGCTGGAATCAGTCAGCTGGCTCGATGATCCGCAGCAGGCACCTCCTTCCTCCATGCAAGTGGTTGGCGATATGGAAGTTCTTGTGCCTATGGCCGGTCTCATCGATGTAGATGCTGAAATGGCGCGTCTGGGACGCGAGCAGGACAAGCTGACCAAGGAAATTGGCCGGCTTTCGGGCAAACTGGGCAATGCCAAATTTGTCGATAATGCCCCGGCTGACGTGGTTGCCAGAGAAAAGGAAAAGCTGTCTAATGCCGAAACAACCCTGCATCAGTTACAGGATCAGGTAACCAGGTTAAAGTCCCTTTGACTTGGGGTAATTTACTGCCTGAAGGCAATATTGGGATTGTTTGTGCTTCAAACCGGTCTTGATGAACCTGACTGCTCCGTTTATCAGTTTAGTTGGGACCTTGAGCGCAATGGACGTAAAACTGGAATTCGTACAATTCATCAGGAGAGCAACATGCCGAACCTGAAAAAATTTGTCTTGCTGCTTTTACCGGGCTTGCTAATAAGCCTGCCGTGGTCATCCCTGCAGGCCCATCTGGACAAGAATTTCGATCGTAACGGCGGCCACTGGGATTTCTTTGGCAATTACCATTGCCACCAGTCAGGCTGCCGCATGGCACCCTCCCGTAACGACATTATGTCTCGCCGTCCGCAACTTTCAAACCGTAATCAGGATTTGTTTTATCTTGAAGATGACTGGCCCCACTGGATGCTGGTAGGAGGCTGCCAAACTGTTCGCACCCAGATCCTGCAGGCCACCAGCGAGGTTCCGGTGAGCTGGACCAATCCGCGCCAATGCGAAATTCGTGAAGGCAAATGGACAGACCCCTATAGCGGTGAAGAATTTACTCGCGCTGCCCGCCTGGAGTTAGATCACATCATTCCGCTGCCCTATGCCAACGCCGCCAATGGCTTTCAGTGGGATGATGAGAAACGCATGCAGTTCGCCAATGACCCCTTGAACCTGATTCCTGTGAGCCGGGACAGCCATCGCGACAAACGAGATCGCGGCATTGGCAACTGGCGCCCGGACCAGGAAAGCTTTCATTGTGAATATGCCGCAGCCTGGCGCGATGTTTCACGCAAATATGATCTGGATTTATTTCAGCGTGATCGTAGCCGCATGAACACCATCCTCAAGGATTGTGATATCCCGGAGCGCGACTTTGGCGAGAAAGACGGGAATACAGACATTGATATACGTGCTGGCGGGATCCCTATTCCTCTCTAAAATGTTTCAAGTAAACTTGAGCATTCAGCCCCTTTAAAAATCTCACTCGAAAATGTTACCATCCGCAGCTTGCTGCACTGCGTGGTTGTTGTAATTGCCATTTACCATTGCTTAATCTCTTGTCACCATCGCCGTGCAGGCAAGTTAAAAATAAACATTAATAATAAAAAAGAAAACCTTCTTTTTCCAAAAGAGTTAATCATGAACATCAAAATAATCATTGCTTCAATAATCGTAGCGATAGTACTTTCTGCTATCTCTTTTTTCATCGGCTTATACAATCTTTTTCCAGGACCACTGACCGTTTTTTCTGTTGCCCTGCTGGCAGGCTGTTTTACCAGTTACTGGGTTTGTTCTGCAGAAGGTCTGACTCAAGGCAGCAACTCATCCAGAAAATCCTCCTCTCGCAAAAAACACAGAAAGAGTAAAAAGGAAAGTAAACCTGTCGTTATCAGTGCTGGACCCCGGGAAACCGGGAGCGTTAAATGGTTTAGTGCCAGCAAGGGATTTGGCTTTATTACCCGGGATAGCGGAGACGATATTTTTGTGCACTTCCGCTCTATTGTGGGAGATGGGCACCGGATTCTGCGAGAAGGTCAGCGCGTGAATTTTGCTGTTACCGAGGGTGACAAGGGCTTGCAGGCTGAGGAAGTCGACGCCGAGAAGTAAAAGGCCATTCCTGCACTTTAGTGAGCGAACCTTCAGGTATCTGATAGATCTCCAGCAGAGGTCGTTAATAGTTACCACTAATAACGACCTCTGTCTGTCTAATACTGTCTATTACTGAGTATTACTAATAGTGCGGGGGTTTTTCGTCGTGCTGCTCCGTCTCCACAGACGCCTCAAGAACTTTCAGGTTATCCCCCAGCATTTCGAGCCGACGGGATAGGCTATCAAGCTGTTTTTGCTGATCAGTAATCACATCATTGAGCTCTGCAATGGTGAGATCCTGAAATTCCAGGCGGGTTTGTATTTCTACCAAGACCGCATTACCAGCATCATTGCCGCCAAGACCACCATCATTCCCACTGCGTGCATTACTCATCAACAATCCATCCGGTTTCATTAAAATTCAGGCTATTTAGGATTTTAGCTGATCCGCAAATCCCTTACTACAGACACTCAAACCTGGAAGTCCCGGTGCTGGTTTTAATCAGCGCCTTATTCTGCAATAATTTCGACCACTCACAGCTAACCATTACATAACAGAAGAAAATATCAACATGACTCCCCCCAGTCCCAAACCACCCATTCGCTGGTTAAACCTTGCTGTCCTTGGGTTGCCCATTCTGGTCGTGCTTACATTGGTGCCCTGGTATGGCATTAATTATGGCTATGATCTTTATGAATGGGGCTGGTGCCTGGCATTGTTAATCTTTTGTGAAATGTCCATCACCGCCGGATATCATCGCCTCTGGTCACACAAGGCGTATCAGGCTCACCCCATTCTGAAGTTTGTTTTTGCCCTGGGAGGTGCCTGTGCCTTGCAGAATGACTGCATCACCTGGGCCTCGGATCACCGTCGTCATCATCTTTATGTGGATGACAATGAAAAAGACCCCTACTCAGCCGGAAAAGGCTTCTGGTATTCGCATTTTGAATGGATGATTCGGGATTTTGACAGCACCAAAGAGGACACCAGTAATGTAAAGGATCTGCTGGCAGATCCGGTTCTGGTCTGGCAACGCAAGCATTATCTGGCATTATTGCTGATAATGAATGTGGCTATGCCGGTTCTTATTGGCTTTGTTCATGGTGATATCTGGGGCAGTTTACTGTTAGCCGGTTTTCTGCGCCTGGTACTGAGTCAGCACTTTACCTATCTGATCAACTCAGCGGCACATATCTGGGGCAGTCGTGACTATGACCCACAACAGACTGCGCGTGATAACTGGTTTATTTCACTGTTTACCTTTGGCGAGGGTTACCACAACTATCACCACACCTTCGCCTGGGACTATCGCAATGGCATCAAGTGGTATCACTGGGATCCCACCAAGTGGTTGATCAAATTCTGCTCCTGGATAGGGCTTACCTACAACTTACGCCAATGCTCTGTCTACCGACAGGAGCTCAAGCGCTTACAGGTGCAATACAACCATGCCCTGATCACCTGTGAAAAAGTTATCGATTCTCCTTCCTGGCGCGAAAAACTCGAGCTTGAATATAACCAGCTGGTAGAAACGCTGAACCACTGGGCCGAGCTTAAGCAACAGTGGTACCAGGCAAAATCCGCGCAGCTATCCACCGACCTGCATGAAAAATTTCATGAACTGGATGCAGAAAGCCTGCGCCAACGCTATCGCCTGTTAAAAATCGAGCTGGAAGGAAAACGTCGCAGTTGGCAGGCCCTGCTGCATACCTTTACCTCCCTGCCCTCGCCCAGTCCGCAATCTGCTTAAGCAAGAGAAATGGATTTCACATTAAAGCAGATCACTTCCAGTGCATGGCTGGAAACCGTCATGGCTGATTTTGACAGTTTCCTGCTGGACCATGCCAGTTGCGAGAAAAAAGCCTCGGGCATGGCTATATCCATGCTCTCACACTACCCGGATAAACCTGAGCTGGTGAGAGAGATGCTTAATCTTGCCGTGGAAGAACTCAACCATTTTCGTGATGTCGTCAGATTGATACTGGAGAAAAATCTGACCCCCGGATCAGACCAGAAAGATCAATATATACAACGACTGCACAAGGCCATGGACAAGGGAAAAGAAGCCTATATGCTGGACCGGCTTCTTATTGCCAGTATTGTGGAAGCCCGCGGCGCTGAACGCTTCGGCATAATTGCCCAGGCCTTGCCTGAGGATAAAGAACCTA
The DNA here is from genome assembly GCA_030828385.1 of Gammaproteobacteria bacterium. Lineage (GTDB taxonomy): Bacteria > Pseudomonadota > Gammaproteobacteria > Pseudomonadales > Pseudohongiellaceae > Eutrophocola. The sequence goes on from JAURCS010000020.1 coordinate 7,260, forward strand.
AACTAAAGCGTTTTTACCTTGCCATCGCGGATTCCGAAAGCCGTCACTATCAATTATTTCTTAGCCTGGCCCAAAGCTATTTTCCAGAAGCCGCGATCATGCCTCGCCTGGATGAACTGCTGGAAATCGAGGCCACAATAGTTCGGGAATTACCATTGCGCGCAGCACTGCACTAAGCTTTTGCTGCCAACAAACCCCCATCATTCGTTTCATTTTGTTTCCACATTATCCAGAGGTTTTCCCATTGCTTCTGTTCACCACTGCGAGTAAGATGCCCTTCGCAAATAATGACTCATGAGTCATTATTATTTTATTTACAATAAAAAGTGAACTTTATCAGTTGCTTGTCCGTAAAAAGAGTATCGAAAAATTGTTCCTGCAGCTCTTGCATGGCGGGGCAGCAACAAAGCATTGAAGAGTGTTTCCTGCATCAGCACAGCGCTATATTTACCAAACAGCAATAACTACCAGAAAAGGATCATATCCATGCTGAAAAAGCTTCTGCCATTCCTGATTATCCTGGCATCCATCGGTGTCGCCATAATGCTGCGTGCAGGACGTCCGGATGCCGAGCAGAATGAACCGCAACAACTCTCCGTTGTGGTTGATGCCATGACAGTCAATGTCCAGGATGCCTATATCTCGGTGTCATCGCAGGGTACCGTAGCTCCGCGCACACAGACCAACCTGGTGTCTGAAGTCGCCGGCCGTGTGGTTGAAGTATCCCCTTCCTTCGTCGCTGGTGGGTTTTTCAACGAAGGTGATGTACTGATAAAGTTGGATGACCAGAATTATCGCGCTGCCGTGAGCCGCGCCCAGGCATCAGTTGCTGCCGCCAAAAGCCTGCTGGAGCAGGAAAAAGGCCAGGCAGATGTTGCCCAGCGCGAATGGGACCGCATGTCAGCTGAACAGCAGTCCCGAATCAGGGCAAAAGAGCTCTATCTGCGCAAACCCCAGCTACAGGAAGCTGTCGCAAGACTTGAGTCAGCCCAGGCCGATCTTGATCAGGCTGTTTCTGACTTGAATAAAACAGCCATTATCGCTCCCTATGATGGTCTGGTTAGCAGCAAAAACACCGATATCGGACAATATGTTACAACTGGCGCATCTATCGCAGAAACGTTTGCTGTGGATTATGCCGAAGTCAGACTCCCTATTCCGGAAACTAAAATTGCCTTCCTTGACCTGCCTTCACACACTGACAACCTCAGCGCGGCAGATAGCATGGAAAATGCACCGGAAGTGGACCTGGTCAGTCGGATTGGCAATCAGGATTATCACTGGACCGGTAAATTATCCCGCACCGAAGGCGTACTGGATACCCGTACCCGCGTCCTCTTCAGTGTTGTCCAGATTGCAGACCCCTATAATCTGAATAGTCAGAATAGCCGGAATAGTGAGTGGAATGATGAACCGTTAAGAATCGGCACCTATGTGAATGCCACCATTCGTGGGCGCATGCTTGAAGACGTGATCGTACTGCCACGCTATACATTACAGGCCAATAACGTAATCTGGACAGCCGATGCAGAGGGCAGACTGCGGCCTAAAACAGTAGAAGTCCTAACCATTAATGGAGATGACGTTTATATTTCCGCAGGTCTGGATAATGGCGATCGCGTCATCCTGACCCGTCTTGAAAATCCCCTTAATGGTTCACCGGTTCAGATCAAGGAAATTGAAGGCGTAGTGCAAACCGTTCAGGCCATCAAGTAAGTCACCTACACAACATACTTCACCGCTAATAACAGGCGTCACCTAACATGTCAGAACTAGAAGAAGAAAAAGGCTTGATTTCATGGTTTGCCAATAACCATGTGGCTGCGAATTTGCTGATGATCATTATCATCATGGCCGGGCTGTTTTCTATCTATACGATTACGAAAAAAGCGATGCCTGATTTTGACATCAACACTATCCAGATTTCCATGGCCTATCCCGGCGCTACTCCCGCTGATGTAGAGAAAGGCATTATTATTCTTCTGGAAGAAGCAGTGGAAGATGTGGATGGTATTACTGATGTGCGTTCGATTTCCCAGGAAGGAAGCGGTTCAGTCACCCTTGAAGTGGATGAATCCTATGACATTAACGAAGTTCTCAATGATGTTAAAACCCGGGTAGATGGCATATTCAACTTTCCGGTTGATGCGGAACCTGCCTCGGTAAGCCGCACTCTGATGCGCAATGATGCTCTGCGTATTGAAGTTTATGGTGATATTGACCCGGTCAGTCAGAAGGAACTGGCCCAGCAATTAAGAGATGAACTGCTTGAACTGAGTGATGTGACCTCGGTACGCATGGCTGGGGATCGTCCTTACGAAATAGGCATTGAAGTCTCGGAAAACACCCTGCTCAAATACGGCCTGTCACTGGATCAGATAGCCCAGCGTATACGCGCTTCATCACTGGATCTGCCGGCAGGTTCCATCGACACCCAGGGCGGCGAAATTCTGGTGCGCACACAGGCACTTGCCTACGATTATCACGATTTTGACAAGATCATACTGCTGACCTCAACCGATGGCACTATTCTGACACTGGGCGATATCGCCACCATTATTGATGGCTTTGAAGACACAGAAACCTATGCCCGCTTTGACGGCAAACCTTCCATCAGTCTGACGGTGCTAACCACCAGCAATCAGAATATGCTGAATGTCACGGAAGCGGCCCGTAATTTTGTTGAGGAGCGCAAGGCGACCCTGCCGGAAGGGATTAATCTGGATGTCTGGGCCGATTCTTCCTATTATCTTAAAGACCGCCTTGACCTGATGACCACCAACCTGCTGATGGGAGCCTTCCTGGTCTTCATCATTCTTAGCATCTTCCTCGAGATCAAGCTGGCATTCTGGGTGGTCGTTGGCATTCCTATTTCTTTCCTCGGTGCCTTTGCCCTCATGCCCACGGTTGGCCTCGATCTGAACATGCTCAGCTTGTTTGGCTTTATCATGGTGTTGGGTATCGTAGTGGATGATGCCATTATTATTGGCGAAAGCGCTCACCACAGTATGGACAAATATGGCCACAGTATTGCCAGCATTGTGCATGGCGCTAATCGGGTTGCATTGCCAGCGACCTTCGGTGTTCTCACCACTATTGTCGCCTTTTTACCATTACTGATGATCAGCGGGTTTGCCGCGGCGTTCACCGAATCCATTGGCTGGGTAGTGATTCTCTGCCTGGTTTTTTCACTGGTCGAATCAAAGCTGATACTGCCTTCTCATCTGGTTCACTTTGGCAAGCCCAATCCCGCCAGCTGGTTCAACAAGATACCTGCACGTGTCAACGCACGTCTGGACCAATTTGTGCACAATACCTATGTGCCTCTGGTTGAAAAAAGCATCAGAAATCGCTACATCACCTTCACCAGCTTTATCGGCATGTTCATTATAGCTATTGGTCTGTTGGCTGGCGGTATTGTCCGCATTGTATTTTTACCTGAAATTCCTGCAGACGTTATTCGTGCCAATGTCACTATGGTCGAAGGCAGTCCTGAAGAACAGACCCGCGCTGTGATGGACAAACTCGAAGATGCCGCTCTTTCACTGGACGGCCAATTTGAATTTTTTAATAGTGAAACTGGCGAAATTTCCACCAAAATTGTTGATCATGTGATTATTGTTGGTAGTGGTGCCTCCTCCGGTACAGCCGCCATTGAAATGGATAAGGATGTTCCCAGCCAGATTGAGTCGGATCTGCTGACCCAGTATCTTGAAAGCTATGTGGGCAATATGCCCGGGCTCAAAACACTCACCTTTTCCTCAGGCACCGTATTTGGTGGCAACCCTATTTCCTACCAGCTGGTAAGCAACAATCCCGCTGAACTGACTGCTGCTGCAGGAGAACTTGAAGCCAAGCTGCGTACTTTTAACGGGCTAATCAATATCAAGAATGAAGCCGTTAACAGCAAGGATGAACTGAGGTTGCAGCTGTTGCCACGCGCTGAAGTCATGGGTTTCACCCTGAATGACCTGTCGACTCAGGTGCGTAATGCGTTTTATGGATCACAAGCCCAGCGCTTACAGCGTGGTGATGATGAGGTGCGTGTGATGGTTCGTTATCCTGAAGAAGAACGTGTTTCTATCGGCGATCTGGAAGATATGTATATTCGTACCGCTGAAGGAGACACGGTGCCCTTCTCTTCTATCGCAGACTTCAATATGCAGCCAGGTTATGCCCGAATCAACAGAGTTGATGGTGAGCGCTCGGTAGCCGTAAACGCAGACATCATAGAATCCCTGGTAGAACCCAACGTGGTCAATGAAGAAATCAAGAACAACTTTTTTCCTGAACTGAAATCGCGCTATCCAAGTGTTGATTACCGTGAGGATGGTGGTACTGCAGAGCAGTCCAGCATTATCCAGGACATGGTCAGAGGTATGATATTCGCCATCTTCGGCATCTATGCCCTGCTGGCAATTCCCCTGCGCTCCTATACCCAGCCAGTGATAATCATGGGTGTGATTCCTTTTGGTATGGTCGGTGCGATTATCGGTCATCTGATAGTAGGTATTCCGGTCAACTTCCTTTCCTTCCTGGGCATCATTGCATTGTCCGGCGTTGTGGTGAATGACAGTATTATTCTGGTGAATTTTGTAAACAAGGCCATTGAAAAAGGGGAAGATGTTGTAAGCGCAGTAATTAAAGGCGGAGCTCGTCGTTTCCGTGCCATTTTGCTAACCTCCCTGACGACATTTTTCGGCTTGTTACCCATCCTGATGGAAACCAGCATGCAGGCGCAGTTCCTGATTCCGATGGCTACGTCAATGGCCTTTGGTATCGTCTTTGCGACTATCATTACTTTGCTGCTAATTCCCTGCCTCTACGTTATTCTTGAGGACATGAAAGGCAAAAAGATCAATATTCCGGCCAGGCGTGGCTACCAGGTTCCTGTAACCAACTAATCAGCACTGTCTTCGCAACTGGACTAAGCATGGCATGTTCATTATTCTGACGTGATGTTCAATTCACTGGATTAATAAAGACACTGCCATGGAGCAATTTTTTCAGGTTACTGATATTTCTAGTGCCATTCAGCTGGCCGTTGCGCCGGTATTTTTGCTAGCCGGCATCACCGGTGCCCTTAACGTCATGACCCATCGACTCGGACGTATTGTTGACCGCGGGCGCTTTCTCAAGGACAAAAAAGCCATTTGTGATGAAACAGAAAGGATTCTGGTCATGAGTGAATTGAAATCCCTGACACAGCGCGCCATATTGACGAACTGGGCCATATCCCTGAGCACCTGTTGTGCCTTATTGATATGTCTGGTGATAGTTGTGCTTTTTATTGGCGCTGTAATGAATTTTGAGGTTGTTATCTTTATTGCCTTTCTTTTTGTCCTCGCAATGCTCTGCCTGATACTGGCTCTGATGCTTTTTCTAAAGGAAATTTCCCTCAGTACCTCGGTATTTATGTTCAATACCGAGTAGTGGCTGTTCTCGAAATCAATTTAAATCCCGAGCCAATGAGAACCACCCGCCTCAGGATTGAAAAGACCCAAACACACCCTGACTGAAGCTTGTGCTAGTATTCTTTTTTAACTTATCTGGAGTCCAGTCATGGCCCTGGAAAAACCCTATCAGGATATTCCCGGTACCATCGTTTTCGATGCTGATATGTCACGCAAGGGATATCATCTAAACCAGTTTTTCATGTCGCTTATGAAGGCTGAAAACCGCGAACGCTTTCTGGCGGATGAAAAAGCCTATGTTGATGAATGGCCCCTCACTGATCTGCAGAAGAAGGGAGTTCTGGAGCAGGACTACAATCTCTGTATTGAGCAAGGGGGAAATATTTATTTCCTGGCCAAACTTTTTTATACCCATGAACAACCCTTTGAGCGAGCCGTATCCACCATGACCGGCATGACACCTCAGGAATATCGGGCAATGATGCTCAGTGGCGGTCGCCCCATCGAAGGTAATCGCAGTGCTTCCGAAAACAAGGGAAACCAGTAACCATGGCCCGTATTACTTCCGCAGTTTTTTCCTCCCACATTCCCGCAGTAGGCGCCGCTATCGACTTTGGCACCACGGGTAATGAATACTGGTCCCCGGTGTTTGAAGGCTTTGAATATTCCAAGAAATGGCAGGCCGACAATGTGCCTGATGTCATCATCCTCGTGTACAACGACCACGCCAGTGCCTTTGACCTGCGGGTCGTGCCTACCTTTGGTATTGGCTGTAGCGAAGAATTTGAAAGCGCAGATGAAGGTTGGGGACCGCGCCCTATTCCTCCGGTTCAGGGCCATCCTGACCTGGCCTGGCATATTGCTCAGTCAGTGATTCTGGATTCTTTTGACATGACTATCTGCAATGATTTCAAGGTCGATCATGGCCTAACGGTTCCTCTCTCCCTGATGTTCGGGCAACCTGAAGCCTGGCCGTGTCGGGTTATCCCCTTCATGGTGAACGTGATTCAGTACCCACCTCCCACTGGCAGGCGTTGTTTTGAACTTGGCAAGGCCCTGCGTAAAGCCGTAGAGCTTTTTGACGAAGACCTGAATGTCCATATCTGGGGCACCGGGGGCATGAGCCATCAGCTTCAGTACAAACGTGCGGGCCTGATCAACAGGGAATGGGATCTGAATTTCATGAACACGCTGATCAATGATCCTGAGGAACTCACCAAGATCACCCATCCGGAATACATTCGTGAAGCCGGCTCCGAGGGTATTGAACTGGTGATGTGGCTAATAGCCCGAGCGGCACTGGGATCCCAGGTGGATGAAAAGCACCGTTTCTATCATGTTCCGGCTTCAAATACCGCGCTGGGGCATTTAATTCTCGAGAAAGCCGGCAGCTAGTATTTCAAACATTACGCTGGCTGTTGCATGCACCGCCGAGTTGAAAGAGAATCCCCTGACTAGTAAAAAACTATGGGGGCTCGTTCATGCTTTTGCGCAAACTGATTACATTTTGCCTGTTCACCGCTATTTCATTTTCTGCCCAGGCACAGGACTGCGATCGCAGTTGCCTGGCCGGCTTTCTTGACCAGTATCTCAATGCCATAATCGCTAACGATGCCTCCCAGGCACCGCTAAGCTATGGCTTCCGCCAGACAGAAAATTCTATTGTTACCCCTAACGACGAAGGACTGTGGTCTAGCGTCACCGCAATGGGTGAGTTGGAACGCCGTTACTATGACCCTGAAGGCAGTTCAGCGGGTTTCTATGGCTTGCTGGAAGAGAATGGCGAGCGAGCTGTGGTTTCACTGCGCCTGAAAGTTAACAACAATATGATCACTGAAGCCGAATGGCATGTTGGCAGAGAAAATGACCTGGGCCTGCAAGGCGTACCTGGAACAGTTTACTGGGATGCCGACAACCTCATTGCCAATCCACCCAACGAAGGGGCAGTGCCATTAAACCGTCGTTACAGCCGCGATGATCTGATTGCCATTGCCAACAGTTATTTCGACGGCATCATTGCCCAGAACAGTAAAGTAATTAAAGGTCATCCGGGATGCTCTCGGCGTGAAAACGGCCAGGATACTTTTGGTGGACCTTTGGCAGAAGGGGCAACCGGGTACAATGGCACTTCAGATTGCCGCACCTCAGGCGACTTTGGTCTCGCCCAGGTAGCCGCTCGTCGCGTTCAGGTAGTGGATGTAGAACAGCAAATAGCCATGCTTTCTGTCGTCTTTTTGCGCCGCCCGGGCAATGAACGCTGGAGAAACCATTTCACCGAAGTGTTCAGCATTGAGGATGGCCTGATACGTCATGTCCACGCCGCCATGTTCTATGCCAGACCAAATCAACCAGTACCAAACTGGCCACCCTATGACGGCAATTTTCCATTGACACCCAATGCTGCCGAGTAGCCTTGGGTGACAGCGTCATAGCAAAATAAACCGCATCTATTAGAATATTTTTCAGCACTAGAAAAGCTAGAGGTAAGCAAAATGAATCCAGTACTCCCGCCCATTGACGATACAAAAATCTGGGACGTTATGCTCAGTGTTTTCAACTCCCAGGCTATTGCCATTGCCCTGGAGCTGGAAGTCTTTGATGGCTTGAGTGAGCCTTCAGGCGTCGAAGAACTTGCAAATAAACTCGGCTATTCCCCGCGCGGTATGAAGGCATTATTGCCGATGCTCAAGGTACAGGGTTTTCTCGACAAACATCAGGGTGCTTACCAGCTCAATAACCTGTCGCGCACCTATATGCTCAAAGAGAGCCCCTATTACTGGGGTCCATTTTTTAGTCGGCGTGCAGAAGCGTTTCCAAACTATAAAATGATTCTGGAAAATATTCGTGATGGAGAAACGGTTGAGTCGAGGGCCGCAGCTGATGGCTGGGAATCAGGCACCCTGCCTCCGGAAGTAGCCAAAAGCGTAACTGACTTTATGCACTGCCATTCCATGCCTTCCGCGGTGGGGCTGGCCCATACCTGCGATTTTTCTGGTGTTAGCAGCCTGCTAGATGTGGGCGGCGGTTCCGGCTGCTATGCTTCCGCCCTGGCCAATCATTATCCAGAGATGAAATGTACTATTATGGAACTGGCTGCGGTTTGTGAGGTAGCCAAAGGCTATATTGAAAAAGCCGGCGTATCAGACCGCGTCGATACCACAACTGTGGACATGTTCAGGGAAGACTGGCCTGAAGGTTATGAAGCTCATTTTTTCTCAAACATCTTCCACGACTGGAGCATAGAAACCTGCGAACAACTGGCACAAAAAAGCTTTGACGCTCTGGCTCCAGGAGGACGCATCTGTCTGCAGGAAATTCTTCTGGAGGAAAGTGGTGATGAACCCTACGCCGCTGTCGCCTTCTCCTTTTTCATGACCCAGGGAACCAAAGGTCAGCAGTTTACTATGGCGCAATTAGAGGCAATTTTGACGAAAGCAGGATTTAGCAATATTAGCGCACAACGTTCCTATGGTTATTACTCCCTGGTAACAGGAAAGAAACCCTGAAATAACCAGCAATGAAACTGGATTAGGAATCCGTCTCTGCGAATAACTGTGTTTTTGCGGTGTTGTATATAGTCGACAGGATTGGCAGGGCGTCGCTGATCTTGCGCTCCAGCGAAAGGGCATAAAATTGCTCACGAACTTTATTTGTCCGCCCCACGATTTCAACGCCATAGTGCGCACAGACTTCCTTTTATATGATGCTCGGCATGAAAAACAGTCCTTTTCCGGTTTCACCAAAGTCTTTAAGTAAGGTACTGTTATAAAACTTGCCAACGATATTCGGTGACACATCCATGGACATGAACCATTGATCAATGGGAGGACGAATAGTGCTGTTATCAGTTGGCAATAACAGGGGAGCCTGTTGAAGACTTTTCGTAAAATTCTTTCGATATTGTCTGGCGAGTTTTCTGACAGAAAAACAGGTTAAAGGGCTTTCACCAAGCTTATGATTCATCAGAGTGGTATATAACCCTGTTGGGAAAAATACACATCGGAAATATGTGAAACAGATAGAATAATTTGAAAATACCTATGCAGGAATCAGAGCTGGGTGGAATCAATAGCATCCCTGCCATGATTTCAAAAACACATGCTTTTGATTGTAAAGGACAATCAAACAGCAGTTATTTCTTTCAAAAACAGCAGCAGTAGGGAAAATAGTCGGAAAAGACTCGGTTAACGAGGCATTTCAAACACCAGAGAAGGGTAAACATGAGAAAGGATCGTTGGTATTTTACGAAATACGCCAGAAACAGCAGATGTTAGGCGAATCGTTACTAGGCGGGGTCTCTGATTAACTCGAGCGCGTTACCAAATGGATCCTTGATATAGATTGATTCCGTGCCGTCACGATGAGTAGTCAATGCGCCATACTTTTCCGGGTGGGCACTGGCCACTGCAAAATGAGGAGGATGTTGCCCTGGCAATACCAGAGCCAGGGAAATGTTTTCAAAATCCAGCATGGCCCAGCTCTCGTCCTGATAACTGACATTGACGGAAAATTCCTTGCAGTACCAGTCAACGGCACTGGCAATGTTATCTACCTGGATTGCAATATGATGAATACTGTCTGTCATACAACGATCTCCCACTATTCGGCTTTAGAAAACCAATATCCTAGACTTTCTCAATTACCAGACTAAGCTCGCCTACGCGAAAACCGAATTTTCTCAAAACTGTCCTGTTGATAATATGATCTTCGTCAACAAGAAATAACCAGTCATCCAGATTCACCACAATCGTGCCATCCCCATAGGGAACCTCAAGACTGTAAACCCAGTTGAATGCAGCCCCTGAAATTTCGCCGTTGGCCGTGCCAATGACATCGCCGGCGACACCGGAGTATCGGCCATTACCCTGATGCGTCAATTGCCAGATGCGATCCTGCTCCTCGCCATCATCGTAAATAAAGTGTTCGACCAACGTTCCCTGCTCGCCCTCCCATGAGGCTTCAATAGTAGCTTCAAAGCGCCTGGTTACTTTGCCAGATCTGTCTTGCAGCAAGCCATAAGCCATCAGGCTGCCCTCGAAAAATGTTCTCAGGTCAAGCTGCGGAGTGGTATCACGATAATCATCCAGCGTCGTTTTGCTGCAGGCGCTGATGCCAAGGGTAAAGGCAATGACAAGTATGCCGAAAATTGAGTGTTTATGTTTATGCGACAGCTTTGTTGGTAAAACGTTGTTCAAATTTTTCATTAACTTTGCCTTATTAGATTATCTCTGAAATCAGGTCGAGTAGTTTTTTCAGACAACCAGATCGCCGCAAACTGTTCCGTGAAAGCAGAGTCTGCAATAGTGCCCAGCAGACGTTCATTTAAATAGAAATTACTGGCACCCTGCGCATCCACATAAAGGGTTATAATATCACCGTTATCTACATCACCAAGCAAGCTCCCCAAGGTGTTGAGTCTTGTGGCATTGTCTTTACTGTCGGCATCAATACCAATGGCTTTCCATTGTTTACGGGTTTCATCTACCAGCTGCTGGACACTGAACTTACGTTTGTAATGCAACTCAAGGGCGAAAGGCCTGGTTTCTGAAAATACAAAATTACCGTTATTAGAATAAAGTCTTGCCTCGTATACATGCCAGAAGAAAAATTTTAGCTCTGCCTCGCCTACCAGCTGGAGCTGCTGCCAGGGCTTTGAAGGGACTTGGTCCTGCGCCTGAGCAGAGATCGCACTGGTTGAAGCAGCCTGAATAAACAGAAAAACACAAAGAAATTGAAAAAGCTTATTCATTTTATTTGCTGACCTTTTAAATACTCTTATCTAGATCTTAATCTTTTTCAGTATCCACTCTCCACATTGAATTATCAACGGCACAAAGCCTGCCCACAATACGCCAATGAGCAGCATGGTGAGGGGTATGGACAAACCATAACTCACCGCGCCCATAAGATATCCGGTAAAGTAACCCAGACAGCCGGCGACAATCCCTATGGCCGATTGTGCCAATGGATGCCAGCGAGTGATAAAGGAAAACCCCCTTGGCAGGGTCAAGGAAAAAGATAACCATAACAATATCAACCAAAGAGGAAGATAAGCTGAAGGAAAAACAAATACGCCAGAAACCATCAGCAAGGAATCCATCGCCAAGCCACTGACAAAAGTCAGTACCACGATCGGTAAAGCACGGATGATGCCAGGCCAGGTCAGTATTTTTAGTGCAATAAGCGCAACCACTGGGAATACAGCCTTGGATTGAAATATGACCAACCCCACCCAGGTGAACTTGAACAGGACTAGGTCCACCCAGGTGGGTAGTAATAATCCTGAAATTTGCCGAGCTGGATTGTTCACTATAAACACTCTCTTTAGTCTTAATTTTACGCAAAAAACACTGAAATGGATTCATTGCCCAGCCCTTTGAACTGGTACCATAAGCCCATGTCCATGCAACAATACCTTGCCCGTTATGCTGAATCAGACGCCTCTGACGTACAGCATTATCTCCAGCATGCAAAAACGGATTTTGATAGGAGCTGGGAGCATGTATTGTGCATTCCCGCCTTTGCAGAAGCAGCGGATTTTCTTGAAAAACTCACCGTGAATATTCAGCAGCAATCTGCCCTGATTATCCTCGTGGTCAATGCCAGCGCAAAGGCAGATCCCGGGAAAATCGAGCAGACCAGACAAATTGCAGCACATCTATGCCGTCACTATTCATGTGCAGCCAGAATTGCACCCCATATTCAGCTCTTGTCCATGGGTGACAAGCTGGATGTATTGCTGGTGGAGCATATCAGTCCCGGCCTGTTATTAGCGGAAAAGGAAGGCGTCGGCCTGGCACGAAAAATTGCCTGTGATATTGCCTGCCAGTGTATTGCCCTGGGAGTAGTGAAAACGCCCTGGATTCATTCAAGCGATGCCGATGTTGTTTTACCCCATGATTACTTTCAGGCAACAGCGAATCTGGACTCTAGAGCGATCAGCGCCGGCATCTATCCCTTTCAGCATACGCCCCATAATGAAAATGACATTGTTCATGCCCAGCAGTGCTATGACCTGGCTATGGACTATTATGTCGCCGGTCTGAAATGGGCAGGTTCTCCCTGGGCTTTCCATACCATCGGCAGCACCTTGCTAATCAACAGTCAGCACTATGCCAAGGCCAGAGGGTTTCCCAGACGTCAGGCCGGAGAAGATTTTTATCTGTTAAACAAGCTGGCAAAAATCGGCGAGGTCATCAACCTGCAGTGTGCACCACTGGCACTGGAAAGCCGCCTTTCAGACCGCGTCCCCTTTGGGACTGGCCCGGCATTGCTTAAAATCATGACCCTGGATGATCCACAGCAGCAGTATCTGTACTACCATCCCGATTGTTTTCTCGCGCTTAAATGCTGGCTGCACATCTGCCAGACGCTGCAGCCCGAAACTTCAGGATCGTTAAGTCTGGAAACCATCACTGCGGCTAAAAATAGCGTTGAAGCGTTTTCAACGCTGTTTTCAAAGGTTGATAGCAAATTATTACTGCAATGCCTGAAGGCATTGGGTGTAGACAAGGCCATGGCACACGCCGGCACCCACAGCAAAACCAAAGATACATATGCCAGGCATATGCATAACTGGTTTGACGCCTTTTTGACCTTGAAATTTATTCACTGGATGCGCGACAACGCCCTGCCCTCGCTGCCCCTTCATGAGATTCGTGGGCTGGAGTCAACAGCCGCTATTCAGAAACAAAGCGGTCTTGTGCTAAATCCCGCTGCCTAGGTTTCTTCTGCAAATTATGTCCCAATGCTGCCAGCATGGATCCTGCAACCACCAGTAGCGCACCGAGATAAGCCAGGGCATTAAGCTCACTATCACTAAACACTGACGGCCACCAATGTACCGCCAGCATCATCGACACGATGGTCAACAATGGTGCCAGCGTGATAACGGCACTAACCTTGGCTGCATCCCAGAGAAACAAAGCCTCGGTAAACGCGCCGTAGGCAAGAACCAGGTTCAGACTGCAGAACAGCAAGGCGCCAAACTGCAGACCATTCAGTGATAACACGGTTGCCGGACTGGCAAAAGGCAATAACAGAATCACACCTCCCAGATACATAAGACTGGTGAGCTGGATTGAATCCATATTTGTTAACAGGTTTTTCTGTAGCAAGCCATAAGTTCCCCAGGTCACTGAAGCAAGCACCATCAATAGAATGCCGATGGAATAATCATTCAGGGAGGAAAATATTTGCGCGAGTCGATCATTAAAAAACAGGGAAAAACCACCCAGTAACAAGGCAACCCCGATCCATTCCAGCCAGCCAAGTCTTTCCTTGTAAAAAAAGATGCTGCCAAACATAAGAATGAAGGGGGCCATTTGAATTAACACCTGGGCACTTTCAGGATTAAGATAGCTCAGGCTACTAAGATAGAAAACAAAGTTGGCGGCAAGAGCAGCAGCTGCCAGAAACAGCACCAGCTTCACTTTTGAATTGTAGGTTCTCAACGCTGGCAACTTGCCACGACGCCAGAGAAAGACAAATACCACTATGGCAGCCAGAGTAAAGCGATACCAGGTAATAGTAATGGTATCCATAGAGCCAATCAGTACGACGAAGGCGACAGGCAACACTCCCCACATCAGGGCGGTTAGTAATGACAGGAAAAATCCCGCCACGGGACGTCTGGCAGACATAGGTTTGGTTCCCTGACTATGAATACTGACTCACCTGAAGGTGAAGACCTCGGAAGACTGCTTGAAAGCATTATAGCTATCAATATCATCTTCAATAAGGATGGCGTCGCTATTCAGGCGTTGCTGCGCTGACTGAAAATCTTCCTGATGAAGTCTTCCTGCTGACATGCCCACCAGAGCAGCAGCCTCGCCCTGGACAACCTGCCTGCGGTAGTATTCAACAATGTGACTTTTTTCCAGCGCTTCGATGGCATCAGCCATTTTCAGCGTGGCATCCTCTGCAGTTTCCTCAATCAGAATATCACTCCAGAAGCGACCACTTAGAGCGCCCAGACTCTGGGGCTCCTGGCGCAAGTTATTTAACAGTCCGGCTTTGATATCACTAAACATGCTATCAGGCATGGTAACCAGTTCAGACTCATAATCGAGCAGGAAGCCTTTGATCTCTGCCTCCAGCTGCAGGGGATCGGCAACCGGCGATTCAATGGTCATGGCCAGACCAGTGGTTTTCAGTATCGGCATCGAGCCGGCATTGACCACATAACCCAACTGTTTTTTCGTGCGCAGGGCATCAAAAAAAGGCGTACGTAAAATACTACCCAGCAGGGAGACCGTAGCGCGGCTTACCAGCTTGTCATCGGGCGCCTGCAGATAAATAACAATAGCCGAATCAACATGATCCACCATCACTTCCTGCACTACCCTGCTGCCCGGCTGCAGTTTCAATACAGTGCCAAATGGAGGATCAATAACAGCCGGGCTTACCGATAAATAGCGCGTCAGAATATCCAGCATTGCCAGTGCGTCGTCCTGTTCAACATTGCCGTGATAGAGTACCTGCAGATTGAGGTTTTCCAGCATGCGGGGAATAAAGGCCCGCACCTGTTCCAGGGTAATTTTTTCGAGAGCATCGATACGCTGCTGTTCTGACCAGTAAGGATTAACCAGCAAGGCCTGGACTTTCTGATAAAGGCGGGTATAGGGCATCTGTTTGTCAGCATTTTCCAGTCCCCGTATTCTTTCAGTTTTAATAATATCAAAACGTTCCTGCTCAAAATCCGCTGCCACCAGTGTCTCCAGCAAAGCTTCCAGCAAAATATCCTGTTTGTCGTTATAACCACCCAGACGAATAGAGAAACCACGCGCTCTGCTGGTCACCCCATAAAAGACACCGGCCAGGTTTGCCGGATAACTGTATTCATTGAGCTTGTCATTGACCAGGTTAATCACCAGGCTCGACATCAGATTATGTTCCAGGGATTCATTGAATAGAGGCGTCATGGCATAGGCATAGAAATTTGCCCGCGGCACCTGGAACTCATTGTCATGTTTGAACCACAGCTTTATGCCGTTTGCATCGATGATAAGTTCGGGTTTGTTTTGTGGCCCGAAAGCACCAGCTCCTGCTGCATCCCGAATACTCAGGTCATCAGGTAAAAAAGGATTTGGCTGTGTAATGGCAAGTGCTGGATCAACTGTATTGCTGCGCCAACTACTGATGCGCTGTTCGTCCAAGGGGAAATAGTTGTAACGCCCACCAAATAAAGGGTCCTGCTGTGCACCGGAAACAGTTTTAGAAGTAAAGGTCAGCAAGGCATTATCAGGACGCAGGTAAGAAAGGATTTCCCGATACAGCGCCGGGTTGTAATCCTCGAAGGCATAGGCTGCAGTAATAATTTCCTCTGGCGGATAAAGCTGAAGCCGTCGTGACATACCACTGACAAGGCCTACTGGCGAACCGGGTTCCTGAAAGGCAAAACTGATATCGGCCATGGTACGTTGCTCGTCGAACAGCCACTGCTGAATTCCGTCGCGTTGTGCCAGGGCAATAAACTGAAAAAGCAGGGCCGAGATTTCATCAATTCGCTTAACGCCATCCTCGGTCAGGGACAGAGAAAATGAAAACGTGGCGTTGTCCTGGTAAGACATACCGCCGCCAGCACTCAGACCATTAACCCAACCCCTCTCACGCAGCAGGGACAACAAACTGCCCTCACCTTCATGACCCAGAATATTGCCTAGATAGTTAAGCGGCTTGGCGCGATAATATTCCCACATAACCGGAATCGGAAAAGTATAGGACAGGGATCGCGTATCCCGTACCGGTTCAATTTCCAGCAGTGCTGGCAACTGACCCTGCAAAAACAAGGGGACATTAGTACGCGGTGCTTCTACATTTCTATTTTCTATATCCAGAAAATAGGTCAGCGCCAGGGTTTCCAGCTCATCCAGTGATTCCTGCCCGATAATGGCAAGGCTCATCATATTGGCGGAGTAATAACGCTCATACTGATCTTTTAACGCCTGCTCCAGCGAGCCTGCAGCCTTATCCTGCAAGGTGTCGAGGCTACCGACGGAAAACTGCGACAGTGGATGCGCAGGATTCATTACCTGCTTGAATATTGAGTAACTGCGACGGCCGTCATTTTCAAGGTTGGATTGATACTCCGAATTCACCGCGTTACGTTCACGATTTACATATTCCTCGTTAAACAGCGGCGCAATAAAAAACTGGGCGAAACGATCCAGGGCAGGCGCCAGGGAATCCTTTTCAATGTCAAAGTAGTAATTGGTATTTTCATAGGAGGTATAGGCATTATGGCTACCACCATGACTGCTGATGAATTCCTGGTACTCACCGGATTGGGGAAATTTTTGCGTACCCAGAAAAAGCATGTGCTCCAGAAAATGCGCCAGCCCCTCGAATTCAGCCGGATCACTGTTGGAGCCCGCATTCACATCCATTGAGGCCGCGGCCTTGTCGGTTTCAGGATCGGAAATAAGCAGAACCTTGAGACCATTTTCCAGTTCCAGCGCACGATAATCACGGCGATCATTGGGACTCTTGGGAATATCATCTACACGGGACAATAATGCCCCATCAACATTACTTTCCTGGAGTGCCTGCCTGACTACCGGCTGGCATGCCAGCAAGCTGAAACATACGAGAATGAAAAAAATACGGCTTGGGGTAGTCAGTGAAAAGTGTTTGCTGAACATGTAAATATTTACTCCTTAAATTCCAGAACAAACATAGCATAAGCGGGCACGTCGCATAAGAAATGCCCGGAGGAATATGGGAAGAACAAGGTAGACATTACTTTATTGTTTATTATTTCAATAGGTCGTTGCGCGCTATGTCGAATGACGGGCTGCGCCCTTATCCGACCTACAGCTTTTTCGCATTCAAAGGTTTAAAAAAGCTCCAGGGCTGGCTCATCCAGCGCGAATAGCTGCTCCCTCAGTTCCAGGATATGCCCAGCCCAATAACTTTCACTGTTAAACCAGGGAAAGGCCAATGGAAAAGCCGGGTCATCCCAACGCCGCGCCAGCCAGGCACTGTAATGCATCAGCCGCATGGTGCGCAGGGATTCAATCAGCACTAGTTCGCCGGGATTAAAATCATAAAATTCGTTGTAGCCATCTATCAATTCACTTAACTGGGCCAGCTTTTCCTGTCGGTCACCGGACAGCAGCATCCACAGGTCCTGAATCGCCGGCCCCGTCATGGTGTCATCAAAATCGACAAAGTGCGGCATGTCATCACGCCACAGCACATTACCCATATGACAATCGCCATGGATACGTATTTGTGCCGGTACTCTGGCTGATGCAAACACATCCCCAATACGCTTTATCAGATCCTGAGCCAGCGTGGAGTATGCCGGACGAAGATCCTGGGGAATAAAATTATTTTCCAACAGATACTGGGCACTCTCTTCGGCAAAATATTCAAGGGTCATGGTGCGCCGGTGCTGAAAACTCTTGATTGCTCCAGCGGCATGCAGCCGGCCGATAAAACGTCCCATGATCAGCAAATTATCCAGACTTAGATCAGGACTGCGCCCTCCCCGTCTTTTAAACAGGGCAAACTGAAAGCCGGCAAATTCTGCCAGCGTGCAATCCCCCATCACAATCGGGGGCACGACAGGAATTTCAAGGTCAGCCAGTTCCAGGGAAAAGCTGTGCTCTTCCAGAATCTGCTCACGACTCCAGCGCTCAGGCCGGTAGAATTTTGCAATCAGCGGGTCAGCATCTTCAACACCGACCTGATAAACACGGTTTTCATAACTGTTCAGGGCAAGGATACGCGCATCGGAAATAATGCCGGTAGATTCAACGGCATCAATGACGGCGTCAGGCGTCAGCTTTTCAAAAGGGTGAGATGAGGGCAAAACAGCTCCAAAGCAGATAATCAGGGCGCACTATACTAGCACGCCCCGGCGCTTCACCCTGAAAAGGAGTTAACGAATACGCGGTAATTCCCTGAAACCCGGCTTCGCCATCAGAAACTGTCCGGTATGGATAACCCTTTCGCGAAAGCCGCCTTCACAAAAGCACAGATAGTAATTCCACATACGAATGAAAATATCATCAGTGCCCAGGCGTCTTACATCATCAATGCGATCCCAGAATCGTTCACGCCATGCTGCCAGTGTCTTGGCATAATCATGGGTAATATCTTCCAGGCCAATGAGCTGTAAATCAGTCTGGGTAGCAATTTTGTCGGCGATCACTGCATTGGAGGGCAATTGCCCGCCAGGGAAAATATAACGTTTTATAAAGTCGATACTGTTAACAGACTGCTCGAAACGTTGATCGGAGATAGTGATTGCCTGAATCAGCATCAGCCCATGAGGTTTCACCAGGCTACTGCAGGTCTGAAAATATTCATCATAGTATTTGGCACCCACCGCTTCGATCATTTCCACGGATACCAGTTTGTCGTACTGTTGGGCGCTGCCGTCCAGCTCACGGTAATCCTTTTCCAGCAAGGTAATTTTTTCTTCCAGACCTTCCTGCTTAACCCAGTCACAGGCATGCATATACTGTTCATGGGAAATAGTTGTTGTGGTTACCCGACAACCAAAATGTTTTGCCGCATGAATCGCCAGACCACCCCAGCCAGTGCCGATTTCTAGTAAGTGATCTTCTGGTTGTAATTGCAGACGCTCACAAATGTGCTGAAACTTGTTGAGAGAGGCATCATGCAAGGTGTCGCTTTCGTTTTTGAAGATGCCCGACGAGTACGCCATGGTGGGATCAAGAAACAGGGAGAAGAACTCATTGCTCAGGTCGTAATGGGCAGAAATATTACGCTTGGAACCGGTAAGTGAGTTAGCCCTGAAGGCATGGTGCATCTTGCTCGCCAGCTTTCGCCATAACGGTTGTTTATTGCCCATTTCCTGCAAGGTATGCATATTGAGTACAAACAGACGGATCACTTCAAGCAGATCGGGAGTATCCCATTGGCCCAGCATGTAAGCCTCACCGGCTCCTGTGGAACCGTCTTTCAGGACCGCCATAAATGCCGCCGGGTCCTTGACCTGAATACTGGCAGTGACAGTCTTGTCCTGTCGGTCGCCAAAATGTCTGGTCTGTCCATTCTCTTCCAGTACCAGTGAGCCGACAGTTAATCTTTCAAGGATGGCATACACCGCCTTGCGGGAAAGCTCTGTCATGTTAAAAAGACTCTTGGCCCCTGACTTGTTTTGATCTACAGCTGTAATTCTCACTACCGGTTCCTCACTTTTTACAATTGTTCATTGCGTTACTGGCTAATGGATTAGCTCCTGAATTAACCCCTGAATTAACAACGGGAGTAGTCATTGCTTTAGTATTAATATGCTTGCTGGCCTGCTTTTTAGGGTGCGGATGGAATGGTATATTTTTCCACCACAGTTTTAATGCCTGCCAGTAAATTCCCCAGGCTACCTGCAAGGTCATAAAAGGATACTTCGCCAGTATCATATTCAAAGCCCCGGGAGTAATTGCCCGGTATTTCAGATGCATGGCAGCATTAAACATACGCTGGCTTTTTGCCTGCTGCCCACCTTGAGCATCATTTATTGCATGCTGTTTTATAACTGATTCTTTTACTGACCTTTCCAGGGACTGATCCGGCACATCGCAGCTATGGTTCTCCATATAAATATCAAGATTTTCTCCCGGCACCGTACTGCGCCATCGATACTCCATTGCCATCGGCAGGAACGGTGAAACATGGTGGTCCTTGCCAAACGAGGCCCGGGTTTTGCCATTCTCCTGTGCTGCCCTGATAACATAACTGTGGCGTTCGCCCCATGGTGTATTGGTCACTTCCGCTACAATATATTTGAGATTTTCCTCGCTATCAAAACAGTAATAACAGGTAATAGGATTGATAATAAAGCCGAAATAGCGCAGGTTGCTCAACACCCTTACCGGGCCATCGGGTATTTCACCGGTTTCTTCACAGACACGCATTTTTACTGCGTCTTTTAAAGGTATTGCCGGGTCACCCAGATAATCTTCGCGATGGAAACTGGCCAGATTAGCCTTGTTGACTGACCACAATAGGTTACTGGCAAACACCTGGTCCAGTTCGTCCAGATCCAGGTACATCATGAATACTTTATAGCGAAAACGATGCAGCCTGGGCACAAAGCGGCAATGAGTAACTATACCTTCATAAATGCCGCTTTTGAATTTGCTTTCATGCATAGTTTTTTTGGCCAGGCGCCTTTTCTATACCGCCTCGGCCAATGCCGGGGCCGGGGTAGACTGATCCTGATTACTGTTCAGCTGACGCGCAACGCGCAGTGCACTCCATACCCCATCTTCATGGAAACCATTACGCCAGTAGGCACCACAAAACCAGGTGCTTTTCACACCATTGATTTCCTGCCAGCGATCTTGCGCCTTGACACCGGCTTCCGAGAAAACCGGGTGATCATATTCAAATTCACCAAGGATCTTTGAGGGATCAATATCCCCGCTCTGATTCAGGGTGACACAGAAAGTTTCGTCGGACTGGATGGACTGGAGAATATTCATATCATAGGTCAGTGTGGGCCGCTCAATATGGTGATCCTTACCGGTTAAGGCCACATTCCAGCTCGACCAGCAACGCTGGTTTTCAGGCAGCAAGCTGATGTCAGTATGCAGCACTACCTCATTTTTAGTATAGGGTATCGCAGAGAGGATAGATTGCTCATTACCATCAGCATCCGCCAGCATAGCCAGAGCCTGATCACTGTGACAGGCAAAGATTACCTGATCATATTCAGCAGTAAAGCCTTCACTTTCCACTCGTACCACAGGCGACCCATCATTATCCTGGTAGCGGGTTACCTGTTTGACCGGGTTACCCAGTTCGATATTATTTTTAAATTTTTCTGACAGAGGCGCAATATAACTTCTGGATCCACCCTTGATCACACGCCACTGGGGGCGATTCTTGATATTCAAAAGGCCATGATTGCGGAAGAAGCGCACGAAAAACTGCAGTGGAAAACTCAGCATCATCTCGGTATTGGATGACCAGATTGCCGCGCCCATAGGCACCAGGTAGAGGTCGCGGAAAGGTTGGGAATAACGATACTTACCCAGATAATCCCCCAGAGACATGGCCTTGCAATCCGGGTCTTCCTGTAGATGTTTTTCAACCTGGCCATTAAAGCGCAGGATATCTTTGGTCATGCTGAGGAAACGCGGCGAAACCAGGTTGCGGCGCTGGGCAAACAGGGTATTCAGGCTTGAACCGGCATACTCTATTCCTGTGACTCGATCACTGACCGCGAAGCTCATTTGCGTGGGCTGACTCTCAACCCCCAGCTCATCCATCAGCTTGATAAATTCGGGATAGGTCCAGTCATTAAAGACAATAAAACCGGTATCTATAGCATAGTCCCTGCCCTTGTGGGTGACATCAATAGTTGCCGTATGGCCACCAAGTTTGTTGCCGGCTTCGAACAGGGTAATCTCATGGTCATCTGCCAGCGTGTGGGCTGCCGTTAATCCGGAGATGCCACTACCAATAATTGCAATTTTCATGAATCTGCTCCGGATCTTCGCAAACGTTTACCAATTTTTAAATACCACAGGCGCGGTAAAAGTGCCATGGATTTCAATAGCAGATTCAGCCGCGCCGGAAAGGCAATTGTCAGGGGGCGCCGGACTGCTTTTCTGAGAATAATATCAGCAGCATCATCAACCTCAACCAGGAACGGCATGGGAAAATCATTACGGTCTGTCATCGGTGTTTTCACAAAGCCGGGATACACTACAGTGACATCCATACGATCGCCCAGATCACTGCGTAATGATTCAAGAAAATAGCTCATGGCCGCTTTGGAAGAGCCATAGGCCTCGGCTCTCGGGAAGCCAAGATAACTACTCATGCTACCAATACCGATGATATGCGGGCGCTCACAGGATGAATTTTTTGCCGCTTCAGCGGTAATTTCCAGCATTGGCAGAGCCGCAATACAGGCGTTGACCACTCCAAAATAGTTGGTCTCATTAACACGCCGGATCATATTGATATCCAGGTCCGGTAAATCAATGTACTCGCAGGTTCCCGCGCTCAGAATAATGGTATCCAGATCTTGAACCCCGGCTTGCCGTAACACATTGACCATGGCGACATCATCGGTGACATCACAGGGCAATGCTATTAACTGGCCGCCACTATTTATCGAGGCTTCACTGCCATAAGTTGAGTCAAATTGCTGTACGATGTCGTCAAGGGTTTGCGAGGAACGCCCGCTGATGTAAACCCGATGTCCCTGTTGGGCAAGTTTCTCGGCCATAGCCCGACCGATACCGGAACTGGCACCGGTAACCCAGATTGTTTTGGTTTTAACAGTGTTAGTTGATTGTTGCATTATTATTGTTATTCTTGATTAGCAGATATTTATAATCAAACTAGTTATTCTGAGCAGCCATACGCCCTTTCAGGCTTCGAGTGATGCCGCCAATAACTGGCAGGTGTTCATAGAGTAAGGCACCCAGATCGTAACAGTCTTCATGATAATAAATACGATTGGTGAATTTGAGATGGGACATGCCACGTACGGTGATAATTTTACCGCCGGAGATTTTTTTGTGGGCAAAATCCATTTCCCAAGTCAGGTAGGCAGTGTTTTCGCCGGTAAGAACTTCTAGATAGCGGATCTTGTAATGGCTGAGGTTGACCGCCATTTTTTTCATATAATGCTTGAGTGACAGAATGCCGTCGACTTTATGGACGGGATCAACAAATTCAATATCCTGAGTATAGAATTCATCCAGTTTGGACATATTTTCAGCTGAGAACTTTTCATAAAAGTTCATCAGATTCATCAGCAATTGCTGGGCTTTGGAGTCTGGAGAGTTATTCATATTTTTTCTTTATAAATTAGGCAGTTATAATCGAATTAGGAACATATACGCAGGGAAAAATATTTCGGATCAGATATGTAATTTTCCCGTAATTTAATTGATCCACACGCAACACTTTGCCGTAGAACAAACATAACACCAAATAATGACAGATAAATACAGTAATCCCGAAGTCGGTGGAGTTTCCCCTTGCCTACAGCAGGTCATCATAATTTTGGACAAAAGAGCAAGCGCGTTGTGAATGAAGCAACCGTCAAATGGTCCAATTTGTTGCTGAAAGTGGCGGACCAGGACCGTGCTGCATTCGAGCAGCTATTCGTCAAATTTTCTCCCCTTATCAAGGCTTTTGCCAACAAGCAGGCCGGCGCAGACAAAGGCGTCAATATGTCTGAGGAACTGGTTCAGGAGACTATGGTGAAGGTTTGGCAGAAAGCCCCCTCCTTCAACCCTGAAAAAGCAAGCGCCAGCACCTGGATATTCACCATCGCCAGAAACACCCGTATTGATTTGTTACGCAAGAATGCCCGCCACTTTATTAATAAGGCGACTTCCATCCCTGGCAACGATCAGCAAAATGATGGTTTTGATGTTGACGATATCTGGATAGAAAACGAAGACGAAGATATTTTTAATCAGCTGATTAAACAGCGAAACAGCGAAGCGCTGCACGAAGCCATGAAAGCCCTGCCGGAAGAACAGTCATTTATTCTAAAGAAGGTTTATCTGGAAGATAAATCCCATTCCGAGATTGCCGAAGAATTGCAGATGCCATTGGGCACTGTTAAATCGCGGGTGAGGCTGGCACTGAACAAATTGAGCCTGTCGGTCGACAGATAACCTGTTGTTAATATTAATAAATTAGAGAATATAACAAATTAAATTGATCGAAAAAGAGAGAGCCAGCGTAGAACTCGCGTTGACAGGCAAAACGAAAGCCAGAGAAAAGAGAGAAAGTTACTTACATTAAAATTTTAACGACTGCTGATCACTGAAGATCACTGACGAGATACAGGAAAGATTCAGAAAAATATCATGGTTAAATATCATCCCGACACAAGGTTTCTCACCGATTATGCTGCAGGAAGTCTGCCTGAATCCCAGGCCCTGTGTGTAGCAGCACATCTTCATTATTGCTCTGGCTGCCGCGCCAAGATCCGTGAGCTGACCCAGCTGGGCGCAGAGTTTTTCCTGACCCAGGAACCTGAAGCTGTAAGTGAAGATAGTTTCGACCGGCTTTGGCAATCCTTACAGAATCAGGAGACGCCAGCAGCTCAGCAAATTCATCTGCAGCAAGAACCGGAAACTACCCCGGACACGACTAAAACTACTACAACGGCTACTAACACCCCCAAGTCAGCGCAGGAACTTCCCCAGGCCATTGAGAAACTTACTCGCGGCAATATTAACAGCCTGAAGTGGCGTAATATCGGCAAGTCCTTTCGTTTTTCTAACATCCCGCTGGGTGAGCAGAGCAGGGAAACCACTCTTTTCCATATCAAGGCAGGCGGCAATGTTCCCAAGCATCATCACGGTGGTGATGAAATCACAGTGGTGCTGAAAGGCAGCTTTTCTGATCAGGAAGATCATTACCACGTTGGTGATTATATTGTGCGCACCAGTGGTGAATCACACACACCGGTAGCATCCCAGGATGAGGACTGCCTGTGCCTGGCATCACTTGATGCGCCGATTGTCATGAACAACTGGTTCTATCGTGTAATGGCGCCTTTCTTTAACAGGCCCACTGCCGGCTGATTATTGAATCAAGGTGAATCTAGGGGTCAGAGTTGTTGATCCCAAAGATTCTTGCCATTATGAGCTACCTGATACTTTATCGAAGCGGGCTAAATCACTGCTGTTTGAAAGCCGCAAGCGCCCTTTCGCGGCCAAACTTCAGATCAATCATTGGCACTGGATATTGCTCCGGCCTAAACAGTCCGGGTTCATGAATAGTCTTGTTATCCAGTTCTTCAAGTTCCGGAACAAAGTGACGAATAAAGTCCCCTGCTTCATCAAAGCGGCGTGACTGGGTCACCGGGTTAAAAACTCTAAAATATGGAACTGAGTCAGTACCGGTGGATGCGCTCCACTGCCAGCCCCCATTGTTGGCGGAGAAATCGCCGTCGATGAGATTCTGCATAAACCATTGTTCACCCCAGCGCCAGTCGATCAGTAAATGCTTGCTGAGAAACATGGCTGTAATCATACGCAAACGATTATGCATCCAGCCGGTTTCAAGCAACTGCCGCATGGCGGCATCAATGATCGGAACACCTGTTCGCCCCTCGCACCATAATTTGAATTCAGCCTCATCATGACGCCAGGGAACATGCCCCACATTATTCTTGAACGGCTGTTTTTTGCTGACCTGAGGGTAATGGAAAAAGATATGGCGATAAAACTCACGCCATAACAATTCATTCTTCCAGGTTTCCGGCCCCTCGCCCTGATGCGAAGCGGTCGCCTGACGCCAGCAATCCCTGATAGAAATAACACCGGCATTAATCCAGGGCGATAGCGAACTGGTGCCGGTAATGGCAGGGAAATCCCGGTTTTTCTTGTAATCCCTGATCCGCGCAGTTCTAAACTCTTTAAGTAATTTTTGCGCGTGCGCCTCTCCGGCCGGCCAAAGATCAACCCATACTGGATCCGCATGCGGCCAGTCTACTTCTTTCACAGAGCATTGCCCGGCAATTGACAGTTTTGCGATAGCGGAAAACGCAGGCGCCGATGATTTCAGCGCTGTAATTGTGCCAGCGGTATCAGGTACATATAAATTGGCGCGGCACTTTTTTGAAAAAGGGGTAAATACCTTGAATGGCTCACCACTGTTATTCAGGATTGATCCCGGCTGTAACAGCACCTGGTCATGACAGGGCTCTACCTCGACACCAAGTGCCTGGCACAGCATACTGACTTCCTCATCCCGGCATGCTTCATACAAGGGGTACTCGGCATTAAACGCCAGCGCAGTGATTTCCAGCTTTTCTATAAGATCCTTGATAACAGCAGGAACCGCAGCATAATCCGCCACCTGACAAATCACCAGGGGGATGCCCAATTTCCCCAGGCTGGATTCCAGTTCCAGCAGATTACGCCGCCAGAAATCCAGTTTGATGGGCGCATCATCATGTTTCTGCCATTGTTTTGGCGTAGCAATGTATAGCCCTACGGTGGGCCCTTTGGCAACAGCAGCTTGCAGCGCCAGATTATCTTGTACTCGCAGATCAGAGCGAAACCAGCAAAGAGAGTTCGACATGATTAGCTTCCTTAAATCTGATTTCTCAGGCTGAGATCATCCGGGTAAGGTTGTAAAAAAGACTGCCTGGCTATGTAGTCATTGGGATAACTGTGAAAATAATTTCGCAAAAGCGTCACCGGGACAATCAAGGGGACAATGCCCTTGCGGTATTGATCAATGAACTTGCCAAGGGATTCCTTTTCACGCGGCCCCAGATCATTTTTAAGATAACCCTGCAAATGCATCAACACATTGGTATTGCTTTTTCTGTTAGCTTTTTTCTCCAGAGAGGCCATTAATGCAATAAAATATTTCTCTGCCAGCGAATCCAGATCCTGCTTGCCAATATCCGCCAACATTCTTCCCAGGCCTGAATAGGACTGCGGGTCATGGGCCATCAATGTGTATTTATAGGAAGAGTGAAAGTCGATGAGTTTTTTTGCGCTCAAACCGGTTTTTTTCAGGGCCTTGAAATTATCGTAAGCAAAGACCCGGGTGATAAAGTTCTCACGCAACACCGCATCCATCAGACGCCCTGACTCTTCCACCGGAAGCAAGGGATAAGTATCGGTAACGGCCCTGGCATAAACACCGCGCCCCATTTCTTCCTGGGGACAGCCTTTATCGTTATATACCTTGACGCGAAAAAGTCCGCAGCTTGGCGAGCCCTTGATAAAAATATAGCCGCTCAGGTCTGCCAGATCCTTCACTTTTTCCCGGGAAAAATCCTTCATGGCCTGAGTTACGTTATGCTCGGGATTATCGACACCGACAATATCGGGATCATCGGGATTGCCCACCAGACGGATGGGTTTGCGGGGGACGCCAAGTCCGATACTGACTTCCGGACACACCGACATAAATTCAAAATACGCGGAGAGATCGCGGGTGCATAAGGAGGAATGTTTATGCCCGCCGTTATAGCGGACTTCATCCCCCAGCAGACAACTGCTAATACCCACTTTAATTTTTTGCTGTTGTGGCGTTGACACTTTTTATTACAGCTTCCTATTGCGCGCTCACTGCTTCATTGACGACAGTCGACGATGGGCTTTCAATGTCATCCAGTTCATAGACGCCAGCGATCATTGTTCCCAGTGCCTGCCAGAATTCATCCTGCCTGCCCACGGCTTCCAGCAAACGGACATCAAGACCGGGATGGGTCTGCTGGAGATTCTCAATTTGTTCCGGCACATCATGCAACAAATGTCGGCCAGCGGCAAAAAACAGGGGCAGGATATTAAACTGTCGAACTCCGCGTAGATAGTGATTGGCGATTACCGTTTCAAGACTGGGGGACGCCATTTCCATGTAAGCCAGGCAGGCATCCTGTGCAAGGGCGCCATTGATTACCTGCAAACCATTTTCAAAGGTTGCACACCAGTTGCTGTCTCTGCTGCCATGGGCCAGGAGTATTAACTGTCTTGGGGAATCCGCTTTATTCATCTCTTTATCTCTTTATTTCTTGAATCACATCCATCAATTCCATCACATCCATTGCTTCAGGTAATACGTATTAAGGTGACATATAATGCATGCTAGCTGAACTTTGAATCTGACCTGATTAATTATCAGGTAATACGAAAAATTGGTGCCAATAGATCTATGAAAAACCAAGCTGTCTTACTTGCCAATCTGGGCTCACCGGATAACGCTGATGTTGCCTCAGTGCGACGCTACCTTAATCAGTTCCTGATGGATCCCTACGTCATCCAGCTACCTTGGATCTTGCGTCGTCTTATAGTCGGCTTGTTTGTTCTACCTTTCAGGCCCAAACGTTCTGCAGAGGCCTATCAGAGTGTCTGGACCGATAGAGGTTCACCGCTGGTTGCCCTGTCCCGGGATCTACTCGCCGCATTGCAGGCAAAAACCGATGTGCCGGTGGGGATGAGTATGCGCTATGGCAAGCCTTCCATTGAATCGGAACTATTGAAACTGGCCGCAATGCCCGGAATCGAGGAAATTGTATTTATTCCCCTCTATCCCCATTACGCAGAAAGCACAGTGACCACGTCTATCGCGGAAGCCGAGCGAGTCATCAAAAAACATGGCTTAAGCGTTACACTGCGACCATTCAAGCCTTTTTATAATCGGCCTGATTACATCAATGCCCTGGTAAAAAGTGCCGAGTCATACCTGGCTGAGAAATCAGCCTATGACCACATCCTGTTCAGCTATCACGGTCTGCCCGAGCTGCATCTTACCAAGGCTGACCCTACCGGTTCCCATTGTATGAAAACCAAAGATTGCTGTAACGTGCCTTCGCCAGCCCATGCAACCTGCTATCGTCATCAGGTCATGGAAACCACACGCCTGTTTGTTGAGCAAAGCGGATTAAGCAGTGATCAGTATACGGTAACCTTTCAATCCAGACTGGGACGGGCAAAATGGCTTGAGCCCAGTACCGAGGAAACCTTGAAGGAAATGGCAGGTAGAGGCATTAAGAACATACTGGTGCTATGCCCGGCTTTTATTACCGACTGCCTGGAAACCCTGGAAGAAATTGAATTGCAGGGTGACGAAGTGTTCAAGGAAGCCGGCGGTGAATCGGTCACCCTGGTGCCCTGCCTGAACGCCAGTGAAGAATGGGTTGACACGCTGGCTAACTGGGTGGAAGCTGGATAGCCGCTGAATAACTATCTTGAGATTGCTTATCTTGAAACTGCTTATCCCTGAAATTGACTAGCGGTAACCCATCCGCAAGCTCAGTTTGATCCCAGGCGAAAGCCGCTGGGCTCAAAATCCTTCAGATCCTCGACCAATTGCTCATCGCTGCCTTCATGGAAATCAAGAAACACCAGCACCAGATAATAATTATTCTGGGATAACCTTCTGTGAGTGACTACCTGTCCGGCAACCCTTAATGTTGATTTGTCTTCGGAAATCATGAAATCCAGCGTGGCGGTGTGAGGATATTCATCACTGCCCAGCAAGGCCTCAACCAGCTCGCTATCACAACTGATCTGTATACTGGAGCGCGACATATCCGCACATTAAGATTCGTACTTGAGATTATCCTCAGCGCCATTGAGTCAAAATTTCACCGGAAAAGTGATTGGATATCGTGGAAATGCGCGTCTTTCTTTCATAATTTACCCAAAGCTGTGGTTTCTACCTGTACTTGATATTTTCCTGGAAATCTCTTTTATCTGTAATTAATACCAGATTCTAGAACTCGCTTCTTGCGGAAAATATGCCTAAAACCATAAATCATGATCTGTTTCACACCTCACCTGCGAAGCATGCCGAAAAATGTGAGCTTCTGCACTCATTTTCTCAGGATTCAATGAATAAGGATATCAGTCAAAGCACCATCGAGATCCGGAAAATCAAAACTGAATCCGGCTTGCAGTAGATTATGCGGCACAACACTCTGACCCATCAGTAGCAAACGCTCTCCCATTTCCCCAAAAATGGTTTTCACGACAAATGCGGGCAGCGAGAAAAGTGTTGGTCGGGAAATCACTTTACCAATAGTCTGGGTAAATTGTGTATTACTGACGGTGCCCGGGGCGGTGAGATTAAACACACCACTGAGACTATTATCATCCACCAGGTAATGCACTGCCCTGATCACATCATTCACATGGACCCATGACATATACTGTTGACCCGAGCCAATACGTCCGCCCAGGCCAAAGTAAAAAGGCGGCAGCATTCTTTTCAGCACGCCACCATTTTTTCCCAGCACAATACCAAGGCGGATAATGCATAAACGAATGCCCAGATCACCCACTGCAGCCGCCTCCTTTTCCCAGGCCTCACAAAGCGCATGGGAAAATTCCTCATGACAGGCAGAATCTTCTGTCAGCGGTGTCTCATCATGGGCACCATACCAGCCGACGGCGGAAGCACTGATCATCACTTCAGGACGTTTTTCCAGCCGCGCAAGACACTTCACCAGATGATTGGTCAGCCCAATACGGCTATCCAGTAATTGCTGTTTGCGTTTGGCACTCCAGCGTTTATCGGCAATGCCCTCTCCGCCCAGATTGATGACAGCATCAAAACAGTCACTATTGTCGATAGCACTGAAGCTGCCGATATAGCGCACCTTTTCAGCAAAGGTCCCTTCATGCTTTTCGGGACGACGCGTCACTACAACCGCCTCATGGCCCGCATTCACCAGTTGTGCCACCAACTGTTTACCAATGAAACCGGTACCGCCGGTAATTAGAAAGTTTGCCACGCTACTACTCCTTGCCTATTGATGGTGTCAGCTAGTGTCGATTAACAGCTGGCCTTTACCAGCCAGGCACAGCCTTCCAGTTCAACCCTGTTATCGTTGCTATAGCCACGCAGTAATTCAACCGCTTCCTGGTAAGCCTGTTGTTTTATCTCATCAGGTTGGTCAGCCAGTGCATCGCCAAGAAACAGCGCATCCATGACAAAGCGCGCAGCACTTTCCGGTGTCGCTTCGGCGCCACCTATTTGTTGCTTGCCACGCCACAGGGTTATCTCGAGATTCCTGAAGGAGGCGCTCTCGAGAATATCGCGCAGATAATTCTGGTTACCAAAAGCAAATGGTCCCGGGGCATTAGGCACTGGTGCGGGTAATTCGACATACTTGCCGGCGATTGCCATTAGCTGACCGACCCAGGGTTGTTCTGTGGGCGGTCCCCAGCAGACAAAACTGATACGACCGCTTTCCTTGAGGAAACGACGCATATTTTGAAAAGCAGCATAGGGGTCTTCAAAAAACATGACCCCAAAACGCGAAAACAGGACATCATAATCATTTACGCTACTGGTTGAAGCATCGTCACAGATAAAGTCGATATTCGATAAGCCAGATTCTGCCAGCCGTCGATTCGCGGTATCCACCAGGGTCTGGGAAAGGTCCAGACCCGTCACATGACCATCACCAATCTTGCGTGCAATATCAAAAGTTGTGGCGCCGCCGCCGCAACCAATATCAATAACCCGTTCGCCTGGCCGAAAAGCGGCATACTCAATAGCCGCAGCGCCAACCGGCGCAATCATGCCTTCAAACTGATCGACATAGGTATTCCATTTTTCACCCATTTCGCCGGCCCAGCTGTCCGACTCCATTTCCTGAGGTAATTTATCTGTCATCTTGTTCTCCTGTTAACAGTTTTTGTCTGCCATCAGCCAGACTTGCTCACCATCACATGGATTGGCATTTTTCCGCAAACTCAGCAGGAAGGCCAGCAGGTTCATGCCGGCAAACAAAGTTTTCATAGTAATAGATAAAGCAGATTGGTAGTCAGGTTGAATTTCAGATAAAAAAAGCAGGCCAACAACCTGCTTTTAATCTGAAAATTCATCGATCAATATTATTTATCCGGCGTTTTTGCCTGGGGTGAAATCAGGGTGGGAAATGGTGAAACATTATCACCTTTGCTGATTTTGCTGACCCCTTCCTTTTCCACTTCATCAATACGAATAATGGCCTGCATGGGAATGAAACTCCGCTTAACTCCGGCAAATTCGGCCTTCAGTTTTTCCTCGCTGGGATCAACCACAAGCTGGGAGCGTTCGCCAAAAATATAATCTTCTATTTCTATGAAGCCATAAAGATCGCTGGAATACACCTGCTTGGCAAAGACTTCGTATATCTCGCCTTTGTTAAGGAAGGAAATTTTATAGATTTCTGTCGGTTCTTTTGTGGAATTAGCCATTGTTGCCTGCTACCTGATGGGTTAACGCTTGCTAATATCAGGCTTTTTTCTCCGATTTCAAGGGCAGTGTAACGACTTTAGGCATAAGTAACGACTTTTCTAGAGAGTTTTTCCTGATACCGCTATAATCCGCCCTCTTTTCGGCAAGTCCCCTTGCCAGACCGGCTAATTAATACGTAACAAGACAAGCTTATGGCGCAGAAAGTATTTATCAAAACCCATGGTTGCCAGATGAACGAGTACGACTCCGCGCGTATGTTCGACCTGTTGCATGAAAATCGCGATATGGAGCGTGTCGACACCCCGGAAGAAGCCGACCTGCTTTTGCTAAATACTTGTTCTATAAGGGAAAAAGCTCAGGAAAAAGTATTTCATCAACTGGGCCGCTGGCGCGAACTGAAAAAGTTAAAACCAGGCATGAAGATCGCCGTGGGTGGCTGTGTTGCCAGCCAGGAAGGCGAAATGATCGGCAAACGGGCGCCCTATGTCGATGTGGTCTTTGGTCCACAGACCCTGCATCGCCTGCCGGAACTGCTGGATGCCTCGGGCGGTAGCAAACCTGTTGTGGATATCAGTTTTCCTGAAATTGAAAAATTTGACCGCCTGCCTGAGCCTACTGTATCGGAATGTCAGGCATTTCTGACAATTCAGGAAGGCTGCAGCAAATACTGTTCTTTTTGCGTGGTGCCCTATACCCGTGGCGAAGAAGTTAGCCGGCCTCTGGATGATATTCTGGCCGAAGCCGTCCACCTGGCAGAGCAGGGAGTAAGGGAAGTAAACCTGCTGGGCCAGAACGTCAATGCCTACCGCGGACTCAGTCATGATGGCGAAATCATCGACATGGCAACCCTGGTGACTTATATCGCCGCCATAGACGGTATCGATCGCATCCGCTACACCACCTCTCATCCAGTGGAATTCAATCAGAATCTGATCGACACCTATGACAGTGTGCCGGAACTGGTCAGTCATCTGCATCTGCCAGTTCAGCATGGCTCCGACCGCATACTGGCCCTGATGAAGCGTAATCACACCGTGCTGGAATACAAATCCATTATCAGGAAACTACGGGGCATCCGACCCAACATCAGTATTTCATCGGACTTCATCATTGGCTTTCCGGGCGAAACCGAAAAGGATTTTGAAGACACCATGAACCTGATCAATGAGATTGGCTTCGACCACAGTTTCAGTTTCATCTATAGCGCTCGCCCGGGCACCCCGGCGGCGGAACTCTTCGATGACACACCAATGGAAGTGAAAAAACAGCGTCTGGCTATTTTGCAGACTCGAATATTGCAGCATGCGGCGACTATCAGTGAAGCCATGGTGGGTACTATTGAACCGGTGCTGGTCACCGGGGTCTCGAAGAAAGATCCAGGCGAGCTGCAGGGCCGTACTGAAAACAACCGCGTGGTTAATTTTCGGGCAGAGTCCAACGCCATCATTGGCCAGATCGTTGACATGAAAATAGCCGCGGCACTGCCAAATTCACTGCGCGGTGAACTGGTTTAATCCATTTCAGTCAGTAGCCATAACCAACGATGGCGCTATTTTGTGCATCCTGACGACCTCGTGAGCAGGCCACCTGATCGATATTTCAATATATTCTTATATATAACAGCATATTAGAGAAATTGAATAAAATTTGGACTGCCTAAAAATTAATACAAAATTCGTATTCAATTGGTATACTCTTCCCATATTTACTGCCTTTGGAGGGCTGTTTTCTCACTACATGACTAGTCAAAACCTTTCCCAGCGTCTGGTGCTGGAACCCGAAAACCCCCAACGTCTTGCTAACCTTTGCGGACGCCTTAATGAACACCTGAAACAGATAGAAAAACGCCTGCTGGTGAAAATCAAAAATCGGGGTAGTGAGTTCATGGTGACCGGCGCTCCCGAAGCGGTAAAAAGCACCTCCAGTATCATCCGTCAATTGTATGTAATGACCCAGAATTCACAGAACCTGGCACCGGATAATATTCATATGGCTATTCAGGAAGGCATCAATATCGCGGCTCAGGAAAACTCAACTGCTGAAAATACCCCCAGCACAGAACAAACCGCAGGCGATAACAATGAGGACAATAACGACGAATTCTTGATATTGCGCACCCCCAAGGCCTCGGTAAAACCCAGAGGTCAAAACCAGAACAATTATGTGCGCGACATCGTGCGTCATGACATTAATTTCGGCATTGGCCCCGCCGGGACCGGCAAAACCTATCTGGCAGTTGCCTGCGCGGTAGAAGCCCTGATCAAGGAACAGATCAGCCGCATTCTGCTGGTGCGCCCTGCGGTTGAAGCGGGTGAAAAACTTGGCTTCCTGCCAGGCGATCTGAGCCAGAAAGTAGACCCCTACCTGCGCCCCTTGTATGACGCGCTCTATGAAATGCTTGGCTTTGAACGTGTGGGTCGTCTAATTGAGAAAAATGTTATCGAAGTAGCGCCGCTTGCCTATATGCGCGGACGCACGCTGAACAATGCCTTTATCATTCTCGATGAAAGCCAGAATACAACCACCTCACAAATGAAAATGTTTCTGACCCGTATCGGCTTTGGCTCCACTGCGGTGATCACCGGCGATGTAACCCAGATTGATCTACCTAAGGGCGCAGGCAGTGGTCTGGTTCAGGCCAGTAAAATATTGGAAAACGTGGACGGGGTAAGTTTTACCTACTTCAAGTCCAGAGATGTCGTCAGACACCCGATAGTACAGCAGGTTGTTGAAGCCTATGATGCCCATGATCGACAGTCCATAACTGAGCTCAACTCTGAGTCCAGCTCTTTACAGAACTCTTCACAAACCTCCTCACAAACCAAGGAAAGTGATCGTTTCAATGAACGTGACCATTGAGTTGATGAACGCCAGCACCGAATACATACTCCCCTCACAACAGGAATTTCAACGCTGGTCTGAAGCCGCACTGAAAGCTGTGCCCTGCGCCAGCGATGATGCCATTGCTGAAAATACCGAGCTGAGTATTCGCATTGTTGACGAGAGTGAGTCCGCCAGCCTGAACGAAACCTACCGGCACAAAAAAGGCCCCACCAATATCCTGTCTTTTCCCTGTTCCGGCGTTCCAGGCACTGATATCAACCTGCTTGGTGACCTGGCTATTTGTGCTGCGCTGGTAAAACAGGAAGCAGCACAACAGTCTAAATCCGTTGAATCGCACTGGGCCCATCTCACTGTACACGGCGTGTTACATTTGCAGGGTTTTGACCACGAGGAAGCCGCTGCAGCTGAAGAGATGGAAACACTGGAAATCAATATTATGAATACACTGGGCTATACCGATCCATACCAGGAAATAAAAGGCGATGAGTGACGACCAATCTAGTAGCGATTCGGGAAACTCTTCCTGGATCGGTAAACTGACAAACATGTTCACAGACCAGGTGGATGACACCAAGAGTCTGGTCACCTTTCTACGCAAGGCAGAACAAAACCAGGTCATTGATGCCGATGGACTCAGCATCATTGAGGGGGCCCTGCAGGTCACAGACATGCAGGTGAGGGAAATTATGATTCCCCGTTCACAGGTCGCCACTATCGACATAACTGATTCTCCCGATGAAATTATTCCCAAGGTAATACAGGCCGGACACTCCCGCTTCCCGGTGATCGGCGAAAGCAAGGATGATGTGGTGGGCATATTACTCGCCAAGGATTTGCTGGAACTGGTATTGATCAGTGACCAGCGCAAATTCAATCTTAAAGATGTACTGCGTCCGGCGATTTATGTGCCCGAATCAAAACGCCTGAATATCCTGCTCAAGGAGTTTCGCGAGAACAGAAATCATATGGCCATTGTTATCGACGAATACGGAGGCCTTGGTGGTGTTGTCACCATCGAAGATGTACTGGAACAGATTGTTGGCGAAATTGAAGATGAATTCGATGTCGATGAAGAGGACTATATCAAGGTCTACGACAAGGACAGTTATACCATCAAGGCCCTCACCCCTATTGAAGACTTTAATACTTTTTTCCACAGCAATCTGCCGGATGATGAGTTTGATACCATTGGTGGTCTGGTGGTCAATCAATTTCGCCATATCCCGCAACGTGACGAAAGCGTCGGCATAGGCCCCTATATGTTCAAGGTGTTAAGTGCAGATAATCGCCAGATCAGGCTGTTGCTGGTGACGACCCTTTTTGTAGCCGGTTCTGACGGCTGACAAGCATGACTGAAACCGGTTCGGAACCAGTCCTGTCTACCCATGCCGTCGGCTTCAGCCCTTCCCTGCCGGGACGCTGCATGATTGCCCTGCTTAGTGGCGCCATCGGCCCACTGGCGTTTAGTCCCAATCATATGTGGCTGATTGGTTTTGTCTCGGTAATGGGTTTTTATGTTGCCCTGAAATTTGCCAGCCCACGGCAAGGTGCAATTACTGGCTGGTTTTTTGGTCTGGGCTTCTTTGGCGTTGGCGCATCCTGGGTCTTCGTCAGCATCAATGTCTATGGCAATGCCGGCGAACTGCTGGCTGGCTTTCTGACTTTTCTTTTTGTTGCGGGACTCGCCCTGCTGTATTCACTGCAAAGCTGGCTCAACCAACGGTTTTTCCATGCATCATTTTATATGTTCGGTTTTGCCGCCCTTTGGGTACTCGGGGAATGGTTTCGCAGCTGGTTTCTCACCGGCTTCCCCTGGTTATATATGGGATATCCCCACATTCAATCCAGCTTTTCCGGACTTGCTCCAATTTTTGGCGTGCTGTCTATCAGCCTGGTCGTGGCGCTGTCTGGAGCCGGCTTTGGTGAAATGTTTCTGATCTGGCAGCGCCATGATGAAAGAAAAGCCTATACCGTTGCCCGCTCCTATATCCCTACCGGCCTGTTTTTTATCTGGATAGCCGCCGGACTTAGTGGAAAATTGACCTGGGTAGAGCCTGTAGAGAACGGAATTATTGACGTCGGCCTGGTGCAGGCAAATATAGATCAGGGACAAAAATTTGATGCCGCCTTTATTGCACAAAACCTGGATCGTTACGAACAACTCAGTGACTCACTTTGGGATGCCGATGTCATAGTCTGGCCGGAAACGGCTATTCCCTATGTGGCAGGTCGCTCGAATCGCGTACTGGACTTTTTTGAAAACAAGGCCCGCGCCACCAATACCACCCTGGTCACCGGCATTTTCGGCGAGACACAAGCCGGCCTGCATAACAGTATTACCAGCCTGGGGAATGGCGAGGGAATTTATCACAAACAAAAACTGGTGCCGTTTGGTGAATACGTTCCCATGCGCGCTGTGTTCTCAACCTTACTAAAAGTTTTTGACTTGCCCATGTCTTCACTTGTACCCGGTCCTTCCGACCAGGCCATGCTGAGCGCAGGTCCCTATACTTTGGCGTCGTTTATTTGTTATGAAGTGGTGTACCCTGACTTTGTTCGTCAGGGTGCAAAAACATCAGACTTCATGGTGACCATCAGCAACGACACCTGGTTCGGCTCATCCTGGGGACCACTGCAGCATCTTGAAATGGCTGCCATGCGCGCACTTGAAAATGGCCGTTACCTGGTTCGCGCTACCAACAATGGCGTTTCTGCCATCATCAATGAGAAAGGAATTATCGTCGCGCAAACTGGGCAGTTCAGCGCTGAAGTATTACGTGGTGAAGTTCAGGTGTTTTCCGGGCGCACGCCCTTTTCCTACTGGGGTTCCTGGCCAATCCTGCTTTTATGCGCAGGCTTGCTTGTGTTTGTCCGCCGTGTTCCGGCTACCGTTCCTGCCTTTCTCGAAAATCTGAAAAATCGCTAGCACAATAAACCGGTCTTTACTGACCTGATACGCCGGAATATACAAGATCATCATCTGCCGGTGTGCGATACCACTGCTCGGCATAGAAACTATTGATTACTGTACTTTCAATATCATCACTGATATAAATCACATACATGAACGGCCAGCACCGTAATAATGCATCAGTACCTTGGTCAGACAACAGCTTTAGCTCGTGATTAGCCAAAGTAATGTTTACGGTGGTCATAAAATGGGCTTAAACTTCTTCTATATCATTTCTGACATTGGCATAAGCTGATAATAAGGAACTGGTATATTTAAATATTCCTATATCATCTTCTTTATCAAAATTATTGAAATAAGAATGCCATTAATTTTAGGTATATATTTGCTGATAAAAATATTTAAAGTTTCTGCACGATTAGACTTTTCTGGCAGGTTTGAAAGATATACATTCTATCCAATTGATTGTCGCAGATGACATTAATGGCAAATTAGAGTCCCTAGAAAAGCAACCTGCTTTTTGTTATCACTATGACGTGGCAACTCCGCCGAACACTCAAAATCGGCTTTTCTAACGTGCTGGTGATTATCTATCCTGTTCAATTCAGCCTGAAAATAGCCATTTTCATCAGTTAAAGCCAATCCCTGGGCATTGCTGATCAACGCGTCGTAGACTATTTGAAACAAACTTTTAGAGGAGATCGCCTGCAAGGTGAACATTGCCATCGCAATTTTCTATCGCTGACTTAATTATTTGTTTTTCAGCTAACCAGAAAGGTTTAACTTGCATACCCATAACATCCTTACTCGACCCTTTTTTCTCTACTATCACATTTACAGCACCATCTTTTCCAGAATTCACACTATTCAATTTTTTAGTCAGCTTTTTCCTTATGCTAACCGGCAACATTTCTAACTCAAGCACCTTAGAATCGTTTAAAATAATCGCGTTTTCCAGTGTACTCTCTAACTCCCTGATATTCCCCGCCCACTCGTAACCCATGAAGGCCTTTTCAAGTTCCGGTGATATTTCCTTAAACCCCTTACCCAATTGATTGCTGAATTTTTCAAGAAAATATCTCGACAGAACAAGTATATCTTCTTCTCTATCACGCAATGCTGGCATTTCTATAGGGAAGACATTTAACCTGTAATAAAGATCTTCTCGAAATCTACCTTCTTCTATCTCTTTTTCCGGATCCCTGTTGGTAGCACATACAATGCGGGTACATACATTGCTTTCATTTTTATCTCCAACTCTTTGATAAGTTCCTGATTGAAGAAATCTCAATAATTTTGCTTGAAGACTCAAATCCAATTCACAGATTTCATCAAGAAACAGTGTACCATCGGCCGCCATTTCAAATGCGCCTATTCGATCATTCACTGCTCCACTGAAAGCGCCTTTAATATGTCCAAAAAATTCAGATTCAAAAAGGTCTTTCGGGATAGCAGCACAATTCAATGCTACAAATGGCTTGTCTTTTTTATTACTGGAATTATGATTGGCATGAGCGCAAACCTCTTTTCCAGTTCCGCTTTCACCAGTGATAAAAACACTGGCGTAACATTTTGCTGCGCTTTCTATAATTCCATATACAATCTGCATTTTTAGTGAACTACCAATAAATCCGTGGTATTAATGCAGGTCAAACTCATTACTGTAGGTTTCAACCTTTTCAAGTAACTTCCCATGTTCTATGGCATTTTTAACAGTTACCCGGAATCGCTGTTTGGAGCACGGTTTTTCAAGGAAATCAAAAGCTCCCAACTCCACAGCTTTATTAGCATTGCTATAAGAATTGTGTGAAGTTAGTACTATTGTTGTTACAGGCAAAGACTCTTGATAAATTAACTCCAGGATCTCCAATCCAATTACATCTGGTAATTCGATATCAAGTATCATGACGTCTGGCAATTCTTGTTTTAGAGCATCAATAACCTGAAGACCTTCCTTGAAAATCACCACATCACAATCAATCTCTTGAATTTAGCTCTTATAAAGATTGGCTGTTGATGTACTATCTTCAACAATAAATACTTTGGCAGAACACATTGATAAATAACTCCGAAAAATTTACATACCATTACGCAGGATAAACAAATTGCAAATAAATGATGTGAGGCAATCAAATTTTTATAACTATCGGGAATAATTCCTATAGACCAAGTAAAAATGCATAGAAACTTATACTGAAGACAGATAAAACACAAGAAAGGACTATCGCACTGGCTACCAGGTTTTCACAACATCGGTAACGAATAGAAAAGACATAAACGGAAATCCCCACAGGCATGCAGGACAAAAGTACAGCGGTTTGAGTCCATAGCCTGTCCATTTCGAATACATACTCCGTAAGCGTCCACACCAGCGCCGGCAGAACCATTAACTTCATTAGCGTGATCGACATTGCCATGGGAATCTCGCCACGAATATGATATCTGTTCATTCCCGCCCCCAGGGAAATCAGTGCTGCAGGAATGGCGGCGCGGCTGATCAATTCCAGCGACTCCATTAGCGGGGAGTAGATTGCTATACCAGCAAGATTTACAACACCACCAACAAGAAGACTACCACTGATAGGGTTCTTCACTACGCCCCTGAATACAGTCCACAAATGAGATCGTAACGCGGTTCCCTCTTCTCTTTTCAACTCCGCCACAATGATGCCAAATGAAAAGATCAACAAATTATTTACAGCGATCAGCATGAAGATCGGAACAAAGGCTTCTTCACCAAGCAGTTCCAGACATATTGGGATACCCAAAATCGTGACATTGGGGTACGCACAACCCATGCCGATAACACTCAACCTGGCCTGTCCCAGGCCATAGCGAAAGAAAGCTATAAGCATCCCCAACAAATAGATAATAAAAATAGCGAGGTAATAGGCCCACATCAGGTTCCAGTCCATTACTTCTGGAAAAGACATAGTCGCAGTGCCGTGAAATAACATACAGGGGATAAGGAAATTGAAGGTGATTTTTTCGAAACCCTTGACGTCAGAATCACTGACAATTTCTTTGTGCGCAACCAGCCATGCCAGGGCGGCAATGGCAACAATGGGAAAAAGGGCTTCAAGGATAGTCATGAATGTCAGCGGCCAAAAAAAATGCTGGCAACATTAAAGCATGCCAGCATTCTTCCGGGAAACACTCAGTTCACCTTGTTGCCCTGTTTATCCTTTAAAACCGCAAATGTATTGGTCTTATTTCAAATAATAGGGGGTAGTGTCCTCAAGCGTCGCAAACTGGGGCAAGGCTGCAAAGGACTGGAGCTGCAGTTTTCCCTGTTCGTTAAAAACTATTTCTCCATCCAGCGAGGACTTGGCAACGCCGTTTTCATCACTCATCTGTACCTGGACAAGGGTAAATGCAGGTGAGTTGTTATTAGGTGTTTCCCATAAATAGGGGTTTCGGGTTTTCAGCCCCGGGGTTACCAGAAAGTGCATCACCTGGTCACTTCCCCCGTCATGTTTCCAGGCATACTTTATGCGATAGCCGGTGGCCGCCGCAGTAAACAGATAGCCACGGGTATCCTGTTGATCAACGATGTCAAGAAATGCCTCCAGATCGCCGTCATCCTGATATTGCCGATAGGCAGTTTCAATCGCTGCCAGTTGTTCGGGGGCGGACCAGTCTATGACCGACAATCTGATTTCGGCATCATCTTCATATTTGACCCCCTCTGCCGTACCTGAAAGGGACAGAATAGCTGCCGCCTGAGTCCCACACGAGAATACAGTCAACATCAACAAGACCATCAAACCATTAGCGGTTGACAGTGAATTGGCAAATAATTTCATTTGAGTAACCTCCTTAAGTTATCAAGTAAAAAATACTCTAGCGCACGATCAGGAACAGCAATTGCTCTCCCCTTCTGATATTCAACGCGACAGTGCCGGAGATATCCTCCAGTAATGCCAGCATTTGTGATCTTGAGCTAACCGGCTGCCGGTTTACTGCGGTAATAATATCCCCGGCCTCCAAACCACTGCGATAGGCACGACTGCCCTGCTCTATGGCACTGACCAATACACCTTGCACCTCACCATAGGCCTCATGACTTTCTGGAATATTACTTAGCTGCGCGCCCTCCAGCACAGATCGTTCATCCGTCCTGATGCCAGCCTCAGCCGTGGTCCCGGCATTACCAATCCTGACATCGAAATCAAGTCGCCGGTTTTCACGCACAAGCCCAATAGTCACTTCTTCACCCGCCCGGGTGAGGCCAATGGTGTTTCTCAAATCAGACGCACTTTTAATGATGTGCTCATCGACGGCAACAATGACATCACCGGCTTCAATTCCTTCTGCCTGGGCCGGGGAATCCGGTTCAACACTGGAAACCACCGCACCCGCGCTGACTTCCAGATCAAGGGCTTCCACGATATCGGGGGTGAGATCAGTAATACGTACTCCCAGCATGCCGCGGCGAATCTCACCGTACTCAAGCAACTGCTCCACGATAGACATGGCCATATTGATAGGTACAGCAAAGCCGATTCCTACATTACCCCCGGCTGGCGAGATAATGGCGGAATTTATCCCGACCAGATTCCCCTTATAGTCCACCAAAGCGCCGCCGGAATTGCCCGGGTTGATGGAGGCATCAGTCTGAATAAAATCTTCATAACCATCAGCATTGATGCCAGTCTGTCGACTCAGGGCACTGACGATGCCTGTGGTAACAGTCTGGCCAATTCCGAAAGGATTACCAATGGCCGCGACATAATCCCCTACCCGCAAGGTATCTGAATCAGAGATTGGCACAGCCTTGAGCCCGGCAGCATCAATTTGCAATAAGGCGATATCAGTAGCCGCATCGCTACCGATGA
Source organism: Gammaproteobacteria bacterium (assembly GCA_030828385.1). Taxonomy (GTDB): domain Bacteria; phylum Pseudomonadota; class Gammaproteobacteria; order Pseudomonadales; family Pseudohongiellaceae; genus Eutrophocola. The sequence continues at coordinate 49,937 of JAURCS010000020.1, forward strand.
CTTGAGCCGGAATTTCACGCCGGTCCTGAAGCACAATAGTGACTTCCTCAGCATCTTTCACAACATGATGATTGGTTAAAATATACCCGTCTGCTGCGTCAATAATCACGCCAGAGCCTGCACTTTGTACCGGACGCGTCTGGGGCTGATCCGGCATGTCAAAGAAACGCCGGAAATAGGGATCATTAAGCAGAGGGTTTTGTGGCACGGCTGCCCGGCCGGTAACAGAAATATTCACCACCGCAGGGGTGACGTTCTCCAGTACCTGGGCAATACCTGGTCGATCTACAGAAATAATTTCCTGTGCATCACTGACAGCAACTCTTCCAAAAAGTAGGAAGTTTGCCAACAGTAAGGCCAGAAAATAACGCATTGTTATTTTCATACTGTAACTCCTAATATCCTGGACTCAATAGCCATTGATTAATCAATAGCCAATGTCTTCACAAGCAGCGTGAAATTAATATGTAGGTTCAGTCAGAAAAATTTCAAGGGGATAAATTCAGTGGCTTTCAGGCCACTGAATCTATGTGTTCGGGGATTAAGGAATGGACGCGGAGAGCTATGCTGTAAGCAGATTCAGGAAGACAGTACTTTATCGTGGAAAAGCAGTCCCGCCAGCAGTGCAACAACGAACAGGACTATCCTGCCATCAAACGCATTCAGCGCCACCAGGGAAGGCCCCGGGCATATACCAGCAAGGCCCCAGCCAATACCAAAAAGGACGGCACCAAGAATCAATTTTTTATCCAGGTCTTTTTTGCCCGGCATACTGAAACTCATGCCGAGGACGGGTTTATGCATCAGGCGTGCATATTGAAAACCGGGAACCGCGACAGTGAGCGCACCGCCCATGACAAAGATCAGGGTGGGGTCCCAGGGTCCAAGAATATTCAAAAATCCCAGCACCCGGGCCGGATTAACCATTTCGGAAACACTCAGGCCCAGACCAAACAAAATGCCACTGGCGATAATAATAATCAGGTTGCTAAAAGGGATGCCTTTATCTGTAGATTCCATCAATTCTCCTCCTTAAGCTGTGATCAGACTGAAAACAGTATGAGTAAGCGCCGCAGTGGCAATGAAGGTTACCGTCGCGACGATGGAACGATTTGAAAGTCTGGCCAGACCACAAATGCCATGACCACTGGTACAGCCACTGCCCATGCGTGTACCAACGCCAACCAGCAGGCCTGCTACCAGGTAAACAGGCCAGGAATAATCCAGCGTAACCGCCAGATCCCTGCCCCACAGGAAGGGATAAATTGCGCCGCCTGTCACCAGGCTGAGAACAAAAATAACACGCCAGCTCACCTGCCCTTTCTCGGGCATGACAATGCCCCCAATGATGCCGCTGATGCCGGTAATGCGGCCAAGAAACAGCCACATCAGAATGACAGCAAAGCCAATCATGACGCCACCGCTGAATGCATTAATGAAAGAAAAATCAGTCATAGGGTTAAGTTCCAGAGTAAATACAAGAAATTAATACCCGCACTTTAGGGTAAAACAGAGGGAGTGTATTGCCTTATATCAATTAATCGGAGCCAATGACGCTATTTTCAGCTGCTTGCTACCATTGGCTCCGTCAAATAAGACTATCAGAAACTCTACTGGAAACTAAAGCTGTTCGAGAATCGCTTCAGCGGTGCTGATACCCATTTCACCAGGAGGCTCAATAGCCAGATGAGTAACTGTGCCATCATCGACAATCATGGCCAGGCGCTTGCAACGGGTACCCAGTCCAAAACCACTACCGTCAAGCTCTGTGCCCATGGCTGTAGTTAATTCTGCATTGCCATCTGCCAGCATGGTGATTTTTTCGGCATTCTGCGCCTCGCCCCAGGCACCCATAACAAAGGCATCATTTACAGACAGGCAAATAATGCAGTCGGCTTTTTCTAAAATGGCATCAGCATTCACTACATAACCAGGAAGGTGAGTCATGGAACATCCTGGTGTGAAGGCACCGGGGACGGCAAACATCACGACTTTTTTTCCGCCAAATAAATCATCAGTGGTAACGTCTTTTGGCCCATCGGCACTCATCACTTTCAAGGTGACCGAAGGGATTTTATCTCCAGTTTGAATTGTCATAACTATCTCCAGTTGCTTATAAATTCAGGGCACCTATGATCCGCAAAAGCCTCCCCTAACACAATAGCCATCACTAAAAATTTGGTCGCTGGTGTGTGCTCCTTTAAACTATGCATTATTCAACGCTTATAACCTTAGCTTAATTGAGGAATTATGAAGACTCGCGCCCGCAATACATTACTCTCGATACTCTCCATTTTCGCCATACTCGCTGCTTCAACGTTCAACACAGCGCCTGTGAATGCACAGGACGATGCCTTTGAACCCTATGAGTGGGATCTGACTGAGCTCTATCCCGGTCTCGAAGCCTGGGAAGCTGAACGCCAGCGCATCCTGCAGCAGATCGATAATATCGAAGCCTTCCGCGGCACACTGGGGAACGATGCGGATTCTCTTTATGCCGCCCTGCGTTTTGTCTCCGATATTTACCGGGAAGTTTTACGGGTGTATTCCTATGCCAGCATGGAACAGGATGAAGATCTTCGAGTCACCAACGCCCAGGAACGCAACCAGCTGGGAGAAGGGCTGTTTGCCAGCTTTAATCAGGCTACCGCCTGGATGGATCCTGAGCTCATTGCCGTGGGCGAAGAGCGCATCAGTAGTTTTCTGGAAGAAAACGAGGAGCTGGCCCC
>JAURCS010000021.1 GCA_030828385.1 Gammaproteobacteria bacterium
AAGACAGGTCAAATGTTACAGCAAGCAAAGCATACCGGTGAAGCGGCCCGGCGAGTCCTCGCGAATGCGATCAGGGCACTGAGCATGGACGCCGTGCAGGCGGCGAACTCTGGTCATCCGGGCGCTCCCATGGGCATGGCAGACATTGCAGAAGTGCTCTGGAATGATTTTCTCAGGCATAACCCCACCAATCCCAACTGGATCAACCGTGACCGTTTTGTTTTATCCAATGGTCATGGCTCAATGCTGATCTATTCCCTCTTGCACCTTACTGGTTATGACCTGCCCATTGAGGAATTACAGAATTTCCGTCAGCTGCATTCGAAAACTCCGGGACATCCGGAATACGGTTACACCCCCGGCGTTGAGACGACTACCGGCCCGCTTGGTCAGGGTCTGGCCAACGCCGTAGGTATGGCCATAGCCGAGCGTACCCTTGGCGCACAGTTTAACCGTGTTGGTTTCCCTCCAGTCATTGATCACAATACTTATGTGTTTGCCGGTGATGGCTGTCTTATGGAAGGAGTTTCCCACGAAGTCTGTTCACTTGCCGGGACGATGGGGCTGGGAAAACTGATTGTCTTTTATGATGACAATGGTATTTCCATTGATGGTGATGTGCAGGAGTGGTTTGCCGATGACACCGAGCAGCGCTTTCAGTCTTATAACTGGCAAACCCTGACCATTGATGGCCACAATCCTGATGAGATCAGTGCGGCCATTACTGCGGCTCTGGAAAATAAGGACCAGCCCACACTTATTATATGCAAAACACAGATTGGTTTTGGCTCTCCAAACAAAGCAGGGACCGCAGCTACCCATGGCGCGCCCCTGGGTGAAGACGAAGTCCAGGCAACCAGGGATGCGCTGGGCTGGGAGCATCCACCTTTTGTTATTCCTGATGAGATTTACCAGACCTGGGAAGCCCGAGAAAAGGGTTATGTCGTGGAAACCGCCTGGAAAGAACTGTTTACGCGTTTTGAGGAAGAGTATCCGGTACATGCCATGGAATTGATCCGTCGTATTCGTGGCGACCTGTTTGGTGATTTTGAGGAAATGGCTGATCAGTACATTGCCGAATGTAATGAAAAAGCGGAGTCGGTGGCTACGCGTAAATCTTCACAGACTGCCATTGGGGCATTTGGCACTATCCTGCCGGAGCTTATTGGTGGCTCGGCCGACCTCACTGGTTCCAATCTTACGGCCTGGGATGGCAGTCTTGCCATAACACGCAACCCCAAAGGGAATTACATTTATTACGGGGTAAGGGAATTTGGCATGGCCGCCATTAATAATGGCATCGCCTTGCATGGGGGCTTCATTCCCTATGGTGGTACCTTCCTGATTTTCATGGAATATGCCCGCAATGCAGTGCGTATGGCGGCATTGATGAAACAGCGTAGTATCTTTGTATTTACCCATGACTCCATTGGGCAGGGCGAAGATGGTCCTACGCATCAGGCCGTTGAGCAAATCTGCGCACTACGGGTAACACCTAATATGTCTGTATGGCGTCCGGCTGATACGGTAGAAACTGCCGTGGCCTGGAAAGCCGCATTATTGAAAAAGGAAGGGCCAACCTCGTTGGTGTTGACGCGTCAGGGTGTGCCGCATCTTGAACGTAGTGAGGAGCAAATTGGTGAAATCGCCAGGGGGGCATATATCCTGGCGGATTGCGCAGGGGAGCCTGAGGTCATCGTTATTGCTACTGGTTCTGAAGTCTCCATCAGCCTGGAGGCGGTGAAACAGCTTCAGGGTGAAGGCAAGGCAGTTCGCCTGGTCTCAATGCCTTCTACAGATATCTTTGATGCCCAGGATGATGCTTATCGCGAGGCCGTGTTACCAGCAGCGGTTCGCAAGAGGGTGGCGGTGGAAGCCGCGCATGTCGATTACTGGTACAAATACGTTGGCCTGGATGGCAAGGTAGTGGGAATGAGCAGCTTTGGTGAATCAGCTCCCGGCAAGGAAGTGATGGCCTATTTTGGTTTTACGGCAGAGAATATTGCTGGCGAAATTAATAGCCTGCTTTAATTTCCGCCTGTTTGCGTGGTATTGAGCCGCAGGGATGCAGTATCCCCTTCGGCTTTATAGCCGATTTTTTCCATAAACGTCATGACCATATCGGTCGGGTCATAAGGCATGATCGTGACCTCATCAAACACCTGCGCCAGTAACTGGATCTTGCGGTCATAATCAAAGAGCCAGGAATCATCTTCCAGATAACGGTAGGAATCCTTGTTGTCACTCAAGGCCAATCCCAATCCTTCCAGCTGTGCTTTAAAGGATTCCCGATAACTGTCGCGATCCCGCAGACAGCACACACAAATGATTTCATCCGAAAAACCTTCAAATAGTTGCCTTAACCTTTTGTACTCCTCCAGTGAGTTGAGCAGGTAGAGACCTTCATTGGTCCATAAAATCTCTTCACAGCCTGATTCATTGGCCAACTGGTAATGCCGCCTGATGTCTGTGCGCAAAAGGTCCGGCAGGGTGCTGAAAAAGTCTTCTTCCACGGTTTCCTTGAGCATGATCTTGGCAGTAGAGTCACGTTCTTCATCCAGTGCATAAACATTGAGCAGGAAATGGGAGGGATTGCCATAGCCGAGCAAAACATCGGGCACGTATAGGCCTGAATCAGCCAGAGTCGAGCGGTGACTTTGCAGATAATGCTGGATAGAGGTGGTACCGGTCTTGTGCTGGCCGATATGGATGATTGTTTTCAAGCTCAGCTTTCCCAGGTTTGTGTGAATTTTCTTCTGTAATTTACCGATTAACTAATGCCGGAGTGCAGAAAATTGCTGAGCAATCGGGTATCATTCTTCAGCATATTAGCGCGGTAATTTTCGCTCCGGCAAAGCACCTTCACCAAGGTTATTGGAACTTTACTAAACTCTCGCAGATCACTGAAAGAGAGTGCCGTAGTTCCTGATAATAGGGCAATAAACAGTATGACGATTAGAAGTATTAATGATTACCCCCTGAAAAACCAGCGGGTATTAATCCGCGAAGACCTGAATGTCCCCATTAAAAACGGAAAAGTAATCAATGATGCCAGGATCAATGCGGCCTTGCCTACAATCCGTTATGCCCTGCAAGAAGGTGCGGTGACTTTACTGATGTCTCATCTGGGGCGTCCGCAAGAAGGGGTCCCCATCAGTGCGCAGGCAGAATTCTCCATGGCGCCTGTTGCGCAGAGGCTGGGTGAATTGCTGGGTCAGACAGTAGCCATTATGCCTCCCGATTTTTCACAGGAAGATTCTCTGAAACTTGCGCCTGGTACCTGTGTTTTGCTGGAAAATGTGCGCACCAATGTCGGAGAAAAGGCAAATGAAGACAGTCTTGCCCGTTATTATGCCGGCTTATGTGATATTTTTGTGATGGATGCGTTTGGTACTGCCCATCGTGCCCAGGCCAGTACCCATGGTGTTGCCAGGTTTGCCGAAAAAGCCTGTGCCGGGCCCCTGTTGAGGGGTGAGCTTGATGCCTTGGACAAGGCCTTGACCAATCCTCAGCGTCCAATGCTGGCTATTGTTGGTGGGGCAAAGGTTTCCAGCAAGCTGGGAGTCTTGCAGGCGCTGGCAACAAAGGTAGACCAGCTGATTGTCGGTGGTGGCATAGCGAATACCTTTTTGGCTGCAGCCGGCTTCCCGGTTGGAAAATCTCTGCTTGAAGAGGAGATGATAGCAACAGCCAGGATGTTGATGGCTGAGACCGACATTCCGTTACCCGTGGATGTGATGGTAGCGAAAGAATTTTCCGAACAGGCTGCTGCGACCTTGAAGGGGGTGGAGGATGTGGCTGACGATGACATGATCCTCGATATTGGTCCTGAAACCAGCAAACGCTTTAGTGAAATTATTGCCGGTATGAAAACCATACTCTGGAATGGCCCGATCGGGGTATTTGAGTTTGAGGCTTTTTCCCATGGTACTGAAGTCGTTTCCAGGGCCATAGCCGCTAACGCCGGGTTTTCTATTGCTGGAGGTGGAGAAACTATTACGGCAATTGACAAATTTGGTATCAGCAGCGATATCTCATATATCTCAACCGGAGGAGGTGCTTTCCTGGAATTTGTTCAGGGGGAAGTATTGCCGGCAGTTGCAGTTTTGGAAGAACGCGGTAAAAATCAGTAAAAAGAATAAAGTTTAAAAAATAAAATATTTACAGTTAAAAAACTACATAGTTAAAAGGACAAGAGCATGGCTTTAATGAGTTTAAGACAACTGCTGGATCATGCAGCTGAAAACAGTTATGGCGTTCCTGCGTTTAACGTTAATAATCTGGAACAGGTCAGAGCAATTATGGAGGGAGCCAACGAAGTAAATAGTCCGGTCATCCTCCAGGCCTCTGCAGGTGCCCGTAAATATGCCGGCTCCAATTTTCTTAAACATATGATTCAGGGTGCTATCGAGGAATTTCCACATATCCCCATTGTCATGCACCAGGATCACGGAGTGTCCCCTGCGGTTTGCCAACGTTCTATTCAGCTGGGTTTTTCATCTGTGATGATGGATGGTTCTCTGGGTGAAGACGGAAAAACACCAATGTCTTTCGAATACAATGTTGAAGTCACGCAGAAAGCGGTTGAAATGGCGCATGCCTGTGGCGTATCAGTTGAAGGTGAGCTTGGCTGTCTTGGTTCTCTGGAGTCAGGTATGGCCGGCGAAGAAGACGGTCATGGTGCAGAGGGCAAGCTTACCATGGAGCAATTGCTGACAGACCCGGAAGAAGCAGCACAGTTCGTTGAAGCTACCCAGGTAGATGCGCTTGCGATTGCTGTAGGTACCAGTCACGGAGCCTATAAATTCAGTCGCCCGCCCACCGGGGATATTCTGGCCATAGAAAGAATCAGGGAAATCCACAAGCGCATTCCCGGCACTCACCTGGTGATGCATGGTTCGTCATCTGTGCCCCAGGAATGGCTGGCTATTATCAATGAGTTTGGTGGAGAAATTCCTGAAACCTATGGTGTCCCTGTTGAAGAAATACAGGAAGGCATCAAGAATGGTGTCAGGAAAGTGAATATTGATACCGACTTGCGCCTTGCATCCACTGGTGCAGTTAGACGTTTTCTTGCCGAGAATAAATCAGAATTTGATCCGCGTAAATTTCTTACTCCGACTATCACTGCCATGAAAGAAATTGTGGTTTCACGATTGGAAGCCTTCGGAACTGCTGGTCAGATTTCCAATATGAAGAAAATATATAACCTTGAAGAGATGGCGGCCAAGTATGCTGTCGGCGACTACAAAGCCCATGTAATCTGAGGCATTAAAGAATGCGGGCAGGTCATTTCCTGTCCGTAAATTCCGGATTCTAGCCACTGTTATTACCCGAATCATTAACTAATACTTATCTGTTCTGTGATCAGTTAGCTATACAAATTACAACAAGTCCCTGAACATAAGCCAAAGCCATCATAAGGTCAGGTCTTAGACAGGTCACTGCTCCTATAATAAAAAAACCGAGGTAAGTATTGGAACCCAATCACGAAGACTCTGACCAGATAAATCAGTTCTATCAATGGATCAGGGGATACCTGGCGGATCTTTCCCGCTCTGCTGATGGTGAGTTGAGTCATGCCATTAATTTCGGCTACTGGGAGGCTGGCTGTAAAAACCTGTTCGATGCTGAAATGGCATTTTTTGAACTTATTCTGAGCATGTTGTCCCCTCTGGAGCAGGGCGATCATGGTGTTGAAATTGGCTGTGGTATAGGTGGTTATGCTGCACGCCTGCTGGAACGATGCCCCGTCCAGCTAACCTGCTACGACCTGCTTGAAGAGCATCTGCAGTTAACACGTCAATTTGCCGAAACAAAAGCGGTGGCAGAAAGATTGCGCACTATTCAGGGTAATTCAATGGAAATGGATACCTTTTCAGATGATAGTCTAGACTTTATCTACTGTGTTGAATCATCATTCCACTATGATGAAAAGCAGAAGTTCTTTAATGAAGTGCAGAGAGTGCTAAAGCCCGGCGCTACTTTTGTGTACGCGGATATCAGTTGCGAGGATGTGTCAAAAATCACTTTCAAATCAGGGAATCATTTTTCTGCAAAAACAGAATTTGATGACTACCTGAAAAATGCCAATCTTGTGATTGTAGAGCACAGGGATATTGGCGGGCAGGTATACCGTCCACTGCAGGAATATACAGAATATTTTAATGATGAGTTACTTGATGCTCCGGCAGGCTCAAATAAGGCCAAGGTAGGTAAATACTGGGACCTGGTGCTCAATAACTATACCAAACTGTTTAATAAGGGCTTGATGGGTTACCAGGTTTATAAGGTTCAGAAGCCGGAAAAATAGTGATATGAGCGTCCTTGCTACATTGCGTTTCAAACTCATGTTTGCCTGGGCCTATCTCTTGCGCATCACCTTATCCTATTCTGCTGGTAATAATCTCGCGTCGAAAACCATTCCTCTGCTTCATCCGCGTCTTTCCCGACAAAAAAAAGCGTTCATTGCCGGTCTGATAAAAATATTTCCTGATAATACAACTGTGGAGCAAGCCTGGCAGCGCCATAAATCACTTGTTGGTTTGTCGCGCTTCCAGAGTAGTTTTTATGCGCAAAAAAATACTCGCTGGATCAAGCAATGTGAAGTAGAAATTCATGGTGCAGAATATGTGCGAGATTATTGTGCGCAGCAAAAAGGGGTTTTGGTAATGACCTACCACCACCACTTGAACATGCTGTTTTGTAATTTGCTGGGAAGACTTACTTTGCCTGTTACAACCATTGCCATGGATGCTCAGGATAGTCGGCAGTATCAAAAATTTGGTGGCAGAGTAAATCGGGTATATGAACATGCTGAGAAGCATCTCAATGGTGGCGACATAATACTGGTAAAGCCCCAGCGCATGATGCGTTCCATTTTACGTGCTTTTGAGAAGAACCATCTCGTCATTAGCGCCAATGATTTTCCGGAGGTCTTTGATGACAAAAATCGCAAAGAATTTTCCTTCCTGGGCACAAGTTTGTCGTGCCCCACCGGTACAGTAAAACTGGCCGTCAGAAAAAAAATTCCCATTGTCGCGGCTTATTTAAATTGGCTGGGAGGTTCCAGATTTGAATTGGTGATCAGGCCTGTTAGCGATGGAAGCGAAGAAATCAAGGTCAAGCAGGTCATGAGTCGCTACCTGTCAGTTCTGGAACTGGCTGTACAAAATCAACCCGGTATATGGGAAGGCTGGAAGTGGATTAAGTAATTTACTTATGTTTTTGCGCGTATGGTTTCTACGCCAGATTCTTTACCAAGTAAAAGAATATCTGCTGGACGCTGGGCGAACAAGCCATTGGTTACCACGCCCACTATCTGGTTGAGATCTGCTTCCAGTTTTCTCGGATCTACAATAGACATGTTATAGACGTCGAGAATTATGTTCCCGTTATCAGTCACGCAGCCTTCACGATAGACCGGGTCGCCATCCAGTTTCACGATCTGTCGCGCAACGTAACTGCGTGCCATTGGAATGACTTCAACTGGAAGCGGGAAAGTGCCCAGTACCCCGACAAATTTGCTGGCGTCTGCAATACAGACGAACTCTTTTGCCGCTGCAGCAATTATTTTCTCGCGCGTCAGTGCAGCGCCACCACCTTTGATCAGTTGCAGATATTCATTAGCCTCATCCGCACCATCAATATATACCGTCACCTCGTCCACCGCGTTCAATTCGAATACCGGGATGCCATGCGACTTCAGGCGTCGGGCGGTTTCTTCCGAGCTGGCCACAGTCGCCGTGATCTCGTGCTTTATCTTGGCGAGCTCTTCGATAAACAGGTTAGCCGTGGAGCCAGTACCAACGCCAATAACACTGCCCTCAAAGAGGTATTTCTGGATGTAATCAAATGCTGCAGCAGCAACGGCCTGTTTTAGTTCATCCTGGGTCATAGTATTACTCAACGGTTATCGGCTTGGTCGTGCCTGGTGTATCAAGTCTAACCAAGGCACTGCCTGGTTGCGAGACGATATTGCTGCCTGCAGGTAAAAAAAGTAAATGTTGCATAATTATAATAAAAGCCATATGGTTCAGCTGTTTGCAGCATTTATTTCATAAAAATATTTAAATATAGGCTCTAACCCATTGTCTCGGAGATGTTATGAAGAAGAGTCCTGATCTCATGATGGTCCTGGTTATCGTATTCAGTGCCGGTATTCTGATTAGTAGCGTTGCACAAAGCAGTTTGCTGTAGTTGTAGTCACCAACCAGGTTCGGCAAAACTGCATTATCAAAGGCACTGGTACAGTTTCCGGCCTGTGATAATACCCTTCAAAGGCACATCCCAGCTGGCTGCCTGAAGATTTTCTACCCTCTGACATTCGTGCGCCAGGCCAATAAGTACGGGGCTTTCAGGCGATTTAATCGTTTCATTAGCTGGCATCATCTTGAAGGCAAAAGTGCGGTCATAATAACCTTTCCCCATACCCAGTCGGTTTCCCTGTTCATCAAACGCAACCAGTGGCATAAACACGGTCGAGAGTAATTCAGGCGCTATCGTGGCTGCCTCGGGCCCAGGTTCATGTAATCCAAAACTATTTCGAATCAGTGGCCGCCCGGGCAGGTACTGTCTGAACTCAAGCGTCGTTGTTGCGTCTAGCATCACTGGCAAGTAGCAGTTTTTTCCCAGCTCCAACAGTGTTTCCAGCAAAATGCCGGTATCTACTTCGCCATCGGCAGACATATAAATGGCGATATCGTTGCCTAATGGGAAGAATGACTGCAGGAGGGCGGTTTCGGTAACAGTTTTAGCTGTGTTGTGCTGCTCATCGGCGCCTAGTTGCCGGCGTAATTCGCGTTTGCTGGCGCGCAGGGCTTTTTTATCAATTGAGCTGGCAGGTTCAGATTTCAATAGTATTTATGGCGTATAAAGTGGTAATAAGTACCAACTATTTTATTCAGGGCAGAACCTGAAACAGGTCATATCAAAAATAAAACAATCAAGAAAATATTGAAAACAGAGTAAAAGAATATTCCCCAAAATACCGCTGCCGAACGAGTCCTGAACCCTATGGTTCAGGTGGTGGCCAGTCCGACGTATAAGGCTTTCCGTCTAGCGGACATGCACACAACGTCATTGGGCAAAGCCTCCGGGTAACACTTATCGGCTCAAGAACATATTCAGCTGGCCAATACCCCAGGGAGTGAGGAGGATTATATGACAAATTTATTCGAGAAGGGATGAATTTAGTCATCCATGGCAAAACAAATCGCAATCTTCTCTGGAGCGCGGGCGCAGGAAAGGGTAACAGGGCAATTGAGGGGGGAAGACTTTAAATCAAAGAAAACAGCAGGGCTGGTGTTGTCAGGATAAATCGACTAACTGAATTTATATCTCAATTTGTCTGCTGGCCTGCAGTGCCACTTCTATTTTTCCCTGCAATGTCCTCACCCTGTCGAGAGAAGTACTCTCGGAATCAGAAGCCTGTTGGGATTTTTGCAGTAATTCATGGCAAATGTTAAGAGCTGCCATGATGGCGACCTTTTCAAAGGCCAGGGTTGAACCCCTGGATTTTACCCCTTCCATTTGTTTATCGAGGTATTTTGCGGACTTGCGCAGGCCTTCTTCTTCAGCAGGGGGGCAGCTGATCTGGTAATCACGCCCCAGAATAGTAATAGTTACGGTATCGACTTCTTCTGCCATTGTTACTAATCTCTTTTACCTGTCATCTCTTCAGAGCTTCAGCTTTACAGCCTGCGTGAGAGTCTTATTAAACTTGTTCGAGTGTCTTGAGTCGTTGCAAGACTTTTTCCAGACGCGTTCTGGCCAACTGGTTTTTTTCTACCAGAGAATTACGTTCATTTTCCCAGTTATGCTTGTCATCCCTGAGTATTTGATTCTCTTTTTTCATGTCATTACAAAGTTGAATCAGTTCATCAACTTTGTCTTCTAAGGTATTGAAACTAGTATCAGTCATTGGTCTTAAATCATCCAAAAAAAGACGGCAAGTAACTATAAAGCCACCTTAGGGCAGGGTCAACTCATGATTTGTGGGCAAAATCCTGAGACTGCTGCAGATTTCTCAATTTGAGGGAATGTAATGCTATCATTGCCGCCATTATTTCCTTGTTCCAGTATTGCTTCGGAGAAAAAATGGCAGCTGATTATGCTATGGCAGCAGAATTACTCGCCGCGCATCATATTTCTACACCAGTTGCTGAAATACATGGCGTTTTAAGCGGTCAGATGTGTGCAGATAGCCGTGCTTTTGATCTCGCTCTGAGTTTGAAGGTACTCGAAATCGAAGGGGAAGCAGACGAAGTGGTTACTAGCCTGTTGAAAATGCTGGCAGACGATATTCTGGCTCAGCTACAGGCTGAAAATTATGCTTTCAGCCCACTGATTCCCGATGAAGACGAGGAGTTCAGGCAGCGTTTGATCGCACTCTCCCAGTGGTGTGACGGTTTTAATGCCGGATTTGCGGGGGCCTGGGTGCGCGATGATGCGGCGATGAGTGAAGTAACCCGGGAAGTCCTGAATGACTTCTCACGTATAGCCCTGGTAGATCAGGAAGATGAAGACGCCAGTGAAACTGAAAATGAAGTGAATTTCATGGAAATCGAAGAATACGTGAGGATGGCGGCGATTACTGTGTTTGTACAAAACACCGAGCAATATGCGGGTTCAGGTCCGCTTTCTGTGGAGATTCCAGGCGACAATATTCATTAGGCTAACCCTTTTATAAGACTACCCATAAATTTTTTAGTAGAGCGGACATAAGCTGACAAATGGCACAACTTCAAATCAAAAACTCCGAGTATAAAAAAAGACGCAATGAACTGATGTCACAAATGGAGCCAAACTCCATAGCCATTCTTTCCTCCGCAGAAGAATTCCTGCGTAATGGTGACTCAACCTTTGCCTTTCGTCAGAATAGTGATTTGTACTATCTGACCGGCTTTCGTGAAGCACAATGCTGCCTTGTCCTCATACCCGGGCGTTCACAGGGCGAGTGCCTGTTGTTCTGCCAGGAGAAAGATGCACATAAGGAAATGTGGAACGGGCGCCTGATGGGGCCAGAAAATGCAGCTGACACCCTTGGGGTCGATGATGCTTTTCCCATCTCGGACATTGACGATATTCTGCCGGGCCTGATTGAGGGCAGAGAGCGCGTCTATTACGCCATGGGACGCGACGAACAGTTTGATCATCAGGTTATGGAGTGGGTCAAGGTTATTCGAAGCAAGGTTCGCAGTGGCGTGCATTCGCCTGGTGAATTTCTGGTACTGGATCATCTGTTGCATGAAATGCGTCTGATCAAGTCGCGAGCAGAACTTAAAGTTATGCGAGAGTCAGGACAGATTGCGGTCAGGGCGCATCAACGTGCCATGAAAAACTGCAAGCCAGGCATGTACGAATATGAACTGGAAGCCGAATACCTGTATGAATTTGCTCGCTCCGGGTGCAGGAATCCAGCCTATAACTCCATTGTTGCCAGTGGTGAAAATGCCTGCATTCTGCATTACACGGAAAATAACATGCAAATGAAACAAGGCGATCTGGTACTGATTGATGCGGGTTGCGAATATGAATATTACGCCTCCGATATCACCCGTACGTTCCCGGTTAATGGTCGCTTCAGCAAGGAACAAAAGGCGATTTATGAACTGGTGCTGAAGGCCCAGCTGGAAGCCATCAAGGTAGTAAAACCGGGGAATCACTGGGATGATCCCCACAAGGTGACAGTGAAAGTAATTACCCAGGGACTGGTAAAGCTGGGTATTTTGAAAGGCAAGGTTGAGACTCTGATTAAAAAAGGGGCCTACAAGGATTTCTATATGCATCGGGCCGGCCACTGGTTGGGCATGGATGTTCATGATGTAGGCGACTACAAAATTGATGGCAAATGGCGGCTGCTGGAACCAGGCATGGTTATGACGATCGAGCCCGGGATTTATATTGCCTCAGGCAACAAGAAAGTCGACAAGAAATGGTGGGGGATCGGTGTTCGCATTGAGGATGATGTCGCAGTGACGGCAGACGGTTATGACGTACTCACGGATGGCCTGCCAAAAACTGTAGAAGAAATTGAAGCGTTCATGGCGGCAGCCTGATGGGACTATGTCGCTCCGAATCCTATGACCTGGTGATCGTCGGTGCCGGGATGGTAGGGGCAAGTCTTGCCTGTATTCTGGACCGGTCGCGTCAGCACGGCGCGTTATCTATTTTGCTGGTAGAGTCTACCGTCATCGATTTGGATGCTCCTGCAGCACAACCTTCTTTTGATGCCCGTAGCACAGTTCTTTCCTATGGCACCGTAGATTATTTGCGGGAACTGGGTCTGTGGGAAGAACTCAAATCCGATGCTGAAGCGATTCAAAAGATTCACGTATCTGACCAGGGAAAATTTGGTGCAGTGCGAATGGACAATGCTGAGTTGGGCGTCGATGCTCTCGGGTATGTTATAGAAAACAGATTGCTGGGCAAAATATTCAATAAGCGTCTGGCGGCTATTGGCAATCTTGAGATTTGCAGCGGTGTCAGTGTTTCAAACATAAAGCCTGAACCCTCAGGGATGAAAGTAAGCCTTGAAGACGGGACGCAGCAGAGCAGTCTTACTACCGCCTTGGTGGTGATGGCAGAAGGCGGGCGCTCGGGACTCTGCGAAAAACTGGGAATTCATAGAACCCGTGAGTCATATCAGCAGGAAGCTATTATCGCCAATGTGGCTTTCACCCGTTGCCATGAGAATGTCGCCTATGAAAGATTCACCCCCAATGGGCCATTAGCATTGTTACCTTTACCTGATCATGACAATCAGCATCGTGCTGCCCTGGTATGGACCAGAAATACCGATGACGTCAGTTGTACACTGGCTTTATCCGACAGTGATTTTCTTAGGCAGCTGAATGAAGAGTTCGGTAATAGATTGGGCCGCTTCACCCGGGTCGGCCAGCGCAACAGCTATCCATTAAGTCTTATTCAGGCCCAGGAACAGGTTCGCCCTGGCCTGGTGCTACTGGGAAATGTCGCTCATTCCCTGCATCCAGTCGCCGGACAGGGATTTAATCTGGCTTTCAGGGATACCGCGCATCTGGCGTCTATATTACTGGAAGCTATGGCCACGGATACAAGCTTGGGAGACGTTGCACTGCTGCATCGCTATCAGGATGAAACCCGATCAGACCAGCACATGACGGCAATGTTCAGCCATTATATGACCAGGTTATTTTCTTCGAAGAATATTGCGGCGGTATGGATCCGCAAATTTGGTTTATTCAGTATCGATCTGGTGCTGCCTGTACGCAAGGCTTTTGCGCGGCGGGCTATGGGAATGGGAGAAGCAAAAGTGACTCTGGAAGCTGATGCCTGAGGGCGTGGTAATTTTTTATGGATATTCTGAATATTTCCGAGCATATAAGAATTCTTGAAGAGCTATTGTTACATCAGGATTTTTCCTTGAGCCCCGAATCTCTGGAAGCCATGTTGGCTGAAGATTTTCGTGAAGTGAGCCCGGATGGTGCCGAGATAAAAAGAGAAGCGGTGCTGCGGTGGTTACTAAACAAAAGCGCCGCTGCACGCTGGCAATTTTCAGATTTTAAAGTACACATACTGGCCCCGGGGCTGGCTCAGGCTACGTATCACGCCAGACAGATCAACCCGGCAAAGAATTCCTCCAGAGGTGCGATTCACAGTTCTCTATGGCGACAGAACGAATCAGAGAAATGCTGGCAGTTACTGTTCCATCAGTCCACTCGAGTGAGTTGATGTCATAATTTATTTGCAAGCAGGCTGAAATAAAAAATCATTCGTACCGCGATGAAGCAAGTTACAATGACTTGTTTCATTCATTTCCATTGGCAGTTTTTTAGTTTTATTCAGGATTACATATGTTTAAGCAGTTAGGATTAAATGAGCCGTTACTGAAGAGCCTGGATAAACTCCACCTGAATACTCCTACGCCGGTTCAGGAAGTCATGATTCCGGCCCTGCTTGCCGGTAAGGATGTGCAGGCCAGCGCCATGACAGGCAGCGGTAAAAGTGCGGCATTCCTGCTGCCGCTACTGCATAAAATGATCGAAAATCCGGCGCCTGTGACGGCCACTCGATGTTTGATACTTAGTCCAACCAGGGAGCTTGCACTGCAACTGGATCGTCATTGCCGTGACCTGGCCAGTTTTACGTCCATCAGCTCTCTGACAATCCTGGGTGGAGAAAGCTTCAAGGAACAAAAAGCCAAGATAAGAAAGAATCCTGAAGTTATTATCGGTACTCCAGGGAGAATTCTGGAGCATGTGCAGAAAAACTCTCTTGAACTTGGCGACCTGGAATTTCTGGTACTGGACGAGGCCGACCGTACTCTGGATATGGGCCTGAGAGATGCCGTCATGGAGATTGTCGGGCATTGCAAGACGGACAGACAGACCATCCTTTTATCGGCCACCCTGAAACATCTGGGCCTGGGGAAAATTTCCAGTGAAATACAAAATAATCCTGAACGCATAGCTATTGGCAGCCATCGCACCGCACATGCCTATATCAATCAGGAAATCATCCTTGCTGATGATCCATCCCATAAACGCCTGTTATGCAGCTGGCTGCTGGGCAATGAGAGTTTCAAGAAATGTGTCATCTTTACCAATACCCGTCTGAGTGCTGAAGAGCTGGCGTCATTCCTGATGAAGCAGGGGCACAGGGCTTCTTGCCTGCATGGTGAAATGCAGCAGGATGAGAGAAAGCGGGTAATGAGCCTGTTCCGTGACGGTAAGGTTGGAATATTGGTAGCCACTGATCTTGCCGCTCGTGGTCTGGATATTCCGACCATTGATCTGGTCATCAATTATGCCATGCCACGCTCCGGTGATGAGTACGTTCACCGCATTGGCAGAACCGGCAGGGCAGGGGCAACCGGACTGGCCGTTTCCCTGATTGCGCCCCAGGAATGGAATCTGATGGAGAGCATCGAGCGATATCTGAATCTTGATTTCAAGCACCGAAAAGTTGAAGCATTTCCGGCAAAGTTTTCTGGCCCCTCGAAGAAAAAGAAAACAGCTAAAAATTCGAAGTCCAAAGCCGGAGATAAAGACAAGCCGAAAATAAAACAGCGCCATCGTGATCGCAAAAATATCGGCAAAAGACGTCAGCCCTCAATAGCAAAACTTAAAGAGCCATCAGCGGCAGGGAATAAAGAGCCATCAGCGGCAGGGAATAAAGAGCCATCAGCGGCAGGGAATAAATCGCCATCTGCGGGGACAGAAAAAAAACCCGCAGTAGCAGAAAAAGCCAGACATGATGGCTTTGCGCCGCTAAAAAGAAAAAAATAACCGCGAAAAAGTAGAAAGGGCAGCTTCAGAAAAACCGGGGTTTGCCCGGCCGTGTCGAGTCGCGACTACTACCAGCTAATATTGGCTGCCAGCATGGTGGAATACTGTTGTATTGATTCATCCTTTTCCCCGATGACAACCAGATTGCCCCCGGAGGTTGGTGTGATAACGCCTTCGAAGCGCTCATCAGAAATGGCAACTTGTCCGGCTATTGGCTCGTTAGGGATTACCATGACAGTAATCTGTCCTACATTGCCCTTCATCACGATATGGACTCCTTTCACTCCATTCTGGAAATCTACCCAACAATCTTCGCTGACATCAATTTCGATATTGTCCATGTCAGGGGATTGAAGAAAGGCCATGCCGTCTCGATTACTGCTCATTACATTATTGACGTAACTCATGGAAACCGGGGTGTGATCTTCCAGAAAACTTAACTCACTGTAGAGATGGCGCATGACAACCTCTTCCAAGGAATTG
Source organism: Gammaproteobacteria bacterium (assembly GCA_030828385.1). GTDB lineage: Bacteria > Pseudomonadota > Gammaproteobacteria > Pseudomonadales > Pseudohongiellaceae > Eutrophocola. The sequence goes on from JAURCS010000021.1 coordinate 15,753, forward strand.
GCTCTTCCCGGCAGCATCATCGCAATGACGCCTACGGCAACCACCAGTCCAGCGGCGTATTGAAAATTACGACGCCAGAAAGAATCATTGGCGGACACGGCCTGGGTATCCGGATGCAGAGTGCCTTCAGGAATATTCAGTAATGTTTTTTTCAGGTGTTCAGGGGCAGAAATCGCAGTAAGTCCGGACTCCAGTCTTTTATCGAGAACCTTAAGGCTTTCCACTAACTCCTGCCGGGCAGGGTTTTCAGAAACTGCCAAAAGAAATTCCGCTGAGTCATCATGAGGATTGGCATGAGCTCTCTCAAGAAAAAGTTGATCATCCATCTTTTCCGCACCCTTAAAAATATAATTTGTTTAGTGATTTATTGTTTTTATCAAATTGGTTCAGTGATGCTTTACATCAAAAAGCCGCTTCGTTTTGTTGTTGTGCACATCGGTACTATTACTTTCGCTACGCTTTGATCATCAGGGCTATACAGACCTGAGCCTGGCTCAATTCATTTCGGTCCAGATCGATATTTCCTGATTTTTTTCTTCATCTGTTGTCTTTGTAAAAATGCTCGTTAACCCCTGTTGTCAGAGAAGGGGGGGTAAGTCGTTAACCCGGCTCGTTGCTCTCCAGCTTCTCTTTAAGTTTGTTTCTCGCCCGAAACAAGCGTGTCATTACGGTGTTGTTGTTCAAATCCAGCATTTTAGCGATTTCATCGCCACTGAAACCGCCGATCACCTGCAATAACAAAGGATCCCGGTATTCCGGCTCCAGATCTTCCATGGCCTTGTGGACCATTTCCCGCTCCAGAATCTGGTCAGGTTCCAGCTTGCCGCTATCAGGGAGAGAATAATCATCGATGTCATCCGCTTCGGGGCGATATTTTTCAAAGCGACGGGCATTTTCTCTTCTGAGAATTGTGAAAAGCCAGGCTTTTGCCGCCCCGGGCTTCTCCAGGTTGTCGAGGGCCCGCCAGGCTCTTAAAAAAGTTTCCTGGGCCAGATCTTCAGCAACCTGACGACTTTTACTGAGCCAGTAAGCGTAGCGGAAGATATCGTTGTAATATTCACCCACCAGGGTTTCGTATCGCAACTTCTTGCTTCCAGTACCGCCTATGACCGGTTCGTTGCTATTTCCTTTCGATGACATCTTTATAAGAATTCGGTAAAACTGAGGATTAACCATGGGTTAGAAGCCAGATATTATGGCTGAAGGCCGAATGAAGAAGCAAGGAAAGGGAGAATAGATGCCATTTCGCCCATTAATTATTTGTTAATTTAAATGGTATCCTTGAACTGTCTTAACGAGATCTTTATCCATTGATGCTACCCTTGCCTCACTTTTCACAATCAAATTAAGTCTAGATTTCCTGGTTTTATGAGCAATAAGAAGATAGTAATTATTGAAGATGAGCCCGATATTCTCGAAGTGCTCAGCTATAACCTGAAACGGGAGGGCTTTGAGGTATTCACCGCAGTCAACGGTACCCTCGGGCTGTCTCTGGTTAACAAAGAAAATCCGGATCTTCTCCTGCTTGATCTGATGCTGCCGGGTATGGACGGTATAGAAATATGCAGTAATGTTAAAAGTAACCCGGCCAATCAAAATACCTTGATAATTATGGTGACAGCCAAAGGCGAAGAAAGTGATATCGTTCTTGGCCTGGGTGTGGGTGCAGATGATTACATTACCAAGCCTTTCAGTCCCAAAGAGTTGGTCGCCAGGGTAAAGGCGGTACTTCGTAGAGGCACTCTGGTAGAAAGCGCTCCGAGGCAGGATCAGGTTAAGGTCGGCAAGCTGGCCATCGATCCTGCCAAATATGAAGTTACCGTGGCAGGCAATGAAATCAGGCTGACTGCCACCGAGTTTCGTCTCCTGCACTATCTGGCTAGTAATCCAGGAAGGGTGTTCTCCCGGGAGCAGTTGTTAAGTCGCGCTATGGGTGATGATGTAGTTGTTGTCGATCGCAATATTGATGTTCATATACGTGGTATTCGCAAGAAAATGAATACCGAGCCGCCAATGATTGAGACCATCAGGGGGGTAGGCTATCGTCTCCGTGATTCTGTATGACAGGAAATCGACCTGATTCGCGTTTTCAAATTACCCCCGCCCGTTATTGCTTTATAATTCATTCGATTAATCAGCCAGCATGCCTGCATAGCAGATATCCATTGGCATAATTTTTAAAGGTCAATTAAGACAATGCTCCTCAAGTCATTTTATTTCTGGCGTACCTATATCGGGTATGTGCTTGTGGCATTGATTGGTACATTCCTGTTTGCGATGTCCCTGGTAGGGCGATTTGAACAGCAGATCGAGGAAAAAGCAGACAATACCCTGCTCTTTAATGCGCAACTGCTTAGCCAGGTATTAGTGCCGCCTTTGCAAAACCTGAATTACCCGCAGCTGAGACAAATGGCTGAATCAGTGGCGCAAAACGCTGGTCTGCGGATTACCGTGATAGACAGCAATGGTGTCGTGCTGTCGGATAACTTTGAAAACCCCTTTGCCATGGATAACCATTTGAGAAGGCCGGAAATTCTCCTGGCTTCCTCTGCGGGCATTGGTCGAGCAAGTCGATATAGTTTTACCCTGGAAGAGCAGTTTCATTACCTTGCTGTGCCCATGCTTTTGCAAGATGAGATTATAGGGTTTGTTCGTACCGCCAGGGCTTCCTCAGCGGTGCAGGCAGAAATTAGTGAGGCAAATTCAGTCTTGCTGAGAAACGCAGCGATTGTCACTTTTTTTGTTTTATTGCTGGCATTTTATTTGTCAGCACGACAGGCAATGACAGTGTTGGAGCTGACGTCGATGGCCGAAGATATATCCCGCGGTAATTTTGCCCGACGCATACCGGTAGAGAATGCTCTGGGCTTGAAAAAACTGGCGCAAGCGATCAATAAGATGGCGCGCAGTTCGGCGCAAAGCGTGACTGAAATTACTGCCGATCGGAATCGATTGGCGACAATCTTTACCTGTATGGTGGAAGGTGTAGTGGATGTTGATATGGACCAGAACATCCTGCATATCAATGAAGCTGCTGTGCGTATGCTGTCCATTAATGAGAAAAGCAGTCTCGGCAATCCGCTGTGGCAGGAAATTCGTAATCAGGAAATCATCAGCGCCCTTGATGAAGCTATCAAGACTTCATCTGTGATCAAGGCACAGACGCGCCTGGATCATGAGTTGGGACAGCGTGTAGTTGATATCTACGCCGCCTCACTCAGTGACGATCAGGGTGAGCCTATCGGTGCGGTTCTGGTGCTGCACGATATTACTGATCTTAAAAATCTGGAAAGGGTAAGAACTGATTTTGTTGCCAATGCATCCCATGAGTTAAAAACGCCGATTACCGCTATTCGTGGTCTGACCGAAACAATAATTGATGATGACCAGGTCGATAAAGAAACCATGGTGCATTTCCTCAAAAGAGTGCATGCCCAGAGTCTGCGTTTGTCTCAGCTGGTAGGGGATCTGATGACTATCTCCAGGCTGGAGAGCAGTTACAGTAGCGAGGACTTTACTAAAATTAATTTCGCTGATCTGGTGCGTCAGGCGGTGAGAGCAGCACAATCCACTGCAGAGCAAAAAGGCCACACCTTGGTCGCTGATTTACCCGAGAATGAAATGGAGCTTTATGGAGATCGCCAGAATCTAAGCCAGTTGGTGGATAACCTGATCGATAATGCTATGAAGTACACTACTGAACCCGGAACTATTAATATTAGTTTAAAAGCACATGAGCAAACGGCGGTGCTTGAGGTCAAGGATTCCGGAATCGGCATAAGTCCGCAATATCAGAAGCGGGTGTTTGAGCGTTTCTACCGGGTGGATAAAGTACGCTCACAGAGTTTGGGAGGGACTGGTCTGGGCTTATCTATTGTAAAGAATATTGCGGAGAAGCATGGCGGCAAGGTGAGTGTAGAAAGCCAATTTGGTAGTGGCTCAACATTCATAATCCAGCTGCCCATTGATAAACCGGCTGCTGAGTAAACCCGGGCTGGCAAATAACGATCAGAGCACAGGTTATAAGTATTTTGGTAGATTACTTATGGCTGAACTGGCAGTTGATTAGTAAGTGGTTTGAAAAATGATTCGAGACGTCCCTGTCTCGATTTCTCATAGTGTGTTGAAGGAAAATGCTGTCAGCTATTTTTCGATTTTAAACAGTGCTGTTCTAAAAACCAAAACGTTCCCAAAACAGCTTATTAAGCAGCACATTCTTTCTTTCTAGCAGGAGGCGTTCTATTAAAAAGAAACATCCCACTGCAAACGCAAGCGATTATCAGATTCATCCTGAGCAAAAAAAGTGTCATCAAGGGTCAGGCGGGAAAAGTCCATGGTTACCTTGTTGTTATGGCCATTGAAGAACCAGTTTGCACCAATAGTAAATTCCCTGCGCTCGTTTTCCAGTACCCGATTAACTGCATTGGGTTCATCGACAAAAGAGTAACGCGCCGCCAATTCAAGTGGCGCCGGGAAGTTCGGGAAAATATTGCTAAAGAAATATCCAGCCTGAACATAGCCACCAGTCAGTTCGTGTGAACTGCCATCAGCGTTGTCTTTTATGGTTTTACGGTGATATTCCTGCTGTGCCGAGAAGCCACGATACTTATAGGCAAATTCCTGCACTACCTGATCTATATCGAATTGGCCAGGGATCGCATTAGCGGGTCTGTCAAAGCCATCAAGATTGCCACAGCCTGAAGATGACCAGCGCGTACAGCTACCTGTTGTGGTAAACCCTGCAATAGCGAGGCTGCCTGTTGGCCGTTCAGTATATTCAACATCGGTTTGGCGCCAAGAAAGATCGCGACCGAGGAAGTTCCATTGTAAACGCCCCATATACATCATGTCGTTATCAGTATTATTTACCGAACGACCTTCACCATTAAATACACCGGCGTAATAACGTAAATCTGCTGGCGTATCCTCGAAAAGATGCCCGCGCAGCTGCACACCAATCTGCCTGTCCATGGTGAAAACACGGTTAGCGATTGAGCGCTCTACAAATTGCTGTCTACCTGAGGAATCCACACGTTCGCGGTTAAGATCGACCTTCCACTGCCCCAGGCGAATGCCGCCCCAATCCCATTTTGCGATATCTATGCGCCAGTCAATCACGCGCGCACTTGAGGAGGCACTACTATCATCCACATCCCGTGATGGCTGAAGATCTACCTCAAAATAATAGCTGAGCCAGGGCTGGAAGCCGTGACCACCAATTTTCATACGCAGGCGACGGGCTTCGAAGTTGGACTGTTCTTCGGCATTGAAACTGCCAATTTGCCTGGGATCTGATCGGTAGGGTGTGGTAAATCGCGTTTGCGCCCGCCATTGCAGTTCAGTACGCCAGTTGCCATCACGTGTGGCCAGGCGAAAACCGCTGCCTGTCTGGCTTGCTGCGACAGGAAACTCTTCGTCAATCTGCCTGGCGATTTCAGTAGCAACTCGCTGTTCTATTACCTCTCCTACTGCTTCTTCTGCTGCTTTTTCCAAAACGACTACTGGCAAGACGTCCCCGCTTGAAAGGGAATCCTTTTCAAGTAATGCATCATATTGTTCAGTTGTTATTGCACCATTTTGAAGCAATATATCCAGTAGCTCCTGATCCGCAGCATAAGCAGCGGTTGAGGCTTCTAGCAATGCCACAAGCAGCAGTGCCTGCTTCAACTTGAAAGGTGTATTTTTTAGGTTCATTTGGAAGACTCCATGCCGTGGTGATGACCTGTTATTTAGTGGGGGCATTCTTCCAAAGGATTATTAAGAAATTATAAAGAGCAGGTTAAGTTTTAAAGTTGCAGTTAAATTAACATTAAGAAGTCATAAATATGCTTTCAGGCAGATTTTTTAAAACATGCCATTGTTAAAGACTTTGGGATATGGAGGCTTGATTGTTCTGCTAAATATTGGAAAGAACTCCAAATCTTTATGAAACCTTAACAGTGTGATGTGACAATGCCGGCCATTGTGATCGCAAATACCTTTTTTGGAGAACCGTTAGGATGAGATACCCGACTGCCTTACTGAAAAAATCTGTAAATCTACCGCTTGTATTAACCATTACCTTGCTGCTTGGTGCTTGTTCTCAGCAGGATGAGTCTCAGGAAAGTGGAGCAACGGGTGCCGCGGCACTCAGTGGTGTTGTCAGTCTGGATGGTTCCAGCACTGTTTACCCGATCAGTGAAGCGGTCGCCGAAGAATTCCTGGCGGTAGCGCCCCGGGTAAGGGTTACTGTAGGCGTTTCAGGGACTGGTGGCGGTTTCAAGAAATTCCTGGCGCAGGAGACCGACATCAATGATGCTTCCCGCTCCATCAAGGACTCTGAAATTGAACAGGCAACTGCCAATGGCATTGACTATCTGGAAATTCCGGTTGCCTATGATGGTCTTTCCGTAGTGATTAACAGCAACAATGATTGGGTTGATTATTTGACGATGGAAGAACTGCAATTGATCTGGCAGCCAGGTAGCACAGTCGACAGCTGGGATGATATTCGCCCGGAATGGCCCAGTGAGCCTTTAAGGCTTTACGGCCCCGGCACAGATTCCGGTACCTTTGATTATTTTACTGAAACCATCAACGGTGAATCAGGGGCCTCCAGACCTGACTATACTGCCAGTGAAGATGATAACGTTCTGGTACAGGGTATCAGCGGTGATGAATTTGCCCTGGGGTTTTTTGGTTTTGCCTACTACGTGGAAAACATGGATAAGTTGCAAGTGGTCCCTATAGATGGCGGTAATGGACCCATTATTCCTACAGAAACCACTATTAACGATGGTACCTACAGCCCCCTGTCACGACCTATATTTATTTACCTCAATACAGCCAGCATGGCGCGTCCTGAAGTGAACGAATTTGTTAATTTCTACATTGATAATGCAGGTGTTCTTGCCAGCGAAGTGGGATATATCGCCTTGCCAGATGATCTGTATCAAGAGGCTAAAGACAAAATCTCGGCTTTATAGTTTCTTGTAGATCTTTTGTTAATGTTTGATGATGTATTGGTCTACAATGCGAATCCCATTAAGTGAGCCGGTGATAGATTAACAATGGCACAAGAACAATATCCTGATGCTGCTTTAGCCAGTCAACCAGCAGAGCCTCGAGCCGCCAGATCAATTAAAAAATCCGGTGTGCTTTGGGGGGAATTTGCCATCAAGAGCTGGCTGGCTTCCTGTTCTTTCATTTCCATTGTCACTACCGCTGCGATTGTTATTTTGCTGCTTAGTGAAACCCTGAATTTCTTTGAAAGCGTATCTCCGCGTGAGTTTTTCTTCGGTACAACCTGGACTCCCCTGTTTGAGCCTTCATCGTTCGGCGTATTGCCTCTGGTGTGGGGCACGCTGATAGTGACTATTGGCGCGGCTCTGATCGCTATTCCAACGGGGTTGGCCAGTGCTATATACCTCAGTGAATATGCTTCAGACCGTATGCGAAGCATCATCAAGCCGGTACTTGAATTACTGGCGGGTATTCCAACGGTTGTCTATGGTTATTTTGCCCTGACCTTTGTCACGCCGGTTTTGCGTAACGTGTTTCCTGATATACAGGTGTTCAATGCCCTGAGTGCTGCAATTGTTGTTGGCATTATGGTCTTGCCCATGGTGGCTACCATGAGTGATAACGCCTTGCGGGCTGTTCCTGTCAGTCTGCGCCAGGGAGCTTACGCATTGGGGGCTACCTCCTATGAAGTAACGACTCGGGTAGTGGTTCCGGCAGGACTCTCAGGGGTTATGGCATCCTTCCTGCTTGCCATTTCGCGCGCTATCGGTGAAACCATGGCGGTTACCCTGGCTGCGGGACAGACGCCTAATATGTCCCTGACCATGTTTGAAAGTATTCAGACCATGACATCCTATATCGTGCAGGTCAGCCTGGGTGATACGCCCAGTGGTGGCGTTGCCTATCAAACCTTGTTTGCGGTAGCCACGCTGTTGTTTGCCATTACCCTGGTGATCAACATTATTTCCCAGATGATTCTGAATCGCTTCAGGGAAGTTTATGAATGAGGTTAAGCAATCATGCCTTTAACAACTGAGCAAGAAAGTCGGCATCTGGAAAAGCGACATCGTAAGGCCAGAATTTTTGCGATTTTCTGTGCCGCTATTACCTGGTCAAGTGTATTGCTGTTGGCGGTATTGTTGTATCAGGTTTCTATTGAGGGCTTCCGCTGGCTGGATTGGCAGTTTATTAGCAGTTTTCCTTCCCGTTTTCCGGAGCGGGCGGGAATCAAATCGGCCCTGGTAGGAACTATCTGGCTGATCTCGCTGGTGGCATTGATTTCCATTCCCGTCGGTGTTTCCACGGCCCTCTATCTGGAAGAGTTTGCCGGCAAAGGCAAGATTTCCAAAATAATTGAAGTGAATATTGCCAATCTGGCCGGGGTGCCGTCTATTGTTTACGGGATTCTTGGGCTGGCAATATTTGTGCGTTTTTTCGCGCTGGAGCGAAGCCTGATTTCCGGTGCCTTGACCATGAGTCTGTTGATTCTACCGGTAATTATTATTGCCAGTCGGGAGGCGATTAAAACCGTTCCCCAGGGTATTCGTAATGCGGCTTATTCGTTGGGGGCGACTAAATGGCAGACCACCTGGGCTCATGTATTGCCCGCGTCGTTTCCGGGGATTATGACGGGAGTTATTCTTGCTCTTTCGCGCTCCATCGGGGAAACTGCGCCCCTGATCATGATTGGCGCCATGACCTTTGTCGCCTTCCTGCCTGAAGGTCCCATGGATTCATTTACCGCGATGCCTATTCAGATTTATAACTGGGTTTCACGTCCCCAGGAAGAATTCCATGAGCTGGCGGCGGCAGGTATTATTGTGTTACTGGCAGTGCTATTGGTAATGAATGCAACAGCCATATTTATCAGGAATAGAACAGAACGGAGAATGAAGTAATGAGCCAGTTTCCAGACTCGACACTGGCAGAACAGAATTTGCAAATGAGCAAGAAATCCGTTCTGGAACTACGTAACGTAAATATATTTTATTCAGATAATCAGGCCGTCAATGATGTGTCTTTTAATATCAGGCGCAATAAAATTACGGCAATAATCGGGCCTTCAGGTTGTGGTAAAAGTACTTTGCTGCGCTCATTAAACCGGATGAATGATTTTGTAGATGGCGCCAGGGTCGAAGGAGAACTGATTTTTGGTAATGAAAATCTGTACGGTAAAGAAGTGGATGCAGTAGAAGTCAGACGCCGTATCGGAATGGTGTTTCAGAAACCAAATCCTTTCCCCAAGTCTATCTACAACAATATTTCCTGGGGACCACTGATAAATGGTTTCAATGGTTCTACAGATGAGCTAGTTGAGCGCTCCCTCAAACAGGCCGCGTTGTGGGAAGAGGTCAAGGATCGTCTGCATGAGTCCGCCCTTAATCTGTCTGGTGGGCAGCAGCAGCGTTTATGTATAGCCAGGGCGCTGGCCATGGAGCCGGAAGTATTGCTGATGGATGAGCCCTGTTCAGCACTGGACCCCATATCGACAGCGCGTATTGAAGATTTGCTGTTCGAATTAAAATCCAGCTATACCATCGTCATTGTGACCCACAATATGCAGCAGGCTGCCAGGATTTCAGACTACACTGCCTTTATGGAAATGGGCGATTTGATAGAATTCAATGTCACTAAAAAAATATTTACCCGGCCGGCGATGAAACGCACTGAAGAATATGTCACCGGTCGTTTTGGTTAAACTCTGGTTGGAACATTAGCCAAACCCCTGGTCAAAAAAATAGCTCAAGACTTTTTCGAATTTACTCTAAGAGAATTTCATGTCATTACATTTACAGCGCGATCTTGAAAAGCTGAAGAAAGAAATCCTTAAACTGGGCACTATGGTTGAGTCGGCCATTAATAATGCCATCTTTGCGCTAAACAATCGTGAGATGTCCTACGTTGATGAGGTGCTCAGACTCGAAGACCATATTAATGAAATGGAAGTAAAGATAGAGGAAGACTGTCTCAAGATTCTTGCGTTGCATCAACCCGTCGCCGGTGACCTTAGATTTATCGTGGTCTCCCTGAAAGTAAATAATGACCTGGAACGGATGGGCGATTTCGCCAAAAATATTGCCAAACGCGCCAGGGAATTAATGCAGGAGGAGCCCATTTCGACCTTGCCTGAATTCGTTAATGAATTACCCAACCTGGTTCGTACAATGGTTAGAAACTCTCTCGATGCACTAGTAAAACTTGATGTAGGTCTTGCCAGAGAGGTTATAGCCATGGATGATAAGGTAGATGAAATTAATCGTGCCATGTACCAGGAGGTCACCAGGGTCGCTAAAGAAAACCCGTCGAAGACGGAAATAGCCATCAGTCTTCTTTCAACTTCGCGTTACATGGAGCGTATCGGCGATTTGAGCACTAATATTGCTGAAGACGTTATCTTTATGGTTGAAGGCAGGGTAATCAGACACGACGATTAAAGCCATGCGATATTTGATACCATTTTTTCTTGCTATAGGCCTGAGCGCCTGCAGTCCCCTAAACTCTGGTGACAGGAGTAGTGGGCAGGTTTTACCTGCTGCTATTCTCGACACCTATGTAGCTATTGCCAATGCTGCCTATGAAGATTCGCTTATTACTGCGCGTCAACTGGAACAGTCGGTAGATACTTTTCTGGCTTCGCCTTCAGCCCTGACTATGCAACAGGCACGCAATGCCTGGTTAGCTGCTCGAGTTCCGTATCAGCAAACTGAAGCCTTTCGTTTTGGTAACCGTGTTGTCGACGAATGGGAAGGACGAGTTAATTCGTGGCCCCTGGATGAAGGGCTGATTGATTATACGGCAGCTTCCTACGGTGAAGAATCCGACTTCAATTATTTCTATAGCGCCAATGTGATTGCTAACGAGATTATTGACCTGGGTGGCATAACTGTTGATGCAGCCATGATTACTCCGCAATTACTGGCAGAAAACCTTCACCTGATTGACGGTGTAGAGGCGAATGTGGCGACCGGTTACCATGCCATTGAGTTTTTACTTTGGGGCCAGGATCTCAATGGCACCAGTCCCGGTGCGGGTAACCGTCAATGGACTGATTACTCACTGCAAAACTGCAGTAATGGAAATTGTGATCGTCGTCGTGATTACCTGAAAGCAGCAACAGTATTGCTGGTAAATGATCTGGAAGAGATGGTTGGCAACTGGCAACCGGGCGGCGCTGCTTATATGGACTTAATGGGCAAGGGGGAGCAGGCTGGTTTGGCCACGATCCTCACCGGTATGGGTAGTCTGGCCTATGGTGAATTGGCAGGAGAGCGTATTCGGCTGGGATTGCTGCTAAATGATCCGGAAGAAGAGCATGACTGTTTTTCGGATAATACCCATCATTCACACTACTATGATGCTCTTGGCATCAAAAATGTTTACCTTGGTGAATATCGGCGCGTCTCGGGTGAACTTGTTTCCGGGGCATCACTGGCAGATCTAATCTCGCAACAGGCGCCTGCAATCTCTGCCGAGATGATGGCGCGGCTGGAAGAAACCGAATCAGCTATGCAGAGAATGGTGGATGAAGGCGAGTCCGGCAATACTTTTGACGTACTGATCGGGCGTGATAATGCGCAGGGGGAAGAAATAATTACCCGCATAGTAGATGCGCTTATGGAAGAAACCCGAACCATTGAAAAAGTTATCAATGAACTCGCCCTGGTGAATGTGAGTATTGAAGGGTCGGAAAGTCTTGATAATCCCTCGGCTGTTTTATAAAAATACTGGCAGCTTTCTTTTAGTGGCATTGGCTGTAGTCTGCTTTCCCTTATTCGCGGCAGAGACATTCATGCCGTCACTTGATTTTATTACCGGCAAAGCCCTGTTTGAAAAAAACTGGGTACCTTCGTTTTCCTCCACCACCGCCAGCGATGGCCTCGGACCTTTTTATAATGCCCGTTCCTGTAACCAGTGCCATCCTGACGGGGGGCGTGGAAGCCGCGAGCAATCTCTTGTTTTACATGTTAATGATCCTGTTTATGGCCAGCAGCTGCAAAAATATGCCATGGCCGGCTTGCAGCGCGAAGCAGAAGTCAGCTTTGTGTTTGCTGATGTGAATAACGCTGGCAAGCCATCCGCCCCCACAATAGAAGTCAATAACCTTTCCCGCGGAGTCATGACTAATGCAGCGCTCTCTGCACGCATAGCGCCTTCGTTGCAGGGGCTGGGCTTGCTGGCGCGCATTCCTGATGATCTTATTCTCGCCATGGCTGACGCGGCGGACAGTAATGGCGATGGAGTTTCCGGTCGGGTGAACATGATTAGTGATAATGCCGGTGTTGGCAGCATTGGTCGTTTTGGCTGGAAAGCCGGGCAGGTGTCCTTACGTGATCAGTTGGCAAGAGCCTTGAGTCTTGATCTTGGTCTTGGCAATCCTGTTTTCCCCTCTGCCGCCGGCGATTGCACATCAGTGCAGGTAGACTGTTTAAACGCTCCCCATGGCAACTCAAGTCATCATGATAATCTTGAAACCAATAATCAGGTACTGGATCTTTTGCTGAGCTATGTTTCGGGTTTGCCCGCACCATCAAAGACCAGCCAGGGAGCGTCGCAAGAGTCAGCCGGAGCAGCCCTTTTCCAGCAGAGCGGTTGTGCCGGCTGCCATGTACCCTCTCTGGAAAGCGGTGACTTCAGGCTTTCAGCTTATACAGATCTGCTGTTACACGACATGGGGCCAGGACTGGCGGATAATCTTTCAGAAGGAAGTGCGCTTGGCAGTGAATGGCGAACGCCGCCATTATGGGGGCTGGGAAGCCTGCAAAGGCAACTTTTACATGATGGGCGCGCAACGACCATCGAGGAAGCCGTCTGGTGGCATGATGGCGAGGGCGCCGCTGCCAGGGATCATTATGGAAATCTCTCACAACAGCAACGTAATGATTTAAACGCGTTTCTGAATGGTTTATAATGAGAACCGTTCTTAATTAGAATTCCTTGTTATGAAAAACCTGCATTTTTGTACATGCCTGCTGGCAGCCTTGCTGGTCCCTTGCCTGGCAGTCGCCCAAACCACTGAAAACTGGACACAAGTAAATCTCTCCGTTACTGATAACCATGTCATTCCAAGCTATATCAGTCTTGAAAATGCTGCTGCCGGGATGGCGACTGCGGCCCAATCCTTTTGCCGCTCTCCAGATGCGGCAGGGCTTGACGTCTTCAGGAATGGCTTTCATAACAGCATGGATGCCTGGCAACAAATACAGCATATCCAGTTTGGTCCTCTTACCTATTTCAACTGGAATTTCAGGATTCACTATTGGCCGGACGAGAAGGGCACCGGAGCCAGACAGCTGGATGATCTGATTGACTCCATGAACAGTGATTCCCTGGCTACAGATAACTTCGCCCGCGAAAGTGTCGGTGTTCAGGGTTTTCCGGCGCTGGAAAGACTTTTGTTTGATGATGAAAGCCTGCTTGCTTTCCGGGAAGATAACTATCGCTGCCAGGTAGCTCAGGCCATCGCACTGAATATCAGTGACATTGCCAGCGGTGTCAGTCAGCGCTGGCGTGATGAATTCAGAACCACTATCGAGAATGCCGATGAGCGGGGGTTTTTTGAAAGTGCCGAAGATGCCACGATTGATTTCCTGAAAGCACAGATAGAGTCTGTACGTAGAATTCAGCAACAGAAAGTGGAAGAGGTGATCGGAGATTCCGCGGCTCGCGCCCGAATCCGACGCGCTGAGTCATGGCGCTCGAATCGCTCCCTGCGCAATCTCAGATTAAATGTTCTGGCACTGGAAAATCTGTTCAGTGGCAACGAAGGACAGGCCGTTGCCCTTGGGGCTGTTTTGATGCCTGAAGACAGGACGCTCATCAGTGAGGCTTTCCTCACCCTGAAGATGAGGCTGGAAGCGGCGCCGGATTCAATTGAAGAAGCACTCGATGCTGATGACGGCTATGCCCGCTTACAACAGATAGCTGCCGGACTCGATGACCTGTTTGAGGCATTTGAAGCAGGGCTAAAAAACACTGATCTCTATCTGGGTTTCAATTCCCTGGATGGTGACTGATCCAGCTGGCCTAGTGATGAAATTAGATCGCAGATATTTTCTTACCCTTGTCAGCGCCGCTATTGGTTCGCCGGTGCTGGCAGTTGGCGAAAATTCTTCAGACACTACTGCGCTTTTTCTGAGTGCGGCATCAGATAGTGATGATCAGCACTGGGTGATTGGTTTTGAGCTTGTCGATGGTAAAAGTGCCGAGAAATTCAGGCATCTGTTGCCGGCCAGGGCTCATCATATCGCTGTTCACGAAGCGCTCGGGGTGTTCGTTGTTATTGCCCGGCGACCCGGAAATTATTTATGGGTTGGCGATCTGCACAGTGGTGAGCCATTGGCAGAAATTACGGTGCCTGTTGATCGTCATCTTTATGGCCATGGTGTGTTTTCAGAAGACGGCCGTCATTTTTATGCGCCTGAGAATGCCTGGCAGCTGATCAATGGTGACAGCGGCAGAGTCGTTGCCTGGCAGGTCAGTCGTGACAGTCAGGGTTTTTCCATGGTGCGCGCCGGGGATTTTCCCAGTTACGGTACCGGTCCCCATGAGTTATTGCTTAAACCAGATCAGAACACTCTGGTGGTGGCCAATGGCGGCATTCGCACCCATCCAGAACTCCCGCGGGAAAAACTCAATATCCCCTCCATGGAGCCGTCACTGGTCTATATGGATGCAGTCACTGGCGAGTTGCAGGAGCAACATATGCTAGATGCTGAATACCATCAGGCAAGTATTCGGCATATTGATCAGAATGCTTCCGGACAGGTAGTGATAGGTATGCAATACGAGGGTGAGCCTTTTGATAGTGCTCCTTTACTTGCCCTGCATGAACAGGGCAAGCCCCTGCAATTACTATGGGCACCAGAGCCACAACAGGGACAGATGAAACAATATATAGGTTCGGTACGTTATGATCGCAGTGGGCGATTTTTTGCCGCCAGCAGTCCGCGTGGCAACATGATCAGTTTCTGGGATGTTGCAACTGGGGAAATGAAAAAATCTCTGCGCTCCCGGGATGGTTGCGGTCTGTGTGCCATAGAACAGGGCTTTCTGTTTACTGCAGGCAGTGGGCGAATCACTCAATACGATTTGGTCAGGGATGAAATAGAAGCATTGAATACCGGGTCTGATGGCAAAGTGTTCTGGGATAATCACCTGAGTATGATTGCGCGATGAAAAATCCAATAACGTTAACTCTGTTTTTTTCGTTTTGCCTTTCTCTGCTGGCGTTGCCGGTTGTTGCCGATGAAAAAGCAGATGATTACCAGACCAGGCTGGAAGACCTCGGACGCGCCCTGTTTTTTGATGTCAGCCTGTCCCGTGATCGCACTCAGGGCTGTGGCACCTGCCATGATCCTTCGCAGGCATTCATAGACTGGCGGGAAAACGGGGTTCGCCGGGCACTATCCATGGGCAATGACATGCATTCTCTGGGCGATCGTAATGCGCCGACACTATCCTATGCGGCCATGATTCCGGATTTTCATCGCAATAGCGAAGGCGATTATGTCGGCGGCCTGTTCTGGGATGGCAGGGAAGCCGATCTTGAAGGTCAGGCCGGTGGACCCTTTCTGAATCCTTTGGAAATGCAAATGACCGATAAGGCCGCTGTCGTAGCCCGTTTGCAGGAGCACACGCTGTTTCCCCGGGCGTTCAAAAGCCTGTTTGGGGAGGATGTGTTTGAAGATACTGACATGGCCTTTCGACGCATGACTGAAGCCATTGCGGCGTTTGAGCGGACCGATTTCTTTTCTCCTTTTGATTCAAAATATGATCGTTACCTGAAGGGGGAATATGAACCCACGGTTCAGGAAGAACTGGGGATGACGCTGTTTTTCTCCCAGCAGTTCAGTAACTGTAACCAGTGTCACCAGTTAAAAACTTTTGCTGAAAGTGAGGGCGAAACCTTCTCCAGTTACAAGTATTTCAACATTGGTACCCCGGTAAACCGCGAAGCCAGACAAGTGAACGGACTGGGCATGGCGCATATTGATCGTGGCCTGCTGGAAAATCCCCATGTGGATGATCCGGCCCAGGCGGGAAAGTTCAAAACACCGACCCTTCGTAATGTGGCACTGACAGCGCCTTATATGCATAACGGGGTATTTCAGGATCTGAAAACAGTGGTGCAGTTTTACAACAAGTACAATGTTCGCGGTAAAGCGGCGGATATCAACCCCACAACAGGGGAACCCTGGGGTGAAGCGGAAGTTTCAGAGAATATCGATCTGGAAAAACTGCAGTCTACACCGGCGCTGGATGAGCGTCGTATTGATGCCCTGGTAGCCTTCATGAAAATGCTCACCGATAAACGCTACGAACACCTGGTGCAATAGACTCGCTGGACCGGGTGTTCGGTTTGAATGGTTGAGCAGAGCCTTAGCTGGGGAGTTTATACAACGCAATTTTCAGACGTTTATCCGCATCAGTTTCCTCAAATTCCACAGCGGGTGGAATCCATTCAACAAACTCACTGCCCGGTAAATTTTCTGCCATGCAATCATGTAAAAAATCCTCTCCCAGGAAGGGGCTGTTCAGGGCAGCAATAATGGTAGCTCCCGGATTACAGAGTTCAGGCATTCGTTTCACAACGCTTTTATAATTACGCTCTGCGTTAAAGCTGCCACGCTGATTGGTGGGCGGGTCGATAATTACCAGGTCATAAGGGCCAAACTGTTTGATCCTTGCCCAGGACTTGAACAGGTTGTGAGGGATGCTCCTGATTGGCATGGGGCCCTGGCCATTTAGCATGTGGTTTTGCAGTCCCCACTCAATGCTTGGCTTGCTCATATCGACATTGGTGACACTCTTGCCGCCTCCTGTCAGCGCTGCCACTGACAGGGCGCAGGTATAGGCAAAAAGGTTCAGCACATTGCAGCCATCACTGTTTGCCTTGAGCCATTCGCGCAGTGGGCCGGTATCAAGAAAAAGGCCGGCATTTTGGCGTCGCCCCGGGTGTACTTCAAAGCGAAGTCCTTGCGCTTTCACAATAATCCTGTCGAGCTCTACACCGGAGAGCGTGTCTGCGGGGGACTGTTTCAGGTAGCGATGCTGCAGAACAATGGATTTAATCTGTTTTTTGCTATCGGCGGCGAGAATCAGCTGTTTCAATGCTTCTGCATTATCCACTGCCTGCCAGGCAGAAATAAGCACAACAGGTTTGAACCAGTCGATACAAAGGTGTTCCAGCCCAGGATAGCAATGACCGCGGCCATGGAAAATCCGGCGCGCTTCATGCTGCTCTTCAGAAAAAAATGTCTGAAGTTTTTCATTGAGAGAAGTAAGCATTATGTTTTTTAAAGAAAAGCGTCAGTAAAACAGGAAGTGAAGTCCCATTTTGCATTAATCGCTTTTGTCTGCCTGGTAGTATTGCACACCGATCTTGATGCGATCACGGCCCTGGGATAGACGGTGCTGGTTGGTATCACGCAGGGAGTAAACACAGCCGCAATATTCCTGCTGATAAAACTCCTCGCGCTTGCTGATCTCTATCATGCGTTGGGAGCCGCCGCCTTTACGCCAGTTATATTCCCAGTAGGTCATGCCAGGATAGCGTGACGCTGCGCGCACCCCGCAATCGTTAATCTGGGTCATGTTTTTCCAGCGTGAAATACCCAGTGAACTTGAGATAACGGGAAACCCGTTTTCCTGGGCATAAAGTGCAGTACGCTCAAAACGCATGTCAAAACATTTGGTGCAGCGTTCGCCACGTTCCGGCTCCATTTCCAGTCCCTTGATACGCTCAAACCAGTTGTCGGTATCGTAGTCAGCATCGATGAATTCAATATTATGCTTTTCCGCAAAACTGATATTTTCTTCCTTGCGCAGCTCGTATTCCCGTTTTGGATGGATATTCGGGTTATAGAAAAAAATGCTGTAGTTGATGCCGGAGGCATGCAGGGCTTCCATGACTTCCCCGGAACATGGGGCACAGCAGGAGTGCAGCAGCAGTTTATCTGCGCCTTCGGGGAGTTCGAGCTTGGGTCTGTCGTTTGCATCCATGGTTCGGTCAGCTACGCAGTGTTGAATAATTATTTCCGGTTAATGAACAGCTTACGCTTGATTCCGGTGCGACACACTACCCAGATCAGCGCGTTGTGTAAAGTTTTCTTGTGACTGGAATCCCTTTAAAACATAATCCATCCCAATGCTAAAGACCCTGTAAGCAATGGGTTCTTTTCAGCGCGGCATGATGAGGGGTATCATGCCTGGGTAAAATAAACAGTCAGGATGAAAACCTGATGGGGGAGGAAATAAAGACATGTTACTAAACAAAGCAAAATCGCTGGCTTTAATGGCCACAGCACTGGTTTTATTATTGGGCAATTCGCTGGCCTGGGCGCATCATTCGTTCGCCGCTGCCTACAATATGGAAAATCCGATCGAAATAACCGGCAAAATTGTCAATGTTCGCCTGACCAACCCTCATTCCTACTTTTTCCTTGATGTTGAAGGGGAAAATGGCGAAATGCAGCGCTGGTCATTCGAGGCCGGCACACCCAGCGGAATGATTCGTGGCGGCTATTCCCCCGAAGTCATCAAGGAAGGGGATATGGTGACTATAGGCGGTTTTCGCGCACGCGATGAATCCACCAATGGCATGCTGACAAAACTGGTAACCTCTGATGGTACCGAATACGGCATGTTTGGACCCAGGGAAAGGTAAGCCGGGAAAAGGGAATAAAAGAGGCAATAAGAATGAAAATACTCAATCGTAATTTATTAGTCGGACTGGTCGCTCTGGCCTATGTTTTTTCGGCAGCTGCCCAGGATAGCGGGGAAATTCCGCGTATGGCTGATGGCAAGCCCGATCTTAGTGGTGTCTGGTGGACCGGGGGCGATCTTGGCAGTGCTGGCTATGGCAGTACCACTGACAGAAGTGCCGGTTTGCAATACAACCTTTACACCGATCTTTACACCCCTGAAGCGGCGCAGCGTATGGCTACCCTGAGTGACAAGGATGATCCGACACTGCAGTGCAAACCCACCGCCTTTGGCACTCTCAGTGTACGCTTGTTTGATGTCGGTGCAGTAGGGCAGATCGTTGCGACGCCCGATATGATGATTTTTCTGCAGGAGACTTTCCATGGTTATCAGCTGATTCCCACCGACGGTCGCAAACATCGCTTTTTGCCGCCTTCCTACCGTGGTGATGCCGTGGGACATTGGGAAGGGGACACTTTCGTGGTCGAAACGGTTAATTTTACCGATGATACCTGGATGTTTGCCGAAGGCGGTGTGTCGTTTCATTCCGACCAGCTGCGTATTGTTGAACGCTATAACATGAGTGATGCCAACACCCTGCGTATTGACGCCACCATTTATGATCCAGGTGTACTTAGAGAGCCCTGGGTAGTACCAACCAAGACTCTGGTACTGGCACCCTTTGATCAGTTGTTACCGCTGATATGTTCCGGGGTAGAAACCCAGGAAAGAATGGATGGGGCTTCTGCAGCCGGGCAATAGAGCTTTTTGATTCAAACTTAACGATGGGTCCGGCGCCTGCCGCCGGACCTGTCGTGCATTCAGTTACTGATACTTTCTTCTTTCCCAGACCTCTTTCTGGTAAATCCCGCCATCGGGTTTACGATATCTCTCGCTATTGGCCTGGTTCTTGGCTTCCATTTCTTCCAACGACAGTGACACATCAATTTCTGCTTCCCAGTGCTCTCTTTTAAAAGGAATAATCTGGGCATAAGGGGTGCCGGCCGGAAGAATGCCGGTGATGCCCTTGAGAAAGAAAAACGGCATGGTGCCGGGCAAATGAACCTTGTCATTATCGACTATGCCGCTGGTGGTCAGGAAGGGCAGTTCAAAACGATTCATGGGCTGGGTATACAGCGCGCTGTAGCCTTCCGGTAATTCCACCGCCCAGTCGGCCCACCAGGCGAAATGTTTCTGATGATAGCCCTGGGGATGTGGAAACTGATTCAGCGGCATCCGCTCTACGAGGAAGTTTGCATAACGCTCGTCCAGCACCCGGCCATGAATATTGCCTTCGGCATCTTCAAAAAATTCCAGATCGCAGGGAGTCTTGTAGGTATAGCCACTGCCCATAACATCAAACACCGCCGGACAGGCTTTCCAGGTTGGGATCTTGCCGCCGGTTTTGGGCATTTCCCAGTGTTTACCGGTTGCCGGGTCACGTGCGAAACGATCCGCATTGCGGTACCACTCAGGAATGGTTTTGAGTATGGGTTCCGGTTTGGAAATGCTCTCTTTGGTTAACCAGGGGCGGTTAGAAACAAACTTGATTTTCTTGGTATCCACAATGGGTTTCCTTGAGGTCCTGATTCTTTGCGGTGAGTATCAAAGTCATTAATTTAAACGATTGGCGCAGGAAAAGGGACAGGAAATGCGTAAATAAATTTTTCCCTGTACTATTTTTGATCTGGAGTCTAAGTAGCAGGCAATAAAAAAGGCCAGGGTTAGCCGGCCTTTTTTTATACTGATCAAGAATCAGGGTAGTCTATTTAATTCTGCTGGAACTCAGGGGTCATTTCCTTGCATTCCTGTGCCTGGAAAGGCACATCTGAAAGATACATTACATCATAGCTTTCATAGGGCGCGGCCAGATAGACTGGATCAGTGACTGAATACTCGCGCTTGAGTGCCATTTTTTCTGTGTCCAGAGAGAAGCGCTCCACGATATGCATCTGCTCACTGCTGCGTGTAGGTGGCGTCAGAACCCCTTCCGCGAAACCGATAGTATCAACCACCAGCGTGTCGCCTTCCCAGTTGCCAATGGAGTGACCGGCATAGCTGGGCTCAATGTTGGCTGGATGCTCGCTCATACCTATATGGATGCGGCGATTCAGGTTGTACAGGCCATAGGTGATATCAATAACCTTTTCACCCTGCGCTGTAGTAGTTTGCCGGAACTGGTTTATTGGCCAGTCTGCTGTCCAGTCACGAATAAAGCTGGTGGGTTTGCAGTCGAACCAGGGATTGTCGATGGGTGAGCGGCGGTCAAAGGCATCTGCCGCAGCCTGACCTCTTTCGGTATAGACCACCTGTGGTCTTGGCGGTTGCGTGGCGCGCACATCTTCAATGCTGATGCTACCTGCAGCAAAGGCGGGAGACATGCTCTTGGGAATCATGGAGCCGCGGCCACCACTGGGAGGTACCGTCAGTACCAACTGTTCCACCGCCCAGTCACCGCTTATATTAAGCTGGCCATCAGCAAGGCGCAAAGGGCGATCAGAGGTATCCACAGGGGCAGTGGAGAGCAACTGATCATTGCGGTTCATGGTGATTTCATCATCGATGGTGAAGGTCTCGATATAGCAGGCTTCAGGATCATCACGGTGAGGATTGCCTTCGATTTTTACATGGGAGCCGACCTTGAACATATCGGTGGACCAGCCAGAGCGTCGGATCAGCGTACCGGCGCGCATTTCACAGCGCATATGCAGAACATTGCCGTCTGCTTCCACAACATCCAGTTCCATATAGGAATGCGGGTTGACCAGGTTCATCTTGGTGAGAGTGCCTTCCCATTCTTTTTTAATTTCCAGCTGGAACAGACCGAAACCATGGTGAGCCAGCACCGGGCTGGCCAGTCCTGCGATTAGTGCGCTGGCAGCAGCCGTACGAAGAATTCTTTGAGTGTTAAGCATAGTAAATATCCTGGTTTTTCAATAACGGTGGCTAGTATAGTGTTTATGGGCTTTGTTGCCAGTAGCAAAAGGAAATTTTCGCAATATTTACATATTGCCGGTATTTGCTTTATGGCCCGGTTCCAGGTAAAAAATAATGATCTATGAAGCAGCTTCTCACAATTTAGTGCCAATAATCAGCTATCATTAGCCATGTCATAAAAGCAGTTCCTCTCAATGCACAAAATGCCTACAACGGAAGAAAGTGTCAGCAGAATTAGTGTCCAAGCCTAGCGCCCATCAAGTCCTGCAAACGGTCTTTGGTTACGAATCTTTTCGTAATCAGCAGGAAGCCGTGATTGAGCAGATCCTCGGTGGCGGCGATGCCCTGGTATTAATGCCCACCGGCGGTGGCAAATCCCTGTGCTTTCAGGTGCCTGCGTTGCTTATGCCCGGCACTGCCATTGTCATATCCCCACTGATTGCACTGATGCAGGATCAGGTGATGGCACTGCGCCAGTTCGGTATTAAATCGGCTTTTATAAATTCCAGCTTGAGCACAGAAGAAGTGGCTCAGGTTGAAAGTGATCTAATCAATAGCGATCTGGATTTACTTTACGTAGCACCGGAACGCCTGATGATGCCGCGCATGTTGTCTCTTTTGTCACAGACAAAAATTTCCCTGTTTGCCATTGATGAGGCCCATTGTGTCTCCCAGTGGGGCCATGACTTCAGGCCTGAATATATTCAGTTGTCTGTGCTGCATGAGCGTTTTCCTGCTGTTCCCCGCATTGCCTTGACGGCGACGGCAGATGAAACCACCCGCGCCGAGATTATCCAGCGCCTGGCACTGGATCAGGCACAGGTTTTTAATGACGGCTTTGATCGTCCCAATATTCAATATCGCATCAACGAAAATCAGGGTAATGCGCGCGATCATTTATTACGTTTCATTCTGAATGAGCATGAAGGTGATACCGGCATTGTGTACTGCCTGTCCCGCAAGCGGGTGGATCAGATTGCCCAGTGGCTGGAAGCCAAGGGCTTGAAGGCGCTGCCTTACCATGCCGGGATGAGTAATGAATTACGCCAGCATCACCAGGAACGTTTCCTGCGCGAAGAAGGCGTGATCATTGTCGCAACCATTGCTTTTGGGATGGGCATTGATAAACCTGATGTGCGTTTTGTGGCACATCTGAATTTACCAAAAAGTATTGAAGGCTATTATCAGGAAACCGGTCGTGCTGGCCGCGATGGTTTGCCTGCCAATACCTGGATGTCCTATGGCCTGCAGGATGTAATCATGCTGAGGCAAATTCAGCAGGGCTCAGCCGGTTCAGAGAATTACAAACGTATCGAGGGCCATAAGCTGGATGCCATGCTGGGGCTGTGCGAAATCATTTCTTGCCGTCGCCAGGCCTTGTTGCGATATTTTGGTGATGAGATGGAAGAGCCCTGCGGTAATTGTGATAACTGTCTGAATCCACCTGAAACCTGGGACGCCACGCAGGCGGCACAAAAAGCAATCTCCTGTGTTCATCGTACCGGTCAGCGATTTGGTGTGAAATATCTGGTAGATGTTCTGCTGGGAAAAGATGATGAGCGCATTATGCAGTTTGATCATCACAAGGTGTCTACTTTTGGAATAGGTACTGAACTGGATGCCAAGGAGTGGAGTACCCTGTATCGGCAGCTTATCGCCAGCGGATACCTGAAAGTGGATTTTGAGCGGCATGGCAGTATTCGGCTTACCGAAGCAGCGCGCCCGATTCTAAAGGGTGAACAAAAACTGACCCTGCGCAAAATGCTTAAAAGTAACAAGTCGAAATTACGCAAATCCCGTTCATTTTCCGCCACCGCCAACAACGATCTCTGGGAGGCCTTGCGCGAGCATCGAATGACGCTTGCAGAAGAGCAGGGGGTGCCGGCTTATGTGATTTTTCATGACGCGACCCTGGCGGAAATGACCGAACGCCAGCCGCAGACTTTGGAGCAGTTAAGCAAGATTACCGGAGTTGGAGAGAGAAAACTGGAAGCCTATGGTGAAAGTTTCCTTGCAGTCATTCTCTCTCATTCGACTTCAGAAAAGCTGGTTGATAAGAGTGAGACGGTTGCAGAAACTATTGATTTTCTCGCTCAGAAATTAAGCCCGGAAGAAATAGCAGGCAGGCGTAATCTGACGCTTTCGACCATCTATAAACATCTTTCTCTGGGGATTGTAGCAGGAAAGGTAAGTCTTGCTGATGCCATAAGACTTGAAGAAGATGAGATTAAGGTGATTCGGTTTGCCTTTGAGCAGAATGACGACGGCAAGCTCAAGTCTGTATATGAAGCGCTTGATGGCGAATACGATTACGGCGTGTTGGGATGTGTGCGTGCATCGTTGGGAAATTAGTTTTTTAAAGAAAAGGCTATTTTAATAGATAAAAAAAATCCGGAGCAGATAATTGTCTGCCCCGGATTATCAAATGATTGAAATATCGAGTTTTTAGAAGTTAAAAGCGGCCCCTAAAGAAAAGAAAGCGCCTGAGTAAAACCGGCTAAAAAGTATTGCCATCATTGCTTTTTCGGAACTGAGCCTGTTTTCCCGGGTTTAGTTATTGTTTCTTAAAGCATAAAATTTAGAATCCAGGTTAATCGGGGGCTTTTGAGTGATATTACTGCTGTTGTAGTGGTGTTGTCCCTTTATTGAGCCTTCCCCATAAAAGAGTCAACACATGTCCCCTTTCTTTATTCTCAACCTGATTATTTTTACTGCGCTATTCTTTATGCTGGTTTGGCTGGGCAAGGGCGAATCCAGCCTTTCACGCCGGGTACTTATCGGTCTGTTGGCAGGTAGTCTGTTTGGATTTTATTTGCAGCTGGTATTCGGTTTTGACACTGCGGTGGTGCAGGCTACGCTGGCATGGACCAATGTCATCGGTAACGTTTATGTCAATCTGTTACGTCTGATCATCATGCCGTTGGTACTCATCACGATGATTGCCGCGGTGCTCAAGGTGGAGGAAATTAAATCACTCGGCAGTATCGGCGGTACTGTGGTTGGTATGTTGCTCATCACCACGATGATTGCCGCCTTACTGGGTGTTCTGATGGCGACTGTCTTTGGCCTTAATGCTGGCGACCTTAACATTGGTGTGCAGGAAATGGCTAAAGCAGAGGAGTTGGCATTACGTCAGGTTAGTGTGGCCGAGCTCACCATTCCACAATTAATTGTCAGTTTTGTGCCCAGTAATATTTTCCAGGATCTTAGTGGTGGTCGTGATGTTTCCATTATTGCCGTGGTAATTTTTGGCTTACTCTTTGGCATAGCAGCCTTGCTGGTGTCTGAAGAGAACCAGACCCATGGCGAACGCATCCGTAGTTTCGTTGATACCACCCAGGCTGTGGTAATGAGATTCGTCAAGCTGGTAATCAATCTGACGCCCTACGGTGTGCTGGCCCTGATGACCCGGGTTATTGCAGGTTCCGATGGTAATTCGATTCTGACCTTGATCAGCTTTGTGATTGCCTCATACATCGCCATAGTCATTATGTTTGGTGTTCATGCCATCATCCTCGGTTTGATTGGTACCAACGTCCCCGGTTATTTCAGGAAAGTGTGGCCGGTGCTGACCTTTGCTTTTGCCACCCGCAGCTCTGCCGCGTCTATTCCCTTAAGTATTCGGGCGCAGATAGAAGAGTTAGAGATTCCCGCACCGATAGCCAATATTGCCGCATCTTTTGGTGCCACTATTGGCCAAAATGGCTGTGCCGGTATTTATCCTGCCATGCTGGCGGTGATGGTAGCGCCCACCATGGGCGTGGGAATTGATGCCGGGTTTATTGCCAGTTTGCTGCTGATCATTGCGATTGGTTCATTTGGTATTGCTGGAGTAGGGGGAGGGGCAACCAACGCGGCTCTCGTGGTCTTACCGGCGATGGGTTTTCCCGTTACCGTCGTTGCCTTGCTGATCTCAATCGAGCCGCTTATTGATATGGCGCGTACCGCGCTGAATGTGAATGGGTCAATCACAGCGGGCATGGTCACAAAACGTTTATTGAGGAATAAGACACCCGCCGCAACGCAATAACTTGTGAATCAGACGCTATAAATGTCCATGAACATCGGCCTGTGCAAAAATTTAAAAGCTGTGAATCAGGTTTAACTGGTATTGTCCCTTGCCGAAGTTTTTGCTTTCCTGCCACATATAACCAAACTGCAAACGCAGATTATCCTGCACGCTATAGCCCAGTGCGGCATAGGCACGATTTCTGTCAAAGTAATCCACTTCACGGTTATTGCCGATATCCCGGTTCAGATTAACAAAAAGCTCGTTGTATAAAGACAGATACAAGGCGCCCTGTTGCAGATTATCTTTATTGAATGGATAGTTCAGACCAAGAAAATATCGAAAGCGGCTACGAAAATCCTGACCATCTACCCAGCGCTGTTCAAGTCTGAAGCGGTGAGTGAACAGCCATTTATTGCCAAGTCGCTGGTTGCCAAGGGCCTCCTGGTAAATCCTGCTTTCCTCGCTCTTATCATTACTGGGGCCAAAAGCGCCTGAAGTGATGTGAGCATAGCCAAGAGTATATTTGAACGCGCTGCCTTG
>JAURCS010000022.1 GCA_030828385.1 Gammaproteobacteria bacterium
GGTCTGTAAATCAATAGGTTAGCGAATAAAATTACCAGTTAAGGGCTTGATAAATCATTGTAAAACAATAAGATACACTATGAACTTAATGTATAAAAATGGTTACTATTTGTACATCAGAGTCAGCCAGAAATACACTTAGCTTAGGTCAGTGAAAAAAATCTTATTTACCAATAGGGACTTACAAAATCTTTAAAAATCTTTTTTTTTCTGAACTGACTGTTCAAAAACAAGAGGCCTGATATTATTTCTCCAAAAATAACCTATCCTACTGAAATATATGATTTTTTAATAAATCTTTCGCTTTAACTTGTAGACCTTGCTCAGCAATTGCTGATTTTCTGTCAACAACTTGCCAATGTGGCTAATTGCTCAGCAAGAACGCCAGGGGATGGGCTATTGAATATGCTTTTTTGATATGGCACAATCCCGCCCTGCATATCGGTGCTGTATTAATAACTATCTGATTTATAAGTAGTATTTTTAAATATCCGTACATCATGTTTTCTTTGCTATTTCCTTGATGTGTACGGTTAAAACCACTGTTTCCAGCAGCCCAGAAGAACAATCTCGAGATTTATTGAATCTGGCAATATCGTTTATTCAGTAGCCGAATCTGTTCAGCCAGAATAAATGAAGTTTAGCGACTTTCAGTCAGGCAACTCTTGCCTGACTCGTGAGTATTTTTAATGTGTATTAGCAACTAACAATCAGGATTACACCATGCAAGTTTCTATTGAAACCCTTACAGGCCTTGAAAGACGTATGACTATCGAGGTGCCGGCTGAAGAAGTGGAAAGCCAGGTGCGTAGCCGTCTTCAGGAAGCCGCGAAGACCTTTAATATGAAAGGATTCAGAAAAGGAAAGGTACCAGTAAAGGTTATCAAAAACAGGTTTGGTGAAGGTGTGCGTCAGGAAGTTGTAGGCGAGGTAATCAGTCAGTCATGGGTTGAGGCGGTCACCAAGGAAAATGTTAAGCCTGCCGGTCAGCCCAGTATAGAGCCGAAAAACCTTGAAGAAGGCCAAAACCTGGAGTTTATTGCTACTTTTGAAGTCTATCCGGAAATTGAATTAAAGGATTTTTCGGCCGTGACTATCGAAAAGAAACAAGCCGAGATTCTCGACACAGACATAGACAAAATGATCAAAACCCTGCGTGAGCAGCGTAAGACGTACAAGGAAGTGGATCGAAAAAGCCAGGAAGGAGATCAGGTCAATGTAGATTTTGTTGGTACCCTTGACGGTGAAAAGTTTGACGGTGGCGAAGCAAAGGGGACTAACCTGATTCTGGGTTCCAAACGCATGATCCCGGGTTTTGAAGAAGGACTTGTGGGTGTGAGTAGTGGTGACAATCTGACTTTGCCCCTGACATTTCCTGAAGATTACCAGAACAAGGAATTGGCTGGTAAGAAAGTAGAGTTTGCTATTACCGTAAATAATGTAAGTGAGCCGACTCTGCCGGAACTGGATGATGAGTTTTTTGCCTCTTTTGATGTAGCAGAAGGAGGGCTGGAAGCATTCAGAACTGAAGTGCGCGCCAATATGACCCGGGAACTTAAAAATGCCAATCGTAATAATATCAAGAATCAGGTAATCGAAGGCTTACTGGAAATTCATGACGTAGATGCCCCTAAAGCGCTGGTAGCCAATGAAATTAATGGCCTCAGACACCAGGCGATGCAGCAGTTTGGCGGTGGCAAGAATATTGATCCTTCAATGTTGCCAGATGACCTGTTTGCAGAACAGGCAAAACGTCGGGTCATTCTTAGCCTGGTGATGAGTGAAATTGTAAGCAAAAATGACCTGAAGCCCGATGCTGATACAGTTCGTGGCTTGATAGAAGAAATGGCAGAAAGCTATGAAAAGCCGGAAGATGTGATCAAGTGGTATTACAGTGACAAGGAACAGCTGGCCAATATAGAAGCAATGGCACTTGAAGATGCAGTTATCGACATGGTGATCGATAAGGCCAAAGTGACTGAATCCAGCGTATCTTATGAAGAAGCCCTGAAACCTGCTGCGAAGCCGGAGCCGGCAACCGCAAAAGATAAAGACCAGGAAGGCAAGGGTAGCAAGGATAAAAAAGAGCCGGAGCCCCAGGCCAAGGAAGAAGCTGAGGTAAAAGCCGATTCTCAGGAATAACCAAAAAATCCGGAACATTTACTTACCAAGCATAAGCGGACTGCAGGAACCAAACGCATGAAGAATATTGATCACAAAACCGGGTTTGAACAGGAAACTGGCAGCCTCGTCCCAATCGTTGTAGAACAGACCGCACGTGGTGAGCGCTCCTATGATATATATTCGCGACTTTTAAAAGAGCGGGTAATATTTCTTGTTGGGCAAGTGGAAGATCACATGGCCAATCTCGTTGTTGCTCAGCTTCTGTTTCTGGAGTCTGAAAACCCTGACAAGGATATCCATCTTTATATCAACTCCCCGGGTGGTTCTGTGACTGCAGGGCTATCTATTTATGACACCATGCAATTTATCAAGCCAGATGTCAGCACCATGTGTATTGGCCAGGCTGCGAGCATGGGCGCCTTGTTGCTTACCGGCGGAGAAAAAGGCAAGCGATTTGCGCTGCCTCATTCAAGAATGATGATTCATCAGCCTAGTGGCGGAGCACAAGGCCAGGCCTCTGACATCCATATTCAGGCACAGGAAATCCTTAATGTAAGAAGCCGCCTCAACGAGATAATGGCTCAGCATACTGGCCAGGAAATCGATGTAATTGCCAAGGATACCGATCGCGATAATTTCATGAATGCAAATGAAGCAGTGAACTACGGGCTAATCGATAGCGTACTTGATAAACGTATACTGCCATCAAATGAAGGCGGTTCGGGAGTGGAATCCTGATACTACTGGATGCCACCCTGAGTGTTTTATTCCAGGATCTGGACAGATTGTAGTATTGTGCAAAAGCGCAATTTTTTACTTGTAAAATACACCATTTGCCTTCATCTTATTTGCTGATTGATTCACAAATTTAAGAAGTTTTGATTATCTGAAAGAAATCTTTATAGTGGTTTCGCTAATTATATAACCGGGAAAACAGGACAACGACAAATGGCTGATGACAAGAAAGATGACGATGGCGGAAAATTGCTTTATTGCTCATTTTGCGGCAAAAGTCAGCACGAAGTAAGGAAGCTCATTGCTGGTCCTTCCGTCTTTGTCTGTGATGAATGCGTTGATCTGTGCAATGACATTATCCGGGAAGAGATCCAGGAAAAGTCTTCAGGCCAGGATGAACGCAAATTACCCACCCCTGAAGAAATCAGGGACACGCTCGATGAATATGTAATTGGGCAGGACAAGGCAAAGAAAACCTTGTCTGTCGCTGTCTACAATCATTACAAGCGGCTGAATTTTGAAGCAAAAGGTGATGATGTAGAACTTAGCAAAAGTAACATCCTCATCATTGGCCCTACCGGCACAGGCAAGACGCTTCTTGCAGAGACGCTGGCGCGCCTGCTGGACGTCCCTTTCACCATTGCCGACGCAACCACGCTTACAGAAGCGGGCTATGTTGGAGAAGACGTAGAAAACATCATTCAGAAGCTTCTGCAAAAATGTGACTATGATGTCGACAAAGCTCAGATTGGCATTGTCTATATTGATGAAATAGACAAGATTTCCAGAAAATCCGACAATCCTTCAATAACACGAGACGTTTCTGGTGAAGGTGTTCAGCAGGCCTTACTTAAACTAATTGAAGGAACGGTTGCTTCGGTTCCGCCCCAGGGCGGACGTAAGCATCCGCAACAGGAGTTTCTGCAGGTAGACACCTCCAATATTCTGTTTATTTGTGGTGGTGCTTTTGCTGGTCTCGACAAAATCATACGTGATCGTTCAGATAAAAGTGGTATTGGTTTTGCCGCTGAACTGCGTAGTCCGGAACAAGAGAAGAAGGTCGGTGAAACCTTGCAGGATGTCGAGCCCGAAGATCTCGTTAAGTACGGCCTGATCCCGGAATTCGTGGGCCGTTTGCCCATGATAGCCACCCTCAATGAGCTCGACGATGATGCGTTGGTTAAAATCCTGAAAGAACCAAAGAATTCACTAACCAAACAATATGCGAAGTTGTTTGAGATGGAAGGGGTTGAGATTCAATTCCGCGATGACGCACTCAAGGCGATCGCCCGTAAAGCTCAGGAAAGAAAGACCGGAGCCCGGGGATTACGCTCAATCATGGAGTCGGTGTTACTTGACACCATGTATAACATACCCTCACAGGAAGGGGTAACAAAAGTGGTTATTGATGAAGCTGTTATTAATGGCGAGTCAGAACCTTTGTTGATGTATGAAACCGGAGAATCTGCACAAAGTATCTCCGGTAGCAAAGATCCAGCTTGAAATAATCAATTCCGCCCTCACATAGATCAGTATGGTAATAACTACTGGCAAGGTTCGATCAGTATCCGGGGCAGCTATAACCCCCTGGCCAAGTTAGCGTCTCAATTTCATCAGCATTTACTGTCACTCTCTGGTAAATATGATGAATTTGTAATTCAATGTAACTTAATTTTAATTCCACAGGTCTGACACAATTTATGGACAAACAGGACGCAAGTAATCCTTCCAGTACCCTTCCTTTTTTGCCTCTTAGAGGGGTTGTTGTATACCCGCAAATTGTCCACCCACTATTTGTTGCCAGGGAAAAATCCATCAAAGCCCTGAAAGCCGCTATGGCTGGTGACAAGAAAGTGGTTCTGGCAGCACAGAAGCAGCATTCCGATGACGAGCCTGGCAAGGATGATGTCTTTACAATCGGTACTGTGGCCTCCGTGCTTCAACTTATGCATGTTAATGACGGAACTGTAAAGGTACTCGTCGAAGGCGTGGAAAGAGTTCAGATTCGAAAGCTCCATATTGACGGTGACTATTATACCGCCGACACCAGCAGTATGAATGGCAGCACAACTGAAGAGAAAGATACTGAAATTCTGGTGCGCTCATTACTTTCCCAGTTTGACCAGTATGTTCAACTGAGCAAAAAAATATCGCCAGAAGTATTAACATCCATTACCAGTATTGATGAGCCAAGCCGACTTGTAGACACCATTGCAACGCATATGTCTCTCCAGTTACAGGAAAAGCAAAACATCCTTGAATTGGCCAATCTGAAACCTCGTATTGAGCATTTAATGTCATTGATAGAGGCTGAAATTGATATTTTCCAGGTTGAAAAACGCATACGTGGGCGCGTTAAAAAACAAATGGAAAAAAGCCAGCGCGAGTACTATCTGAATGAGCAGATGAAGGCCATCCAGAAAGAAATGGGCGAGCTTGATGATGTGCCTAATGAGGGCGAAGAGCTAAAGAATAAAATAGAAGAAGCGGGAATGCCGAAGGATGCCAAAGAAAAGGCGACCGCAGAGCTGAATAAGCTGAAAATGATGTCGCCAATGTCGTCAGAGGCGTCTGTAGTCCGGACTTATATAGACTGGATGATCAGCGTGCCATGGAAAAAGAAATCGAAAATCCGTACCGATCTGACAAAGGCAGAGGAAATACTTGATCATGACCATTATGGACTGAAAGAAGTTAAAGAAAGAATCGTTGAGTATCTCGCAGTTCAGAAACGAGTAAAGAAACTGAAAGGCCCCATCCTGTGTCTGGTGGGCCCTCCAGGTGTGGGCAAGACCTCTCTTGGCGAGTCTGTGGCCAGAGCTACAGGCCGCAAATTTGTCCGTATGGCTCTTGGTGGAGTTCGCGATGAAGCTGAAATCCGCGGTCATCGTCGAACCTATATTGGTTCATTGCCAGGTAAGGTAATACAGAAAATGGCAAAAGTCGGTGTTCGCAATCCCTTGGTGCTACTTGATGAAGTCGACAAGATGGGTATGGACCATCGTGGTGATCCGGCCTCTGCCTTGCTGGAAGTACTGGATCCGGAACAGAATCATAATTTTAATGACCACTATCTGGAAGTCGATTATGACTTAAGCGATGTGTTGTTTATTTGTACATCAAATTCCATGAATATTCCTGGACCATTACTCGACAGAATGGAAGTGATTCGCTTACCTGGTTACACGGAAGATGAAAAGCTCAATATTGCGAGCCGCTACCTGGTACCCAAGCAGAAAGAGAATAATGGGCTGAAAGAAGATGAAGTTACGTTAACGGATGATGCAATACTCAACCTGATAAGACATTACACCCGTGAAGCAGGTGTTCGAGGCCTGGAAAGAGAAATTGCAAAAATTTGCAGAAAGATAGTAAAAAAACATGTATTGGAAAAAAATCCACCAAAACTGAAGCTGACTGCCAAAGACCTTGAGCAGTATGTGGGTGTACAAAAATACGATTACGGTCGGGCAGAAGAGGATGATGCCATTGGTCAGGTGAATGGGTTGGCATGGACACAGGTTGGCGGCGAGCTGTTAACTATTGAAGCCGTTGCTACACCAGGTAAGGGAAAAACAACTATGACTGGATCCCTCGGCGATATTATGCAGGAGTCCATACAGGCAGCTTTAACCGTGGTCAGGAGTCGTGCCGGCACGCTCGGACTTAAAGAAAACTTTCATGAAAACAACGACCTACACGTTCATGTCCCAGAAGGCGCGACACCGAAGGATGGTCCAAGCGCAGGTGTTGGAATGTGTACCGCACTGGTTTCTGTGTTAACAGGCATCCCGGTAAGGAAAGACGTTGCCATGACGGGTGAAATTACCTTGAGAGGAGAGGTCTTGCCCATCGGCGGCCTGAAAGAAAAGTTATTAGCAGCGCATCGCGGTGGCATAAAGAAGGTGATTATTCCAAAAGAAAATGAAAGGGACCTTAAAGAAATTCCGGATAACATAAAAGCGGATTTGGATATAAAACCGGTTAAGTGGATTGATGAAGTTTTGGAAATTGCGCTTACCTTTATGCCCGAACCAGCGGAAGATAATAAAACTCAAGCACTTGAAAAAGGTTCCTCAAAAACAACTGAGAATGAAGTCAAAGATAAAAGAAAAAAATCCATAAATACACACTAGAAAACTTTGTATTCCTTGACATTGCTTCAACACAGTTGGTATAAAGTTTTCTGATTTAAAGGCTGGCGAATCGCTTCCAAAAACGTAGTATAAAACTCCACAATAACCGAAATGTAAATGATAACAAGGGGACAACGTGAATAAATCCGAATTAATAGATGCTGTTGCTGAAACTGCCGACTTACCAAAAGCTGCTGCTGCTCGCGCCATTGATGCTATGACTGATGCAATTGCTTCATCATTAAAATCTGGTAACTCAGTCGCACTGGTTGGATTCGGTTCTTTTAATGTAAAAGACCGTCCAGCTCGTACTGGTCGTAATCCTCAAACAGGAGCCCCTATCCAGATTGCTGCTGCTCGAGTACCTTCATTTAAAGCTGGTAAAGCACTGAAAGACGCCGTTAATTCCTGATGGCGTTAATTTCGGCTTCTTGAAAGCAGCCGAAATAAATATCAGGAAAATTCCTAGAGGGCGCATCATTGATGCGCCTTCTGTTTTTGTTAGTAGTAGAGAATTAGTAGTAGATAATTAGAAGATAAGATTAGTTGTAATAAAGTGTACTGCCAGTTATTGACGTAACGAACACGCTCTCTGTTAAGAGTTACTTTTCCACCGTGATTAACTGTTGCTGATTAGCTCAATAATTTTTGAAATTCTGGAATAAAAAATGCTGCAAAAAATTCGTGATAACTCCCAGGGTATTGGAGCCAAGATTTTTGTCTGGTTCATTATCGTAATATTCGGTGCATGGGGAGCCAGTACGATTGTTTCATCTGTCATTAACGGCACACCTGCTGTTTCTGTAAATGGCACAGATATCGATGAACTGGAAGTAGAAAGAACTACCCAGATCAGGTTGCAAGAGATGATGCAATCTTTAGGTCCAGACGCGGATCTCTCCAGTATTGATGAAGACCTGGCCAGAGAAGCCGCTTTAAATGAACTTATACAGCAGGAATTATTGCTCCAGTATGCTGAAAATACCGGGATGGTTATTTCTTCAAGATCGATTGACCGCTCAATAGCACAGACTGCCGACTTTCAGGTTGACGGTGTGTTTAATGGCGAACGTGCTCAAATGCTGATTGCCAGCATGGGCTATACGCCTAACTCCTATCGTGCTGCGCTTGCCTCGCAGGGCCTTATTAACCAGGTTTCCTATGCCTATGGGCTATCCGGCTTTGTCACTACACCGGAAATAGAAAATATTGCGAAATTGCTCAACCAGACCCGTGATTTACGTTACATCCTAGTAAGTCTTGATACCCAATTAAATAATATTGATATCACCGAAGAAGAAATTGAAGAATACTACAGCGCCAATGAAAGCCAGTTCGTGCTTGAAGAGCAGGTTTCTCTTGAATACCTGGAACTGGATAAAGACGCTATTTTTGATGAGGTCGTTGTCACCGAGGAACAGATTGTTCAGCGCTATGAAGAAGAGCAGCTGGAGTATCAGACTCAGATTGAACGTCGCGCCGCTCATATTCTGCTGGAAGCCTTTGATGACGACGGTATGGCTGAAAATCTGGCACTTGCCGCAGAATTAAAGAGCAGGATTGATAATGGTGAGAGCTTTGAAGCGCTGGTCCTTGAATATTCTGACGACCTGGGCTCTGCCGAGGATGGCGGTGATGTGGGTTACACAACCGGAGATAATTTTGTAGAGCCATTTGAACAGGCACTGCTGACGCTTGATGTTGGTGAGGTTTCAGGGCCTGTACAGACAGAATTTGGGGTTCATCTGATCAAGCTCACAGAAAGAAGTGAATCTGCGCTGGAATCTTTTGAAGACAGCAGGGAAAGGCTGGAACGCGACCTCAAGTCAGATGAAGTAGATACCCTTTTTCTACAACGTTCTGAAGAATTGGGCAATCTGGCCTTTGAATCTTTTGACCTCTCTGATCCTGCCCAGCTTATGGGTCTGGAGATTCAGACTACAGGGTTGTTTAGTCGCAGCGGTGGTGTTGGCATAGCAGCCAATAGCGATGTAATCAACACGGCCTTTAGTCCACAGGTACTGCTTGATGGGCTAAATAGCGACCTAATCTCTGTTACCCCATCACGAAGTGTCGTGATTCGGGTGCTTGAGCATAATCAGCCGCGGTTGCAAGCTATGGAAGATGTCCGTGGTGAAATTGAGATAATGCTCCAGTTTGAGAAAATCCAGGAACAAACTCTCAGCTTGGGTGAGACTATCAAGTCAAACTATCAGAACGATCAAAATATCGACAGTTTGTTGGAAACCCAAAATTTGAGCTGGAACCAACTTAACGGACTGGAACGGTCCGACCAGGTTCTGCCTCCTCAGCTGGTTAATTACATATTTGAAATGTCAGTTCCTGAAGACGATGGAACGGTTATCGACGGACTAATGCTTAATAGCGGCGAGTATGTAGTTATTGAATTACAGGCAGTCAAAGACGGCTCGCTGGAAGATTTTGACGAAACTGAATTAAACAGCCTCGAAAGCTTTATTGCCCAGCAGTCTGCGAATGCAGATTTTGAAGCACTGATAACCGGCCTGCAAAACAGGGCTGATATTATCCGTTAAGCAGGGTGGCTACTTTTAAAAAGGCCAGATTTCCATTGGAAGTCCGGCCTTTTTTTATAGCAAAACAAGATTGCCGTGCATTATCCTGAATAACGTTAAACCTTGTAGACTTAAGCATACAGGCCGTTTATTCTATTTGCCCAGTGCTGGCTGCCAGAACAAATCCAAGCGTTAAATCCTCCTGGCGGCGTTTCCAATGACACCAACATCCATGCAGGTATTTTTCAAGATGAAATTAAGTAGAGCCCTGATTCCAGCCCTTTTGTTGTCACTTTTCCTTGTTTCTTGTGGCGGTGGTAGTAATGAATCGCGGGTGATAACGGGTAATCAGCAAGGCGTTCTTCATTTAGGTAACGGCACTGAGCCACAAGGCATTGACCCCCATATTGTTACCGGTGTTCCGGAACATCATATTATCGGCGCTCTGTTCGAGGGGCTGGTCACAAAAAACCCCTATACCCTGGAACCAGAGCCTGGTGTAGCCGAAAGCTGGGAAATTAGTGAAGACGGCAGAGTCTATACTTTTCAGCTTAGGGATAATGCCCGTTGGAGTAATGGCGACCCGGTAGTCGCAGAAGATTTCCGCTGGTCATGGGAGCGAGCCTTAACCCCTGAACTTGGCAGTCTTTATAATTACATGTTTTTTCCGATTCTTAATGCGGAAGGCTTTGCTACCGGGGCCATTGATGATTTTAGTGAAGTAGGGGTGAAGGTACTGGGTGAGCGCACTCTGGAAGTTACATTACGCGAGCCTACTCCCTTCCTGTTACAACTATTTGATCACTACAGTACTTATCCTGTACATCCGCCAACGGTTCTTGCTTTCGGTTCACCCAGTGACCGTTTTTCGCAATGGTCCCGAGAAGGCAATATCGTGACCAATGGTGCATTCACACTCACAGAATGGCAGGTTAATTCCCATATCAGAGTGGAAAAGTCGCCTTACTACTGGGATGCTGACGAAGTTAAACTGAATGCCATCGTTTTTTATCCCACCGAAAACATTGTGACAGAAGAAAGAATGTTTCGTGACGAACAGATCCATTTCACCAATGAAGTGGCGCTGGACAAAGTGCCTGTTTATCGCAGTGAGCAGCCTGAACTGCTTCAGATTGCCCCATATCTTGGGACCTATTACTATTTGATCAACACGACGCGGGAGCCGTTTGATGATGTACGGGTGCGCAAAGCACTTTCCATGGCTATTGACCGCGACCTATTGGTGGAAACCATCCTGGAAAACCTTTATCTGCCTTCCTATGCTCTGGTTCCACCCGGCACTCTTGGGTATGAACCTCCAGAAACATTTACCTATGATCCGGAACAGGCGAGACAACTTCTAGCTGAAGCAGGCTATCCCGGTGGCGAAAACTTTCCATCTTTTGATATTTTGTATAACACTCAGGAGAACCATCAGAAAATTGCCGTGGCTATTCAGCAAATGTGGATGGAAACTCTTGGCGTTAGTGCAACGCCGATGAACCAGGAGTGGAAGGTCTATCTTGATTCAACGGATAACTTTAATTATTCAATTTCCAGGCGTGGCTGGATTGGCGATTACGTTGATCCCAATACCTTCCTCGATATGATGATTACAGATGGCGGAAATAACAAAACAGGCTTCAGTGACTCCCGTTACGATCAACTGATCCTGCGGGATGCACCGGCCACGCTTGATCAGCAAGAGCGTTTTAAACTCTATCAGGAAGCTGAAACTATTTTGATGAATGCCATGCCCATTATTCCCATCTACACCTATCAGAGTAAACATCTGAAACATCCCAGTCTTAAAGGCATGCCGCCCAACATTATGGATTATTACAACTGGAAGTATGTCTATCTTGACGCTTCCCAATAGAACAGGCTGAGCTTTATGTGGCGTTTTATTGGGCTTCGTAGTTTACAGGCAATACCGGTCATTTTAGCCGTCATTACGGTAACGTTTTTTTTGGTTCGCGCTGCGCCCGGCGGCCCGTTCTCAAGTGAAAAAGCGGTATCACCCCAGGTACAGGCTGCTCTGGAAGCCCAGTACCGCCTTGATCAGCCTGCGCTACAACAGTATATTTCTTATCTTACTGACCTGGTTCAGGGAAATATGGGGCCGTCCTTTTATTACCCGGGACGCAGCGTCGACGAGCTTATTTTTCAAGGGTTGCCCATTACTGCAGAACTTGGACTATATGCCTTGTTGATCGCGGTCATTATCGGCAGCTTCGCAGGCGTCATTGCGGCCCTTAAACCCAATACCATGCAGGATTATGTTCCCATGAGCATCGCCATGGTAGGGATCTGCATGCCTTCATTTCTGCTGGGGCCAGTACTGGTGCTGGTATTCGGCATTATGCTGGACTGGCTGCCTGTCTCAGGCTGGGGGAATTCCTATGGAGACAAGGTGTTACCCAGTATTACGCTCGGCGCGATGTATGCCGCCTATATCGCCCGTCTTAGTCGTTCGGGCATGCTAGAAGTCATGTCGCAGGATTATCTGCGTACCGCAAGAGCAAAAGGCTTGCCGGAATACGTGGTTATTCTCAAGCATGCCTTAAGGGGAGGGCTGTTGCCGGTTATCAGCTATCTGGGGCCGGCATTTGCGGCGCTGCTTAGTGGCTCGTTTGTGGTAGAAACCATTTTCCAGATTCCCGGCCTCGGTAGATTTTATGTGCAGGCAGCGTTTAATCGGGATTATACGATGATCCTTGGTACCACGGTTTTCCTGTCCACGCTGATTGTAGTGTTTAATTTATTGTCAGATATTGCGGCTGCCTGGGTTAACCCCAGATTGCGTTACCAATTTAAAAAATAATGACTTCAAGAATAACATCTCAGGTACTTGATCAAGACATCCCCAAGGGCACATCGCTTTGGGAAGATGCACTTGTACGCTTGCGTAAAAACAGACTCTCCATGATTGGTCTGGGGTTCCTGGTGTTCATAATGATTGTTTGTCTTCTCACACCATGGATAGCCCCTTATGGATACGAAGAACAAAATCTTCGGCTTGGTGCCATTCCGCCCTCGATGCAACACTGGTTGGGGACTGACACGTTTGGCAGAGACATGTTAACCAGGATTATGTATGGCGGTAGAGTCTCATTATTAGTGGGCTTTATAGCGACGTCTGTTGCTCTGCTTATTGGCGTCACTTATGGTGCTATCGCTGGTTATGCCGGAGGGAAAACTGATGCCTTCATGATGCGCCTGGTAGACATCCTTTACGCTCTGCCTTTTATGATCTTCATTATTCTTCTGATGGTGGTATTTGGACGAAATCTGTTATTGCTGTTCCTGGCGATCGGTGCGGTTGAGTGGCTGGTCATGGCGCGAATTGTCCGCGGTCAGATTCAAAGTCTCAGGCAACAGGAATATGTAGAGGCTGCGATCTCACTGGGGCTGTCGCCAGCCACCATCATCATGAAGCACCTGATTCCCAATGCGCTCGGCCCGGTCATTGTCTACACCACGCTGACCATTCCCAATGTGATGCTGCTGGAAGCCTTTTTAAGCTTCCTTGGCCTGGGTATACAGCCGCCAGAATCCTCCTGGGGACTGCTTATCTCCTATGGGGTGGAAACCATGGAGGAATACCCCTGGTTGCTTATATTCCCCGGATTGACACTAACCACTACATTATTTGCCCTTAATTTTCTTGGCGACGGACTGCGTGACGCCCTCGACCCGAAAGCTTCAAGAGATTAGGCCGTACTATGTCATTACTTCAGGTTCAGGATTTGTCCGTCTACTTCCACACCCGTAATGGGGTGGTGAAGGCGGTTGACGGCATCAGTTTTAATGTAGAGGCAGGG
The DNA here is from genome assembly GCA_030828385.1 of Gammaproteobacteria bacterium. Taxonomy (GTDB): domain Bacteria; phylum Pseudomonadota; class Gammaproteobacteria; order Pseudomonadales; family Pseudohongiellaceae; genus Eutrophocola. Next base: position 13,354 of record JAURCS010000022.1, read on the forward strand.
AAGACCTTCGCCATAATTGGTGAATCAGGCTCCGGAAAGTCCGTTGCCTGTTATAGCATGCTGGGGCTGATTCCCATGCCGCCTGGCAAGATTGAATCTGGCAAGGTTATGTTTCAGGGGCAGGATTTATTAAAGCTGTCGGAGAAAGAACTCCGTAAGGTTCGAGGCAAGGGCATTTCCATTATCTTCCAGGATCCCATGACAACCCTGAACCCTTTCCTGAAAATTGGTGACCAGTTAATGGAACCACTCAGGCTACACTTTGGTTTGAGCAAGAAAGAGGCCTGGCAAAAAAGTATAGATATCCTGGAAGAAGTCGGCATTAAAAATGCGGCTCAGCGGATGAATGCCTGGCCTTTCGAATTTTCTGGCGGCATGCGGCAACGGGTGGTGATTGCCATGGCTCTGGTTACCGAACCCGAAATTATTATCGCCGATGAACCCACCACGGCCCTGGATGTTACTGTTCAGGCACAGATACTCCGGCTATTAAAAGAACTGCAAGTGCGCCGCAACATTGGCGTTATTTTTATCAGCCATGATCTTAGCGTAGTGGCAGATATCGCCGATGAGATCGGCGTCATGCAGTATGGAAAATTCATGGAGGTGGGGGATCGGGATACTGTTTTCAATAACCCGCAGGATGATTATACCCGCAGGTTATTGGCGGCTGTACCAGGCACTCAAAAGGAGGCTACCGGGGAATCAAATGCCCCCATGGTAAGCATTAATGAGCTGGTCGTCGAATTTCCGGGTGGGAAAAACCAGGACACGGTAGTTGCTGTCAATTCGGTCAGCCTTGATATTAATCGCCATGAAATCCTGGGGCTGGTTGGAGAATCGGGGTCGGGCAAATCCACTCTCGGCCGCGCAATAACTCGTCTGGTTAACCCGACATCAGGAAAGATCTATTTTAACGACGAGGAAATCAGCCATTATTCTCTGGCAAGGATGAAGCCCCTGAGACGGCATATGCAGATTATTTTTCAAGACCCCTATGCAAGCCTGAACCCACGCATGACGGTTTATGACACACTGGCTGAGCCGCTTTTATTGCACCGCATTTGCATGCGCAATGAACTGGAAGGCGAAGTGTTCGCATTGATGGATTCTGTAGGCTTGTCCCGGGAAAGTGTTCTGCGTTATCCCCATGAATTTTCTGGTGGCCAGCGACAACGTATTGCTATTGGTCGCGCAATTGCCACAAAGCCCGAGTTCATTGTTGCTGATGAACCGGTATCAGCGCTGGACGTTACTATTCAGGCCCAAATACTTGACCTGCTACTTGAACTGGTTGAGCGCTTTGACCTGACCATGCTGTTTATCTCCCATGACCTTGGGGTGGTGCGTTATTTGTCTGACCGGATCGTGGTAATGAAAGAGGGCGTGCTGGTTGAAACCGGGTCGGTAAGCGAAGTCTTTGAAACACCGACCCAGGACTATACCCGAGCCCTGCTTGATGCCATCCCCGGCAAGTCACTGCTTGAGGGGCTTGCTGTACCTTCAAAAAGTCCACTTTAAAACGAATCTTTCCAGCCCCGTATCACGCCAAAAACCTCCTCGGGAGCTTTTAGTTGTCGACCACTGTGCCTGGCCGCTGCGGCAATAATTTCCGCTTCTGCGCAACGCAGGAAAGGATTAGTGTCTAGTTCTGCTTTTATGCTGGTGGGAACAGTAGGAATATCTCTGTTGCGTTTTTCTTTTTCCTGCGCAATGCGATCGGCCAGCGTTTTATTGTTCGGAGTCACCGCTCTGGCAAAACTCAGATTGGCGAGAGTATATTCGTGGGCACAATAAACCAGAGTCTCAGTAGGCAAGCCTGAGAGTTTTTGCAATGACTCGTGCATCATCGGGAATGTGCCTTCAAAGACCCTGCCACAGCCTCCGGCAAATAGTGTGTCGCCACAGAACAGCACAGGAGTTTGGTTTTCATCCGATGCACTGAAGTAGGCGATGTGATCCAGGGTATGACCAGGTATTTCGATTATCTCGAATCTGTGGCCGAGGATATCAATCTGGCTGCCTTGTTTGACCCTATGCGTCACTGCAGGAATATTTGCTGAATCAGGGCCATAAACCGGCACATTGTAGTTTTCCAGTAACTGGCTAATGCCACCGGTATGATCGCCGTGGTGATGTGTAATAATGATCACGGCGAGATTGAGGTTTTGCTCCTTTAAATACTGAAGAACCGGCGCTGCATCGCCCGGATCCACGATACCGCAATCACGACTTCCGGCCTCTCTGAACAGCCAAAGGTAGTTATCATTAAAAGCCCGAATGGGTGTCACTTCCAGCATGGTATTGCCCCTGTTTTTTTATCATGGTGAAGGCTAATGACGGCACTGGTTTGCTCGTCAGCACAATGAGACTCAGGTATGATACCCAATTTCAACAATCATGTCGGGCAGCAAAGTGATCTGGAAAAGTAACAGGGAAAATCTCGACAGTCCTGGCTTTTATGATGCCATGAGTCAGTGGTATGAAACACCACTTGGCCATCGTCTCCGCGAAGTTGAAATGTCCTTACTCGAGCGCTGCCTGCCGAGGCGTTTTGGCTATCATCTTCTTCAAATAGGCTGTGCCAACTTCCCAATGTATGAAAATAGTCCCGTCGGGCACAAGTTTTCCATTACCCATAATGACAACCTTGCTGGACATGGCATTGCTGCCAGAGGCGAAGCTATTCCACTTACCAGTGAATCAGTGGATGTCGTTCTGCTACACCATGCTCTGGATTACTCTTCCATTCAGCACCAGTTATTGCGTGAAGTCTCACGAGTTCTTATTGCCGGCGGCCACATTGTCATTGTCGGGTTTAATCCGGTCAGCAGCTGGGGGCTTAGAACCCGGTTTCCCGGGGAAAAAGTGCACCCCTGGAATGGCAGGCTTTTAAGTACTTCACGTATTTCAGACTGGTTGAAATTACTGGATTTTCAGATTGAACAGATTCGCTATGGCGCTTACACATTGCCGATTAATTCGCCCGCTATTATCAAGTATTCAAGTTTGCTCGCCCCCCTTGCGTCACGGCTGAATTGGCCTACCGGCGGGGTTTACATGATCTCTGCAAGAAAGCAGGCCTTACCGCTGACGCCGATTCAAACCTCCTGGCGAGAATTTGCCAATGCGAATGTTGGTATGCCCATTGCGGAAAACATTACCCGGGTATCCAGAGATCTGCGGGTGGCCAGTAATGAGGAAAATTCCTGAGAAACCCATGGCTGACCCGATCAGGATTTATACAGATGGTGCTTGCAGAGGTAATCCCGGCCCCGGTGGCTGGGGCGCTGTTCTCATGCATGGCGGTAAGGTCAAGAAACTCCATGGTGGAGAACAGGAAACCACAAATAACCGCATGGAATTAACTGCGGTGATCAAGGCGCTGGAATGTATCAAGGGTAACAAGTGGCCCCTGGAAATAACCTCGGACTCAAAATATGTCCTGCAGGGTATAACTGAATGGATTGAGGGCTGGAAGCGAAAGGGCTGGCGCAGTGCCAGCAAGAAACCGGTCATGAATGTTGATCTCTGGCAGCGCCTGGACCAGTTGGTACAGCCCTTTGACATAACCTGGCATTGGGTGAAAGGACATAGTGGTCACCCGGAAAACGAAATGGCTGACCAACTGGCCAATCAGGGCATTGATGAGTTGTAATTGCTCCTCCGCTTTTCGATCAGACGAATAATTAACGGCAGATTACTGGATAACTAACAAACACATGCGGCAAATTGTACTCGATACCGAAACTACCGGACTGGATCCAGCTCAGGGACACAAGATTATTGAAATTGGCTGTGTTGAACTGCTCAACAGAAAGCTGACTGGCAATCATTTCCACGTATACATTAATCCGCAACGGGAAATTGAGGCAGCAGCGCTTGAAGTTCACGGCATCACAAACCACTTTCTGGCCGATAAGCCTTTATTTGCCGATGTCGCAGAGAGTTTTATTGAATTTGTCAGTGGTGCAGAACTGGTTATTCATAATGCGCCCTTTGATATTGGCTTTCTGGACCATGAACTTGCCGCCTTGAAAAAAGGCTACAAGGCGATGCAGGACTATTGCCAAATTCTGGACTCCCTGCTGATGGCCAGGAAAAAGCATCCTGGGCAGAAGAACAATCTCGATGCTTTGTGCAAGCGTTATATGGTTGATAATACCCAGCGCGATCTCCATGGCGCCTTGCTTGATGCGGAAATCCTTGCTGATGTCTATTTGATGATGACAGGCGGGCAATCCAGCTTTTCTCTGGGCTACGAAGAGAGTTCTGAAAAACGCTCTGCACAGCAGCTGAAAAGACTCTCAGCCAAACGCAAACCATTAAAAGTTATTCGCGCAACCGAGGAAGAGCTTTCAGCACACGAATCCCGTCTCATGGAAATTGACAAAGCAGCGGAAAACGGCTGTGTATGGTTGAAAAATTAATGTTTATGAACCCGGTATTTCTTGAAGTAGGGCGCTCTCGTGCTTATAATCTTTGCCTTTGTGACCACAAACAATCGATATACAATCTTTTACAAACCCTTTAATTCCAACCTCTAAGCCTATAAGGAATCACTATGGAAGTGCTAGAAATGGATACCGCGATGATGGTGTCTGGCATTATTCTTGTAATCACCTTTGTGGGAATCTTTACCGAAGGTGTGCACGGCTTTCACCGCGCCAAATTTGCCCTTGGTGGTGCAGGCGCAATGGTCCTAGCAGGACAGTATTTTGGTTTTTACAGCCCTGATTTGGCGATAGAATCCATCGACTGGAATGTTATCTTCCTGTTAGGTGCGATGATGACAGTTGTCGCCATAATGATCCCCACCGGGGGATTTCAGATGTTGGCCTACCGTATTGCTGATTTCAGTAAAGGACGCTTGTTCCTCTTGCTGGCAATGATGGGTACGCTGGTGACGGTCCTGTCTTTATTGCTGGACAATGTAACCACCGTAGTTATCTTTGGTCCGCTGATTATACTTATCTGTCAGTCGATGAAGGTTAATCCTATACCTTATCTGCTGGCTGCCGCCTTGCTGTCAGACACCGGTGGTGTGGCGACACTGGTTGGTGACCCCCCCAATCTGATGATTGGTTCTGCTGCCGGCATTGACTTCAATACTTTCTTCTACCACATGGGTGGTATTGTATTCGTGGCCTGGGTAGCAACGCTCTTTGCCCTAAAGTTGATCTTCAAGAAAGAGCTTGCCGAGACCCCTGTGCTGCAGGATTTCAGCCAGCAGGAAGAAATGAAAGACCCTTACACCTGGAAAGTTTCCCTGATTGTTCTTGGCATCATGGTCGTAGGTTTTATCATGCACCGAACGCTGCACTGGGAAGCCTGGTTTGTTGCCGGCATGGGGCTTACCTTGTTGGTGTTCTTCGGTAAAGATGTAGATATGGACGAACATTTTGCCGACGTCGAATTGACCTTGCTGATGTTTTTCATGGCCTTGTTCATTATCGTGGGTGGTGTAGAACACAGTCATTTCCTTGAGTACATTGGTCAGTTCATTTTGCCGTTTGTTCAGGATGATCTGTTAACAGCCTGTATCTTGTTAATGTGGGTTGCCGCCATTATGTCGGCTTTCATCGACAATATACCTTTCACGGCAGCGATGATTCCCATTATTCTTGGTCTCGAGCAGCAGGGTGTGAATGTCAATGCGCTCTGGTGGTCGCTGGCCGCCGGCGTTGGTATGGGTGGTAATGGTAGCCATCTGGGATCGACAGCCAATGTATTCATTGTGACTATCTCAGAAAAGCTGGCCAAGGATGAAGGTAATCCAAGTCTGGCAATTACCCCGGGGCTCTGGTTTAGAAAAGGTGCCCCAATTATGGTGCTGACACTAATCATCTGTTCCATCATCATGACTGCGTTTTTCGGTTTTTACAGCGATCCAAGTGCCATCTAGGAACTGGGATCTGCTCGTGGCTAACAAGTGATTAGTTGCCTTATGTCATCAGGCATAAAATGGTAAAAATGTTTACCAATAAAAAAGGATCTGTCGTGTAACGGCAGATCCTTTTTCTTTGTAGTATATTAATGTTTTATCAATTCAGTTTCTTTTAGAAAGTTAGAAGGTCAGAAGAACAAAAGCACTGCCTATAACTTTGTGGAGCGTTAATGTTGGAATTTCTCTCTGAATACGGACTTTTTTTGGCCAAGACCCTGACTGTGGTTGCTGCGGTACTCATCATTATGGCCGCAGCGCTGGCCAATGCCATGAAACAAAAGAAAGAGGGCAAGGGAGCAATTACGGTCACTCACCTCAATGAAGACCTGAAACATCTGAGTGATGCCATCAAAAATGTTGTTGAAGATGAACAGTCTTTAAAGGAAGCCGCCAAGGCAGAAAAGAAGAAGCTGAAACAGGAAAAGAAAGCCCTTAAAAAGTCAGGCAAAGCTGCAGAAGAAAAAAAACGCGTCTATGTTATCGACTTTGATGGCGATCCTAAGGCCAGCCAGGTAGAAGAATTACGCCAGGCTATCACTGCCGTTCTTGCCATGGCGCGTGTAGAAAAAGATGAAGTTCTTTTGCGTCTGGAAAGCCCTGGCGGCATGGTACATGCCTATGGTCTGGCTGCCTCCCAACTTCACCGCGTGCGCAGTAAAAATATTCCGCTGACTATCTGTGTCGACAAAGTTGCTGCTAGTGGTGGCTATATGATGGCCTGTGTAGCCAGTAAGCTTATAGCCGCACCTTTTGCCTATATAGGCTCCATTGGTGTGCTGGTTCAGATACCCAACTTTCATCGTCTGCTCAAGGAAAAAAATGTCGACTTTGAAATGGTCACTGCCGGTGAATACAAAAGAACCCTGACCATGTTTGGTGAAAATACGGATCAGGGGCGGGAGAAGATGCTTGAGGATGTAAAAGAAGTCCATGATTTGTTTAAGGACTTTATCAAGGAGTCACGACCGGCGATGGATATCGAGAAACTGGCAACAGGCGAAACCTGGTTGGGCAGTCGCGCCCTTAGCCTGGGGCTGGTAGATGCCGTTGGCACCAGTGATGAAATTATCATTAATACCTGCAAGGACGCCGAGGTTTACCACGTAGCCTATGAGAAGAAAAAGAACATCGCAGACAAACTGGGCAAGATGATGGAATCTACCCTCGACAATACCTTACTGCGCTGGTTGCATCGAGGCCGCAGTAAGGATGAACTTTATTCCTGATTCGTGGCTTAACTGTGCCCCTTTAGCGGCGTCGAAACAGGGGCAGGGGTTCTTCCATAGTGCTCATATAACTGGTAGAAAAGTCATTAAAAGCGTGCAATGCATTTTCTACATTAACCCCATCAGCCAGATCAAAGCTGTCCATTCCACATTTTTTCATATAGCAAAGCTGGTCACGTAAGACATCCCCAATGGCGCGAATTTCTCCCTGATAATTCAGGCGTTCCCGCAAAATTACCGCCGCTGAAAAGGCCCTGCCATCCCTGAATACCGGGAAGTTCAGGCAAATCAAAGGCAGATCAATCACGTCATTGGCAAGCTCATAAGGATCATCTTCGGAATCCAGCCACACTGCAATTTTTTTGCTGCTCTCCATAAGGGTATCCTTATGATCCTGCCATAAGGCAAATGGCACAATAATTTGCTCGGCTTTATCAGAAAGCGCTGCATTCATATCAACGCCTTTTTCCAGCAGGCACCAGAGATTATCAACAACCTGTCCGTCTTTAATCAGCGTTGGCATACACTTTTTCCTTATAGGGTTCCATGCCAATACGATTGTAGGTGGCAAGAAAGTTTTCGTTTTCCTGACGATTTTCCAAATAAACGTTAATAATTTTTTCCATCACATCGGGCATTTCAGCTTGGGCAAATGAGGGGCCGAGCACCTTGCCCAGAGAAGTGTCTCTGTCTGAAGAACCACCCAGGGTTACCTGGTAGAATTCAGCACCTTTTTTATCGACGCCCAGGATGCCAATATTGCCAACATGGTGATGACCGCAGGCATTCATGCAGCCAGAAATATTCAGGGTAATATCGCCAATATTCTTTTGAACATCAAAGTCTTCAAAGCGGCGCTGAATTGATTCCGCGATAGGAATCGACTTGGCATTAGCCAGCGAGCAAAAATCGCCACCAGGGCAGCAGACAATATCGTTGATTAATCCAAGATAGGGCGTTGCCAGAGATTCTGTCTTGAGGGCCTTATACACCACATACAAATCCTGTAAGCGCACATCGGTCAGTACCAGATTTTGCTCATGGGTAACGCGAACTTCGCCAAAGCTATATTTATCAGCAAGATCGGCAACAAACTCCATCTGGGTATCGGTAATATCCCCGGGGGCAACACCGGTTTCTTTCAGACAAAGGTTAACAATACGATACCCGGACTTTTTATGAGGTGCGACATTGCGCTCAAGCCAGTGACTGAACAATAAGTCACTTGCTGCGGCATCTTCAATAGCCTGATTCGTGTTATCCAGTTCCTGATAATCAGGATCGGTAAAAAAGCCTTTACAACGCTCGACTTCATCCTGCGTCAGGGTGGCAGAGCCATCCTTGTCATGGAGCCATTCAGCCTCTACTTTTTCACGAAATGCCTCTGCGCCAATTTCTTTTACCAGTATTTTGATGCGCGCCTTGTATTTATTATCTCGGCGTCCAAAACGGTTATAGATCCGCATAATGGCATCAAGATAGGTCAGCAGGTGCTGCCAGGGCAAGAATTCGCAGATTGTTGCGCCGATGACAGGCGTACGACCCAATCCGCCACCGACCAGAACCTGAAAGCCAATTTCGCCATTATCATCTTTTTTAATATAGAGGCCGATATCATGGACCTGGGTCGCAGCCTGGTCATTGGGCGTGCCACAGACGGCAATTTTGAACTTACGGGGCAGGTAAGCAAATTCGGGATGAAATGAAGACCATTGGCGAATAATTTCACACCAGGGACGGCTGTCTTCTATTTCATCGACAGCAACACCGGCAAACTGGTCTGTAGTAGTATTTCGAATACAGTTGCCGCTGGTCTGGATAGCATGCATTTCTACTTCTGCCAGTTCGGCCAAAAGATCAGGGACCTGTTCAAGAATAGGCCAGTTGTACTGGATATTTTGGCGTGTGGAGAAATGAGCATAGCCCTTGTCATAATCTCTGCTGATGGAAGCAAGTTTGCGTAATTGGCGAGACGACAGGCAACCATAGGGAATAGCAACACGCAACATTGGTGCAAGTCGCTGGATATACAAGCCATTTTGCAAACGCAAGGGCAAAAACTGCTCAGTGCTCAGTTCACCAGCCTGAAATCGCCTGGTCTGGTCACGAAACTGGACAATTCGCTCCTGCAACATTTGCTTATCATAGTTATCGTAGTTATACATTTCCCGGTCCCGGTATTCTTCTAATGGAGTAAGGCCTTGTCATCTTATAGAGAGTGTCCTGAGGCACTGCTCATTGATGATTTTCAAGGGCCGCGATGATACTACGAGACAGGGTTTAGCGCTATGGGTAAGTCCATGAAATCCTTTAATAAACATATACTATGTAGGGTCTTGTTTTGCTTTATAAGATCACTTGTCCCACAATGTAGTCCCAGCCATTGATTACTGCCTTATAGCCACTATATAGACTCACTCTAAGGGTGACATCAAGCGTCACAACATAGATAATCAGCCGCTTTTCACACCGCATACTCCTAGCAGGAAATTGAATATTCATGATAGAAATTACAGATTCAGGCAAAACATATCTTAAGCAGCTCTTGGATAAACAGGATTGTGAAGGTATCGCAATTCGCGTATTTGTTCTTGACGGTGGCACACCCAAGGCAGAAACCTGCATAGCCTTTTGCCGTCCGGGAGAAGAAGAGGCTGATGATGAAGTATTTGACTACACTGAATTCAAGGCTTTTATTGAGTCCAAAAGTAAACAATACCTGGAAGAAGCCGTTGTAGATTTTGCCAAGGACAGCATGGGGGGGCAGCTTACTATTCGTGCCCCCAACTCCCGTATGCCCAAAATTTCAGAAGACAGTCCTTTGGAAGATCGTATCAATTACATTCTGTATAATGAGATCAACCCCGGCTTGGCCGCCCATGGTGGCTTTATTTCACTGGAAGAGGTAACCGAGGATGCGGTTGTAGTGCTTCGTTTCGGTGGCGGCTGCCAGGGCTGTGGTATGGTTGATGTGACCCTGAAGGATGGTGTTGAAAAATCACTGATGGAACAGTTACCCCAGATCAAGGAGATCCGGGATGTAACCGATCACAGTGTGCAGGAAAACGCTTACTACAAATAAGCGCATTGCATGACAACCCAGAGAAGCGTCAAAGCCTCACCATAATATAGCGATTAGCAATATGTCATCAGTGATTGGAGTAATAGGGGGAAGCGGCCTTTATGCACTTGATGACAGTAACGCTGTTGAGTCAGAAAGTATAATAACCCCTTATGCTGACGAACCTGTCACCCTCTACAAAAGCAAAATCGCCAGTCATGAAACAGTGTTTCTGGCACGCCATGGTAGCAACCATGGCATCCCGCCTCATCGCATTAATTATCGAGCCAACCTGCATGCCATGGCAACACGTGGCGTGGACGCCATTATAGCTGTGAATGTTGTTGGTGGAATCTCAGAGCAGATGTCTCCTGGCACCATTGTCATTCCCGATCAGATAATTGACTACACCTGGGGCAGGGAACATACCTTTTTTGACATCCTTGATAAGCCGGAAAATCACATTGATTTTACCTGGCCCTACGATATGGCTCTGGCAAAACTACTGGCGGCAAATGCCTTGGCAATGGCTTTGCCCGTAAAGCTTGGAGACGTGAAAGGGGTATATGGCTGCACACAGGGCCCAAGACTTGAAAGCGCCGCTGAAATCAAGCGCATGAAAAATGATGGTTGCGATATCGTTGGTATGACAGCGATGCCGGAAGCCGCCTTGGCTAGAGAGCTGGATATCGCTTATGCAAGTATTGCCCTGGTGGTAAATTGGGCTGCCGGTCTGACACAGGAAGCAATTTCTTTTGCGGACATTAGTTCCGTGCTTGATAAAGGAATGATTGACATTAAAAAGGTATTGCTGGAAACAATCGCTGAGCTTTAATGCTTGCTCAGTCAAAAAAGCTGCTTTGCTCTGGTAATTGATAAGGCCGTACTTCAACGATGATCCCTAGCGCGGGATGATCCAGATAATGCAGCTCATTACTGATCATAGCCCGCATCTGTTCCGTATGTGCAAGGTCAGTGATCGAGTATGGATTTTTAAATCCAGAATTTATAACACTATCATCCAAAGCTAACTCAACAGGAAGAGGTGGCAGCCCCGTTTGAGGAATATTGCCAACAGGTAATTCTGCGCTATTTACAAATCCTGCGTTACTTACAAATGAAGCGAGCCAGAGTTTTGCTTCGACATCGACACGATTTACGTTATAGCTGAAACGTAAACTGCCTTCCAACTCATGATGCAAGCCATATTGATCTCCACCCTGCACCAAAATGCCTGTGCTTTGAACCCGATTCAGCACTGGTTGGCGCCATACTGCATGAAAAAGCAAGCGGTGCTCGGGAGACTGATTAATTTTTTCGTTATAGCTCAAAAATCTGGCGGACTCATTGCCAAGCGCGATGAACGGATCCCGATTAAAATCAGTAATGCGAAATTCCCCATCAGCCGAATAATCTCTCGGCCCAATAAACTCTCCCGCGATTGCTTCTGCTGCAGGTACATCTTGTCTGGTGCCAATCAATGCATCGGATAGAACAAATACCGATTCATTATTGGCAAAGGGTATTTGGTAAATTTTACTGGCAGGGGTCAGCGCTATTGATGGTTCGAAATAGCCCAGCGATATTTTCTCTGGAATGACGAGTTCATTACTCTCATCGGAGCTTTCGTTAGTAAAAATACTGACTTCGATTTCATACCAGCGATTTCCATCATAACTAAAGGTTTGCGCCATAGCAGAAGGCATGGCAGAGAGAGCATATGCTGCCGTGAAAAGCATGATGACGAGAAGAGTGCGAAGTGACATGAACTCAGGCTACCTTAAGTGATTCGGGAGATAAAGTAGTCAGCAGTTGTTTTACAAATTCGATGCGATCACGGGCATCATCCAGGTCATGTCTGAATTTTAATTCGGTTGCACCACTAAGCGAATAAACGCGCGAATTGTCCTGGACCATTTTAACGATGGAGTAAGGATCAACCACAGTATCATTGTTGAATATTACCTTGCCAAAACGGGCGTTGGTTTCAATCTTTTGTATACCAAGCGACTCGGCATACAGTTTGAGCAAGGTGACTTCGAACAGAAGTTTGCCGGCTTCTGGTAGCAGTCCAAAACGATCTATCATTTCAATTTTCAGGCCATCAAGCTCGCGTTTATCGACGGCATTGGCAATTCGTTTGTACATCATCAAACGAATATGTACATCCGGTAAATATTGCTCGGGAATGAGCGCGGGTATATGCAGATTGATTTCCACATTTGTTTGGATGGGGCGATTTAAATCGGGCACCTTGCCTTGCCTCATTAGCTTAACGGTATGCTCTAGCATCTCACTGTAGAGCGAAAAGCCAATGGTCTGTATATGTCCACTTTGCTCATCCCCCAGCAGTTCTCCAGCACCACGTATCTCCAGATCATGACTTGCCAGAACGAAACCGGCGCCAAGTGTATCTGCAGAACCAATGGCATCCAGACGCTTTAAAGCATCGGCACTCATTGATTTTGGATGTGGTGTGAGAAGATAGGCGTATGCCTGATGATGGGAGCGCCCAACCCTGCCACGTAGTTGATGCAACTGTGCCAACCCGAATTTGTCAGCCCTTTCCACAATGATGGTATTGGCTGTTGGAATATCAATGCCGGTTTCTATAATGGTTGAACAAACCAGAACGTTATAGCGGCGGTGATAAAAATCCGACATCACTTTTTCCAGTCTGCTTTCCCTGAGTTGGCCATGGCCAACACAGACACTCGCTTCAGGAAGTAAAGCACGAATATCATCAGCGGTTTTCTCAATACTTTTTACTTCATTGTGCAAGTAAAAAACCTGCCCGCCACGCAACAGTTCTCGCTGAATAGCTTCCTTGAGAAGCGCATCAGAAGACTCGCGTACAAATGTTTTCACTGACAGCCTTCTTGCCGGGGGAGTGGCAATAATGGAAAGATCCCGGATGCCTGACATCGCCATGTTCAGCGTTCTGGGAATAGGGGTCGCTGTTAAGGTAAGAATATCTACATTGGCGCGCAGGGATTTCAGTTTTTCTTTTTGACGCACCCCAAATCGATGCTCTTCATCAATAATAAGCAGCCCAAGGTTTTTATACTTGACGTCAGCCTGTAATAATTTGTGAGTCCCTATAACTATATCTATTGTGCCGGCTTCCAGTTCTTTCAGGTTTTCACCATTTTTTTTGCCACTGACAAAGCGTGACATCAACCCAATGTTTATAGGCCAGTCAGCAAAGCGATCTTTAAAATTATCATAGTGCTGTTGGGCAAGCAGGGTCGTGGGCACAAGAATCACCACCTGGGTATTGTTGCTGACAGCAATGAAAGCAGCGCGGATTGCCACTTCGGTTTTGCCAAACCCGACATCACCGCAGACAAGTCGATCCATCGCTTTTTCACTTTGCAGGTCAGCAACCACGGCATCGATCGTATCTTTTTGATCTTCAGTTTCTTCAAACGCAAAACCATTGGCAAAAACCTGATAATCATCATGCGGAAGTTTAAATTGGGTTCCTTTTTGTGCCTCTCTGCGCGCATAAACATCGAGCAACTCTGCAGCGACATCAATTACTTTTTCCGCCGCTTTACGTTTTGCTTTTTCCCACTGATCACTTCCTAACTTACTCAGCGGAGCATTATCGGCATCAGCACCACTGTATCGGTTTATTAGATGAAGAGAAGAAACAGGCACATAGAGTTTTGCCTCGTCGGCATACTCAAGCACCAGAAATTCTGTAAGCTGCGCCTCCACTTCAAAGGTTTGCAGCCCACGATAACGACCAATACCATGATCAATATGAACCACCGGCGCGCCAATATGCAGTTCCGATAAACTCTTGATAATAAAATCGGCATTATCGGTAAATTTACCGCGTCGCCTGGGCTGACTCACGTGGTCAGCAAATAACTGGCTTTCGGTGATCAGGATGTAACGCGGATCATCCAGCCAGATGCCGTTTTCAAATGGTGCAACAGTTATGGCAAGTGACGGCATTTCGGCACAAAACTTTTCCCAGCTATCAATACTCTCGGCACGGATATTTATGGTTTTTAGCAAATCCAGCAAGGCTTCACGCCGGCCTGGTGAGTCGGCACAAAACAGTACCGGGGTTTCAGTCACTGCTTCAAGAAAATGCTGGAGTTTGTGAAGAGGGTTTTCTTTTTTATGCTCAATGTCAATTTCAGGGACAGGCAGGACCGGCAAGGTTGCCTGACTGTTATCAGAGGCGATAGCGCGCAAATTTACCTGGGCATAATGATTAAAACTGGCAAACAGGTGATCTACAGGAATGAAAAGTTTTTCTGGTTCCAGCAATGGTCTCTCTGGATCTACCTTTCGGTCTTCATAACGAAGGTTAACGTCATGCCAGAATAGTTCTGCTGCTTCATGGACCTCGCCCATGGTGAAAATAGTGGTCTGCTCGGGCAGATAATCGAACAGACTACTCAGTTCCTCAAAAAACAGGGGTAAATAATATTCAATGCCAGCTACTGCATTACCTTTGGATATATCTTCGTAGAGGGGACATTTTCTGACATCAATATCAAATATCTCTCGAAAGTTTTGCCTGAAAGTACTGATGCCTTGTTCGGTCAAGGGGAATTCTTTTCCAGGTAATAATTTTACTGAGGTGATTTTGTCGCTGGAGAGCTGTGTCTCGGCATCAAAATGACGCAGACTTTCTATATCTTCGTCAAATAGCTCAATGCGGACCGGCTGAGTTCCTCCCATAGGGAAGATATCCATGATGGAGCCGCGCACTGCGAATTCCCCATGCTCATACACCGATTCAACGCAGAGATAACCTGCTGACTCCAGTTCTCGACGCATATGATCAAGATTAAGCTGCTGGCCGACCTCAAGACTCAGACTCATTCCTTTTATATAGCTGGCCGGCACCAGTCGATGCATCAGGGTACTTACTGGAATAATCAGCAGGGCGTCATTGGCACTGTTAATTTTCGACAATGTGGTCAGGCGCTGGGAAATAATATCCTGATGCGGTGAGAAATTGTCGTACGGAAGTATCTCCCAGTCAGGAAACTCCAGCAGACTGGTGCGCTCGCCACAGAAGAAGGCTGTCTCCTGTTGCAAACGCTCTGCTTGCTGGGAATTTTCAGTAACAACCACTGTAAGGCCGCCTCTTTGCAGCGCGTGGTTAGCCAGTACCAGGCTGGCACCAGCACCTGCCATACCGTCCCAGCGCTGTTTGTCACCAGCGCCGGAGAGGCGCGGGAGGTCATATAATTGCAATTTTTTCATAGCTTTCTTTCTGGAATTTATTGCCAATGTCAGGCGAAGCCTGGAAGAAATTTAACAGACCGAAGAAGAAGTTTCTGCCGGCAAACTATTAACAATCCCAGATAATGGACTTCTCTTGCGCATCCTTGGATAATACGCGCCTCATTTTCAACCGGAATTTTACAGGAAAACAAATCGTGGAACGACCAAGTGTAGACGACTATTTTGGTGACTGGAAAGCACGTGAGGCTCTGGCCCAGGAAATGCTTCCAATTATGGGTAAACTTGAAAATGAGAAAGGAGTGCAGATTTTCCTGTATGGCCGAACTCTGAATAACCGCTCGGTGGCAAATATCATGAAGTCTCACCGACGTGTGCGAGAAGTAGCGCGAAACGAATTATCAGAGTTTGAAAGCAGCCTGGTGCTCAAAGCGCTGGCTAAACTGCCTCTTTGCCCGGCGCAGATTGACCTCGGTAAACTCACAGTCAGCTATATGGAAGCTCTTGAGAAAGACCCAGAGGTTGATATTGATGCTCTTGTCGCCAGGGAACTTGATCACCTGCTGGGTGTTGATTACCAGCCGGTAAACAAGCCCACAGACATCATTCTCTATGGCTTTGGTCGAATCGGACGCCTAGTAACACGGCTTCTGGTAGAACAAACCGGAAATGGCCGTCTTATGCGCTTGCGGGCAATAGTGGTCAGGAAAGCCGGTGACGGTGATCTGGAAAAAAGGGTAAATCTGCTGCGTAATGATACCGTGCATGGCACTTTTTCCGGCACAGTACGAGTTGATGAGGAAAACAACCGTATTATTGCCAACGGCAACGTGATTCAGATTATTTATGCCAATTCACCTGACACTATCGATTACACCGAGTACGGTATAAATGATGCGCTGGTTATTGATAACACCGGCATCTGGCGAGATGAAGAAGCCCTCAGCCAGCACCTGAAATCCAAGGGCGTTAGTAAAGTAATGCTGACAGCCCCAGGCAAGGGAAATCTTAAAAATATTGTCTTTGGTATTAATGACAACACGATCACTCCTGAAGACAAAATCATTTCAGCGGCGTCCTGCACCACTAATGCCATTGCGCCGGTGTTAAAACAAATTAATGACAAGTACGGTATCGTCCATGGGCATGTAGAAACAGTGCATGCCTACACCAATGACCAGAACCTGATTGATAACTTTCACAAGGCCGACCGTCGCGGCCGTAGTGCCCCATTAAACATGGTGCTGACTGAAACCGGTGCAGCAAAAGCGGTATCCAAAGCCGTTCCGGAACTGGAAGGCAAGTTGACCGGCAATGCTGTCAGGGTGCCGGTGGCCAATGTTTCCATCGCCATTTTAAACCTCACCCTGGTCAAGGAATCCAGTGTTGAGGAGATCAATGAATACCTCAGAAATTTCGCCTTGTACTCGCCACTGCAAAACCAGATCGGCTATACGGAATCGCCGGATGCCGTTTCCAGTGATTTTATTGGCTCGCGTGAAGCCTGTACCGTAGATGCCACCGCTACCAAGGTGAATGGCAAAAACATGATTCTTTATCTCTGGTACGACAATGAGTATGGCTACAGTGCGCAGGTAGTCAGAATGGTCAATATGATGGCAGGCGTAAAGTTCCTGACTTATCCGGAAAATGTGTTCATGGCCAATTAATATGAAACAGGCCGGCGCCATTGCCAACTGGGCACAGCCGGCTTATTTCCTTGTCCTTTTTATCTGTTTTCTTGCGGCGGCTCTTGCCGCTGTAAACTTACCCGGGAATTCTCTTCTGGTACTCAATGGGCATACCATGGGTACCCGCTACCGCATACTCCTTGACTCGTCCTCCCTGGCGTCTGTCGCGGCAAGATCAGCATTGCAAACCGCCATAGATGAAAGACTGCAGCAACTGGACAAGGGGATTTTTTCCACCTATGAGTCAACATCTCAATTATCCACTCTAAACCAGGCCACTGTCGGAGAAGCGCTTGTTGTATCTGCTGATCTGGCTAATGTGATTGAGAGTGCCAAACTGATCCATGAAAAATCAGCAGGGGCCTTTGATGTAAGCCTGAAACCGGTTGTGGATTTGTGGGGTTTTGGTGGCTCAGATACTGCCAGAGAGATCCCTGATCAAACGAGACTTGAAAAGGCACTGGCCAAGGTAGACATGAACGCTGTCGAGGTACAGAGAGAAGGGGGCAATTTTTCAGTGACCCGACATAAAGCAGTGGCACTTGACCTTTCCGCGCTGGCCAAAGGCTATGCTGTAGATCAATTGGCCTTGCTGCTGGAATCCAGCGGACTGCAAAACTACCTGGTGGAAATTGGCGGGGAGGTTATCAGCAGGGGGCTCAGACCGGATGGTAAGTACTGGCGCATAGGAATCGAACGACCAGTTCAGGCGCCTCCGCAATTGTTTCGTCAGATAAAAGGCAGCCGGGATAAAATGGCAATTGCCACTTCAGGGAGTTATCAGAATTATTTTGTGATTAATAACCACCGATATTCCCATGTTATAAATCCGGTGACAGGTTGGCCCATAAGTCATGATCTGGTTTCTGTCACCGTTTTGCATAGCTCTGCCATGACTGCGGATGCATGGGCAACAGCCTTGCTGATTTTGGGAGCAGAAGAAGGCATGAAACTGGCAAATGCTTTACAATTGCCTGTCTATTTTATCGTCGACGACAGGGCAGGTCTTTCTGGCCACTCTTCAGACGCATTCAAAAGATATTTATAAACTACTCAGGCATTTCTTCAAGGGTGTTTTATTCGACTATGGCCAAGGCTAAAAAGATAACAGCAAAAAAAGCACGCAAATCAACAAAGCCTCGAATCAAGTTTGATCTTCTGGTGATTGGTAGTGGTCCTGCTGGCGAAGCTGCTGCAATGAATGGAGCCAAAGCCGGAAAAAAGGTCGCTATCGTCAGTGATGATGCGCGTCCCGGAGGAAACTGTACATTCCTTGGCACGATTCCTTCCAAAGCCATTCGTTATTCGGTCAAGCAAGTCATTCATTTTCAGAGTAATCCTCTGCTGCGCGCTCTGGGCGATATGAAGAAACTGACCTTCGAGCAGGCCCTTGCCCATGCAGAAAGGGTCATGAGCGAACAAAGCCAATCAAGGCTGGATGCCTATCAACGCAACAATGTTCCTATCTTTTCCGGGGTAGCCAGTTTTGTTAATGACAGACAAATAGAACTGGTGGAAGGGAAAAGTAAAACCCTGCTTGAGGCTGAAAATTTCATTATTACTACAGGTTCAAGGCCGTACCGTCCCGCTGAAGTGGATTTCAATCATCCCCTGGTATTCGACAGTGACACCATTTTACAGCTGAAAAGCACGCCGAAGAAAATCACCATTATCGGTGCTGGCGTCATCGGCTGCGAATATGCCTCTATTTTTGGCGGTATGAAAATCAAGGTTGAACTAATCAATCCTGCCGAATCGTTGCTTTCCTACCTTGATACTGAAATAAGCGACGCGCTCAGTTACCACCTGCAAAACATGGGAGTTCGCTGCCGCCATCAGGAGCATTTTCAGAAACTTGAATACCATGATGACCACGTTGTGACTTACCTGGAATCCGGGAAAAAGATTAAAAGTGACATTCTCCTCTGGGCGAATGGACGCACCGGAAACACTGACCGCCTTAATCTCGCCGCCATTGGGCTCGAAGCTGACAGTCGTGGCAGACTTGAGGTTAACAATAACTATCAGACGGCAGTAAAAAATGTTTATGCCGCAGGCGATGTTATTGGCTGGCCATCGCTGGCCAGTTCATCCTATGATCAGGGCAGGGCGGCCTGCAATGCCATTATCAATCCCGATGAATTCCATTATGTTAAGGATGTCGCCACCGGCATTTATACCATTCCCGAGATCAGTACTGTGGGATACACCGAGCAGGAGTTGACCAAGAAAAAAATACCCTATGAGGTAGGAAAGGCCTTTTTCCGCAATATTGCCCGCGCCCAGATCACCGGTGACGAGGTAGGAATGTTGAAAATCATTTTCCATTTCGAAACGCTGGAAATTCTAGGTATTCATTGTTTTGGCGACCAGGCCTCTGAAATTGTTCATATTGGTCAGGCCATTATGAATCAGCGTGGCAAGGCCAACACGCTGAAGTATTTCATAAACACGACTTTTAACTATCCAACCATGGCCGAGGCTTACAAGGTGGCGGCGCTGAACGGAATTAACAGGCTTTTTTAAACAATCGGAGCTGACTGTTTATGTAAGAATGCCAAATGCCCCGTAGGCCTTGATTCCTTTGGTCATTTTCCATAAAAAAACTTGATCGAAAACAACTGAAAGTGTAAATTGACTCCCCGCTTGATGCAGTGAAATATGCCAAACTTTTAATCTTTTTTTTTAGTCTGATTTCCTGCCCACACAGGTTTATAAAGCCTAGTTTATAAGGCCTGGTTTATAAAACATAGTTTATAAAACATAGTTCATTAGGCCGTTGCAGTGGACTGGATTAGCTGGTCAGTTCAATTATTCCAGAGAAAGCAAAGACACTGGCAGTACTCCAGTCGCGCAGAGCAGATTTATATAATGCCGTTCTGCCAGTTGCATTATAGTTGTTCGGGTAGCTTTACATTAAGCTAATCTGATAGCTAGAGACAGAGTTAAGGTTATTGAGAGCAGGTTGTAGTGTTGAATGCTGTTTAAAACCAAGTGTCAAATACTGCCGGCTGTAATTAGAAGATATAAGTCAAAAAGCTAATAATTTTATAAGGTTGGCAAGCTTGAATATTGATCTTTTTCCACTGATTGTTTACGCCGTAATCGTTGTGGCTCTTATAGGCGGATTCCTGATTTTATCCGCATTTCTCGGGCAAAAACGCACAGATCATGCCACCGCAGATGTCTATGAATCAGGCGTGTTACCAACCGGCTCGCCAAACATCAAGATTTCTGTGCCTTTTTACCTGACCGCCATTCTATTCATCATTTTCGACCTTGAAGTGGTCTTTCTGTTTGCCTGGGCGATCTCCATTCGAGAGGCGGGCTGGGTAGGCTTTATTGAAATATTCATCTTTATTGCCATCCTTATCGCAGGGCTGATTTACCTGTGGCGCAGCGGCGCATTGGAATGGCGTACCCGTCGCCAGATTGACGACAGAGCTGACCTTGTTGGAGAGGGCGGTGTTGTTAATATAGGCAAGGGCGCAACACAGACTGAAGACACTGGAGAGCATACATGAGCTGGGAATTAGTCCGACCCGAGGATGCTTCCGATCCGCGTCCGGGAATGGAGCAGTTTGACGATTACATTCGTAAAAATGTAATCATGACCAGGCTTGAAGATATGCTGGCCTGGTCGCGAAAGAATTCACTATGGCCATTTAACTTTGGTCTTTCCTGTTGTTATGTGGAAGCTGCAACAGCTATTTCCAGTCGCCATGATATCGCCCGCTTTGGAGCCGAAGTATTCCGTGCCACTCCTCGACAGGCCGACATGATCATTATTGCCGGAACCGTTTTCCGCAAGATGGCGCCAGTTGTACAACGTCTCTATGAACAAATGATGGAGCCACGCTGGGTAATCTGTATGGGTTCCTGTGCCAATTCCGGCGGTATGTACGACATCTACTCGGTGGTTCAGGGTGTCGACAAATTTTTGCCAGTGGATGTTTATGTCTCTGGTTGTCCACCACGTCCTGAAGCCTTGCTGCAGGGACTCACGCTGTTACAGGATTCCATTGGCAAGAAACGCCGACCGATAAGCTGGGTTATTAATGATCAGGGCATCTATGAGCGTGAAAAAGTCGAAATACAGCGTGAAAGCAGATTGAAGGATCGCATCAGTGCCAAAGAGCTGGTAAGCCCTGATGAAGTGGGCCCAGGATATTTTGATGTAGTTTCCGGTAAAAAGGGGCCGCGGGATCAGTCATAAGCTGATTAATGCTGTTTGATAACAGGCAATTAATTCCGCTAAAGCAAATTATTAATAGACAGGTACCCGGTTCTATCAGGTTGCCTGCATATATTGAGAAAGCACTTGAGTAACGTAAGCGAACAAACATCACAACAAGCCCAAGCCCAGTTGCCGGCTGTTATTACTGCACTTTACCAGAAGTTTGGTGAGTCATCCTTTATCCGCCAGTACACGGCGGAAGGTATGCCTACACTCTGGCTAAGCCGGGATAAACTGCTGGAAGTCCTGCGCTACCTGAAGGATCAATACTCCCCTCGTTTTGAGATGCTGCTGGATGTAACGGCTATTGATGAGCGCGCACGTGTAAACCGCGAAGGGCAACCTGAAAGTGCATTTACGGTTGTTTATCACCTGATTTCTTTTTCCGGTAATTGCGATATAAGACTTAAAGTCGCTCTTGCTGAAAACGATCAGAATATACCGACAATCATATCTCTGTGGCCGGCTGCTAACTGGCACGAACGCGAGATGTGGGACATGTTCGGCATCAATGTCACCGGACACCCCAATCTTTCCCGTATCTATTGTCCGCCAACCTGGGAAGGCCACCCGCTGCGCAAGGATCATCCCGCCAGAGCAACGGAAATGGATCCCTATACCATGAGCGACGTGATTCAGGACCGTGAGCAGGAAGCCTTGCGCTTCAAGCCCGAAGAATGGGGCATGGCAAGGGGAACAGATACGTCAGAATACATGTTCCTCAACTTTGGTCCGAATCATCCGGCAGCCCATGGTGTTATCCGCTTTGCCCTGCAGCTGGATGGTGAATACGTCATCGACTGCGTGCCTGATGTGGGTTATCACCATCGTGGCGCAGAGAAAATGGGTGAACGCCAAAGCTGGCATACCTATATTCCCTACACTGACCGAATTGATTACCTGGGCGGTGTAATGAACAACCTGCCATATGTTATGGCTGTAGAAAAAATGGCTGGCATCCAGGTGCCTGAACGGGTCAAGGTAATCAGGGTAATGCTGGCGGAATTCTTCCGTATCTGCAGCCATCTTCTGTTTTATGGCACATGGGCTGTTGACCTCGGACAGTTATCTCCGCTGTTTTACTGTTTCGTGGACCGGGAAAAGGCCTTCAATATTATTGAATCCATTACCGGCGGTCGTATGCATCCAAGCTGGTTCCGCATCGGTGGTGTGGCGCAGGATCTGCCCCACGGCTGGGACAAGCTGATCAAGGAATTTGTGGATTATTTCCCTGCCCGTTTGGCTGAATATGACAAGATGATCATGGCCAATACAACTATTCGCCAGCGTACCCGTGGCGTAGGTGCCATGAATACCCAGGATGCTTTTGACTGGGGAATGACCGGGCCAGCACTGCGAGCTACGGGCCTGGAATGGGACTACCGTAAAGATCGCCCCTATAGTGGCTATGAAAACTTTGAGTTTGAAGTTCCTATTGCGGTCAATGGCGATTGTTATGACCGTGCATCAGTACGTGTTGAGGAAATGCGCCAGAGCTGTCGCATCATCAAGCAATGCCTGGAGAATATGCCGGAAGGGCCCTATAAATCCGATCATCCGCTGACCACTCCGCCGATCAAGGAAAAAAGCAAGCTGCATATTGAAACCCTGATTGACCATTTCCTGAGCGTCAGCTGGGGGCCAATTATGGATCCAACTGAAGTATCAATGACCATTGAGGCAACGAAAGGCCTCAATATGTATTACCTGGTCAATGATGGCGGTAGTGGTTCCTATCGCACACGTATCCGAACACCGTCTTTCATCCATATTCAGGCCATTCCTTTCCTGAGTCGCGGGCTGATGCTGGCAGACTTTACCGCAGTCGTTGCCACCACTGACTTTGTTATGGCCGACGTGGATAAATAGAACAGATAAGTAAAAACCAGAGCTAGCCAGAGATAGAAGCAAGAGAAACCAAAGAATCAATGAATAATCTAATAGCCTCAACAGCGATCAAGGCACGACAGCTGACCGAAGAAGAGATACATGAGATCGAACATGAAAAGACTCATTATCCCTACACCCAGGCAGTTGGTCTCGAAGCCCTGAAGATCGTTCAGAAATATCAGGGCTGGGTATCCGACGAGAGCCTATTGGCGGTTTCGGAATATCTGGATATTGCACCGGATGAGCTGGAAGGTGTTGCGACGTTCTTCAATATGATTTTCAGACGGCCGGTTGGCAAAAATGTCATCTTGCTGTGTGACAGCGTCGCCTGTTGGATGCTTGGCTGCGATAACCTGAAGCAGCACATCAGTAATACCCTGGGCATCGACTACGGTGAAACGACCAAAGACGGCCTGTTTACCCTCATTCCGGTTCCCTGTCTGGGTGCATGTGATAAAGCACCTGTGATGATGGTAGGGCGGGAAACCTATACCAACCTGTCTACTAACAAGATTGACCAGATCATTGCTCACATTCGCGATGGATCACCGGTGGAGCTGGATAACTGAGTAGCACTATGGCAACGGATAAACCCTTAACAAAGAATATTGAAATAGGTCGCGCTCCTTTTAACTTCAAGCAGTATGAAGCTGCCGGTGGTTATGAAAGTGTACGCAAGGTTGTGACGATGGCGCCCGGGGATGTTGTAAACCTGGTGAAAGATGCCGGTCTTGGTGGTCGCGGCGGCGCCGGTTTTAATACTGGATTGAAGTGGAGCTTTGTACCGGCACCCGATGGCGGTCCTCGTTATCTGGTGATTAATGGTGATGAGATGGAGCCGGGCACCTTTAAGGATCGTCTGCTTATCGAACATGACCCTCATTTGCTTATCGAAGGCATGATTACCACCTGTTTTGCCCTGCAGGCCCAGACTGGCTATATCTTCTTGCGCGGTGAATACACGGTTTGCGAAGAACGCTTACTGACTGCCATCAAGGAAGCCTACGACAATGGCATGCTGGGTAAAAATATCCTTGGTTCAGGTTTTGATCTTGATATTTATCTGCACACCAGTGCCGGTCGTTATATCTGTGGTGAGGAAACTGCACTGATCAACGCCCTTGAAGGCAAGCGAGCGAATCCCCGAGCCAAACCCCCTTTTCCTCAGGTCAGTGGTTTATGGGGAAGACCGACGGTTGTGAACAATGTTGAAACCATCTGCAATATCCCTGGCATCGTTAACAATGGTGTTAAATGGTACCAGGGCCTGGGGTTGGGAGATTTTGTCGGTACCCGTATATCAGGGGTAAGTGGTCGGGTAAAAAATCCTGGCTGCTGGGAAGTTCCTGTTGGCATCACTTTCCGCCAGTTACTGGAGGATTATGCCGGCGGTATGCAGGATGGTTACGAATTAAAGGCTTTTCTGCCCGGCGGAGGTTCCACTGACTTCCTGATGCCGGAACATCTTGATCTGCCAATGGATCCCGGCGCTGTGCAAAAAGCTGGCAGTCGTCTGGGGACCTCGCTGATCATGGTGCTTGATGACAAGACCTGCCCGGTCGGCTGTATCCGCAATCTGATCAAGTTTTTTGCTCATGAAAGTTGTGGCTGGTGTACGCCTTGCCGTGACGGATTACCCTGGACAGAGCAGATGCTGAACAAGCTTGAAGATGGCACCGGAAGCTTGAAAGATATCGAAATATTGAAAGAAATGACCGGCTATATGGGAATAGGCAATACCTTCTGTGCCCTGGCGCCGGGTGCCATGGAGCCTTTGCAGAGCGGGCTGAAATATTTTATTGATGAATTTGAAGCCCATGTTGAGTATGGGTGCAGTTATAGCAGGCAATAATATACATTAATATTTGCTTATAACTTATTGTAAGTATTGATTTTATTGGAGTGGTAAATGGTAAAAATTACCGTTGATGGCAAAGTCCTTGAAGTGGACGAAAGCAAAAACCTGCTGGAAGAGGTGCTCTCCCAGGGGGAAGATTTGCCATATTTCTGCTGGCATCCCAGCATGGGCTCCGTCGGTTCTTGCCGGCAATGTGCTGTTATTGAATATGCCAATGATGAGGATGAGCGTGGCCGTCTCAATATGGCCTGCATGACATCACCAAGGGAGGGCGCACGATACTCCATAGAGAAAGCATCCAAGTTCCGCGCCCAGGCCATCGAAAGCATTATGATCAATCATCCCCATGACTGTCCGGTCTGTGAGGAAGGTGGCGAGTGTCATCTGCAGGACATGACTGTTATGTCTGGTCATAACTACCGTCGTTATGATGGCAAGAAAAAGACCCACACCAACCAGTATCTTGGTCCGTTTATAGGCCATGAAATGAATCGCTGCATCACTTGCTATCGTTGTGTGCGTTTCTACAAGGATTATGCCGGAGGAACTGATTTTGGTCCCCAGGCATCCCACGACAACACTTATTTCGGGCGCTGGCAGGAAGGCCCGCTGGAAAGTGAATTCAGTGGCAACCTGGCTGAAGTCTGTCCAACCGGTGTTTTTACAGATAAACCTTTCAGTAAGCACTATGTACGCAAATGGGATCTGCAAACCGCGCCATCGGTGTGTGCCGGCTGCAGTGTCGGCTGTAATACCAATCCCGGTGAACGCTACGGCACCTTACGTCGTGTGGTAAATCGCTTCAATGATGAAGTGAATGGCTATTTTCTTTGTGACCGAGGCCGTTTTGGTACCGGTTATGTCAACAGCAACGAACGCATTACGGTTAGCATGACCCGCAGCGCTCATGATGCTGCTCCGCACCTTGCCAGTACTGATGAAGCACGAGCACAGTTACAGGCCATGGCCGCCAATGGTATCGGTATTGGTTCTCCGCGCGCCTCTCTGGAGGCCAATTTTGCCCTGAGAGACCTGGTCGGTGCGGAAAACTTTTATGCTGGCATCTCTGCCAATGAGCTGGCAATGTCGAAACAGATTCTCGATATCTATCGTAGCAGGCCGGTCAATATTGCCAACATCAAGGATATCGAAGCTTCCGATGCCGTGCTTATCCTGGGTGAAGACGTCACCAACACCGCAGCGCGTCTTGCACTGGCCCTGCGCCAGTCAGTCCGTAATCTCGGCAAGAAGATGGCCAGGGATATGAAGTTTCCGGAGTGGCAGGATGCAGCTATTCGCCAGCTCACCATGGATCGCAAAAGCCCCCTGTACATTCTGAGCGCACACGCTACGCGGCTTGACGATATCGCTGCCAGAGTCGAAATAGGCACTGCCGCGGATAGTGCTCGACTGGGTTTTGCTATAGCCCATGAAATTGATTCCTCCGCACCCGCAGTAAATAACCTCAAAGCTGATGAAAAAGCACTGGTTACAACTATAGCCAGTGCGCTGAAAGAGGCCAGTCAGCCGTTAATCATCAGCGGTACCGGCGCCATGAGCCAGGCGCTGATTGCGGCAGCAGCAAATATTGCGACGGCATTGAATAATGGTGACAAAAAAGCAAACCTGGCACTTGTTTCTGCCGAAGCCAACAGCATGGGACTGGCCTTACTAATGGAGAACAGTTCCAACTCTCTGGATGATGCTATCGCAAGCAAGGCCAAGGCCGCCATCGTGCTGGAGAATGACCTTTATCGACGCGCTCCGGCCAATAGTGTTGACAGTTTTATCAGTAGTCTGGATCAGCTTGCTGTGCTGGACAGTCTGAAAACCCGAACAGGCGAACAGGCCAATCTGGTTCTTGCTGCGGGTACTTTTGCTGAAACCTCGGGCACTTTCGTAAATTACGAGGTGAGGGCGCAGCATTATTATTCCGTGTTCAAGCCAGTTGAAGCTATTCGCCCAAGTACCTTCTGGTTAAGTGACAAAAAACTTTCCGAATTAACCCAGGCCTGTGCAGACAGCATTTCCGGTGGCGAAGGTATCGCAAGCCTGACACCGGGCGAAGGCTTCAGTTTTTCAGGTATGAAAGTACCTCGGCAACAGCATCGTTACAGTGGCCGTACTGCGATGCGAGCCAATATCAATGTGCATGAACCCAAACAGGAACAGGATGAAGAAGGAATTCTTACCTATTCCATGGAAGGGGTTTCAGCGCTTAAAGATGCCACGGTATTTAATACCGCCTGGGCAGGGGGATGGAACTCCAACCAGAGTGTATTCAAATTCCAGACACACACCGGCGGCGCATTGAAGCAGGCAGGTCATGGCCATTGTCTGGTGCAAAGTACCGCCACAGAAAAATCCTGGTCTGATCTTGTCGAGACGGAAAAGCCAGACGGCGATTTCGAGGTCTTTCCGCTGTATCACCTGTTTGGCAGTGAAGAACTGACCGCCAAAACCGACGCAATCAAGGAAAAAGCAACTTCAGCCTACATTGC
>JAURCS010000023.1 GCA_030828385.1 Gammaproteobacteria bacterium
AGTTTCCTCTATTGGACATCAGTAGGCACAGGGACCGATCAATTCACCAACCGTGTTTAATGCCGTTTACTGTATTGCCCAGTTTTGGGATGGTCGTGCCAGAGATCTCGACGAACAGGCAGGTGGACCTATTGCCAATCCGGGAGAAATGGCATCAAGCCATGAGCTGGCAGTGTCTGTGCTGCAGACTATACCCGGTTATATTGATGAATTTGCTAAAGTCTTTGGTGGCGAACCAATCACCATCGATATGGTGACAGATTCTATTGCTGAATTTGAACGCACACTAGTCACATCCAATTCCCGTTTTGATCAGTGGCTGGCTGGAGACGAAGATGCAATGACAGAATTTGAACAGGACGGTTATCGTCTATTCAAACTGACAGGTTGTGCTGGTTGTCATAATGGGCCCGCTGCTGGTGGCCAGGCCTATCAGAAAATGGGCTCCTTCAATCGCTTTGAAACCAATAATCCTGCCATTGGCCGGCAAGCGGTTACCGGGCTTCGATCTGATCGCATGCGTTTCAAGGTCCCCACGCTGAGAAACGTTGAACTCACTTACCCATATTTTCATGATGGCAGTGTTAAAACCCTCGAAGAAGCCGTTGATACTATGGCCTGGGTACAATTGAACAGAACTTTTTCACGCACAGGAAATGAGAAGGTCGTAGCTTTTCTAAAAACTCTCTCGGGCGACCTGCCACGCATTGTATTACCTATCCTGCCTCCTTCCGGGCCTGACACGCCTGCTCCCCAACCTTTCCAGTAATAATTTTATACGGCGTTCATAGATAGGGACGCCGCTTGATCCCTTTGCTATCATATTTCATGATTTCAACACGAGGGAAAAGTGTATGTCTGTTGAAGAAAAACAAGAAAAAACTGTCATGGAAGTGTTTAGTGATTATGTCTGCCCCTGGTGCTACCTGGCCAGTGCCGTAATTGAAAAAATCGAACAGAGTCACGACATAGAAATTCGCTGGTCACCCTTTCCTCTTCATCCTGATACACCACAAGAAGGACTTTTACTGTCTTCATTCCTTGGCCCCAATCTGGATGATGTGCATGAGCGCCTCTATGGCATCATGGATGAACTGGGACTGCCTCACCACTCTGATAGAACCATGACCTATAACAGCCGTCTCGCCCAGGAACTGGGCATGTGGGCAGACACACAGCCCGGCGGCAAAGCCTTGCATAAGCAGCTTTTTAATACTTACTTTGTCGAAGACCAGAATCTGGCCAAAAAAGAGGTACTGCTTCAGGCTGTTGAAAAAGCCGGTCTTGAAGTCGTGAAAGCCGAACAGGTAATCGACGAAAGAAGTTTTAGCGACCAGGTAGATGAAGCATGGAAGCGTGCCAGACAATTTCAGGTCACCGGCGTGCCCAGTTTTATATCAGGCAGCTACGCCACCACTGGCTATCATCCCTACCAGGAACTGGCCAAGTTTATTGAATATGTTGAGATGCAGAAAGCCCGGGGGGCTTGAAGATCGGATAAAAGAAAAAAGATAAAGGATAAAGGTGTTCAGCGTGTAGTAGATCTCAGGAATGGTTTTTTATTTGGGAAGCGACGCTGCGGTCATGTCGGATGACGGTCCTGCGGACCTTATCCGACCTACAATGCTTGAATATCTAACCAGCATCCCAGCCTTCAATGGTCGCCTTTTTCCTTTATCTTTTTTCCTTTATCTATTGAGTACTGGCGCCAATCACGTTTGCGTGCATCTGTTCGTCACTCCACAACTGACCCTCGGGAAAACGTAAACCCGTACTGACATCCACATAGCTGTTTGCCGGCAGGGAACTGACAATCTGGCTTTGTTGACCCAACCTGTTTCCGAGTACCGCCGAAAACTCTATCCTGGTATTGGCAACGTCAATATTACTGTTATTGAACACACGACCCAAAATGCGACCATCAGCATTAGCAAACATTCGCACGCTGATATAGTTTTCCGGGTTATCCTCCAGATCAAGTCGCGTAAAACTCAAGCTTGCTTCCTGCCCTACTCTACCCTGGGCCTGCGCTGCCTGATTAAAATATTGCTTGGCCAGGATCCTGTCATTATCTACCAGCGATAGCTTACCTAGTTCATTCATCGCAATGGCCGTTGGCAGAAGACGCGCACTGGATTCAAGGTCAGCCCTGGCCTGAGTGCGCTCGCCCAATCTGGCATAAGCGACTCCGCGTCCCAGGTAATAGTCGTAGTAATTGTCATCATTGTTGATGGCTGCATCATAGGTATTGATGGCAGTACGGTACTCCCTCTGATTTAGCAGAATATCCGCTTTCAGCCCTTTAAAACGCGCTTCCCGGGGTACCATATTGATTGCCGCATTCAGATTGAGCAGGGCTATATCCAGTTCACCATCGGCAATGGCGAGCTGGGCTTCATCAAAAAGATCGTAGGCTTCCGAATTTTTTTCCAGAAAGGCCATTGCCTGCTGGTAGCGCACCTCTCCAGTTTCCAGATCAATACCCTGCAACTGTGGCATCAGTTCATCAACCAGCGCCTGATTATTGATAACCCGTTCCTGTGAAGGGGGATGGCTGGCAAAAAGGCCATCAATCCACCCGGGATTATTGCCTTCTGACAATCTGACAAAGGTCTGTTGCAAACTCACCGCAGCACGGGGATCGTAGCCGGCTGCAACCATATACTGAATGCCGTAATAATCTGACTCTCTTTCAGCTTCTCGACCATAGCGCGTGGTAATTAATTGCGCACCCAATTGAGAGGCTCCAACTATGTAATCACCATAGTCATTATCCTGAAGCGCAATGGCACCTACTGCCAACACGCCTTGTAACAAAGTTCCTCGGGTCATGGCCTGGGCGCCATGCCCGGCGGCGGCATGAACTACTTCATGGCCCAGCACAGCGGCCAGTTCTGCCTCACTTTTCAGTTCAGTCAGCAAACCTCTGTTAACGGCAATTTTGCCTCCAGGCAAGGCCCAGGCATTGGGAACAGAATTATTCAGAACCACAAATTCATAATCCAGTGGACGATCACTGACTGCTGCAATACGCTGTCCCACTGTATTCACGTAATCACTAAGTGTCTGATCAACCGTAAACTCACCACCCTGGCTTTGCTGGGAAGGTCCATACTGCTGCTCGCCAATGGCTCGTTCCTGAGCCTCTGAAACCAGCGAGATTTCATTGCGCCCGGTGACCGGATTGACAGCACAGGATGTAATCACTGCACTTAACAACAGTATGAAAAATGGAGAATAGAATTTTAATTGCATCAAAAGAGTCCTCCGATAATTACCTGCAAAGTCTGGCAACCAATAGCCAGTGAATAGGCTCTGTTTTTAATCAAGTAAGTTTATCAGCAGTGCCCAGCCTGTCACGACTTCCAGACTACCCTCTGACCCTTGCTTTCATCCGGTAAAATAACGTACCACCAGCCAGAATCCCGCCAGAGCAGTTAATGAAAGCACGATACGGTTAAACCATTGCTGGGATATCCATTCGAGGAACTTCTTTCCCCCAAGCGCCCCCAGCAGTACCAGTGGCGCGGTCAGCGCCACAGAACCCAGGTACTGCATATGAAATATACCCTGCCCCAGAAAAATAGGAATTTTCGCTACATTAACGAACAGAAAAAATATTGAGCCTGTCCCCACGAAAGCTTTCTTGTCCAGTTTCAGCAATAGAAAGTACAGCGACAATATCGGGCCGGCAGCATTGCCAATGGTGGTAGCAATACCGGCAAGCAAGCCGGAACCGGATCTTACACTGCCAGGGTGTTCAAGTGCCCATTGGGTCAAACGGGGACGCAAAGGCTCCAGTGATACCAGAACAAGGACAACCACGCCCAGAGTCAGACCGAGATTTTCGTTATTCAAAAAGGCCAGCAATATCCCCCCCAGAATCACACCCGCCAGCACTGGCAGCATCATTTTTTTCAGTTCCTGCCAATGGGCAAGCCGCCAGTACAGAGTAACGGCAACCATATCACCTACCAACAGGTACATCAGGGTAATACCAAGGGCATCACGCGGAGGGAACATCAGGGCAACAGAGGCAGTAAGCAAGGTCCCAAGTGAGGGCATTCCTGCTTTGATAAATCCGGTAAAAAGAGCCACCAGGCAAAGCAGGAGAAGCGATTCAATGGGGAGTAAGGGCAAGTGGATCCCGTTTATTTCAGTTGTTCAGGAATACAACCGAAGGGCTGGATATCCAGAGTTGAGGGTCGGTACTCCCTGGTGTAGTTGGGGAAATCACGGCTGAAAAAGGCATCATCATAGTGATCCATGGACATCACCAGTCGATTGCGTTCCTGATCCAGAGAAAGTCTTTCCACTGTCCTGAGTTGGTCGGAATGCAGGAGGCCACGCATGGGTTGTCCTTCAGCAGTAACAAACTGGTTTAACACCCCTTGAGTAAATCGACCTGTTTCAATCACCAGCGTGTCATCTTCAAAGTGGCCGATGGAATATCCCAGTATGCTGGGTTCCGCATCCAGCGGGACGGCATCCTGATTCATATGAATTATGCGTTTTGCATCCATCCATTCATAGCTGATCACCACATCATCACCCTGGCGCGTAATGGCCAAAGGGGTGCCGGGTGCGCCCCAGACACGACGGATTGCTACCGGCTCACAACGATAAGTTGGGTCGTCTGTGAACGGGTTATATTGTGCTACTGCAGCTTTGCCTTCAGGCGTTAAAAAATCCATCATGAACTGCGGGCCACTGGTAGCAAACCCGCCTGGTAAAAGCATCCAGGTGCCAAAGATCGAATCACGCTGCTCTTCCTGACTGGAGACTTGCCCCCGGGGACCATTAACACTGAGTTCGCGCCCATCTTCCAGGTAGACCACGTCGAAAAAACACATATTCGGATCGCGGCGATGCTGCGATCCGGAGATCCCAATTCGTGTTCCCGGAGCCAGCATTTCCGGTGTTATGCCATTTCGCGCAAGTTGGGTAAAACCATGGGATTCACAGCGCCAGTCTGTGACGCGACCACTGGCATCTTCTGCCCGAATATTCAGATAGGCATGGGGATTACGCCGCTCATATTCAATGATGGTACCCGAAATGGATACCGGTTTGTCTGCATCAAAATGTGGCGCAAAACTGTGGTGAGCCGAGGTCAGTAATGGCAATAAAGTAGTGATAACAAAAAGGATGAATTTTTTCATTGTTTACCCCGTCAATGAAAAGCTGATAAATAATGCTGAAATATAGGCTTTCCTGAATTCTCAGACAAGGCCGGACAAGAAAAAGGCGCTATGATGCTTATCAGAGCGCCTGTTCCTGATTCAAAAACGCTTTTTTTATTCTGGTTGGGCGTTAGCGTAGCGGCCCACATAAGCGGCCTTGGCTACTACCTTGCCTTCCATTGCCGCCATCAATTCACCGCGGCTGGCACCTTCGGCAAGATCAAGATCTTCATTCAGGGCATAAAATTCAAAGACATAGTGATGGAAGCGATCCCTTAAAGGCGCCCCGGAGCCCATATATGAAGCCTGCCCCCGGATATTACTTCCCTGTACACTGCCTGCAGGCAGAGAGCCTTCAGGGATATCACGGGAATAGATATTCCATGCCAGCCAATGCGTCACATCGCCTGTGCTACCGCCAATTGCTACTTCGATATCATGAAAAACAATGGCAAAACCCACAGTTGTTTCCGGTGCTCCAGTGATAGAAAAATTTGGCTGAACATTATCACCATGAGAAGTGTATTTGATT
Organism: Gammaproteobacteria bacterium; assembly: GCA_030828385.1. Lineage (GTDB taxonomy): Bacteria > Pseudomonadota > Gammaproteobacteria > Pseudomonadales > Pseudohongiellaceae > Eutrophocola. The sequence continues at coordinate 5,716 of JAURCS010000023.1, forward strand.
GGAATAATACCGCCATCTTCAAAGGCATTACTGGTTACCTGCATGTTGGGTAGCTGAAAACCCTGTGCCGAGGCCTGTCCAATACCGAATGTTGCAATAGCAAAAACGGATAAAATTAAGTGAATAAATTTGGTGCGCATAATTAACTCCTTGAAAAAACCATAAGCCCTGAATTTGTATGAAAAGCTTTCCAATAAAGCTTTTCATTAAAATCAGGGACAGGGATGGTACAACGTAAAGGGAATAAATAATACAGCATCTTCGTGCCGTAAAATTTATTCGCAGCTCCCTGTCTGACTCCATATCCCTTGAATAGTTCCGGCGCCCTGAACTCATAAAATCAGGTTTGTGGTTTCCCTACAGCCCTTTATGATTTAATCAAATATCTGATGATTCCAGTAATAAGCCCGGAGTGATTTTAATAATGACCGTACATCGGATTTTCCTGTTGTTTTGTGTACTGGGACCCTTGGCAGTAATTGCCCTTGGCAGTTTTTCGCCACTGTTTAATCTACTCTGGTTACTGGTCATTCCGATTATTGCGACCGGCGTCTATGACATCGTTCAGACCAAACGCACAGTTCTGCGCATTTACCCCGTGATTGGTCACATCCGTTATCTTTTTGAATTTATTCGACCGGAAATCCAGCAGTATTTTGTTGAATCAGACCTCAACGGCACCCCCATGCCGCGTGAATGGCGCAGCCTCGTGTACCAGCGTGCAAAAAAACAAAACGACACCCGCCCCTTCGGCACTATTCTGGATACCTACAAAAATGGCTATGAATGGATTAATCACGCCATGACCCCTGTTCATGTCCCACCCGACACTTTACGCGAGGGATTTGGCGAGGTGAATTGCAGCAAACCTTACTCGGCTTCCACCCTGAATATTTCTGCCATGAGCTATGGTTCCCTGAGTAAAAATGCCGTAATGGCGCTCAACCGTGGCGCCAAAATGGGCAGCTTTTTCCAGAATACCGGTGAAGGTGGCCTGACAGACCATCACCGTAAATATGGCGGCGATATTGTCTGGCAAATCGGTACCGGTTATTTTGGTTGCCGGGATGACCTGGGTCATTTTGAGCCTGAATTATTTCAAGAGAAAGCGCGCGAAGAGCAGGTAAAGATGATCGAGATCAAAATATCCCAGGGCGCCAAACCCGGCCATGGCGGTATCTTGCCGGCAGCTAAAGTGACCGAAGAAATTGCCAGCATCCGTCATGTTAAGATCGGTGAAGATGTAATTTCTCCCCCCCATCACACAGTCTTTTCGAATCCCGAAGGATTGCTGAAGTTTGTCAAGCAGCTCAGGGAAATGTCCGGTGGGAAACCGGTAGGCTTTAAATTATGCCTTGGCCGTAAGCATGAATTCCTCGGTATTTGTAAAGCCATGCTGGATACCGGCATAACCCCGGATTTCATTACTGTGGATGGTGGCGAAGGCGGCACCGGTGCTGCGCCTATCGAGATGACCAATGCCGTTGGCGCACCTGTACGTGAGGGACTTCATTTTATCAGCAATGCCATTCGTGGTATTGGTCTGCAGGAGCAGATAAAAATTATCGCCGCGGGAAAGATGTTATCGGCCTATCACATGGTAAGGCGTGGGGCTCTTGGGGCAGACACAGTGAATTCCGCCCGCGGCATGATGTTTGCGCTCGGCTGCATTCAAGCCCGCCATTGTAATAATGATTCCTGTCCTACCGGTGTCGCCACGCAAAACCCGGCGCGCTATAAAATGCTCGATGTGACGGATAAAGGCGTGCGAGTATTTAATTATCATCAGGCAATGATAGCCGCGCTCGCCGAACTGCTTGGGCAACTGGGCGTAAATTCGCTAGCAGACGTAAAACCCTTTCACATTAATCGCCGCGTCAATCAACACACGGTAGAAACCTACGAAGCGTTTTACCCGGAAATGGAACCCGGCTTTTTGCTCAATGATGCCAAGATCCCCCAGAGCTGGGAGAAGGATTGGGACAGATGCGCCAGCGGACGCTGGTAAAAAAGTCGCAAGTCGCAAATAATGATGTTTCGTAAGGTACAGCCGTCAAGCTTTCCCTGAAACTTTTCTTGAGACTTGTAACTTGTAACTTGTCTCTGCCCGCAGGGCTTATTCGGCTACCTTCAGTGCAACAAGCTCCCCCGGATGCCCGGTGTCACCCACCGGCACGACAATATACTGCACCCCATCTATCTGGTAGGTCATGGGCAAGCCGGTTTGTTTGGCCGGTAGTTCAAATTCACTGATGATTTCACCCGTGGCCTTGTCGTGGGCACGAAACATGGGCCCACCGCCAGTCTGACCGCCATATAAGCCAGCGCCTTCTCCGGCAAACAGCAATGATTTCGTCACCAGCAAACCACCACGATCTCCATGGCCGGTGCGCTCGGGTATATCAACGCCACGCAATCTTGGGTGTTCAAGTATTTCTTCGGGAGTATCCGCGTTAGCCATCATCCAGGCATGTTCACCCGCATTCATATTGATTGCCGTAATACGTCCATAGGGAGGCTTGATCAGTGGCAAACCAAACGGCCCCTTGACACCAAACCCGCGCCCCATGGCGTAATCAAAATCACTGTCTTCAAAGAAGGTATCTGTAGTTAAACCAATACTCATGGGATGTGAGGTAGAGGGCACGTAAAGCATGTTGGTTTCAGGGTCAAAAGCCACGCCCTGCCAATTGGCCCCACCGCCAAAGCCCGGCATGAACAAGGTTCCACGGTTGCTTTCGCTAATCAGGGATGGCGGTGTAAACACCGGTCCGTAGGTATATTCATTAAGCAGGCGCACCGCTTCGGCCTTGATTTCCGGCGTCCAGTCCAGCAGATCATCCTCGGTCAAGCCAATACGTTCAAAGGGCGCCGGTTTGGAAGGAAAAGGCTGGGTGGGCGAGGTCTGCTCGCCGGGGATGGTGGACTGGGGTACTGCTCGCTCCTCAATGGGCCATACCGGCTCACCGGTGACTCGATTAAGCGTATAAACCAGACCCTGCTTGCTCACCTGGATTGCCGCAGGAATTATCTCACCGTCCACTTCCAGTTCGGCCAACACCGGGGCTGTCGGGGGATCATAATCCCAGACGTCATGGTGAATCAGTTGAAAGTGCCAGATGCGTTCACCGGTTTTGGCATCCAGTGCCACCAGTGTCTGACTAAATAAATTATCACCGGGACGATGACCGCCATACATGTCCCCTGTCGCCGCCTCTACCGGGACATAGACAATACCGCGTTCCTGGTCAGCGGACATGGTCGCCCATGACCCGGCATTACCGGTATAGGCATTACTGTTATTACGCCAGGTTTCCACACCGAATTCATCGTCCTGGGGAATGGTATGGAAAATCCACAGCATTTCACCGGTATGAATATCATAGCCACGAATATTGCCAGCCGGTCCACTCTTGCTTCTAGGTGAACCTCCGGAGGAAAAGGCTGCGCCAATAATGACGACGTCATTTACAATTACTGGCGGCGCCGTGAGTCCGGAACCAATGGATTCGATATCAATCTCAAAACGGTCTTCCTGACCAACACGCAGGTCCACTACCCCATTCTCGCCGAAATCCGGATCAGGCTTGCCGGTCGCCGTGTCCAGTGAAATCAGGTAATAGCCGGGTGTTACCAGCACAACCCGGGACTCAGTTTCGTTACGCCAGAAGGACACTCCCCTGCCGGAATTTACTCTGGGGCCACGCCTGGTCCCCTCGTCATAGCGAAACATCCACAGGTTTTCACCGGTTACCGGATCAATGGCCACCACATCGCGACGTCGTCCTGCAGTGGCATAGAGCACGCCATCGGCCATTACCGGGGTGGATTCATAATTAAATTCAGGATTCGGGCCGTGATTCAGGGTAGTCCAGCGCCAGGCCACTTCCAGATTTTCGACATTATCTTTATTGATCTGATCAAGCGGAGCATAGCGGGTCGCATGGGTGTCATTGTGATACCCAAGCCATTCATATTCGATAACGCGTTGCGCGGTCGAGGCACCGTTGAGTAAAGAGGCAACCCGGACCGGTTGTAGTGAAGCCTGCATGGTAATGGCCACAAGATCACCGGTGCTGTCAGACAAGGGGTTTTCGCCGGCGGGCAGACCGTTTTGTTGCAGCATAAAAGCGACCAGATCAGAATACTGGCCAGGAGAAAAACCATTGGGATTGTTTACCGGCATGGTAGAAGCTGTGATCTGGTAAAACGCCGCCAGGGACTGATCCTGCCACTGCTCCCAGAAGGCACCGCCAACAAGTGCGGGACCGGCTTCGCCTCCGCCAAGTGTGATGCCATGACATTCAACGCAGGAACGCAGATAAAGCGCACCACCGGCGATGGCCTGAGCTTCGGTATAGACGCCCTCCCGGGTACTGGTCTGGGCAGCGGAAAGCTGCGCCAGTAACATAAACAGCAATACAGATACTGTTGTGTTAATTCTTTTCATAACAACTCCAGTGGAAAAACGTGTCATGACAACCCCTTTTATATGAGCTTTTAATAAACTTTTTTAAACCAGGTTTAAATTAGATTATTCCAGATCAGGTAAATTCATTAACAATCCTGTCGATACCCCATTAGAGGTGATGTTACCTAATCGATTATTCTTATGTTTTAATCTGGCTCAGGATATTGCTGGACACAAAGATTTTAGTCAACTCCATCAATAACAGGAAAAACCTGACAACTTCTGTTAAATGATAAATAACCATTTCTGGAGAACAGAAAGAATGAACAAAAGAGACTTAAAAAAATTATTATTGATAGTGGCAGGCGTACTATCCCTGCCTGTTTACGCTCAGGAGTTTACTGCCGGAGAGCCCCTTGGCTCCATTAATGAAGCCGGTACTAAAATGACCATGTCCGACAACGTCAAAGTGTTTGGCAGCTTTCACTTTACCGAGAGCTGTACCTTTGATGCCAACAAAAACCTCATTCTGGCAATGAATGCCGGCAATCGCGCTGAAGGGGCCGAGCAGGATGGTTTTGTTTCCCTGATTAATCCCGATGGCAGTGTGCATACTGCAAAGTGGATTGGCGCCACCCGGGATGGCCTTGAACTTGATAATCCTTTGGGCAGTGCCATTCAGGGCGACTATCTCTACACCGTAGATGCGGGCTTCCTGCGAGCTTTTGATCTGGCCACTGGTGAACCGCTGGGCTCAGTTGAGATTCCGGGCTCCACCATACTCAATGGCATCGCCGTTGCTGAAGACGGTACCGCCTATATTTCCAATTCACGGGACCCTGAGCTTATTTACCGGGTGGACCCGGTAGGCGAAATCACGGTTTTCGCCGAAGGTGGGCTGTTAAGTGTGCCAAACGGCGTGGCCATGGACACCGATGGCAATATTGTCGTGGTAAATATCAATAACAATGCGGTGATTACCTTTAACCCTGATGGCGAAGTGATAAATACTGAATATGCGGCAGAGGCCGGCAATGATGGCGTAGTGGTAACTGAAGATGGCACCAAATATGTGAGCAGTGTGCGCTTTGGCAGCGTCTCCAGAATCAGACCAGGACAGGATGCAGAGATCATTGCCTCTGGTATTCCCAGCGCTGCTTCCATGTGCTACGACTCGGTACAGAAACAGCTGGTGATTCCATTAAACCCGAACAATGCCCTGGCCTTTATCAAGCTGTAGATAAAATCACAGGACGAAAAAATCATACCCTGCTGGCCTGCGCACTGCCCATTTAGCTAAAGCCAAAAAGCAGTGGAAGGCCTGTGAGGACAAAAATGGACCAGACAGAATACACTGGTAGATAGCGCCCGATAGTTGTCTTGATCATCTCAGTACTACTTTTGCTCTGAAAGGCTTTCACATATTCATAGAAAATCCACAGCAGGTGAACAAAGATCAACAGGTTGGCGCCGGTCACCGCGATGCGATTCGGGGTGATGCCAAACTGCAGCAAACGATACACAATCGCCGTCAGGGCAATGGCATCAATCACCAGCGTCACAAACACCAGACTGAGATTGGTAATATCCAGTAACCTTGCCCCCTTTTCTTCCCTGCCGCTCACAGAAAAAACGGTAATTCCCCAAACTACCAGCAACAGGGCATTAAAAATAATCAGAAATTCACGATCACTGAATAGACTGCGTTGCTGTCCCAACAGGGCAAACAGATAAGCTACTGTTAATAGCAGGAACAAAGGCGAAAACACGTTGGCAATGACGCTGGCCAGTTTACTTTCCCTGTTCAGGACCTGGTCCCAGAGCCAGGTGGCAATCAGCGGGGCTGACATGACGCCCCACATTACAATGTAGTCAAAAAACCATTCATCAATAGGGATACCAATTAAGTCAAACAGGCCCAGAGACAAGGCGGTAAGCACGCCACCGCCAAGAAGGATCAAAGCGGTAAAGATCAATAGTTCACCGCCATACCGGATATATTGCAGCCGCGCTGAAGAGTCGCGCCAATGCCCACCACAAAAAGCCATGCCCAGCAGGCTCAGTATGACAAAAGGACTATGGATCAGGGCCATGGTTATGGAATTGGAGTCGGGTCGGTCAGGCAGCAGAAGTAATACCAGCAAAACCAGTGTTAATCCGCCAATACTGAGCAACAGGTAAACTTTCTCCAGGGCACGACTGATGCTGAAGTAGATAACCAGAGCAGAGATCACCAGGAAGGGAATAAAGCGGGGATAAAACCATTGCGCATCAGTTGCGATGAAATCAGGAAGTTTCGCAATTGCCCAGACCAGCACCGAGATGAAAACCACATAGAGCAATAGCGAATTGTTACTTCGTGAGGCGTCACCTAGAGCCTTATTCTGCGTGTAAGGGTTTTGAGCCGTTTTATCGAAACCCAGACGCGCCTGCCAGGCCTGCAGCAACTGCGATTGGGGGTTTTGCTGATACACAGTATCGAACCAGCTTCGAAACTGAACGGGATCAAGCCGATATGCCTGTTCAAGCTGCGCTGCAGAAACTGATTGAATATCCCTCGGCAATCTATCCATAGGTGATTGGACAACTAATTCTGAAATACATCAGATGTATTTTATTTTGGGCTGGTTAACAGCGACTGAACCTTAGCGGGGAACCAGAACGTCGGAAAACATTGGCATCAATTGGGTGGTAATGCGCTCATGAATGCCGCTGACATGATCCCCTTCATAAATCGCTGCCCGGTGTGCAACCCCATAATTATCAAGTATGGCATCCATTTCCCTAACCGTTGCAGCAATACCGACATCCCGGTCACCGGCATCAAGGTAGATATCCGTAAAAGACTCGAGCTGGGGAATGTACTGGTGCATCATCACCAGCGGCGCATTGGCAACCCAGCGTGCCACCACATCTTCCTGTAATTCGCCATCCTTGAATGGCAGATCAATATAAAACGGGGGATTGTCCGGATTCGGTGACCAGACCGCCGCCGAAGCCATAGCGGCCTTGACACCAAAACCTTCATTGGCCAACTGCTCATCATTTTCGATGGCCATGGCCGGTTCATACTGCTCCAGGGTTGGGTTCATATTTGCTCCCATACAACAGGGGCTCATGGCATACAAAGCCGCAAACACCTGCGGGTATTTCATGCCTATGCGCACCGTGCCATAACCGCCCATGGAATGCCCAGCCAGTCCCCTGCTTTCGCGACTGGCCAGGGTACGATAATGCTCATCAATATAGGCCACCAGATCTTTTGCCACATAGCTTTCCCAGTCACCAGTGGTCACCGAATTGGAATACATGCTGCCCTGAAAGCGGGTAAAGGCATTGGGCATCACAATAATCATTTCTTTCGCCCCATTGCGCCACGCTGCATCAACAGCATCTGGTACGTTGACAAAATGATTGCCGTTCAGACCAAACCAGTTCTCATCAGAATCCGTGTAGCCATGCAGAAGATAAACAACCGGATAGCGTTTACTGGCATCAATATTGTAACCCGGTGGTAGATAGACAGAGACATCGCGGTTGGGATCATCCCCTGAGAGATTGCCTTGCAGTGAAGGGCCAAAGACCTTGATGCGTTCTAAGTGGCCCAGTTGCTGCGCGCTGGAAATTACCGGCAACAGTAAAATGGCAAATACTGTAAATATTTTTATTGGCGCGTTAAACATACCCTTCCCCTTTGAAAATAAGCCCGTCTAGTAAATTGCTGATTGCCAGTGAGCCTTGATGAAGATATTTTTTTATAGTTTAAAGATACTTTAAAGATGGTTTAAGAATAGTATCATTAGAATTAATGTTGCCAAATCACGTCTGAATCACATGCCAAAAATATCCTTTTTACTGTTCCTGATGCTGGCAGGGTTCTCTGGCTTCACGGCTAGAGCTCATACCGGAATCGCCACAACGGTTCCTGATCATGATGCCGTTATTGACCAGGCACCGGAAATTCTGCGCTTCGTCTTTCCGGGAGAAGTGACCATTACCAATGCCAGGATCAGTCCGTTAAATGAGAAGCTGGCTCAGGTCGGGGATACTATTATGCTTCGGCTACCACGTAACCGTATCGGCCAATCCACCGCTTTTGGCAAAGAAATTGAACTGGCAATCCCCCTGCTTGAAGCTGGCACTTATCAGGTGGTATTCCAGATAGTATCCATTGATGGCCATACTCTGGCAGATGATTTTGTTTTCACAATTAGTGAACAATAGCAGGCGTCTGCTGTCATGCATGACTATGGAATTTTATTTCGATAGAGAAATACTGATTCAAAAAAAACCCGCTTTTTAGTGGGCTTTTTTAACAGTAAAAAATCAGAAATTTACTTCAGCTGTGCCAACATTTCCTGCTGAATCTGCTTCATCTCTTCCGGTAGCTGTGCACCAATCTTGTCAAACAGCTTGGTCTGATCTTCCACCTCGCTGATACTTTTTTCCGTATCAACGGCCATCAACTGGGCAAAGGTTTCCTTATCGTAGACCAGGCCATTCCAGTTGATATCCTCATAATTAGGAACCTGGCCATACACTGTATCATTAGCGTCTACCTTGCCATTCACACGCTTGACCACCCACTGGAGTACCCGCATATTCTGACCAAAGCCGGGCCATAACCAGCCTCCATCTTCGGTTTTACGGAACCAGTTCACGCGGAAAATAACCGGCAGATGTTCAACCTTGTCCTTCATGCTGAGCCAGTGTTTCCAGTAGTCACCCATGTTGTAACCACAAAACGGCAGCATGGCCATTGGGTCACGACGAATAGCCGCCTGATTCTCGGCAGCAGCAGTAGCTTCAGAGCCAAGAGTCGCTCCCATATAAACGCCATGAGCCCAATCCTTGCTCTGGTATACCAGAGGGAATGTAGTACTCAGACGACCACCAAACAGGAACGCACTGATGGGAACGCCTTTCGGATTTTCCCATTCAGGGTCCACGCTGGGACACTGATCCGCCGGCGCTGTAAAGCGGGCATTGGGATGTGCCGCCTTGCGACCACAACCTGGCGTCCAGTCCTTGCCTTTCCAGTCAATCAGGTGGGCAGGTGCTTCTTCTGTCATCCCTTCCCACCAGACATCGCCGTCATCGGTAAGGGCGACATTGGTAAAGATAGTATTGCGGGTCATAGTTTCCATGGCCGCCGGATTGGAATCCATGGAGGTACCGGGGGCTACGCCAAAATAACCGGCTTCAGGATTAATGGCATACATGCGTCCATCTGCACCTGGCTTGATCCAGGCGATGTCATCGCCCACGGTGTGAACTTTCCAGCCTTCAAAACCTTCAGGTGGAATCAGCATGGCCAGGTTGGTCTTGCCACAGGCACTGGGGAAAGCACCGGCGATATAGGTTTTATCCCCTTCCGGAGATTCAACACCGACAATCATCATATGTTCTGCCAGCCAGCCTTCATCGCGCGCCATGACAGAGGCAATACGCAGAGCAACACACTTCTTACCTAACAGGGCGTTGCCACCATAGCCCGAGCCATAGGAAACCACTTCACGGGTTTCAGGAAAATGAACGATGTAGCGATTATCCGGATCACAAGGCCAGGACACATCCTCACGGCCATCAGTGAGCGGATAACCGATGGAGTGCAGGCATTTAATAAAGTCATCATCACCCAGGATATCCAGAACTTTCTGCCCGATTCGGGCCATGATGCGCATGCTTACAACCACATAGGGGCTGTCGGTGATCTGCACACCAATCTGGGCAATATCAGAACCCAGAGGCCCCATGCTGAAAGGGATGACATACATGGTACGTCCTTCCATGCAGCCTTCAAAGAGGCCATTAAGAGTGCCACGCATTTCAGTTGGCTGCATCCAGTTATTGGTGGAGCCGGCGTCGGATTTCTTTTCACTACAGATAAAGGTACGGCTTTCCACGCGCGCAACATCTCGCACATCAGAACGGGCAAGAAAACTGTTGGGGCGTAATTCAGGGTTTAACCTGATAAAGGTGCCGGCCTGGACCAGTTCCTCGCAAAGGCTGTCATATTCTTCCTGACTTCCATCACACCAGTGGATTGAACTTGGCCGACAGAGTGTTTCGATTTCCTTGATCCAGGTGTTGAGTTTCTGGTTATTAGTATTGGCCTGGGTAGAGGTCATATGGTGTATTGCTCCGCTGATATGCTGTTATCTAGTGGATCGCTCCGGGTAAGGAACACCACTTAAATTCGAGCGGTGCATTTTAGACTGTCTTAACCCATTTGAGTACCATCAAAAGCGATTTCCAGGAAAAAAAAGGAGATATTCCTCCCCCACTCCCTGGTACCGGCAAAAACCCTCCCCCAGTTTTGAATGCACGTGACGAAAGTGGTACATTAGCGCGCTTTTTCAAACACCCGAATCATCAGCTGGAGCTCCCATGACAAGCTATAAAATAGCCCTTCTGGATGGAGACGGCATCGGTCCCGAGATAATGGCCGAAGCGGTTAAAATTCTCAAACTCGTCGAAGCACGCAATGACGTGACTTTTGACCTTGTCCACACCCCCTTTGGCGCCAGCGCCTGGTTCGAATGTGGTAGTGCATTTCCTGATCAAACCAAGGCAGTCTGTGATGACGCCGACGCCATTCTGAAAGGCCCCATTGGCCTGAGTCATGAGGAATCCAAGAAAATCCCGGTTGACGAGCAGCCGGAACGTGGTGCCCTGCTACCGATGCGCCGTCGCTACAATACCTATGCCAATTTCCGCCCGGTTTTCCTGCCCAAGGGGCTGGCGCATTTTTCTCCCTTGAAACCTGAAATCATCGGTGAAGGCATCGACATCATGATGATCCGTGAGTTGGTGGGCGGCCTGTATTTTGGTCACAAGGAAACCGGCATCAATGAAGATGGTCGACGTTATGTCACTGAGTCCCTTGAATATGATGAAGACCAGATTAAACGAATCATGAAGGTGGCTTTCAAGACGGCAATGAAGCGCAAGAAAGTCCTGCACAATATTCACAAGAGCAATGTACTGAAATCCAGCGTGCTGTGGAATGAGGTAATGGAAGAAGTCCATGCTGACTACCCTGAAGTGGAAGTCATTAATATTCTGGTGGATGCTGCGGCCACATACCTGTGCCTGAAACCCACCATGTTTGACACCATGGTGATGGAAAACATGTTCGGTGACATCCTGTCAGACCAGGGTGGCGGTATTCTCGGCTCACTTGGCCTGATGCCTTCTGCCTGCATGGGTGACAAAAAAGCCTACTACGAGCCCTCCCACGGTTCTGCGCCCGACATAGCCGGCAAAAATATCGCCAACCCCTACTCAATGATTGGCTCAGTAGCAATGATGCTGGAAATGAGTTTTGGTATGGAAGTGGAAGCGAAGAATTTATGGCATTCCATGCAAAGTGTTTTTGCTGATGGCTTCAGCACGGCTGATTTATCCAAGGAAGGGTCTGGTGTGACAATGCTGTCGACTTCGGACTTTGGTGACAAAGTGGCAGACGCTTTTTTGAAAACCAGTAACGCTTAATAGGGCTCATTATTAGCACTTAATTGTAGTCGTATTGTCGGATGACGCTTCGCTTATCCGACCTACCATGCTATTTCGAGTCAGCGCCACTTTCCTGACAAGTAAGCAACCTAGGTCGGATAAGGCTGCAAGCCGTCATCCGACAGGAATATTAACTTTTCAGGAAATTAACTTCTCAATTTCCAGCCAGGTTTGCTGGCCATTGGAATACATCTCTTCAGTCAGCTCCGCCGGCATCCATTTCAAAAACGCCGGCTCAAAGGCAGGTCTGGCTTTAATACGTTGAAACCAGTTTTCCACATTTGGCAGACGGCCATTTTGCCATAGAGGCTCCATCGCCAGGGCCGCCAGTCTGTTTAAATAAGGCGTCAATGCTATATCAGCCATGGTGAAAGTATTGCCTACGAGCCAATCACTTTCCGATAAAGCCGCCTCCATTTTGTCCAGATAAGTCAGGTATAAGCGGATTTTATCTGCCACACCGGGGGCTTTAACACCTTCCTGAATCCATTGCCATTTCAGCAGTCGCGCAGCTTTACCGGCTGCATCTCCGTTTTCAACAAACTCCTCGAAATTACCTTTGCCATTGCGCAGGATAGTATGGCGATGGGATGCCACATAAGTGATTGCGGAACAGGCCGGATGCAGCTCTTCATCAACTGCCTTGGTCCAGAGCCGAACGCGCGCTTTTTGAGCCGCCGCTTTAGGGATCAGGGGATATTCAGGGTATTTGTCTTCCAGGTATTCGCAGATGACTGTGGATTCAGGCAGGATCAGTTCACCATCAATCAACAGCGGGACAACCCCTTTTGGATTTAGAGCAAGATAGTCCTTGTTGAACTGCTCACCCTTGAGGATGTCCACATAATGTCCTTCCCAGCATAGATGCTTTTCCTCCAGCACAAAGCGCACTTTGGCCGCGCAAGCTGAAGAGCCGTGATGATAGAGTTTCATTGGATGGTTTCCCGCAAAGCCGGACTGGTAGTGATTAATAAAGAGGCTAGAGTATTTTTCTTATGGGATCACCCGGTGCAACCACGCCGGAGGTTATGACCCTGGCATTGATACCACGCAGATTCAGCGTCTTGCCGACAGTTGAATTAACAAACTGGTTAGCTTCTTTACCAAAGCGTTTACCAAATTTGAAACAGCCGAGATGCGGCAACGGTGACACTTCGATAACAGCCTGCCCAATCCCCAGGCGGGTTCCCGGCGGCAGGTTTTCATCACTCAGATCGAAATCCACAAAAAACTGATCACCAGCTTCCGGCCAGCGCTCAGCGGACTCTGTTATGGCATTAATTGCGCGGGAATTCATCAGCGTCAGTTGTCTGCCCGGATCAGGCTTGCCATCGGCAGTATGTTTATCCTTGCGGCTGACCCAGTTATCTCCTACCAGACCAGAGGCTATATTCAGATCCGCATTATCCATAACCTGACGCCCGCCGGTAATGGGTCGTGACACAATCATTTCAACCATGCCTTCATCAGAAGGTGATTGTCGTATCGATGCAAGATGACTTTCCATCTCAACTAATGATCTGATTGGATGCATGACCAACTCCTCTTGTGATGACTTCATGCCTTGCCCCCGGACCTGGCATAGTAAGCCTTGATGCTGGTGATGACGGTTTGGATATCATCCCTGCTCATATCCAGGTGAGTCACCAGACGTATTTTTTCTGCAGCCTCTATGAGAATATTCTGCGCCTGCAGGTAATCTGCCAGGCCCTGATAATTTCCATCGCGTGTGCGCAGGAATACCATATTGGTCTGCACGTTTTCCAAATCTACTTCCAGCTCCTCAATTGCCGCAAGCTCATTACCCAACAGGGCTGCGTTATCATGATCAATTTGCAACCTGTCGATATTATTCTCCAGAGCATGGATGCCGCCAGCAGCGATGATCCCTGCCTGACGCAAGCCGCCACCAAGCATTTTTCGCCAGCGCCGGGCCTGCTTGATAAAATCTTCGGAGCCACACAAAACCGAACCAACCGGCGCGCCCAGACCTTTGGAAAGGCACACTGAAATCGAGTCAAAATGGCGGGCAATATCCTGAACATTTATCCCAAGCTTCACGGCGGCATTAAATACGCGTGCGCCATCAAGATGATGTTGCAGTCCATGGCTTTGTGCCAGTTGTGAAGCAGCTTCGATATAGTCCATCGGTAACACCTTGCCGCCAATAGTATTTTCCAGGCACATCAGGCGGGTGATGGCAAAATGAAAATCATCGGGCTTGATAGTAGCGCGAATTCTTTCCAGGGCAATACTGCCATCAGGTTCCAGTTGCAGGGGTTGCGGCTGGACACTGCCCAGAACAGCGGCACCGCCTGCTTCGTATTTATAGGTATGGGCATCCTGGCCAACAATATATTCTTCCCCACGCTGGCAGTGGCTGATGATCGCCAGCAGATTCGACATGGTGCCACTGGCCACATAAAGCGATGCTTGCGTCCCCATCATCTCCGCAGCAAGCGTTTCCAGCCGAGTAACCGTAGGGTCATCACCCCACACATCATCACCAACAGGCGCCGCAGCCATTACCCGTCGCATTTCAGGTGACGGCCTGGTGACGGTATCGCTGCGTAAATCGATCAAGGAATCTTCCTGTTTCATTATTTTTTCAACTTTTAACTCGCCACTAAATTTACCGAAATTTCCGGATTAAGGGACACGGGAAAAAGGATAAAGGTGGGCTTCAGATGACTCTGCAAACTGCCCACCTTTATCCTTTATCTTTTTTCCTTTATCCGCTTTTATCCTACGCCACCTGCGACCTGTGACTTGCAACTTATGACTCCAACAAAGAGGCTGCAGCATCTGCGGCCTCTCTTCCCTTAATGAGCATATGATCAAAGAAAAACTTATGGTGTTCTGAATTCTCCTCGTTAAATTCCTTCGGCGTGAGTACTGCTGACAACACCGGTTTTTCCAGTTCCAGCTGGACCTGCATGAGGGCACTGACTACAGACTGGGCAACAAATTCGTGGCGGTAGATACCACCGTCTACAACAAAGCCAGCGGCCACGGCAATTGCGTAATCGCCTGAACAAAGCAGTTGTTTACATTTGAGAGGAATTTCAAAAGCACCCGGCAGTCTGAAAAAATCTATCTGGCTTTCAGCAATACCCAGTTCTGCCAGGCGCGCGACAAAACCTTCACGACAGCGATCAACAATATCCGCATGCCAGCTGGCCTGAATGAAAGCGATTTTTCCAGAAGAATAAGTACTCATGATCTTGCTCCTTTTACTTTTCCATTCGGAGCATCGATAGAAAAAAACACGCAATGCACACAGCAGGACACTGCATGCTGTTTACAATAAATAAACAGTCCACGCGTTCATTCTCTCTCATCCGGACTCTAACCGTCGGCTTTGGAATCTCACCAAATCTGCTGACCCTGAACCAAGCAGTTCAGGCGCTCGCGGGCTTAACAGCTATTAAAAATACTGTCTTACCGCCGGTAGGGAATTACACCCTGCCCCGAGAATTACCGACATTCTACAATAACGGAAGGCGCAGGTCACGGAGAAGGAATCGGGATAAAAGATAAAGGATAAAGGCGACCCAGCTATGCGAAAGAGTCGTAGGTCGGAAAAGCGCAGCGCCTTCCGACATGGCCTAGGTAAAACTCATAATCAGTTTAACTACTTACGTCGGATGGCGGCTTGCAGCCTTATCCGACCTACGCACTTTTGGATGCAAGAGGCAAGAGGCAAGAGGCAAGAGGCAAGAGAATGTTGATTTATCAAGGTTTTATGTCAAGACCGGAGTTGGTTTTTTGTAAAAATAGAAGCAAAGGATTTAATTATTTCTACTGACCATCTTGCTTGCATCCTGTCTCTTGCCTCTTGCCTCTGCTTTAAGGCGCCAGGCGCTGAACTTCCCACTCTCCATCACCCTGCAGCTTGTATTCAAAGCGATCATGCAGTCGATGTTCACCGCCCTGCCAGAATTCTATTTCGTGGGGTCTGACGCGGATACCGCCCCAGAAATCCGGTAATGGTACTTCCCCTTCTGAAAACTTTTCCTTCATATGGGCCAGCTGGGTCATCAGGAAGTCCCGTGAAGAAATTTTTCGGCTCTGGTCCGAGGCCCATGCTGCCAACTGGCTGTCGCGGGGGCGCGAGAGAAAGTATTTAAGGGATTCAGCAGCAGAAATTTTTTCCGCACGACCACAGACCTTGACCTGGCGTTCGAGAGCATTCCAGGGAAACAACAGACTGACCCGATTATTCTCAGCGATCTCATCGGCTTTGCGGCTACCGTAGTTGGTATAAAAAACAAAGCCGTCATCATCCAGGTGTTTCAAAAGAACAATACGCTGGGATGGCTGCCCCCCAGAGGAAACCGTGCTGACTACCATCGCGGTAGGGTCGATCAAATCTGATTCCACCACCTGGTTCAACCAGGTCTCGAACTGGGCTAGCGGATTGTCATGCAGATCTTCGCGGCGCAAACCGCCCTGCACATACTCGCGCCTGAAATTTTCAATATCCATTATTGGTTTAATCCCTACTAGAACTGGAAGCGTTCATCATAGATGCGCTTGTCGAATTCAAAGGTACGCCAGGCCTTGTGACCGGTGCCGTAATCGAAATAACCACGTCCATGTTTCTTGTTGGCCGCCCACTTACCCACATATAAAGTGCCATCTTCCCAGCGGTAAGTGCCTTCACCATAGAACACATCATTTTTGAATTCGCCGGAATAATTTTCTGTAGTGTTCTTAAGTGTGTTTTCCGTAAATCGTCCTTCACGGTAATTTTCCACATGAAAAGCCTGCATGCCCATGCCGTTGCGGCGATCATTGCGCCAGTTACCCATATAGACATCACCTTCATCATTCCACAAAGTACCGCGACCATGCTTCTTGCCAATCATGAAGCGACCTTCGTAAATTTCGCCTTCATCATTGAACGTCAAACGACCAAAGCCATGGAATTTGCCATTCACAAAATCACCGCGATAGGTTCGCAGACCTCGTTGCGTTTCTTCCACAAGAGTTCCATTGCCATTAACGCAATCGCCGCTGATACAGCCCAGCTCATCATTCTTTGCTGCCTCGGCACTAACAGCAAAAAACAATGTAAACAGCAACACAGTCCAGTAATTTGAATGGCGCATGCCTGCTCCTTTTCCTCTGTTTGCTCTATTCTTTAGGGGGTTCATAAATTGATTAATAGCAATTGTAGCGAATATTTAAAGGCGGGCCTAACCAGAACCGGAGATACTGCAGTTTTATCAGTCCGGAACTATTACACAATACGTTCAGACCAGGGGGCTGGATTGACGAGTCGGGTTAATCACTCGCGGTCACAAGGAATTGCGGCCATTGCCAGAAATAATCGTTACCAGTAATTTTCTGCAGTAATCTGTCCGGGCTTGCGTCTTAGATTTTTGGCGAAACCACGGGCTTTCAACAATGCGGCCGAATCTTTCACCATATCCGGGTTGCCGCATAGCATGACCTGGGAATGGGCTACATCCAGTTTCAGGTTAACCGCTGCCTCAAGACTGCCGTCTTCAATAGCGGCGGGAATACGTCCCTGAATGGTACCCTCCACCTGCTCTCGACTGATAAAGCCCTGAAAACCAAAACGCTCACCGTATTTATCCCTCAGCTCCGTGATCAGATCCAGATACTGCATATCACTCTGGCTTCTGACACCCTGAACCAGAATCACTGTCTCATAGTTATCCCAGGGCTGGTCTGTCTTCAGGATTGATAAAAAAGGCGCAATACCTGTACCGGTGCCAATCATCCACAGGTCACGGGACTGAGGCACCTCATCCAGAATAAAGAAACCATTGGCCGGATTCTTCACCATAATGGTATCGCCCGGCTCCAGGGAATACATGGCATTGGAGAGCACGCCGCCGTTAGCTGTGTAAAAGAAAAACTCCAATGGTTTTTCCTGGGGCGCGCTGAGACAGGAATAAGGCCGGGCAACGCGTTCTCCCTCAATATCCAGGGCCAGACTAAAAAACTGCCCCGCCTTGAAAGTTGCAACATCAGCATCAATTTTTAGCGAGAACAGGCTTTCCGTCCAGTGAATATTCTCGATAACCTTGCCTTCAAGCCAGTCTGACATAAAAATTTCCTTCGAATTATTTCTACCCGTAAGCTTACCATCACATCTATCCGTGATGAAGGTAAAAGCAGAGACAAGAGGCAAGAGGCAAGAGGCAAGAGGCAAGAGGCAAGAGGCAAGAGGCAAGAGGATGTTGATTTATCCAGACTTTATGTCAAGTGCGGAAGTTGGTTTTTGAAAAAATAGAGGCTTAGGATCAAATTATTTCTTCCAACTATCTTGCTTGCATCTTTCCTCTAGCCTCTTGCCTCTGTTTAATCATGTAGGTCGGAAAAGCGCAGCGTCTTCCGACAAGACTCACCCAGCATCCCACTAAGCACCCACGTCGGAGGCGGCTTGCAGCCTTGTTCGACCTAGGCCTGTTTCAGGAAATCCCTATCCCTGAGTTTTTTCCTCCAGCCATCCTCTTGCATCCTGCAGCCTGCATCCTGCCTCCTCTCTCCGGCATCCGCCATCTGGTCAGCTTTTTCCTTTATCCTTTTTCCTTTATCTTCTTTCTTGCCTCTTGCCTCTTGTCTCTGTTTTTCTCCTTGTATCTTGTCTTCGTTTTAGTATTCTTGCCACGTGAATTAACCAAAGCAGGAATTTCTTATGAGTTGTAAAGTCGCTTTCATTGGTTTGGGTGTAATGGGTTTTCCCATGGCGGGCCATCTTGCCAACGCCGGGCATGCTGTCACTGTTTATAATCGGACTGCTGAAAAAGCACAGAAATGGAAAGATACCTACCCCGGGGAAACTGCTGCAACCCCTGCCGAGGCCGCCGCTGATGCGGATTTTATTTTCACCTGTGTGGGTAATGATGATGACCTCAGAGCTGTAACCATTGGCGACAATGGGGCTTTTGAGACAGTTAACCCCGGTGCTGTCTTTATCGATAACACCACCACATCGGCTATTGTTGCCCGTGAGCTTGAAGAGATTGCACGCAGCAAGGGCTTTGCCTTCCTTGATGCGCCGGTGTCTGGCGGCCAGGCTGGCGCTGAAAATGGCAAATTAACAGTGATGATGGGGGGCGATGAGAGCGCTTTTGAGAAAGCCCTGCCAGTAATCGAAAGCTTTGCAGCCAGTGTTAAATTATTGGGGCCTGCCGGTTATGGCCAGCTTACCAAGATGGTTAATCAGATTTGTATTGCCGGTCTTGTCCAGGCACTTTCCGAAGGCATTCATTTCGCCCAACATGCCGGACTCGATGTGGAAAAAGTCATTGGCGTTATCAGCAAGGGAGCAGCGCAATCCTGGCAAATGGAAAACCGCTATATGACCATGATGAATAATGAATTTGATTTTGGCTTTGCCGTGGACTGGATGCGCAAGGATCTGGGCATCGCCATGGAGGAAGCTGGAAAGAATGGTGCTTCGCTGCCAATCACCAAAATAGTGGATGGTTTTTATGAAGAGATTCAGCAAATGGGCGGTAACCGCTGGGATACTTCATCACTTATTGCGCGCCTGGAAAAATAGCTGGGAAAATATTAAAAAAACGAAATGATGGATTGAACAAATTGGCGTACAGAATATTTACGCCTATTTATTTTATGTTTACAGTCAATGCAGTGTAAGTATTACATGGAGTGAGTTAATGGTTTCAGACGATAGTCACACCCATATACTAAGACTCAATATTGCTGGCCATCCTGTGGAATGGTTAACCTGGCAGGAAGCCACTACCCTCTACGCCAGAGATCTTGTTACCTGGACTCTTGGCGACACTGTGCGCACCGTCGTCGGTGGCATCTCCAGACTTTCCGGTAATCGCTCAAAAATTGAACTGCACAGTATCGTCGCCTGTAACGGGGAACTGCACCACGCCCAGTCGAAAAAACCCGCCCTGAACAATAGAATCCTGTTTCGCCGTGACCAGAATCTGTGCATGTACTGCGGCAAGGAATTCAGTGACAAGGAACTGAGTTGTGACCATATCCTGCCCACCTCTCGGGGCGGCGCGAATACCTGGGTGAATGTCGTTGCGGCCTGTAAACGCTGCAATCACTACAAACAAAACAGAACACCGGAAGAAGCTCACATGGAGCTCATCGCCCTGCCCTTTGAGCCCAACGCCGCCGAATACCTCGCGCTGGTCAACAGCAAACGTATCCGCTCCGACCAGATGGAATTCCTGAAGTCACAGTTCTCCAAAAACTGCAGACTGCAATAAAACCCTCTCCAGTCTCTTCACCAAACCTTGCCTTACTTCATTCTGTAAAAATATTGTATTTTTAGGTTTTGGTTATATTTCAAAAGCCAAAATTTTGGTAGCGTCACGAGCGATGCAAGTTCGAGGAAAAAATGCACGCAGGGAAGGAGCGTATATTAATACGTGACTGACTGAGTACAATTTTGACGAAGAAATTGTGAGCGCAGTAGCTACTGCAAACCAATGTCCACTAATTTCTTACTTAAGAAATTTATGGACTGCAGCTTGAAACAACTCAGGCTGTTCGGCGTGCACCCAATGACCTGTACCATCAATGGTCTGAAACTGTGCTTTAGGAAACAGAGCCAGGATCTCTTTTTCATATTCCGGCAAGACATAGTCGGAATTACCGCCCCTGATAAATAACACGTCTTTCTTACAGGGGTTTTCTGAAGCAAGTCCTTCAATCAGTTTAGGGTAGTCTTTCTGGATCACATCCACATTCATGCGCCAGCTATAGTTTCCTTCTTCATCCTTGAGCATATTCGCCAACAGAAAATCACGCACACTTTTTTCCGCTATATATTCAGCGAGAATTTCATCTGCATCACTTCTGCTGTCAACCATATCCAGGTTCAGCTCATTCAGCCCGGCAAATATCTGATCGTGATGGGGCTTGTAGCTCACCGGAGCGATATCAACAATTACCAGCTTTTTCACCAGCTGCGGCCACATCAGAGCAAGCTGCATGGCGGTTTTTCCCCCCATGGAATGGCCAATGAAATTGGCACTTTCAATTTCATGGATTTTCATGGTTTCGCGAACATCATTGGCCATTTCCAAATAGGACATGGAATTTTGCCAGTCTGAGCGGCCATGATTGCGCTGATCGAGGCCATAGACACTGAAAGTATTAGCAAAAATTTTGGCATGTTGACTCCAGTTACCCTGGTTACCGAACAGGCCATGAAGAATGATGAGGGGGTCACCAACATCTGAATAGCGCTTACAAAATAGATCCATACCGGCTTAAATTCTACTCAATGATAAAACGGTTAAACGGGACTTGTGTAAAGCTGAAAAAGACAAGAGCGGCTTTTTCTTTATATAGCTCCGAGCTCTTCTTCTCTGATCTTCCAATATTAAACTTTTCTAAAATTTAATTCTTTTAAAAATTAGAAGGGTAGTCAAAGAATTATTAATCTATCCTTAAACACAATTTTCAAGCTATAGCAGGTTTTCCTTAATCCATGCCAGAACATCATCATGATGGGTCTTGGTGTTTACCTTTTCCATGATATGTTGTGTGCGACCATCCTTGTCGATAATAAAGGTTGTTCTTTTCAGCCCCATAAATTCCCGGCCCATGAATTTCTTCAGACCCCACACACCATATTCATCTGCCACGGCATGATCTTCGTCGGACAGTAAGGTGAAGTTCAGTTTGTCGCGTTCAGCAAATTTGAGCAGCCTGGGATAAGCATCAATACTGACACCCAATACCTTGATACCGAGCTTTTTCAGGGTTTTTTCACTATCTCTGAGTGCGCAGGCCTGAACCGTACAGCCCGGGGTCATCGCTTTTGGATAGAAATACAGAACAACGATACTGCCCAGATAATCCTTCAAACTGCACTTGTTACCGTGCTGATCATGTAGGGTAAATGCGGGGGCTTTATTGCCGATTTTGGGTAATGCCATGAAGATCTCCGTTGTTATTGGCGTGAAGGATACTGCCACTTAAACTCGACTGTCAAAAAGGATTTATTACGATTTTTTTCTACCGCTGGATTGCCCGTCAGGGGCACCTGATGAAACATCTTAAGGAAAATATATAACAGCAACATGCCAGCTTTAGATAAATTTCTCCACCAGTTTTTCAGGATAAAAAGGCCTGCCACGCTCATTCAAAGCAGTGGTGGTTATTCTGGCTATCAGCATGAGTGACTGATCCTGGTCTCTGAGAATTTCCTGTAGAAATACAAATTTCAAACGACCTTCCTGTTCAACCCGGGTACGCACGCTGAAGTCGTCTCCACTGGTTAGTGATGCCCGGTATTCCAGCTCGGCTTTCACAACCACCAGATGAATACCACTGGCTGTCACTTCGGCAAAATCGACACCTCGGGATTTCAGGTATTCATGACGCGCATGCTCAAGATAATTCATGTACACCGAATTATTGACGACGCCCTGAAGGTCACATTCATAGTCTCTTACGGCAAGAGTCAGCTCATGGTTCCCGGAAGCACCAAGGCTATGATTGCTGGAATTATTATTGTTCATTCTCACAAGCCTTCTGTGGGGTGAGCGTTAATCCTGATTTTGCCGGGAACCCGGCGACAGGCAATGTCACATTCTATTAGATCAGGCGCCTTTGCCCAAACCATTCTGCGGCAATTGTGAAGTGATTTTTACACAGGAAAATCCCAGGCAAAACAAGCGCTGGACAAAGTTATCCACACGTCAGTGTAAAAGGTCATTTCTGTGGATAATTCTGTGCAATATTTTTTCAGGAATTCGAGCGCTATTACAAGGTAAATAATTTTTAACCAAGAGTTTTAAAAGGAATTTATATTTTTTCTATATATATCAATTGGTTATAAAATACTGGGGAGTATTTTGGCAAGTTATCAATTTTTCTTAATCGGTAATATCACAATGATTCGCTATGTGCATAAAATTACTGGATTTATTCTAAATCAGCAGAAAAAATGCATCTTTTAGGGGCACGCTTGAAGCGCTTGTTGTGCCCTGTGATGAACCCGTTTTGCCTTTCTTCAAGCTATTTCAGTTACACTTGAAAGGAATCCAGACCAGTCATGTTCTGATGTGGTGATAGCCAAAATAATTCCAACATTAACAAAGAGATATTATGAAAACTGTTATGCAAACCCTGACCCGACGCCTGCCGGTATTACTCCTTTTATGCTTTTTCTCACCACTCAGCACGGCCCAGGAATTCAACTGGGCACCGGACTACCCGGTCGGCGCCACCATTCCCATGCTGGAAGCGCCGGATCAAAATGGTACTGTGCAGACACTCGACAGTCTGTCGGGAGAGAAAGGCCTGGTGCTGGTTTTTAATCGCTCCTTTGACTGGTGCCCTTACTGCAAAGCGCAGTTAGTGGGGCTTCAGGAAGCCAGCGCCAATCTGGAGGCTGCCGGTCTCAATATCGCCACCATTACCTATGATGCAGTGGATACCCTGAAACTGGTTGAAGAGGATCTCGATATCAGCTTTGCCATGCTACATGACGAGGCCATCACGCACGTGAATGCCTTTAATATTCTCAATACAAGTTATGAGCCCGATAGCTTTGCTTACGGCGTACCGCAGCCGGGCATTATGCTGGTCAGTCCCCAGGGAGTGATTCAGGCCAAGTTTGCCGAGGAAAATTTTCGCATCAGACCGGACTGGTCAGATGTGATTGAGGCTGCTGCCAGGCTCTAGACAAGCCATACATGATTAACCTTAACAAAGAGACTGCTTACAGGCCGACTGTGGCCAGCAGCGGGTTATGATCCGACGCATTCGAGTGTTGAGTGTGGGAATCATGCACCGTCAGGTCACGGACAAACATGTAATCCAGATGTCGACCGAACACTCGTGAACGCTTGTCTTCTTCAAACAGCACTTCCCTTAAACCGTGACGGGTAGAAATTTCATCCAGTAACTGGGTGCGCTGCTGACGCCAGGCATTGAAGTCCCCGGCAAAAATCACTGGCCCTTTGTGGGCATCGATATGTTTGAGCAAATCCTTTAACTGGCGCGTGTAGGCATTCATGCCAAGACTGAAATTCACCGCATGCAGGTTGATGACCAGCAATGGGTCGGGGTGATCCGTGAGTCCATAGGTGGTGATATTGGCGGCCTTGGCGGTTCGAAAAACCGGTTCATTATGCTGCAGGCCATTTTCGGAGCTATGGCCAACATTGGATACTGTCATCACGCCAGTGGTTCTGCCCGGCAAGGAGAAGCCCGGGGCAAAACTGCGATGCCAGTTTTCACTGAAATGATCCAGAGACACCCCTTCCTTATGCACTTCCTGTAACAGGGCAAGATCCACAGAACGGCTAAAATCAGCCAGATCAGCACCCAGCTGAGTCCGCGACTGTTTCTTCACATTCCAGCTTAGTACCCGGATATTCTCGGGGTTCAGCCTTGATTCATTTGAATTATGCATAGTTATCAGTTGGTTGGCCTCTGCCATCAAAAAAACTTTAGTGACTCTCTACAGTGCCTGATATGGCATCTGCAGGGAAAAAATCAAGCAGGTAATCTTTGCTACCTTTGCTAACATAGCCACATGATTGTGCTTGATACACAACCCGGGTAAACCTGCATCAACCCGGAATTTAGTTAACCTTCATTTGACCCATAGTAGCAATAATACGCTTTGAACAACCTGACATTTATCAACCTTTCACTAAATAAACTGCTAGTAGTTTTGCTGGCTGCGGGCCTGTTGAGCGCCTGCGCTACGCCAGAGCCTTCCAGAATTTCAGAGGAAGTTACCTACGAAGTGGTTGATATGTCTGGCAACTGGGAAAAGGATTATCAACTCAGCGATGATTTCGAGACTGAATTCAATCTGTATATATTTGATATACAACGACGGCTGAACCCACAGAGCGAGAATATCAATCGCAGCACCACTTTTGGCAGTGGCGCTGCCGTGGGAAACCGGGAGTCGGTTATCGGGCTAGCGCGTTTTACTGAAGAAATCACGCGCATGCCCCTGTTGCAGATTGAACAGGACCGCGCCCGTATGCGTATTAAGCGCGAAGATGACTTTGCCCTGTTATGCGAATTTTTCAACCGCCAAACCTCGGTCACGCAAACCCCCTTCGGTACAGAAGAATGTGGCTGGAACGGAGAGCAATTGCTGTTCATGCTATATCTTACTGATGGCCTGAGAATTTTTTATCAGGTCACCCTCTCCCCCAATGGTCAGCAGCTAAATATCACCACCACAGTGAGTTCAGCGACTGTCTCTACTCCCCTGACCATCAGTAATTATTATCGGCGCTATGATATTCCGGAAAGCGACATCGACTGCATTCTGACACTGACGCGCAACAATGTTTGCCGGCGGGTGGGCAATTGAATAAGGCTAAAAATATAGCCAGCGTGCTGTCCTGTGTCTGCACACTGCTGCTCTATTGCCTGGGTAGTGGCCTGGTTCAGGCGCAGCCGAGCAATGATGAACGGCCGCTGCTTGATGTAAGCATCGAAATCTTTGCCATGAATCTGCCGCAGGATGCCCTCACCCAACAGGCTGAAGATGTTTATCCTGCCGTGCGCCAGACCGAAGCGCGCTACCTGCCTTCCTTTCTTAAACTGATCCTGGAAGAGAGCGGTACCTGGGGTGCGGTCAGATTACTGCCAGAACCTGATAGCGGTGCTGAATTACAAATCTCGGCCAGCATCGTCAGTTCAAATGGCACACAACTGGAACTGGCCCTGATCGCCAGGGACGCTACCGGGCGGATCTGGGCTGAAAAAACTTATACCGGCACTGCCGTGGAAAGTGTTTCCCTGAATCAGCCGCTGCTGGGCACTGATCCTTTTTTGTATCTTTACCAGAGCATTGCCTATGACCTGGCAGAAATGGCGAGCAGTCTCAGCAGTGCCCAGCTAAATGAAATCAAGTCGGTTGCCCTGCTGCAATACGCCGCCTTACTGGCACCGGCTGTTTTTACTCCCTACCTGAGCAGTGATGAAAACAATATGATTTCCCTGGCCCGACTACCGGCAGACAACGATCCTTTTCTGCAACGGGTGAAACAGATTCGCGAACATGAATATGTGTTTATTGATGTAGTGGATGAGCAATACGAAAGTTTCTTTGTCACCATAAAGCCGGTTTATGACTTGTGGCGCAGGTATCGGCGCGAGCAGATTGCCAGTGAAATCGACAAGATCAATCGGGAAATGCGGCAGAGTAATGATCTTCGTCGTGGCAGCTATATGTCATTGCTGGAAAGCTACAACAACTTTCGCTGGGCGCGCATGCAGGACCAGTATCTGGATGAAATCAGTGAAGGTTTTACTAATGAAGTGCTACCCACCGATATCACCCTTGAAGATTCCCTTTACCACCTTTCCGGCACCCTGGAAGAACAGTATCAGGAATGGAAATCTATTCTGAAAGAGCTTTATGAACTCGATGAGCAGTCACCCTAAAGGCATCGCCTCTTCAAAGGACTGTGTTTCATAAAGGAAACAGGCAGGGATTTCTGTAACTCACAAGCAAGAGATACCGTAATAAACTTTACTCACTGACTGCTCAGTTCCGCTGTATATTTGATTTCACCGTTTAGTTTCACTACCCGGCCAGTTATTTGCCATAATGGCTCATCGCATGCACCAGTACCGCAACTATATGGGGACGAACTATGAGTGAAGATTCCAAAAACATGAATAACACACCACTAAATCTGGAAGATGTGATGGATAATCTGAGCCGGCAAATATCCCCGGTCCCCGGATTTACTCCCCCTGCTGTTGGCAAAGATGCGCTGTACTGCCCGCTACCAGCCAGTTGCAGTGCTGAGGAACAAAATGAGTTCCGAAGTGCAGCGGTATTTCTTGCATCCCTTGCCACTGAAGTCAAAGCCTGGCGTATGCAACTGCCTGAAAACTACCAGCCCGCGGTCATTGCTGTATTACATGGCGGCGTCCAGATCAATGTCCTGAAACTGGCCCAGGTCAGTTTTGACGGTATTCGTATTGAAGGCCTGATTCAGGACAGCCCGGTCACGATGTTTACCCACCAGTCCACCGTCCAGATGATGTGTTTTGCCACCGAAGTAAAAGAAGAAACCAAGCCCAACCCCATTGGCTTTATCTGGCCGGATCATAACGAGGAAGTGTAGTACTTTCTTCACACAAAACTCTAAAGCGCTATTTTATTGATATTTCTGAATTTATTGCTTTACTGAATAGAGACAATAGTAAAGTTTTGACTCGCTGATGAGTGTTGTGCAATAGTAAATACTTGAGAATTCGGAATAATTAAAGTTTTCGCCATAAAGGGCTTGAAAGCTTTTTCACTACGGGGAGTATAGCCGGCATTCAAGCCAGGCATAAGCCTCGCCTGCAAGAACAATTACAGGCATTACACACGGCCGTAGTAATTGAAGAGATGGCAATTCCTGGTTGGAACCTGCATCCCTTGAAAGGAAACTTTAAATCCCATTGGGCCATTAATGTGAGCGGAAACTGGCGTATCGTATTCAAATTCTCAGACGGGCATGCCTATATTGTTAATTACGAGGATTACCACTGATGGACTTAGTGCAACACAACCCCATGCATCCGGGAAAATTTATAAAACGTGTTTATCTTACTCCCCATGACATTGGCTCTAATGAGTTGTCCAGAAAATTGCAGGTGAGTGCCGGACTGGTAAGCAGAATGCTCAATGGCAAAACCGATGTCTCGCCAGCGATGGCAATTAAATTATCAAAGGTTTTGGGAAGAACTGCCGAAAGCTGGCTTGCCATGCAGGATAACTACAATTTATGGATTGCCCGTAAATCCATTGACCTGGAAAAATACGAAGCGATTTCTTTTGCCTGAACACAAGTAAAAAGAACCAGGATTTCTTCACGCCTGTTCTTTTAACTTGCGACTTATAACTTGAATCTTGTGACTTGTAACTTTTAACTTGTAACTTGCGACTGGTTTTTTATTTACATACAAAATCCTGCCCACCCGCTGCCACACAAAAATCCCCCCACTTGCCAGTGGCCCGCCAGTAATCCACCAGACCCTTTTCCTGCACTAACTGATTGAAATCCGGCAGGCGACGCATATCGTCATACACTTTGTCCCAGATCGCCGGACTTGCCATTTCACCAAACCAGTAATCCAGAGCAAAATCGGGCTGCCCCATCAAGGCTGCCAGCTTTGCAACATAATCCATTTCCACTCGGGTTACTGCGGGATCGTTGATCAATGCAATTATATCTTCACGAGTCTGATCAAAGTCATTGATTGAAAGAATGTCTGCCATTTTCTCCATGAAATGCCTGGAAATTCTTGCAGGCTGAATATGTTCATCCTTATAAAAATCTCTTATCAATCGGGCAGCCCCCAAGGAGTCTCCATTACGCATCGCAATCTCCCATGCAATAGCGCTAATTAGAAAATCACCATCATCAGTCAGGTCTGCGTTTGCAATCTGACGCGCAGCTTCCACCTTCCCTCGATACAATTCATGCAAGGCAATCTCATAAGTAAATTTTGTTGTCATATGCGCCTGATGGCGAGCCCGCTCAAACATGGCAATTGCTTCGTTAAACTGACCCGTTCTCGACAGCAGGTGGGCATAGGCTTCGATGGCACCTGCATCAATATAGCCAAATTGATCAAAATAATGTTGATAACGCTTTTCAGCTTCAAAGAACTGCCCATCATTTCGTAGTCTGTTGGCCTCTGTTAACAGTTGATTCGCCACGAACATATTATCTGCCTCAGGCTCAGAAGATTGATTGTTCACAGAATCAGCAATATTTCTCACAGGGCTTTCCTCAACAAACACCCCCGGCTCAGATTGGCTATCAAGCGATCGACGCTCAGGAGATCGGAGGACAAAAATATCCACTAACATAATGGTCAGTGTCAGGATGACAATAGCGACAATGACTCTGTAGAAAATTTTTCCGTTACCAGCATTTTTCTGATTTTCCGCCTCGGTAACCTGCCAGTCCCGTGTCTTGTGCAGCATTTCATAGGCCAGTGTCATCAGCATGACCAAGGGATAGCCCATAATCAGCATAAAGGCGAAACCACGTACAAGAATGCCAGGCCAATCATAAATTGGAGACAGCGTGCCGATTATCTGAATTACCAGCCATGACACTGCCAGATAGGCACAACCTACCTTGAACAAAGCGCGTTTTTTTAATTCACTTAATTTCATGGATACTCTTTAGTTAAAACCTGAAAATCATCGGCATTCTCAAAAATGATAAGCAAAATCTTCACTACCGAATTCAACACATGCCCGATTTATACAATTTTTCCATAAGTTAAGATAGTTAAAGGGTCTGATAAGTCAGACTTCCAGCCAAAGTTGTAGCTAACCCGTTACTTCTTGAGTTTTAGGCCATTGATGAGAGACAATCGAAGAAAACAAATGCTCTTTAGGGGAAATTTTCCATGCGCCACATTACAACATCACTTTCTATTCTCACGTTCTTTTTGATCAGTAGCTGCACCAGTGCCCAACCTCCTGGCATCACCATGGAGATGATCATGCGAACCCTGCCGCTGGAAGGTGCGCCTCTGGCTGAGCCCGGGCCATATGCGGTAACTCAGGAAGCGGCCTTTGATAATCCCGGCTTTATTGTCTTTCGCCCGGTTGACCTTGGCGCCTTTCCGCAACAGGACAAGATGCCGCTGTTAGTCTGGGGTGCTGGCGGCTGCAATATTGATGGCAGAAGTTACGGTGGCATTCTTTCCACCATTGCCTCCCACGGCTTTATCGCCATGGCGACCCTTCCTGTTGAACCTGCAGAGGGCGAAGAAGCACGACGCAATGCAACGGCCGATGACATGCTCAACGCCATTAGCTGGGCGGAAGCAGAAAACGCCCGTGACGGCTCTCACCTGCAGGGAAAAATTGATGTCGACCAGATATCGGCCATGGGGGTTTCCTGTGGGGGGTTCCGAATGGCGGCAGTGGCCGGCCTGGATCCACGCGTCGATAGCGTTGGTATTTTGAACTCCGGTGTTGCTGATGCCAGAGAACTGGCTGGCCTGCATGGCCCGATCTTACTGCTCAACGGTGGCGAAGTGGATTTCATGTATGATACCGCGCGCGAGAATTTTGAAGCCATAAACCATGTTCCGGTCTTTTTAGGCGCTCGAGAAAACGCCGGTCATTCCGCTACCTACCCCCATCCTGGCGGCGGTGAATTTGCCAACGTCATCTCTGACTGGCTGATGTATCAGTTCAAGGGTGACGAGGATGCCGGAAAAACCTTCAAAGGCGCCGATTGCAGACTTTGTACCAACCCAACCTGGGAAACAGACGCTAAAGGCCTCTGATAGCACTTAACAGACTAGGACAGTTGATCTGATGAAAAATGCTCAGTGGCTATTGATGACTCTGGTGACATGCCTTTTATTGATGAGTACGGCATGCACCTATACCGGCGGAGACAGAATTTCCGATAACCGGGAATGTCGAACTTTTGAGACGGGCGGCAGCAAGATGCGACGCTCTGTCTGTATGAGCAAGGAACAGTGGGCTGCTTATGATGAAGAACAGGGTGAAAAACAGGATGACGGTTCTGTGGCAGAGTTTTTCAGGGAACAGAGAAACCGCGGCGCCACCGGCGCAACCACCGTTGATCTGAACTAAAGAGGGATCTGAACTAGATCACCATCTGGTCGGTGCCAACGATTATCTCACCCTGGAAACTTTCTCTGATCCCTTCGAAGTAAATTTCGTCAGGTAAATCCATCAGCGAACCGGGCAGCACATGGTTAAGTACCAGCGTAGTCACCCCGGCTTCAGCGGCCATGCGGCCCGCCTGCTGCGTGCTGGCATGGGTTTCAATAATATGTTGCCAAATCCCTTCCCGGGCATCCTGGTAGAGACCACCACCCCCGGTTACCTGGTCAAACCATTCGCGGGTTGTCACCAGCTCAATGGTTTCACAAACAAAAATATCAGCGCCCTGAGCTAGTTTTACCAGGTTTTCTGAATACGTGGTGTCACCGGAAAACACAATGCTGCGATCATCCGTGTCAAAGCGATAGGACAACGCCCGATGCGGCATCTGCTCTTTGGCCCACTCGGGAAAGTGGGTATTTTCAATAGTTGTTACCAGCACCCTGTCATCTTCATAGGCCTTATGGACTGTAGTGGTAGCCGGAATCACCTCGCCACTGGTGACAGTGGAGGGATGCAGTGTGCGTTGCTCATCGATAAAACGGATATCCGTATTGGCCTGATTAAACTGCAGAGCCGAGGCAACCAATGCTTCCGTACCATAGGGACCATAGACCATGGTGGGCTCTACCCTTCCCTGGGTCCATTGATGACTTAACAGCACCGGAAGATCAGCGACATGGTCATCATGCAAATGCGTCAGGAATATATTGGGTAAAGACAGAAAATTAACATCGGCCTCCAGCAGGGCACGAAACGTCCCGTAACCACAATCGATCAGATAAGGCCTGTCGCCCACCATAATCAAACTGGATGTCTCGCCACGCATAAGATTAAAGTTGGGACCACCCTGAGTACCCAGCAGAATAAGTTTCATGGCGTTGTCATTTTGTGCCAAGACGGAATTGGCTAATGGCAATTGTGAAATAACCCCGGCGCCAAGCAGGTGGTTGAGAAATGTTCGTCTTTTCAATGTGGTCATAGTGTCTCCCTGTTGGAAAGGAAGACTATCATAAAATGCAGGGCTTCAAAGCAGTTACAATAAACAAAAATATTCTTTCATCCCCTCATCTATGGAAGTGGCAGTGTTTATTTATCATAATCAAATCCCTTGTCTACAGGATTGCTTTAATCAATGATCTTTCGTTTAACCGCATACACGTCATTGTTTTTCTACTTGCAGTTCAGCCTGATTTTTTCAGCCCAATCAGCAGAGCAGAAATCAGAGCCCGCAAGCTCATCTCCCCCTGAAGAAATCACCATCACTACCCAACGCACCAAACTGCAATTACGTCTGCAACTTTGGGAAGCGGAAGAAAAAGCCTACGATGTCTTTAACAGTTTTAATGACGAAAAACGATTTGATATTAAATGCTATTTACATGAGCCAACCGGTACACGCATTAAGCACCAGGTCTGCACCCCTGAGTTTCAATTGATCGCCACCAGGGAGCAGGCCCGGGATCGCCTCAATGGGACCTTTCAACATGTGCCAGTCGAGTTTGCCATTGCTAGCCAACTGGATGACTACCGAAAAAAAATCAAACAGGTCGCAGAGGGACATCCTGAATTTCTGCACGCGGTCATTGAGTACACTGAAAAGCGCCAGGAATACATTGAAGCCCCGGGTTGGGTGTCAAAAGAGTCGGAGTGATTTTATCTGGAAAAGAAGGCAGGTTAATTTAGAGAGAATTCTTTAACAAAGGGGACAGATTTATTTATTCTTTTTTATTAAATAAATCTGTTCCCTTTTTTCTTTTTGATGGTCGCAACGAATATCTGACCGATGGCGTCGAACGTGCCCTGAATAGATCCCCTGGAGACTTTTCAGATTACGCCAAAAATGCTGCTGCAAAAGGCATATGGAGATATGCAGCTTGAATAGAGTGAATAAACAAAAAAAGCCCAATCATCGCTGACCGGGCTTTTTATTTGGTGCCGCCACCAAGAGTCCAAAGCCCTTGAGGAGAGACGGGACCTACTAATTACAGGTCAGTTGCTCTACCACTAAAAAGTGCAAAATAAAAAGCCCCAATCTTTCAATTGAGGCTTTTAAATTTGGTGCCGCCACCAAGAGTCGAACTCGGGACCTACTGATTACAAGTCAGTTGCTCTACCACGGCTGAGCTATAGCGGCTAAAACTGTGATTCTAACTAAAACTAAGTGAGTTGCTTTTTTCTTATTCAACGGCTTAGCTTTAGAGTCTAAAACTTTGTCTACGTCGGATGACGGCCTGCGGCCTTATCCGACCTACATTATTATCTGAACTACATACTACATATTCGTTCAGGCGGCGCATACTACCAATGTCCACGATTTTGATCAATATTTAGGTTAAAATTCTCTGCATATTTCGCCCTCACAGGATTAGCAGTGTCCGCACTTACCGACAGCCCTGAATGGCAGGCCCTGATACAGCACCAGGCAGCCTTATCCGAACGCCCTCTGAATACGCTTTTCAGGGACAATCCCGATCGCTTCGCCCAGTTTAGCCTCAATACTGACGGCCTTCTACTGGATTTCTCGAAAAACCATATTGACGCCCAAGCTATTGATTTATTTGCAAATCTGGCTCAAAAAACCGGGCTTGGTGAAGCCATCGAGACCATGTTTAGTGGTGATGTGATCAATAATACCGAGCAGCGCCCTGCCCTCCATGTGGCCTTGCGTTCACCGGAAGATCAGTCTGAATACGGACAGGTGGTCCACCAGACGCTGAACCGCATGGCCGTTTTTGTTGATGCCGTTACCCGCTGGCAATGGCAGGGATTTAAGGGCGATCCGGTCACTGATGTGGTGAATATCGGCATTGGCGGCTCGGATCTTGGCCCGGCCATGGTCTATAGCGCGCTGTCAGATTTTCAGCTGGACGGCATTCGTTGCCATTTTGTCTCCAATGTTGATCCGGTGCATCTGGAAGAAACACTGGAAAGCCTTGATCCAGCCACCACGCTGTTTGTTATCGCCTCCAAAACATTCACCACCATGGAAACCATGCTCAATGCACATTCTGCAAAACGCTGGTTACTGGAAGCCTCTGATGACAGCGCTGCGCTGGCAAAACATTTTGTCGCCGTCAGCACCAATGTGGAAAAGGCTGGTGAGTTTGGTATTCCGGCTGAGAATATTTTCCCCATGTGGGACTGGGTCGGCGGTCGCTACTCCCTGTGGTCGGCAATTGGTCTGCCTGTAGCATTGGGCATTGGCATGGATAATTTTCGCGCCCTGCTGGCTGGCGCCCATAGCATGGATAATCATTTTCAATCAGCCCCTGCCACGCAAAACATTCCGGTGATGATGGCTTTGCTGGATTGCTGGTACCAGAACTTTTTCGATACAGAATCCAGAGTGGTTCTGCCCTATAGTCAACAACTGCACTTGTTTCCGGCTTATCTGCAGCAACTGGATATGGAAAGCCTGGGCAAGTCAGTGATGAAGGATGGCAAGCCTGTTAATGTCAATACGGGAGGCATTATCTGGGGCAGTGCCGGCACCAATGGTCAGCATTCCTTTCATCAACTATTGCATCAGGGCACTCACCTGATTCCGGCAGACTTTATCGCGGTTGCTGAAACATCCAGCCGCAACAAAGAGCAGCACCAGCAGCTATTGGCCAATTGTTTCGCGCAAAGTCAGGCCTTGATGGATGGCAAATCACTGGAAGCTGCTACTGCCGAATTACTAGGTCAGGGCTTGAGCGAAGCGAAAGTCGCCAAGCTGGCTCCCCACAAAGTCATTCCGGGCAATCGACCAAGCACGACCCTTGTGCTGGACAAATTAACTCCACAAAGCATGGGCAGTCTGATCGCCTGTTACGAGCATAAGGTATTTGCGCGCAGTGTTATTCTCGGGATCAATGCCTTTGATCAGTGGGGTGTGGAATTGGGCAAGGTGTTGAGTACGGGGATTTATGATGAGTTGGTGCATGATGGTGAAACATTAAAATTTGATAGCTCTACCAATGCCTTGATAAATCGTTGTAAATAAGAGATGCCTTCATGTCGGATGGCGGCTTGCAGCCTTATCCGAGCTACGGAATTATCCGAACTACAAAGATAACCAATCAAAAGAAAGGGAGCGATGAATTTCATCGCTCCCTTTTTAACTTGTGACTTGTAACTTGCGACTTGTGATGTGTTTAAAACGAATAAACCAGACTCACAGACGTCAGCGTATCTGTTTTATCCCGCCCTGCTGGCACATCCGAGTTGTTCCTGGCCAGAAAAGCAATCTTGGTAGTAATGTCACCAATAATATTGGCTTCCAGACCCAGCTCCAGGATGGAAGACGTTCTGATGTCACCGATTTCAGTAGTGAAGCTCTGAACGAAAGTGGCGTTATCACTGATAGTCCACTCAAATTCCTCGCCCAGGGAAATGATTACTTCCTCCTCATTGCCACCATTGATAATAATGTTTTCACGATAACCAAGACCACCAAACCCCTGTAATTCAAAGCGATCATTCTTTATAAGATGGCGACCATATCCACCCGAACCTGCAACCTGATAGTCGAAACCACTGAAACGGTCATCGGTATAACTACCCTTTAAAAACAGGTACTGGTTTTCATCCAGATTGTAATCCGATTTGTTGCCAACGTAATAACGCTCCGCTGTAGCCTGAGCATTTTCCTGGGAACCCAGTGCCT
>JAURCS010000024.1 GCA_030828385.1 Gammaproteobacteria bacterium
CGTCCTAAGCGACTGAACAAAGACAGGTCGCTTGTAATGACAACGCAGATCACTTGGGATTTTTCGTCTGAAATAAAAGATACGACCCTTGCGATATGTAAAGGTCGGATAAGTATTTTGGTGCGACTGTTTGTGCATCACCCCCTCCTGAAATTCAAAAGCCATCTGAGATTTCAGAGGCCTTTCAAGAGGTTGTGACTACTGAACTTCTTAAAGTGGTACCGGAGGCCGGACTTGAACCGGCACGCTTTTAAAGGCACCGGATTTTGAATCCGGCGTGTCTACCAATTTCACCACTCCGGCACGTTTAAGAGGGCTTGTTTGCATGCTGCAGACAGGCGCGCATTATAGCAACCTCTGGCCAGCGATGCCTATGATTTATCGAGTTTTTGCATTATCCTTGCGGCCTTTTGCACCAGACCATTTCTCTACATGAAACTCAGTGATTTTCATTTCGACCTCCCCGAAGAATTAATCGCCCTTTATCCTCCTGCGAAGCGGACAGACAGCCGTCTGTTATGCCTGAACAAGGCAAATGGTGAGCTTGCCCATCGGCAGTTTCCTGACCTTCTTGATCTCATTAACCCGGAAGACCTGATGGTATTTAATAATACCCGGGTTATTCCTGCGCGTTTGTTCGGTAAAAAGGAAAGCGGTGGCCGAGTAGAGATTCTTTTGGAAAGGGTTACCGATGACCATACGGCTGTAGCCCAGATTAAAGCCAGCAAATCCCCGAAGCCAGGGAGCAAAATCATTTTTGAGACTGATGATGGAGAAGTCACAGCACTTGTTGTTGATCGTGACGAAGGATTCTTCAATCTGCGTTTTTCAGAATCTGTAATGTCGCTTTCCGAAAAAGCCGGCCATATGCCCTTGCCGCCCTATATCAAGAGAGACGACGAATTAGCTGATCGGGAACGTTATCAGACGGTCTATGGAGAGAAAAAAGGCGCCGTTGCTGCGCCTACTGCGGGTCTGCATTTCGATGAAGGTTTATTGCAAGCCATCAGGAACAAGGGCGTGCATACCGCCATGGTGACCTTGCATGTGGGGGCGGGAACGTTTCAGCCGGTCAGATCAGACACTATTGAAGAGCATCAGATGCATGCAGAATATCTTGAAGTCAGTGAGGAAGTCTGTGGGCAGGTCCGGCAGTGTAAAGAAAGAGGAGGGCGCGTCATCGCTGTTGGGACTACTTCAGTGCGCTGCCTCGAAACAGCGGCTCAAGCCGGCAATATTGCACCCTACACCGGTGACACACGGATTTTTATCTATCCTGGATACACGTTTAATGCGGTAGATGCATTGGTTACCAATTTTCATCTGCCAGAATCCACACTCATTATGCTGGTCTCAGCATTAGCCGGGACTGAAGAGATTCTTGCGGCTTACAAGGAAGCGGTCAGTGAGAAATACCGTTTCTTCAGTTATGGCGATGCAATGTTTATTGCCTGACACTAAATCCCTGATTGATGTTCAGGGAATATAGCGTACCTGAATACCAACACTGTCCTCATCGATTAACAGATCCGATATAACCACTACGGTGTCACCACTTTCAAAGCCTGCATTTTCTTTCAGCTCGGCAAAAGCCCGACTTAATGTTTCTTCCGGCAGCTTGCTGAACTCGATCTTGAACGGAAACAGGTTGCGATTCAGTGTCATCATACGGCGGGTCACGCCGACATTGGTAAAGGCATATATGGGCGTACCCGGATGGGCATTGGTAACATAATTGGCCATGGTGCCATGGCGAGTAACGACCACGATGCCCTTGACGCGCATGTCATCGGCCAGTTCAGCAGCATTGGCGGCCAGATGTTCCTTGTCGCTTTGCTTGATAAGTTGGTCGGTAAAACGCAGGCCGCGCTTGCGTTCAGCCGCCAGAGCGATATCGTTCATGTACTTCACACAGCGAACCGGGTGCTTGCCGATGGTGGTTTCACCGGACAGCATGATGGCATCGGCTTCTTCAAACACAGCATTGGCCACGTCAGTCACTTCCGCCCTGGTCGGGATGGGATTTTCAATCATGGATTCGAGTAAATGGGTGGCGACAATGACCCGGCGACCATGTTCGGCGCACAGGCGCACAATACGACGTTGCACATTAGGCAGTTCCGCGAGATCGATTTCCACACCCAGATCACCCCTGGCTACCATGATGCCGTCCGATACCTGGATAATTTCTTCCAGGTTTTTAACGCCTTGCTGGTCTTCAATTTTGGCAATGACTTTCATGGAAGCGGCCCTTTCAGGGTTGGCCTTTTCCATTAAAGCTCTGAGTTCAAGGATGTCCTTGGCTTCGCGCACAAATGACAATGCGATGAAGTCCACTTCCCGCTCCATAGCAAAAAGGATATCTTCCTTGTCCTTTGCGGTCATG
This sequence comes from Gammaproteobacteria bacterium, assembly GCA_030828385.1. Taxonomy (GTDB): domain Bacteria; phylum Pseudomonadota; class Gammaproteobacteria; order Pseudomonadales; family Pseudohongiellaceae; genus Eutrophocola. The sequence goes on from JAURCS010000024.1 coordinate 2,387, forward strand.
GAAGGCAGGTTTACTCGAATGCCGGGCAGGTTTACGTGCTTCTTGCTGCCCAGGACGCCACCATCAATAACCTTGCAGCGCATAATAGGTGGATTTTTGGCCAGTACCTCGAGATTGATCAGACCGTTATCCACGGTGATTTTGTCACCCACATTAACCGCGTCAATAAGCTCGTCATAATTGATTCGAAAAGAGGATTCTTCCACATCGACGCCATCACGCACAGAGATGGATATTACATCCCCCTGTTTCAGGTTCAGGTCATTTTCCAGCACGCTGGTGCGTATTTCAGGCCCTTGAGTATCAAGAAGGATACCAACCGGGTAGCTGGTGTGTTTGTTGAGCTCGACAATGTGCTCAATCATTCGGTCAACCCACTTATGAGTCGCATGGGACATATTAAGCCGAATAATATTCATGCCGGCATCATACATCTCCTGAAGTTTTTCATAATTGCTGGTGGCGGGCCCCAGGGTGCAAATAATCTTGGTTTTACGCATGGAAATTCCTGAAATTAAATCGACGGCAATAATAGCATTATAGGGACGGGAGTCGTATTCAATTTAAGAATATTGGAATAACAGCAGAGACAAGAGACAAGAGACAAGAGACAAGAGACAAGAGACAAGGGGGTATCTATTTGGCTGATAGAAAAGGGCTTATCTCTTAAGGACAATCCTGCAGTGGAGAAATGGGGTTGCTTGCATCTTGCCTCATGCATCTTGCATCTGTTTATTGTTATAATCCGGCACCTTAAAATCTCAAATTACTCCATTACCATTTTTACAGGAATATACATCATGAAATCACCCGTCAGAGTTGCTGTCACCGGTGCAGCAGGTCAAATCAGTTACTCGCTTCTGTTCAGAATTGCTGCGGGTGAAATGCTGGGCAAGGATCAGCCAGTTATCCTGCAGTTACTTGAAATTACCCCGGCCCTGGAAGCGTTAAAGGGCGTTTCCATGGAAATTGAAGACTGCGCTTTCCCTCTGGTGCATGGCATCGTGCAGACTGACGATCCCAATGTGGCATTCAAGGATGCCGATTACTGTCTGCTGGTCGGTGCCCGACCTCGTGGTCCAGGCATGGAGCGTAAAGATTTGCTGGAAGCCAATGCCGCCATTTTCTCCGTGCAGGGCAAGGCTATAAATGATCATGCCAGCCGTGACGTGAAAGTTATCGTGGTCGGCAACCCGGCCAATACCAATGCTCTTATTGCCTATCGCAATGCCCCGGATCTGGATGCGGGTCAGTTCACCGCAATGACTCGTCTTGACCATAATCGCGCCATGGCGCAGCTTGCAGGTAAAACCGGCAAACACACCACAGATGTTGAAAGCATGATTATCTGGGGCAATCATTCCTCTACCCAGTATCCGGACATTCATCACTGCCAGGTTGCCGGTGCAGATGCCAGTTCACTGGTGGATCAGGACTGGATGGTTAGTGACTTTATTCCTACTGTGCAACAGCGTGGCGCCGCCATTATCAAGGCGCGCGGCTTATCCAGTGCCGCGTCTGCCGCCAATGCCGCCATCGAGCATATGCGCGATTGGGCTCTGGGCACTGACGGCAAGATTGTCAGCATGGCGATTCCTTCCGATGGCAGTTATGGCATTGCAGAAGGTCTGGTTTATTCCTTTCCGGTCACTTGTGCCGATGGCAAGTACAGTATCGTGCAGGGGCTTGAGGTCAGTGATTTCAGTCGCGACCTGATGGATAAATCGGCTGCTGAGCTTTCAGAAGAGCGGGATGCTGTAGCGGCCCTTCTTCCTTAACAAAATCTCAAGTTACAAGGGGAGTATTTAGCCTGTTTAGTGCTGACACTTGTGACTTGATGCCGTGACGACTTCGGGCCTTCCAAACCATGAAATATGAACTTCTGAACACTGAGGCCCTGTCACGTCGTGGTCGACTCACCTTTGATCGGGGCTCTGTTGATACGCCAGCTTTTATGCCGGTGGGGACCTATGGCTCGGTAAAAGGCCTGTTGCCAGAGCAGGTGGCGGACAGTGGTGCCCAGATCCTGTTGGGAAACACCTTCCATCTGATGTTGCGCCCGGGCACCGATATCATCAATGCTCATGGCGATCTCCATGATTTCATGGCCTGGGATAAGCCGATCCTTACGGATTCAGGTGGCTTCCAGGTATTCAGTCTGGGTGATCTGCGCAAAATCTCGGAACAGGGTGTTGAATTCAGATCCCCACTTGATGGCGCCAAAGTTTTTTTAAGTCCTGAAAAAGCCATTGAAGTTCAGCACGCGCTGGGTTCTGACATCATCATGGTATTTGATGAATGTACCCCGTATCCGGCAACTGAGCTTGAGGCTCGCGAATCCATGGAGTTATCCATGCGTTGGGCAAAACGCTGCAAGGATGCGCATCAAGACAAGCCGGGAGCGCTCTTTGGTATTGTGCAGGGTGGCATGTACCCGGCGTTAAGGCTGGAATCGCTGCAGGCTCTGACCGATATCGGCTTTGATGGTTATGCTATTGGCGGCATGTCTGTAGGCGAGCCCAAGGAAGAAATGTGGGAAGTACTGGACGTCCTGCTACCGCAAATGCCTGCAGATAAACCGCGCTATTTGATGGGGGTTGGTACGCCCGCTGACCTGGTGCAGGCAGTGCAATACGGGGTTGATATGTTTGACTGTGTGATGCCTACCCGTAATGCCCGCAATGCCTATTTGTTCACTTCAAAAGGTTTGTTGAAGTTGAGAAACAGCCGTTATCGGGATGATTTGAACCCGATTGATGAAAATTGCGACTGTTACACTTGTAAAACCTTCAGTCGGTCTTATCTTCATCATATGGACAAATGCAAGGAGATGCTTGGTGCCCAGTTAAATACCATTCATAACCTGCATTATTATCAGAAACTCATGCGTGATTTGCGCAGTGCAATAGAACAGGGTACATTGGCCGACTTTGCAAAATCCTTCCAGCAGAACCAGCAGATTCTGGAAGCAGAAAAGCAATAAATTTAACTATAAATACAGTGAGTTATGGCAAGATACTGGTTTGCCAGACTAAGCGGATAAAAATTGCAATGGTGGCCGAAAGGTCAAAAATACAGGGGTCCAGCCTTGTGCAGATAGTCAGTGTGATCGGGGCAAAGTGAATAGATGACAGGTCCCTGATAAGCGCTAAAAATTTATACGTTAAGTTAGCTCCTTATCCAGACAACTAAATATAGAACAGCAAATTGCTGTTTTAACAATTAACACCGGGTGTGATAGCCCGGCATTCAACCCGGGGAATTTTATGGATTTCTTTATCAGTTCAGCTTACGCACAGGCAGATGCAGGTGGTCAGCCCTCTGGCATTTTCAACCTTATCTTTTTTGGTGGCTTTGCCCTGATCTTCTATTTTCTTATCTGGCGCCCACAGTCAAAAAGAGCCAAAGAGCAAAGAGAGCTTTTATCCAGTCTGAACAAGGGTGATGAAGTGATGACCAATGGCGGCTTGCTCGGCAAACTTGGCAAAGTGGATGATAACTATGTTGTCGTCGAAATCGCTGAAAATGTAGAAGTGAAGATGCAGAAAGCATCCGTCGCCGCAGTGCTGCCCAAAGGCACACTGAAGTCTATTTGATCTGATGGATTGTAGATCACTAAAGCCAGTTTTCAGAATTCAAATCGAAAACTTTATAGCAACCTACAACATGACTATGAATAGTGCAGGAATATTCTTATGCTGAATAAATATCCGCTCTGGAAAAACCTGCTCATTATTTTCATTATCATGTTGGGTGCTATATATGCAGCGCCGAATTTCTATGCGCCGGATCCGGCAATTCAGATATCCCATGATAGTGGCATCGTCGACCAGAGTGCTCTGGACAGCGCCACATTTGCTCTTGGAGCCGATGGCATTGAATTTTTTGATGAGGTGATTGAAGACGGCAATGCCATCATTCGTTTACGTGATCCTGATTTACAAAGTCGTGCCCAGCAGTTAGTGAATCTGGCCTTACCGGATGAATATATTGTGGCGCTGAACATGGCGCCCAATACACCGTCCTGGCTGGAATCACTTGGCGCAGGTCCAATGACCTATGGTCTTGACTTGCGCGGTGGTGTTCACTTTTTGATGGAGGTGGATCTTGATGCTGCAGTTAACAAGCAGTTGACGGATTCCCTTGCCACTATGCGTACTTTGTTCCGGGAAGAGGGCCTGCGCTATCGGCCACCGCTTGAAGTAGATGACAGCAACAGGATTGTCATTCGCTTTACTACACCGGAAATCCGCAGCGCCGCCATTGATTTAATGCGCGATGAGTTCCCCGACTTTCTTTTTAGAACCGCAGAAACCGGTGGCAATTACCTGCTTTACTATTCCATGAGTGATCTGTCCATGCTGCAACTGCAGGAATATGCCTTGCAGCAAAATCTGACAACCCTGCGCTCCAGGGTGGATGAGTTGGGTGTTAAGGAACCTAAGGTTCAGCCCATGGGGAACAACCGCATTATTATCGAGCTGCCGGGTATCCAGGATACAACGCGTGCCAAGTCCCTGATCAGTGCAGTAGCGACCTTGCAACTGCATCTGGTCGCTGAACCCAGTGCTACAGCAGGCACGACGCTGGAATATGTCGATCCCGATGGACTGCCACTTACTATAGAGCGGGATATTGTGCTTTCTGGTGAGAATATTACCAATGCGCAATCTGCCTTTGATCCGCAAACCTCTCTGCCCCAGGTGAATCTTTCTTTTGATGCGGTGGGGGCAAGACAAATTAATGAAGCCAGTCGCGCAAATATTGGTCGGCGCCTTGCCATTTTATTGATAGAAACCAAAACCCGTACAGTCACAGAACGCAATGCAGACGGTGAGCTGGAATCCCATTCAGAACCTTATGTGGAAGAACGGGTAATCAGTGCGCCGGTTATGCAGTCGGCATTGGGCAGACAGATTCGAATTACTGGCCTGGAAGGCAATGAAGCGAATGATCTGGCATTGTTAATCAGGTCGGGTGCCCTGGCGGCACCCATGTATTTCCTTGAGGAGTACGCCATCGGGCCAAGTCTGGGGCAGGAAAATATCGCACGTGGCTTACTGTCGGTGCAAATTGGTCTGGGTCTTGTTTTACTGTTTATGCTGGTCTACTACCGTGTCTGTGGCCTGGCTGCCAATATTGCGCTGGGGGTTAACCTGACCTTACTGGTGGCGGTGATGTCAATCATCGGCGGAACCTTAACGCTTCCGGGTATTGCCGGTATCGTATTAACAGTGGGTATGGCGGTTGACGCCAATGTGTTGATTTTTGCCAGGATACGCGAAGAGCTGAAAAGTGGTATGCCGGTTCAAAAAGCTATTGATGCGGGTTTCGGCAGGGCTTTCATCACTATTTTTGATGCCAATATTACAACCTTTCTGGTGGCGATTATTCTTTATTCAATCGGCACCGGGCCGGTGCGAGGCTTTGCCGTAACCCTGTCTATCGGCATTATCACGTCCATGTTTACTGCAATTATGGTAACCCGAGCCATGATCAATTTAATCTATGGTGGACGTAACATTAAAAGTATTTCAATTGGCACGGCAATTACGCCTGCTCCAAATCCTGATCCTTTGACCTGACTGATTACAGGGTCGAGTAATGCATGCAAGAGTTGAATTGATATGAGTGAAATGAAAGTCATTGATTTCATGAAGTGGAGAACACCCACTACGATATTCTCTGTGATTCTGATACTGGTTTCGATCGGTTCCCTGGTTATAAACGGCATGCAGTTTGGTATGGATTTTACCGGCGGCACCCAGATACAGGTATCTTATTCAGAGCCTCAGGACCTGGAAGAAGTTCGCGGCATTGTCCGTAATATTGGTTTTCAGAATTTCGAAGTGGTTAATTTCAGAACGGACCAGGATGTGCAGATTCGAATTCAGGAAACCGGTTCCGCAGATATTGACCAGAGAGAAGCTGCCCAGGCAACAGACATTGTGCTGGAAGCATTGCGTGCCAATACCTCTGCTGAAATTGAAGTGCTGGGTACCGGCTTTATTGGTTCACAAGTAGGGGAAGAGCTGCGCGAGCAGGGCGGGCTTGGCATGTTGGTCGCGTTAATCATGATCATGATTTATATCGCTATTCGCTTCCAGTTCAAATTCTCGGTTGGGGCTGTTGCGGCTCTGGCCCATGATGTGATTATTACTCTGGGTTTCTTTTCCCTGTTTCAAATAGATTTTGATCTTACTGTGATGGCGGCCGTGCTAGCGGTAATTGGTTATTCTCTCAATGACACGATTGTTGTCTCCGACCGTATCAGGGAAAATTTCCGCCTGTTGCGAAAAACAGAACCGGAGGAACTGATCAATATCTCCATTACCCAGACCTTCAGCAGAACCATTATTACTTCGTTGACAACCTTGCTGGTATTGCTTGCCTTGTTTATTTTTGGCGGGGACATGATCCATGGTTTTGCCACGGCACTGATCGTTGGTGTATTAATTGGTACCTATTCATCGGTCTATGTTGCTGCGGAAGTACTGCTTTATATGCACATTACCAAAGAAGATTTGATGCCGCCAGTCAAGGAAGGTGAGGAAGTCGACGCCTTACCCTAGTTAATGGTTCGAAGACGTTTTTCAAAAGCATAAAAAAATTGAAGTAAAATTGTCCGAAGCGTTTTTTATGACGCTTTTGAGATGAGTTTTAGCCAGTCTTTAAAGCAGCGATTGTTGCTGAATACCAGATTCTCACTTTCCGTGCAGTCAGGGTTACCCTTGGCATCACTGATGAGACCGCCAGCTTCCCGCACAATCAGAATGCCCGCTGCGACATCCCATAAATGCATTCCTGACATCCAGCCAGCATCCGTGCGTCCGGCAGCCAGATAGGCCAGATCCAGGGCTGCCGAGCCACTCATGCGTATTGCCCCTACGACACCCTGCATTGCTGTCTGGATTTGTAAAAGCGTTTCATAATTTTTGAGACCGGCACAACTCAAACTCACCGTTGCGCCTTCAAAGGCTTGCCTTTTCGTGACCCGGATACGCTGACCATTGAGACGGGCTCCGCTGCCTCTGGAAGCCGTGAACTCTTCATTCTTGATAGGATCAACAATGATGGCATGCTCAATCTTGCCCTGTTTGATGCAGGCCATTGAGATACAGAAATGGGGGAATCCGTTAATAAAGTTACGTGTGCCATCGATGGGGTCTATGACCCAGATGGTGTCTTTATCCTTGCCTTCAATTTCGCCGGATTCTTCACCGATAAAACCGTGGTCGGGATAAACCTTGCGCAGCTGTTCGATAATGATTTCTTCAACTTTGACATCAATATCAGTGACAAAGTCATTTCGACCTTTTTCTGAAATCTCAAGACGATCAGGTCGATCCCAAGTTTGGATAATTAAATCCGATGCTTCGCGTGCGGCTTTTAGCCCGATGTTAATGGTGGCATTCATGATAGTGAGAGGGCCAGGACCCGGCGGCAGAAATTGGAGCGCATGATAGCAAAAGAAGTGAAATAAGTAGAGGAGCTTTCTGCTATTATATCGCGCCGCTGGGCACTGGGTTTAGACAGCATTTTAATAATTGAAGGAAGCAGTGGTGGATTTATCCCGCATACGAATCGTACTCGTTCAAACGACACATCCCGGAAATATTGGCGCTGCCGCCAGAGCCATGAAAAACATGGGCCTGACACAGCTTGTTCTGGTTAACCCGAGAGACTTTCCCTCCGGTGTGGCGCTGGGCAGAGCCGCTTCTGCTCTGGATATTCTTGATAATGCCCAGGTAGTGGACAGTCTTGATACGGCTATTGCCGATTGTGGTCTTGTCATTGGCACCAGTGCACGTTCCCGCAGTATCCCATGGCCGATGGTAGATCCTGAAGGTTGCGCTGAAAAACTCGTTGTCGCCAGTAATCAGAATGATGTGGCGCTGGTATTTGGGCGTGAAGACCGGGGACTGAGTAACGACGAACTGCAGTTATGCCATTTTCATGTTCAGATTCCTGCCAATGAAGAATATCCCTCTCTTAATATTGCCGCGGCTGTGATGCTGCTTTGCTACGAGATACGGAAAGCCGTACTCAGGGCACCAGGTGAGGATAAGGCAGAAAATACCGATTCGCTCAAGCAGGCAGCAGGTAAAACACAGGGCATAGATGATCCAATCTATGAAATCTGGGATCAGCCTCTGGCGACGGTGGCTGACCTTGAAGGTTACCTGAAACACCTGGAAAAGGTTCTTGTCAGACTGGAGTTTCATGACCCGGAAAACCCCAGGCAGTTGATGTCCAGGCTGCGCCGCCTGTATTCCAGAATTCGCCCTGATACTATGGAAATCAATATCTTACGTGGTGTATTGGCCTCCACAGAGTACCAGCTCGACAAGAAAAACAGGTCAGAAAGTTAAGTGATGATTTATCCGACTAATTTACTCTGCTATATACTTGACTAATTTGGTTGGTTTTTGCATAATGGCCGCGCTTGGACAAGTACGCCACAGCTGAAAAAGCAGCTCAACGTAGGCATACGAAAGACATTATTCAGGCCAAGAAATAATGTTCAAGTCCGCGTAATTTACTAAGGCTATTACGGCAATAAAGGTAAAAATACCATGAGACTTACAACCAAAGGCCGCTATGCAGTAACTGCAATGCTGGATCTCAGCATTAATGCCATAAAGGGACCCGTCACGCTAAGTGATATTTCCAATCGCCAGGATATTTCCCTGTCTTATCTGGAGCAGCTATTTTCCAAGCTCCGTAAGCGTGAGTTGGTGAGCAGTGTTCGTGGCCCGGGTGGCGGCTATATGCTGGGAAGGGAAGGTTCTGATATTGATGTGGCAGAGATTATTGATGCGGTTAGCGAATCCCTTGATTCCACCAAGTGCCAGGGCAAAGGCGACTGTCGTGGTGGCGAGATCTGTCTGACACACCATCTGTGGGAGGACCTCAGCAAACAGATTCATGGCTTTCTCAGTAACATTACTCTGGCAGACCTGGTTTCAAAACGTGAAATAGAAGAGATAGCCCGTAACCAGAATGACCGCATTACCCAAATGCAGGCGTCTGATCAATCAGGCCGTCAACAGCCAGCCCAAACAGAAATGCAGGACGAAAACAGAGCTACTATAAGCAATCTTGAACTGATAGCAGCCAGCTCTCGATAAGCACTATTCTGAGTCAAACCGAATTTACGTAAAAGCACGTATAAAAGTACTTTTTAGCAGTATTGGAGAAATTAATGTTACCGATTTATTTTGACTACTCAGCTACTACCCCGGTAGATCCCAGGGTTGTGGAAAAAATGGTCGAGTGTCTGACACTGGAAGGTAATTTTGGCAACCCGGCTTCACGCTCCCATGTATTTGGCTGGAAAGCAGAAGAAGCCGTGGAAGAAGCCAGGCAGCATGTTGCCAACCTGGTCAATTGCGATCCCCGTGAAATCGTCTGGACTTCGGGCGCCACAGAAGCTGACAACCTTGCACTGAAAGGGGCTGCCCATTTTTATAAGTCCAGGGGCAAGCACATTATTACCTCGAAAATTGAACATAAAGCTGTTTTGGACAGCTGTCGCCAACTGGAGCGTGAAGGCTTTGAAGTGACCTATCTTGATCCTGATAACAAGGGCATGATAGCTCCAGAGGTTGTTGAAAAGGCCATTCGTGAAGACACCATTCTGGTGTCGTTGATGCATGTAAATAATGAAATTGGTGTTATCAACGACATTAAGGCAATCGGCGAAATTTGCCGTGAAAAGAAAGTTATTTTTCATGTGGATGCGGCACAAAGCACAGGCAAGATAGATATTGACCTGGAGGATATGAAGGTCGATTTAATGGCTTTTTCTGCGCACAAGACTTATGGACCAAAAGGCATTGGTGCCTTGTATGTACGCCGTAAGCCCAGGATAAGGCTGGAAGCCCAGATGCATGGTGGCGGTCATGAGCGCGGGATGCGTTCAGGTACTCTTGCTACTCATCAGATTGTTGGCATGGGTGAGGCGTTTCGAATTGCGAAGGAAGAAATGCATGAAGAAACGAAACGCGTTATAGCTTTACGCGACAGATTTTTGAAAGGTTTCGAAGGTATGGAAGAAGTCTATATCAACGGTGACCTGGAGCATCGTATTCCTCATAATTTGAACATCAGCTTCAATTTTGTTGAAGGGGAATCCCTGATCATGGCACTTAAAGATCTCGCGGTATCTTCAGGCTCGGCCTGTACTTCCGCCAGTCTGGAGCCTTCCTACGTACTGCGTGCCCTTGGTATGAATGATGAGCTCGCGCACAGTTCACTGCGATTCAGTATCGGACGTTTCACTACCGAGGAAGATGTTGATATAGCTATTGCCAAAGTCAAAGAAGCGGTTGGCAAACTCAGAGAACTTTCTCCTTTGTGGGATATGTTCAAGGATGGCGTCGATATCAGCCAGGTTCAGTGGGCAGCTCATTGAAAATGAGTCTTTTCCCACGATAAAGAGCTCAGTATGCAGCTCATTGAAAATGAGTCTGTTCCCATGATAAAGAGCTCAGTGGGCAGCTCATTAATAAAGACAGAAATAATTTAACAAGAATTTAAATATTCGGTACACAAGAGGTAGCAACATGGCTTACACAGATAAAGTTCTCGATCATTATGAAAACCCTCGCAATGTTGGACGTATGGACGATGACGATCAGGATGTTGGCACCGGTATGGTAGGTGCGCCTGCCTGTGGCGATGTGATGCGTCTGCAAATCAAGGTGAACAAGGAAGGTGTAATCGAAGATGCAAAATTCAAGACCTATGGCTGTGGTTCAGCCATTGCATCAAGCTCTTTGTTAACCGAATGGGTCAAAGGACGCACAATTGATGATGCGGCCAAAATCAGAAATACCGAAATTGCTGAAGAGCTTGGTTTGCCGCCAGTGAAAATTCATTGTTCTGTGCTCGCAGAAGATGCAATCAAGGCAGCAATCACTGATATTAAAAAGAAGCGTGGTGAAAGCTCAGAAACGGCTCAGTAATCATTTTCAGTAAGTAGCAGGCAATAAACAGAATAATTATAAAGTTTTAATAGTCTCGGGAGAGCGCAACAGCAATGGCATTAACCATTACAGAAACAGCGGCTAAACATGTAGCCAGTCAACTGGAAAACAGGGGTAAGGGCCTCGGTATACGTGTTGCTATTACGACAACAGGTTGCTCTGGCATGGCTTATGTTCTGGAGTTTGTTGATGAACTGGATCCGGCCGATGAAGTGTTTGAAGATCATGGCGTCAAAATTGTGGTTGACCCTAAAAGTCTTGTTTACATAGATGGCACTGAAATGGACTTTGTTAAAGTGGGTGTGAATGAAGGCTTTGAGTTCAGAAATCCCAATGTAAAGGGTGAATGCGGTTGTGGCGAAAGCTTCAGTGTTTAAACCCGTTATCTGAGTCCTGTCCTGTCTAATCGTGTCTCTACAACCAGCCAATTATTTCGAACTGTTTTCCTTACCGGTTTCATTTCAGCTGGAAAATACCCAGCTTGAAGTTGCGTACAAGAAATTACAGTCAGAGTTTCATCCCGATAGAGTGGTGAATGCTGACGACCGAACCAGGGTCCAGGCATTGCAGCAAGCCAGCATGATTAACGATGCCTATGCTACCCTCAAATCACCCCTGAAAAGGGCAGCGTACTTACTTAAGCTTGCAGGCATTGATGCAGAAGAGCATAACCAGTTACATCTGGATGAAGCTTTCCTGATACAGCAAATGGAAATGCGTGAGACGCTGGCAAGTCTGATTGGAGATGAGGATCTTGAAGGCCTGGATGCCATGAAAGATTCCATTGATAAAGAAAAGACAGCCAGACTGGCAAGCTTTGAAGCGCAATTTACAGCCAGTCACTTTGTAGAGGCAAAGTCCATCTATAACCAATTGCAATTTATCTATAAATTGCTTGATGAAATTGATAAGGCAGAAGAAAAACTGCTGGACTATTGACGCAATTAAACACTCTGACGGAATTTACTTTTGGCATTACTCAGTATTTCAGAACCTGGAAAAGGAAAACCCCAAGCCCATGCTGCCGACAACAAGGTAGTCAAGAAAAGGGCTATAGGAATAGACCTTGGTACAACCAATTCACTGGTTGCTATAGCCAGCGAAGGTCGTGCTCATGCTCTATGTGATCATGATGGTCTCTGCCTGGTACCTTCCGTTGTCCACTATGCTGAGGATGGCAAAGTCACTGTAGGTTATGAAGCCTGGTTGAAGGGCGCCAAAGATTCACGCAACACAATATCTTCAGTTAAACGCCTTATGGGCCGTGGCAAGGAAGATATTCATTACGATCTCCCCTATGAAATTGTATCTGCCGACAATGGTGGCATGCCGCTTATTAAGACAGCAGCAGGCAATAAAAGCCCGGTTGAAGTTTCTGCTGAAATACTGAAAACCCTGGTCAGGCGGGGAGAAGAAGAACTTGGTGGAGAACTGGAAGGGGCGGTGATTACTGTGCCGGCCTACTTCGATGAATCCCAGAGACAGGCTACCAAAGATGCTGCACAACTGGCTGGTATTAAAGTATTACGACTTCTTGGTGAGCCTACGGCGGCGGCAATAGCCTACGGTCTTGATCGGAAACAGGAAGAAACGGTCATGATATATGACCTGGGTGGTGGCACCTTTGATGTCAGCCTCATGCGCCTGGAGCAGGGTGTGTTTAAAGTTCTGGCAACTGGCGGTGATGCGGCTCTGGGTGGTGACGATCTGGATCGCACCATTATTCGTTGGGTGCTTAATGAGGCGGGTATCACTGACGAACTTTCCTATGCCCAATTAAACTCTCTTGCCAGTATCGCTCGCCACGCCAAGCATGAACTCACTCAATCAGAACAGACTCAAGTCACTTTTGAGCAATGGTCAGGCACCTTGACTCGAGAACAGTTCAACACTCTGATTGATGTGCTGGTTGAACAAACCATTAAAGCCTGTCGACGTGTTTTGCGCGATGCAAAAGTTACAGTAGATGAAATCTCTGACGTCGTGATGGTGGGTGGCTCCACACGAACTCCAAGGGTACGTGAGCGGGTTTCAGAATTTTTCGGGGCCGAAGTGCACACTGAAATCGATCCTGACAAAGTAGTTGCCGTTGGTGCTGCCTTGCAGGCCGATGTGCTTGCGGGTAATAAATATGGCGATGATATTCTGCTGCTGGACGTTATTCCCCTTTCCCTGGGCATTGAAACCATGGGCGGATTAATGGAGAAAATTATTCCACGCAATACCACGATCCCCGTTGCCCGGGCTCAGCAATTTACCACTTACAAGGATGGTCAGACAGCAATGTCCCTGCATGTCCTGCAGGGGGAGCGAGAACTGGTAAGCGATTGCCGCTCACTGGCCATGTTTGAACTCAAAGGCATCCCTCCAATGGTGGCCGGTGCTGCAGTCATTGAAGTTACTTTTCAGGTTGATGCCGATGGCTTGATGGAAGTTCAGGCAAAGGAATTAAGTACTGGTACTGTCAGTAGTGTGGTGATCAAACCTTCCTATGGTCTTGAAGACAAGGATATAGAAAAAATGATTATGGATTCCTACTCTTCAGCGGCCAGTGACAAGGAAGCTCGTGCGCTTCAGGAAAGCAGGGTTGAAGCAGAAAGAATTATTGAAGCATTGGTGAGTGCGCTTGTTGTTGATGGTCAATCGCTGCTTAGCCAGGCCGAATATGCTCGCCTTGAAGAAGGAATACTGCAATTACAAAAGACCATAGAGAGCGGTGACAGCGATGCCATTCACGAGGCTTCAGAAGCGCTCAATGAAGCGACCCTTGAGTTTGCCGGCAGACGTATGAACACACAAATCAAGACCGCACTTGCCGGTCATTCCATTGAAGAAATAGATTAAAGCGAGGAATTATTCCGCCAATGCCAATCATTAAGTTCTTACCAAACCCAGAGGTTTGCCCTGAAGGTAAACAGGTGGAAGCCGAAGTCGGCGAAACCATTCTTGATGTCGCTCTGCGCAATCACATTCATCTGGAACACGCCTGTGAGAAATCATGTGCCTGTACCACCTGTCATGTAGTTGTCCGCGAGGGTTTTGATTCATTAGCTGAATCTACCGAAGATGAGGACGATATGCTTGATAAGGCATGGGGACTGGAGCCTGAATCACGACTTGGTTGTCAGGCAAAGGTAGAGAATGATGATCTGGTGATAGAGATTCCCAAATACACCATCAACATGGTCTCTGAAAACCACTAGAGGAGTAAATTTATGAAATGGACAGATTCCCTGGATATTGCCATCGAGTTACTTGAGGCTCATCCGGATATAGACCCCAAAACCATCAACTTTGTTGATCTTCATCGCTGGGTCTGTGAACTGGAAGGATTTGATGATGAGCCGGGGCGAAGCGGCGAAAAGATCCTGGAAGCAATACAAATGGCCTGGATAGAGGAATTGTAATAGCTAGGTTTATAGCCATGATGACGGCTATTGAGGCTGGATTTTTCAGAATTTGACATTACGAAGATTGCAGGAAAATAGTAAAAACCCCCACTTATTCACGTTGCCAAAATAACCCGCTTTAGCCAAATTTCGCTGGCTGCCTCAAGATAGCGTAAAAGCCTGATTTCAAGCAGGTTTCAGACAAAAATAGCCTTATTTTCGGTACAAAAACCCCCTAAAGGCGCGTACAATACGCCGATTTCTTGACCCCGCTATGGCTGGGGTTAAATTCAGTAAGTTTTAAATTTTTTCTATAAGCGGAGTAATTTGCATGTCAGTTGAACGTACGTTATCAATTATTAAACCTGATGCTGTTGGTAAGAATGTGATTGGTGAAATCGTCAGCCGTTTTGAAAAAGGTGGTTTGCGGGTTGTTGCCATGAAAATGCTGCAGTTGGATGATGAATCTGCTGGTGGTTTTTATGCGGAACACAAGGAAAGGGGCTTCTTTGCTGATCTAATAGAATTCATGACGTCCGGTCCTGTAATCGTGCAGGTGCTTGAAGGTGAAAATGCAATCGCCAGGAATCGTGAACTGATGGGTGCAACCAATCCTGCTGAAGCAGATGCCGGCACAATTCGAGCTGACTTCGCGGTATCTATTGATGCCAATGCAGTACACGGTTCAGACTCACCGGCTTCAGCTGAAAGAGAGATCGCTTATTTCTTTAAGTCTGAGGAACTCTGTTCAAGGAAGTTCTAAACTCCTTGTTCATCCCAAAGGATACTAAGTATGCCGGGTATGCCGGAAAGTAAGATCAATTTACTTGGTCTGAGCAGGCAGCAAATGGAGGCTTTTCTCCTCACAAAGGGAGAAAAGCCTTTTCGCGCTATACAGTTGCTGAAATGGATTCATCAATTCGGCGTGACTGATTTTGATGAAATGACCAATATCAGTAAATCCCTGCGCGCCCAGTTAAAGGAATGTGCAGAGGTTCGCCCGCCACGGGTCAAGGAACGTCTGGATGCCAGTGATGGCTGCTACAAGTGGATAGTTGAAGTGGAAAGCGGTAGTAGCGTTGAGACCGTTTTTATTCCTGAAGCTGGTCGCGGTACCCTGTGTATTTCATCCCAGGCCGGTTGCAGTCTGGATTGCTCTTTCTGTGCCACGGGCAAACAGGGTTTTAACAGCGATCTGACGACAGCAGAGATTATTGGCCAGCTCTGGGTCGCAAACCGGGAACTAGATACTTTCGGAACCAAAAAACCACGTCAGGTAACCAATGTTGTGATGATGGGAATGGGAGAACCATTACTGAATTTCGACAATGTTATTAATTCGATCAGCCTGATGATGGAAGATAACTGTTACGGCCTGTCAAAACGTCGCGTTACCATTAGTACTTCCGGGGTTGTACCCGCCCTTGATCGTTTAAAGGATTACACGGATGCCTCTCTGGCAATTTCACTGCATGCACCCAATGATGAATTGCGCAGCCAGATTGTCCCGATAAATAAAAAATATCCAATCAGTGAATTGCTTCGCAGCACCAATACTTATCTGGACTCACTGCCTGACAGTCGGGTAGCTACCATTGAATATATTCTGATTAACGGCGTCAATGATCATCGTCAGCATGCCCGGGAACTGGCCGAATTGCTCAGGACTACACCCTGCAAGATAAATCTGATTCCCTTCAACCCATTTGAAGGGTCTGACTATAACCGCTCCAGCAATTCGGCTATTTCCAATTTCAGAAAAATTCTTCAGGAAGCCGGCTATACGGTGACGATAAGAACAACGCGCGGGGATGATATAGGCGCTGCCTGTGGTCAGTTAGTGGGCTTGGTTGACGATAATACCCGCAGAAGTGCGCGTTATCGGGCATTACGGGAACAATCTAACCCCGAACAGCGTCTAAAGGTTCAATAAAATTATCCTGCTAGGGTAAAATCAGGTTTTTATCAGTGTTCGCGATAAAACAGGAATAAACGGATGAAAGTCATCAAGTCAGTAACAATAACAGTTTTGTGTTTGTTTCTGCTCAGTGCCTGTGTGACGGAAACTACGAATCCGGTCTTCAATGTTGAGAAATCTGATGAAGACGCGCTTGATAACTATCTACGGCTGAGTATTGGCTATCTTGAGCAGGGAAATCTGCCCAATGCCAAGCGCCATCTTCAGAATGCGGCTGAAATTGACTCCAATAACAGTGAAATGTTCGGCATTTGGGGGTTAATCTATGCACGGGAAGGGGAGCCTGAACTTGCTGAGCAAAACTTCAGCCGTTCCTTGCGCATAAACCCGGATAATTCGCAGATGCGTAATAATTTTGCAGCGTTCCTGTTTGCGGAAGGCCGCGTCGAAGATGCCTACAATCAGTTGGCCAGAGTAGTCAAGGATACGTCCTATGACCAACGCCCACAGGCATTCGAAAATATGGGAATAGCGACCATACGTCTTAACCGGATTGAGGAAGGAGAACAGGCTTTTATGAGGGCCATTCAGCTCAATCCCAATCATCTGAGATCAGCACTTGAACTGGCCAGTCTCAACCTTGAAAGAGGGGATGTGCTCCAGGCAAGGGCTTACTGGCGGAACTATCTAACATTAATCCAGTTTTACCGTGTGCCTCACAACGCCCGCAGCTTGCTTCTCGGTGCCCGTCTTGAAATGGCGCTTAAGAATGAAGCCAGTGCGCTGGCATACGGTGAGTTACTCGAAACCAACTTTCCTGAAAGTCAGGAATATGCCATATTTCAAAAGGTTGTTGAATGAGTGAAGAAAACCAGGATATAGAATCAGTCGCTGACGATGAGTCCACAAAGGATTTGCCGGACTTGCCATCGCCAGGGCAAATACTGAAAGCTATACGAGAGGAAAAGGGCTTAAGTCATGCCAGGGTAGCTCAGGCTCTGCATATGACTGCGCATTATGTGAATGCCCTTGAGACCAGCCAGTTCGAAAAATTACCAGGAAAAACTTTCATCAAAGGGTATTTCAGGGCCTATGCCAAACTGCTCGGTGCCGATGTAGAAAACATTAGCACCTGTTATGACCAGTACATGGCAAAACTCGAAGAAAATGAGATTAGCGAAGCTAATGTAATTCGCGCAAGAAAAGCCTATGACCAGAATCTGCGCTGGATGATTTGTGCAGCGCTGATCATCATTATTGTGATTGGTGTGAGCTGGTGGCTGGCTAAAGGAGATGATAGCCAGGCATCCGTTATTTTTGGCAATGGCCGTGAGCAAGTTGCAGACATACAGCCAGGGGTAAGCGGCACTGGCACAGTAATGCCCGTAGCAGGCGGTGATAATGAAATAAGTGTTGCGTCGTCATCGTTGAATGTTGGTAGTCAGAATAGTCAGGAAGATTTATCTGGCACTGTTGGCATAACTGAACCGGTGACAGCAGAGGTGCTTATCGCCCGCATAGATGAAGCTGGTAATAAAGCGGAGACTGAAGATGGCACCACTGTTAGCGAAAACAGGTCAAGGTCACTATCACTTTTACCTGAAGCCATAGGTTCAGAGAACACAGAAATTCTTGCAGAAACTGTTACGGATGATCAAGCAGATACAGCAACAGCTATGGAAACAGCAACTCAGGTCAGCCCCGCAAAGACTCCTGGCAATCAGCAGGCAGCCGTGGTAAATGAGAATTTTCCACGAGACAGTCAATCGGGTTCAGATAACCTTGAGCACGCTCTGGCAATGCCGGCGTCTAAACCACCGGAGTACAATGTCACCAGAGTAGGGAATCACCGTAGCGTCAGCCTTGAAAGTGAGGGTGATGACATGCTCGAGGCCCACTTTCTCGGTGATAGCTGGGTTGAGATAAATAATTCCAATAGTATCCGGCTGTATAACGATATGTTGCGTTTGGGCGATGACCTTACCATTAAAGGCTCGGCACCTTTTAATGTTCTGTTTGGCGATGCAACCGTTGTCGAGGTGATATTAAATGCTGCTGAGGTAGATATCTCAGCTCGTGTCCGCTCTGATAATTCTGCCCGTGTAATCCTGCAACCGGAAAATTGATAATGCAAAGCAAATCACCAATAGTCAGACGAAAATCACGCCAGATCATGGTGGGTAATGTCCCGGTTGGGGGCGATGCGCCTATTGCCGTGCAGAGTATGACAAACACCGAAACCTGTGATGTTGATGCGACACTCAAACAGATAGCTGAACTGGAAGCTGTAGGTGCAGATATTGTGCGAGTCTCGGTGCCGACGATGGATGCAGCTGAAGCTTTCAAGACAATACGTTCCAGAACAAAGATGCCTCTGGTGGCGGATATCCACTTTGATTACAAGATTGCCCTGAAAGTACTTGAATACGGAGTAGACTGTTTACGTATCAATCCCGGCAATATTGGCAGAGATGACAGGGTGAGGGCAGTTATTGAATCGGCCCGGGATAAAAATGTCCCGTTGCGCATTGGTGTTAATGCAGGCTCATTGGGTAAGGATCTGTTACGTAAATATGAAGAACCCAATGCCGAAGCAATGGTGGAATCTGCACTGCGACATATTGCAATACTCGACTCCTATGATTTTAAGAATTTCAAGGTCAGCCTGAAAGCCTCTGAAGTGTTTATGACAGTTGCTGCCTATCGCATGCTTGCGTCACAAATTGATCAGCCGCTGCATCTGGGTATTACAGAAGCCGGCGGTTTACGTAGTGGCACAGTGAAGTCTTCGGTTGGGCTTGGTCTGTTATTGATGGATGGTATTGGCGATACCATACGTATCTCTCTGGCTGCCAATCCGGTAGAGGAGATCAAGGTCGGTTTTGACATCCTGAAAAGTCTTGGGCTGCGCAGTAAAGGCGTCAATCTCGTCGCATGTCCAAGCTGTTCCAGGCAAAATTTTGATGTTATTGCCACGGTGAATGAACTCGAATCTCGACTTGAGGATGTCACTACACCGATTGATGTATCGGTAGTAGGTTGCATTGTGAATGGTCCCGGTGAGGCAAAAGTGGCAGATATCGGGTTGACTGGAGCTACACCGGTTAACATGTCGTATATCAACGGCAAGACCAGCCATAAAATAAGTAATGAAAATCTGGTAGACGAACTGGAAGCCATGATTCGACAGAAAGTGAAAGAAAAAGAACAGCAAGCCGATGCCCAGGCGTCCACGATAACTCTTACATCTGATCATCAAGGCGAGTCTGTTGATCTACGCAAATAAGAATCCGGGCATAAGCATGCCAACTGATAACACTATTCAGGAAAATTCCCATTAATATTCCACAATTAAATCCAGTGCATGGATTCACAAGGTTGAGTTTTGGCTAAAATACAAGCTATTCGCGGAATGAATGATGTATTGCCGACGCAGACTCCCGCCTGGCATTACCTTGAACAGGTCATGAGAGATTTGCTAGCTGCCTATGCCTATCAGGAAATACGTTTTCCTGTGGTGGAGCAGACGCAGCTTTTCAAACGTTCCATTGGTGAAGTGACCGATATCGTTGAAAAGGAGATGTACACATTCGAAGACCGTAATGGTGACAGCCTGAGCTTGCGGCCCGAGGGTACAGCATGCTGCGTGCGCGCAGCAGAACAGCATGGTCTGCTATATAACCAGACTCAGAAACTCTGGTATATGGGCCCCATGTATCGCCATGAACGCCCACAAAAAGGACGCTACCGCCAGTTCTACCAGATGGGTGTAGAAGCATTTGGTATGAGCGGAATAGATATCGAAGCCGAAATGTTGATGCTGTCACAGGATCTCTGGCAGCGGCTGGGTATTGCTGATGTGCTGACTCTGGAAATCAATAATCTGGGTAATCCTGAAGATCGAAAGCGCTATGGCGAAACACTTAAGGAATATTTGCTAGACCACCGCGAGGCTCTGGATGAAGATAGCCAACGCAGATTGGAAAAGAACGTATTACGTATTCTGGATAGCAAGAGCCCGCAAACCCAGGAGATTCTGAAACAAGCGCCGCAACTGCCTGATCATATTTCCGCTGATTCAGCTGCTGGATTTCAGCAATTGCTTGAAATACTTACCCAGGCGGGAATTCCCTACCAGGTCAATAATTCCCTGGTGCGTGGGCTGGATTATTATAATGGGGTGGTCTTTGAATGGACTACTGATAAACTGGGCGCCCAATCTGCGGTATGTTCTGGTGGGCGATATGATGGCCTCTCAAAACAACTGGGTGGTACTGCTACTCCGGGGGTAGGTTTTGCCCTTGGAATGGAAAGAATGATCCTCTTGCTGGAAGAACTGGACAGGCTGCCTGTCGGGATTTCCAGAACTGTAGATCTCTATATCTGTGTGATCGGGGAGGGTGTGCGGCAACAGGCACTGATACTGGCTGGTGAAATTCGCAGAAAAATTCCGGCACTCAGGGTTTTGACCCATTGTGGTGGCGGTAAATATAATAGCCAGTTGAAAAAAGCATTTGCCAGTGGTGCCCAGTGTGCCCTGATACTGGAGGGTGAGGCAGCACAAACAGAAATAAAGCTGCGGGTTCTGGACGACAGCGGCGAAACCAGTACAGTCGGGGTAGAATCAGCATTTGATTCATTGTCCGGGCTTTTTGATTTGGAACAGTTTGATTGAAATGGTTTGATCTAGAGTCAGTTAATTAAAGTCCATTAAATCAGGGACAGTTAATTGATAGTAATAATTATTAACAGATTAATATTTTTTAGGGAGTTACTCTTTTGGCAAGTTACGCTAATGACGAAGAACAAGTAGAAGCCTTAAAACGCTGGTGGCAGGAAAATGGATCGTCACTATTGACGGGTATTGTTATTGTGCTGGTAGTTTTATTTGGCTCTAGACAGTGGCAGGGCGCCCAATTGGCAAAAGCAGAGGCGGCATCTGACCTGTATGAGGACGTTGTGCAGTTGGCTCTGCTGGATCAGGCCAGTGCCTTGACCGCCGAGTCCATGGCACAGCTGGAAAGCAGCTACGACGAATTACGAAATGAATTCGAAGACAGTATTTATGCCCGTTATGGCGCCATGATGATGGCGACAGTGTATGTAAATCAGGAAAATTATGATCAGGCTGCTACCGAGCTTAACTGGATTATTGATAATCCGGAACTGGGATTTATGCAAAAGGCCGAAGAGGAATTATTTCTCACCGCAAGGTTAAGACTTGCCAGGGTCAAACTGGCCCAGGGTCTGGCCCAGGAAGCACTGACTATTGTTACCGAAGTGGAGCCGGGGGCACTGGCTGCCGGTTTTGCTGAAGTGCAGGGCGATGCTTACTTGCAGCTGGGGCAATCTGAGCAGGCCCGCAGTGCCTATGAACGAGCTATTTCTCTGGAGCCGGATAATGCCAGCTTCATTGACCTGAAGATTCGTGGTATTGGCAGTTAAGCGCCGACACTTTTTTACCGTTATTCAAATTCCAATATGCGAGCCATGATGACAAGACATCTGCGACTGGTTTTACTTTTCCTGGCGATTCCGGTTTTATCTGGTTGTGGTTGGAATCCCCTTAGTTTTTTATCCGGTAGTGATGACGACCTTAAGCCCGCTAAACTCGTCGATTTTGATGATGAGGTCAGATTGCGCAAGCAATGGAGTGTCAATGTAGGCAAGGGTCAGGGTAAAAAATACAACAGGCTGAAACCTGCCATTAATGGCGACGTTATTTATGCAGCAGGTAATAACGGCAGGATTGTTGCCCTGAGAAGGGACAGTGGCCGGGAGGTTTGGGAAACACGTCTGGACTATGAAATTACCGGAGGCGTAGGGTACGGTGGTGGTCGGGTATTGTTGGGAACTGAAAATTCGACGCTTATTGCTCTGGATGCAGACACAGGA
This sequence comes from Gammaproteobacteria bacterium, assembly GCA_030828385.1. Lineage (GTDB taxonomy): Bacteria > Pseudomonadota > Gammaproteobacteria > Pseudomonadales > Pseudohongiellaceae > Eutrophocola. The sequence continues at coordinate 24,580 of JAURCS010000024.1, forward strand.
GCCATTCTCTGGGAAACAGAAGTCACCAGTGAGGTTTTGTCTGCACCCGCTGCCAATAACAATTTTGTAGTGGTGCTGGCAATTGATGGCAAGCTTACCGGCCATGATGCCCAGACCGGTGAACAGCTTTGGATATACGAAAATACTGTACCGGCTCTGACTCTGAGAGGAGATAGCTCACCGTTGATCCTGGAAAACTTTGTGCTGGCAGCCTTTGGCAATGGAACAGTGGTTTCTCTTGCTGTTGATGACGGAACTTTGCGCTGGGAAGAGAGGGTTGCTATACCTACAGGTACCTCGGAAATCGACCGTCTGGTGGACATTGATGGCGATCTTTTTGTCACCGATGCGGGCATGCTGCTGGTGCCAAGCTACCAGGGTTACCTTGCTGCTATTGATGTAGTAACCGGACAAATGCGCTGGCGCGTTCAGGAGTCAAGTGTCAATGGTGCCAGTTCAGGGTTTGGTAATGTCTATATCAGTGATGCTGAAGGTCATGTAAAAGCCTATCAGGTAGGTGAAGATGATCCTGTCTGGTCCAATGACGCGCTTGATTTAAGAAGTCTCAGCGCCCCGCAAAGTTTTAATAATTTTGTCGCCGTAGGTGATTATGAGGGCTATGTTCACCTGATGTCACAGGTGGACGGAAGATTCGTCGGACGTGTCCGAGTGGACAATAAAGGAATACGCGCCCCAATGCAGTCACGGGGTAATACGCTTTATGTGTTTGGTAATAGTGGCAATCTGGCGGCTCTGAGTGTTGAATAATATTCTCAATCCAGGCCTGTTTCGGTCTTTTTCCTGACTGTTTTATAGGCAGTCGAGTATAGTTTAGCAATTCCATAATTCTATAGGGCTGATCATTTAATAGTCCGAGGTTCAACATCATGATGCCCGTCATAGCCCTGGTAGGCAGGCCAAACGTGGGCAAGTCCACGCTCTTCAATCGTCTCACCCGTTCCAGGGATGCCCTGGTTGCTGATTTTGCCGGTCTTACCCGGGACCGCAAATACGGTGAAGGCAATGCTGCCGAGCGTAATTTCATTGTTATCGATACCGGTGGTATTACCGGTAACGAAGAAGGACTTGATCTGCGAATGAGTGAGCAGTCCCTACTTGCCATAGAAGAAGCAGATATTACCCTGTTACTGGTGGATGCCCGTGAGGGATTGCTGCCCGGTGATCATCAACTTGTGGAATACCTGCGCAAAAAATCCAGACCTTATTTCCTGGTAGTTAATAAAACCGATGGGCTTGACCCCGATGTTGCGTTAGCTGATTTTCATCAACTGGGTTGCGAAAATATATTTGCGATTGCGGCAAGCCATGGCAGGGGCGTCAACAAAATGATAGAGGAGGTCCTGGCCCCCTTTCCTGAACAGCAAGATGACGCAGATATTGCAGAAAGCAGTGGCGTAAAAATTGCTGTAGCGGGCAGGCCTAATGTTGGTAAATCAACCCTGGTAAACAGGATTCTTGGGGAAGAAAGGGTAGTAGTCTACGATCACCCCGGAACCACGCGCGACAGTATCTATATTCCATATGAACGTCGTGGCAAATCTTATACGCTCATTGATACCGCGGGTATTCGAAAAAAGGGCAAGACCAATGAGGCGGTAGAAAAGTTTTCTGTTGTGAAGTCACTGCAGGCGATACGTGATGCCAATGTGGTAGTGCTATTGCTTGATGCGCGCGAAGGCATCGTTGAGCAGGACCTGCATTTACTTGGGTATGTTCTGGATTCGGGTAGGGCATTGGTGATTGCATTAAACAAGTGGGATGGTATGGATGACTATGCCAAAGACCAGGTACGTAAAGCAATTCAACGACGCCTTGTGTTTATTGATTTTGCCAAAATTCATTTTATTTCTGCACTGCATGGAACCGCTGTGGGTGAACTCTATGCGTCCATTGATAAAGCCTATGCATCAGCCAGTCTGAAACTTAATACCAACAAGTTGACTTTATTGCTCGAACGTATAACCGAGAGTCATGCTCCTCCAATCATTAATGGCAGGAGAATTAAGCTACGCTATGCACATCCAGGTGGTAATAACCCGCCAATTATTGTTATTCATGGCAAGCAAACAGATAAGGTTCCTGCGCACTATGTGCGCTTTCTGGAAAAGAGTTTCAGAAAGTTTCTTAAGATGGAAGGCACGCCGATTCGAATTGAGCTGGTTAGTGATGACAATCCTTTTGTCAGGGCAGAAGAGGGTAAATCCAATAAGGAAGTAGCTCGCAAAAGACGTATTAAAAAGAACAGGGAGTTGTCCAGCAAGTCCGGTCACGATAAATCTCCGGCAAAGAGCAGGACTCCCAGGCAAAGATAAGTTCTTTATGGCAGCAACAGAAAAAATCACCCTAATACTAAAAACAGGTGGCACAATTCCGGCCATTGCCAGGGAGTTGGGGGATTTTGAGGACTGGATTTGTGACGCCATGTGTCTCCCTGAAGCTCAATTCCTATGTATTTCGGTTTTTGAGGCAGAGCCTCTACCAGATATCACATCGTTATCCTCCATTGTTGTTACCGGTTCTCCTGCGATGATGACACAAGACCTGCACTGGATCCGACAAAGCCAGGAATACCTTCTTGAGGCTATCGAGGCAGAATTACCAGTGTTGGGAATATGCTTTGGGCATCAGTTGCTGGCGCATGCACTGGGTGGCAAGGTTGACTGGCATCCAGCTGGCAGGGAAATAGGGACCACTAATGTGCGGTTGACCAGAGACGCAGAAGACGATGAATTGTTTGCTGATCTGATAAAAGATTTTCCCGTTCATACCACTCATATGCAGACCGTAACAAAATTACCTGCCGGCGCCAGAGTATTGGCCAGCAATCAATTTGAAGCTCACCATGCGCTGCGTTTTAGAAAGCGGGTTTGGGGAGTGCAATTCCACCCGGAGTTTGATACTTCAATTATGCGAGGTTATATCGAAGCACGGAGTGAGCAATTAGAAGCAGAGGGGCTGAGTGTAAATGAAATTCTTTCTGCTGTTGAGTCAACGCCGCAGGCAGCAGGCTTGTTGAAAAAATTTGCAGAATATTCGCGACTCATTAACAGCGTTTAATAAAAAACTAGACAGTATAGATTTCCAGCAAGGTGTTCTGAGCACAGCGGGAATTTGCACTGGGTGTATTTTTCTTATAACTACCATCTGATTGTAATACCCAGGACTGGGCATTATCAGAGAGATACAACTGTAAACCTTCTTTAAGCAGCTTCTTCTTCATACGTTTTTCTTCGATGGGGAAGCAAGTTTCAACCCTTCGGAAAAAGTTGCGATCCATCCAGTCACCGCTGGAGAGAAAAATGTCATATTCGCCATCATTGTGAAAGTAAAAAATCCGTGTGTGTTCCAGAAATCTGCCGACGATCGAGCGTACCTGAATATTTTCAGAAATACCCTTAATGCCAGGCCTTAGACAGCAGATACCCCTGATAATCAAGTCGATTTTAACGCCGGCCTGTGATGCCCGGTACAGCGCTTCAATAATTGTGGGTTCCACCAGTGAATTCATTTTGGCGATAATTCTTGCAGATTTGCCTTTGTTTGCATTTTCCCGTTCGCGTTCAATCAGATCAAGGACTCCCTTATGGAAAGTGAACGGCGCCTGCAGAACTTTTTTTCGCTTGCCGGGTTTTCCCAGTGCTGTCAGTTGTTGGAAAACTTTCTGCACATCGTCAGTGATTGCCAGGTCGCTGGTGAGCAAGCCATAGTCAGTATATTGTCTGGCAGTACCTGCATGATAGTTTCCTGTTCCCATGTGAACATAGCGCTTCAATTGTTTGCCTTCGCGACGAATCACCAGGCTCATCTTGGCATGGGTTTTATGGCCAACAACACCATAGGACACATGAGCTCCCGCAGCCTGTAATTCATTTGCCAGTTCAATATTTTCCTCTTCATCAAAACGCGCCCTTAGCTCGATAACGACGGTGACTTCCTTGCCTTCTTGGGCCGCCTTGATCAATGTATCAACAATGCTGGAATCATCTTCTGTTCGATATAGCGTCTGTTTGATAGCGAGCACTTTTGGGTCCACCGAGGCCTGGCGTACAAAATCCACAACTGTATTAAAAGTCTGGAACGGATGATGTAACAAAATGTCGCCTTTTTTAATGGTTTCAAAAATATTTTGTTCGCGTAATACCCTGCTGTGAATGCCTGGAGTAAAGGGAGGGAATTTCAGGTCTGGCCGGTTAACTTTTTGTGAAATAGCCATAAGACGATTCAGGTTTACCGGTCCATTGACCTGATATACATCATTTTTCTGCAGGTTAAATTGATGGGTGAGATAGTCAATCATGTCTTGTGGGCAATTATCCGGAACCTCCAATCTGACAGCTTCCGCGAAGCGACGTGAGGGTAGTTTGCCTTCCAGCGCTCTCATTAAATCGCCCACTTCTTCTTCACTAACCAGCAAGTCGGAGTTTCGGGTAATTCTGAATTGATAACATCCGGTTACGGTCATGCCTGGAAATAGATCAGCGGCATGCATGTGAATAATGGAGGACAGAAATACAAATTCATGTTTTTTTGACGAGCCGCCATGAGGTAGTTCTATCAGGCGTGGCAAAGCTCTTGGTGCCTGAACAATAGCTATACCTGAATTTCTGCCAAAAGCATCTTTGCCTTCCAGAGATATTATAAAGTTGAGGCTCTTGTTAAGTACCTGCGGAAACGGGTGAGCCGGATCCAGTCCGACCGGACTCAGAATTGGTAACAGTTCCCTGTTGAAATAATTTTTTATCCAGGCGCGTTGCTTTTGGTTAAGGCTATGCCGGTCCAGACAGTGAATACCCTCTTTCTTCAGGCTGGGTAAAACGATTTCATTTAATACCTTGTATTGTTCTTCAACAATTTCATGGGCCATGTCACTTATGCGCTGCAGCTGTTCTGACGGTGATAAATTGTCAGGCCCACTTTGCATTGAGCCGAAAGCAACCTGCTGTTTCAGGCCGGCTACCCTGATTTCAAAAAACTCATCAATATTGGAGCTGGATATGCAAAGAAAGAAAAGTCGCTCGAGTAAAGGCGTTGCTGGATCGCAAGCCTGTGCCAGCACCCGGCGGTTAAATTCAAGCAGGCTGAGTTCGCGGTTAATGAAAAAATCCGGACTGCTTAAATCGACATCATCTTCCTCAGGTTCTTTATATGCGGGCATAATGATTTAATCTGCGAGTTTGTAGAAAAATATTTAATTATTCCTGATGATCAGGAGATAGCCTTCTTCTTCAACGGGGTCTTTTATGGACACTTCGCGTAGTTCGGCCCCAAATTTCTTCTTACATTTTTTTGCCAGTTTTAGAAAAGGTGATCTGCCTGGGTCGGCAATGACGATAGTGTTTACGCCATTTTTAAGTGACTTCTTGATCAGAGAGTAAAGTGGATCTATCAGTTCATTCCAGAAACAGATATCTCCACCAAGCACCATGTCCTGCTGGGCCAGTAAGCTGGATTTAAGTTTTTCATATTTGCAAACCTTGGTTTTTACCGAAGTGTTATTAAGTTCGGCATGCATGTCGAGAAAAGGAAAAACGTTTTTATCAGCATCTACTGCAATCACATCGGCAGCAAACTGTTTTGCACACCAGATACCCAGTATTCCCCAGCCACTGCCTATTTCCATGATTCTCGAATTAGTCTTTGGGGGGTTCTCCAGTAGATAATCCATGATGATGTAGCTCGAAAACCAGACCTTGTCGCCATGAATTTCAGGCGTACTGGTTTTTTTGAGTAACTTTTTTATTGCCTTGTGCTTTTTCTTGTAAAGCTTGAGTCCGCGGACTTCCTTTACATCTTTTTCATCGCTGCTCATAAAAAATGCTGCCTTATATTTAATCCTGATCTTACATAGTAATGCTGAGTCTGGATTAGAATAAAATTAAGAAAAAATATAGTAAACAAAAGAAGATAATATACCTATAGCTTATTTATCCATGCACGATAATGACATAGATCATCTTTACTCAAATAGTTTTTATTTTAACTATTTCTTTGTAATAAAGAGTTTTGAGTAATTGCTTTTCCATTGTTTAAACTACTGCCTAGCTGGCGGTTCTTCAACTTCACAAATCGATTCAAATTATTCATCGCTTTCAGAGAAGTCTGCCTGCTTTGGTGTCTCAGTATTTTTTACAGTACTGGTAATTTCACCATTAAAAAGCCGGGTGCGAATTGTATCACCGGCTTTAACGCTTTGGTAACTGCTTAAAACCTGGTTGTCTTCGGTGTAGGTTATTGAATAACCTCTGCTTAAGGTGTTGAGCGGACTAATGGTATTGAGTGCATGAATGTGTTCTGCAAGTTTGGATTTTTTATAATACACAAACTGCTGGATTGCTTTGACAAGCCGGTCTGCCAGGTGGGTATTGTGCTGGCGATATTGTTTTACAAGTTGTTGCGGTGAATGAGATCGAATGGAAAAATGAAGTTGTGATAAATTATGCTTCATACCATTCAAATTATTTTTAAAGGCCCTGCGTAATCGTGCTTCAGTCTCGTCCAGGCGTTGTGACTGTTCCTGCAGTTTCCTACCGGGATGCTTCAGCTGCTTGCGAAGCCAGAGCAAAGTCTGACGTTTTTGTTTAATGGCATCAATAATAGAGGCCGCCAGCTGTCTGCTATAAGCATCGAACATCAATTTAAATTCTTCCTGGTCCGGGCTCAAGATTTCAGCGGCTGCTGTTGGAGTGGCAGCGCGGACATCTGCAACAAAATCAGCAATTGTAAAATCAACTTCATGACCTACAGCACTGACTACTGGCAGTTTGCTGTCAGCTATACAGCGGGCAAGTTCTTCATCATTAAAGCTCCAGAGGTCTTCCAGAGATCCGCCACCTCGCCCAATAACAAGAACATCCAGATCGGCCAGGCATCCCTGTTTTTTGTTGGCCAGAATTATGGCTTTAATCATTTCGCCAGCAGCTGTTTTGCCTTGTACCGAGACTGGAATAATGGTGATGTTAATTTCCGGGAAGCGGCGCTTCAGGGTACTTATAATGTCCTTGACGGCGGCGCCGGTGGGTGAAGTAATCACCCCTATATGCTGTGGCAGATCAGGCAGGGGCTTCTTCAGGGCATCGTCAAACAAGCCTTCCCGGAACAGTTTTTCCTTTAATTGCTCAAATGCCCTTAATAATGCGCCATCACCTCGCTCTTCCATTTGGTCAAGGATCAGTTGAAAGTCTCCACGACCTTCATACAGGCTGATCTTTCCCTTGACCAGAACCTGCATGCCGTCAGTTGGACGAAAACGTACCCGCATATTGCGATTACGAAACATCGCACAACGAATCTGCGCCGAATTGTCTTTCAGTGTGAGGTACCAGTGGCCGGATGCAGGCATGGCAATATTGGAGATTTCACCCTCAACCAGCACGGAAGGAAAATTATCTTCCAGCAGATAACGAGCTTCGCGGTTCAGTTCGCTGACGCTGAGAATAGGTTCTGAATTCATATTTCCTTGATCTGTCATAGTTGGCATCATAACCTGAAGCCAGTCGGGCTGCACCGTGAAACACGATATCTGCAGTTGCTGCAAAGTTTACGTTACAATTTTGCGCTACAATAGCTATACATTGATCTGTTTTATAATTTATCCGGAGACACCAAATCATGAACCGATTAGTTCCTCTACTGCCTGTTTTGTGTTCCATACTTGCTGCGCCTGTGTTTGCCGCCAATAACGCCAATGCAATGGATGATCGCCTGTGTAATCTCCAGGCAAGGGAAATCGCTTTACGCATCAGCGAGGAGATGGCTCCTGATTACACAGCCGCAGAACGTGAAGAAATTTCAAAAATTGCAGAAGAGGTGTGTCAGGACTATTCCGCTCAGAACAACTCTTTACCGGAGATTAATCGTCCCGCTGCTGCACAGGCCAGCCCACGTGCTATGCCAATGTCTGCTCAGCAGCCAGGCCAGCAGGCCTCCTCAGAACGGATGAACTCCAGTGAAACCCGGATCATGGCTACCGGGAATCAGGAAGACGCTTCAGATTCAGAGGCAGTTGAAGAAAGTGACAGTATCATTGGCGGGCTTAAAATCATTGATCCGAAAGACAGGGTGCGTCGTCCGGGGTTGAAAAGACGCTAATCCTCGCCTGTCATCGGTAAGGCAGGTTAATTGCCAGGTCTTTCAACGTGTTAAGTAAGAACCACTAAGATCAAAATGATGAAAAGGTAAACGTTTACCTGAATTTCCCTGTTGGAGTATAATAAGTCGATTTCCCGCAACGGGATTTCAGGAAATAACATGCTACGCATAGTTGAAGATGCACTAACATTTGACGACGTTCTACTAGTCCCAGCCCATTCCCAGGTGTTGCCTAACATGGTGGACCTGAAAACCAGCCTGACTGCTTCTATTACACTGAATATTCCTCTGGTTTCCTCAGCCATGGATACCGTAACTGAATCTAGACTGGCAATTGCCATGGCCCAGGAAGGCGGTATGGGTATTATTCACAAAAGTATGAGTATTGAGCAGCAAGCCAGGGAAGTGCGGGCTGTGAAAAAATATGAAAGCGGCGTTGTCGCTGACCCCATCTGTATTACTCCCGATACCACGGTACGAAAACTGCTAGAGCTGACCCAGGAACATCATATTTCTGGTTTGCCGGTGATCAGGGATGCAGGCTCCCGGGATTTGGTCGGTATTGTGACCAGTCGCGATGTGCGATTTGAAAATAATATGGAAGCTACCGTAGACAAGATTATGACGCCCAAAGAGCGTCTGGTGACTGTGAGGGAAGGGGCTGATCTGGATGAAATCAAGGTACTGATGCACGACCACCGAATTGAAAAAGTGCTGGTAGTAAATGATGATTTTGAACTGAAAGGACTGGTTACGCTGAAAGATATTCGCAAATCCGAAGATTTCCCCAATGCCTGTAAGGATGGCCTGGGGCAGTTGCGGGTGGGTGCCGCTGTAGGCGTCGGTAAAGAAACCGAGGACAGGGTTACTGCTCTGGTAAATGCGGGCGTTGATGTCGTTGTAGTGGATACCTCCCACGGCCATTCCCAGGATGTCATAAACCGGGTCAGAGAGATAAAAAAGGCTTTCCCGCAGTTGCAATTGATCGGCGGTAATGTAGCGACTGCCGCTGGCGCCGTAGCGCTTGCTGAAGCTGGTGTAGATGCCATCAAAGTGGGTATTGGTCCGGGATCTATCTGTACCACACGAATAGTAACCGGTGTCGGTGTGCCGCAGATCACAGCTGTGGCCAATGTCAGGGAAGCGCTAAAGGATACCAATATCAAGGTGATTTCCGATGGCGGCATTCGCTTCTCCGGAGACATCGCGAAGGCAATCGTGGCCGGGGCAAATGTGGTAATGATCGGCAGTCTGCTTGCCGGTACTGAAGAAGCCCCGGGCGAAGTTGAGCTTTACCAGGGTCGTTCCTACAAGGCCTATCGTGGAATGGGTTCTCTTGGCGCTATGTCTCAATCCCATAGTTCTGCAGATCGTTATTTCCAGAATATTGAAGAAGGGGCCAGCAAGCTGGTGCCGGAAGGAATCGAAGGCAGGGTGCCTTATAAAGGTCCCATGTCAGCCATTATTTTTCAGCTGATTGGGGGTATTCGCTCAAGTATGGGCCTGACCGGCTGTGGCGACATTGAAGAAATGCGAGCCAAACCTGAATTTGTCAGGATCACTGCCGCCGGCGTTAGTGAAAGTCATGTCCATGATGTGAGCATCACCAAGGAAGCGCCGAATTACCGCGTAAGCTAGCTTCAAATCAGTGAGCGAGTTGATTTATACCAGTCATATCGGGATTATTCATTCCGGCAAAAATCTAAACAGTACTTTTCTTGACGGAAGCAGGCATGGCCCAGAATATTCATGACGACAAAATTCTAATTCTGGATTTTGGTTCCCAATATACCCAGTTAATCGCCAGGCGTGTTCGTGAAGCCGGTGTCTACTGTGAAATCCATCACTACGGTATCCCTGCCGAGGACTTTCAGGCTTTCAATGCCCGTGGTGTTATTCTGTCGGGTAGTCCTGAGTCGGCTAATCTGGACGACTCGCCGCGAGTTCCCGATTACATTCTTAACGCTGGATTACCAATTCTGGGCATTTGCTATGGCATGCAGACTGTATCCCAGCAACTAGGCGGCCAGGTTGAAGGCTCCAGTAAATCCGAGTTCGGCTATGCACGCATTGAGATTCCCAGCGGCAGCGCACTCCTAAGTGACCTTGAGCATTCAATTCAGGAAGGCAATGTCTTTTTGCATGATGTCTGGATGAGTCATGGCGACAAGGTAACCCAGGTCCCTGAAGGGTTTAAGGTGATTGCCTCCACCGAGAGTGCGCCCATTGCGGCAATAGCCGATGAAAGCCGTAAAATTTACTGTCTCCAGTTTCATCCTGAAGTAACACACACCAAATCAGGGCAGGAAATCCTGAATCGCTTTGTTCATGAAATCTGCCAGTGCGGTCGCTTATGGACACCTGCAAATATTATTGAAGATGCCATCGTCAAAATTCAACAACAGGTTGGAACTGACAAGGTATTGCTTGGTTTGTCTGGCGGCGTTGACTCATCCGTGGTGGCGGCGCTTTTGCACAGGGCAATAGGTGACCAGCTAACCTGTGTCTTTGTGGATAATGGCTTGTTGCGACTTCATGAAGGTGACCAGGTTATGGAGACCTTCGCCAACAATATGGGTGTCAAGGTCATCCGGGTCGATGCCGAAAGTGAATTTCTGGGTAAGCTGGCGGGTGAGGCGGATCCAGAAGCGAAACGTAAAATAATCGGCAATACATTTATTGA
>JAURCS010000025.1 GCA_030828385.1 Gammaproteobacteria bacterium
TCAACAACATATCAATGACGCTGTTTGCCTGATCAACCATGAGAGCTATTCGCTCAGGGGTTTTTTCCAGAACATTCAGATGATCCTCGCGGATGGCCTGAACAGCTTCCGGGTTTTCACTCAATTGTTTGCGGTAGGTTTGTATTAAAAGCGGCAAGTAGGATTCGATACCATCCATGCTGGCTCTGACTCCCGACAAGGGGGTGCGCATCTCATGAGCGATATTGGCGCTTAAATCCTGCATCACCTACATTTTGTCTTCATAGTTTAATTCTGTTTGCTGCATGATGGCATCAAAGTCCTTGTCCTGATCAAGTATGGCAGCCATTTGCAGGGCAAAATAATCAAGAATCCTGAAATCATATTCCTTAACACTATGCTCAAGATCTCCCAGCATAAGCAGCATTTGATTAACCACATAATAATGAACCGGGACAAATCCTATCCCCATACTCCACTTTAATGATTCCATGTTTACCGGAGTTCGAAGAAAAATATATTTACAACCAAAGCCTAGAGCTCTGGACAAAACAAGCGAACATAAAAGAGGAGCACGAATTTTTTTGTACTGCTTTAGAACACCCAGATCACGAATGCAGACAAGCTTTTCCTTGCCGCCAGTCTGGGCAAGCCATTCCACAGTGGCGTTTAGATTGTCCTGATTGCTCAATTTTGTTGATGAAAAATGTGCAGCAAGATTTCCCGGATTATTAGCAGCAATAATAAAAGCCCAACAGAAACCAATAACTTCTTCGCCACGGAAAACCAGGGTGATAATATTTATTCTGTCCTCATCTGCATTGAAATACTTTTCCAGCTCTTCTTTTGCCGATTCTGCTGTCCAGTTCTCGTACCACTTTTCCCGGGCCAACCTGGCATAACAATCTGCCAACGCTGCAAGCGTAGAATCGTCCATCTGGCTGACCTGTTCTCCAACATACAGGTTTATTCGAAATTCACTTCCGGCCAGACGTGACAGCATTTTATTAAGACGGGAGAGATTAAGAACGGTACGGGAGGAGGATTTTTCTTTAGCTACGTAGCTAGACTCACCCCCTTTATCGAGGGCGTTAGCATTTTCAGGCAGGGTTGCTTCACCCTGCCGATTCCGTTTTTCATTAATATCAGCCAAGAGAGCCTGACTCCAGGAGCAGACCTAATAATCAGAACTGCTCCAATAATCATACTGGATGACATAGGATACTGAAAAAATCCGTAATTAGCCAAAAGCGGCAATTAAGCCTGCTTATTTAACCTGAACTTCCACCTTATCGACTTTTTGAAATCCCCGTGGAAGCTTGTTACCACGTCGACCTCTTTCACCACGATAATGTTCAAGATCAGACAAAGGCAGATTGATATAACGCTTGCCAGAATGGACGGTCAATATTTGACCTGGCTTGAGCACAGTTACAGCAACTACAAACTCAACCCTTTCTGCTACTCGCGCTGAAGGCACATTAATAATCTTGTTTCCTTTACCTTTGGCTAATTCAGGAAGTTGAGATAATTTGAACATCAACATTCTACCTTCATTGGTAATGCTGACCACTTCACAGTTTTCCAGATCTTCCACCGGTGCCGGCGACAATACCCTTGCGCCTTTAGGTAATGAAAGTAACTGCTTGCCCGCCTTGTTCTTGCTTACCAGATTTTCCAGTTTGGTGATAAAACCATAGCCGGCATCTGAAGCTACCAGGCAAAGTTCCGTTGGATCTCCAATCACCAGACCTTCAAAACTTGCCCCTGAAGGCGGTTTTACCCGACCAGATAGCGGCTCACCCATCCCCCTTGCAGAAGGCAGAGTATGTGCCGCAAGCGTATAGGCACGTCCCGTGGAATCCAGGAACATGGCATTCTGATTACTCTTGCCTCGAGCACTGAGCTTTAATTTATCACCTGATTTATAGGCCAGAGTAGACGCATCCACATCATGGCCCTTGGCAGCACGCACCCAACCGCCCTCGGAAAGAATAACTGTCACCGGTTCTGTTGAAATCAACTCTTCTTCCTTAAAGGCCTGGGCTTCTTCCCTGACAACCAGTTCAGAACGGCGATCATCACCATAGGTTTCAGCATCTTCCTTGATTTCTTTTTTAATCAGCGTTTTAAGGCGGGCTTTTGAACCCAATAAACTTTCCAGAGTCTTTCTTTCATCGGCAAGCTCTTTTTGCTCACCTTTTATTTTCATTTCTTCAAGCTTGGCAAGATTACGCAGACGCAGATCAAGGATGGCTTCTGCCTGAATATCACTGAGGCTGAAACGTTTCATCAATACTGGCTTGGGTTTGTCTTCTGTTCGAATTATTTCTATCACTTCATCAATATTCAGAAACGCAATTAACAAGGCATCAAGAATATGGAGTCGAGCATTGATTTTGTCGAGTCGGTATTGAAGACGTCTAGTGACTGTAGCTGTTCTGAACTCAAGCCATTCCTTGAGCAAACCAAGCAGGCCTTTAACTTGTGGCTTACCGTTAATACCAATCATATTGAAATTTACGCGGTAGCTCTTTTCAAGGTCTGTGGTAGAAAACAAGTGCGCCATCACCGCATCCACATCAATACGATTAGAGCGCGGCACAATAACAATACGGGTTGGATTTTCGTGATCGGACTCATCGCGCAGATCGACAATCATCGGCAGCTTTTTCTTCTGCATCTGCGCAGCGATTTGTTCCAGAATCTTGGTGCCGGACACCTGGTAGGGCAGCGCAGTGATAACGATATCGCCCTGCTCCTTCATATAAACCGCCCGGCCCTTGATCATGCCGCGCCCGCTTTCATAGAGTTGATGGATTTCTTCTTTCGGCGTTATGATTTCTGCGCTGGTCGGAAAATCGGGACCCTGCACAAACTGGCATAAATCCGCTACCGTCGTTTTGGGGTTGTCGAGCAGATGGATACAGGCTTGCGCCACCTCCCGCAAATTATGGGGTGGAATATCGGTTGCCATGCCTACGGCAATACCACTACCACCATTTAAAAGGACGTTGGGCAGGCGTGCCGGAAGGATAATGGGTTCTTCCAGCTCACCGTCGAAATTCAGTTTCCAGTCAACCGTATCCTGGCCAAGTTCAGCCAACAGGACATCGGCATAGGCCTGCATTTTGGATTCGGTATAGCGCATTGCGGCAAATGATTTCGGGTCATCAGGAGAGCCCCAGTTACCTTGGCCATCAATAATCGGGTATCGATAGGAAAAAGGTTGTGCCATCAGTACCATGGCCTCATAACAGGCAGAATCTCCATGGGGATGGTACTTGCCAATGACATCACCAATAGTACGGGCTGATTTTTTATACTTTGCCGAGGATTTCAGCCCCAGCTCAGACATCGCATAGATAATGCGGCGCTGCACCGGTTTCAAGCCATCACCAATATGCGGCAAAGCCCTGTCGTTAATGACATACATGGAATAATTCAGGTAGGACTGCTCAACAAATGTTCGCAGCGCCATCTGTTCCTTGCCATCTTCATTTAGAGTGATCAGGTCTGTCATAAACTTTTTTCTTCCTCTATTACTATTTGTAATAGTTAATCTTTCATATTCCTGGTCGCAAGTCGCAATCTGAACTCTTTAAACTTGCGACTGTTGTTATATTTCTGCCAGGTTGCCATATTTTTCCAGCCACTGCTTGCGATCCGGCGAGCGCTTCTTGGCTAGCAACATATCCATCAGCTCATCGGTTTTCTGCACCAGATCAACATTCAGCTGGACCAGTCTGCGCGTGTCCTTGTTCATGGTGGTTTCGCGGAGCTGTAGCGGATTCATTTCTCCCAGGCCTTTGAATCGCTGAACATTGGGCTTGCCTTTTTTCTTTTCTGCCGCGATACGGTCCAGTACACCGTTTTTCTCATCTTCATCCAGCGCATAAAAAACTTCTTTACCTACATCGATACGATACAAAGGAGGCATGGCTACATAGATATGACCCGCATCCACCACCGGTCGAAAATGTTTCACAAACAACGCGCTGAGCAAGGTGGCAATATGCAAGCCATCTGAGTCAGCATCAGCCAGAATGCAGATTTTGCCATAACGCAGACCGGTCAGATCATCAGATGCCGGATCCACACCCATGGCAACGGAAATGTCATGCACTTCCTGTGAGGCCAGGATTTCGCCTGAATCGACTTCCCAGGTATTGAGTATCTTTCCCCGCAACGGCATAACGGCCTGGGTTTCCCTGTCTCTGGCCTGTTTTGCCGAACCTCCGGCAGAATCACCCTCAACCAGAAACAATTCCCCTGCTTCAACATCCTGTGTACTGCAGTCTGCAAGTTTGCCGGGCAATGCGGGCCCCGCAGTAACTTTCTTGCGCACTACCTTTTTACCCTCGCGCATTCTGCTCTGCGCGTGGTGAATGCACATTTCGGCAATCTCCAACGCTTCATCGGTATGCTGGTTCAACCAGAGCCCGAAAGAGTCCTTAACGACACCGGAAATAAATACGGCACTTTGTCGGGAAGAGAGTTTTTCCTTGGTTTGACCCGCAAACTGCGGATCCGCCATTTTGGTGGACAGGATATAACAGCAACGCTCCCAGACATCATCAGCACTAAGCTTCACACCTCTGGGCAAAAGATTACGGTACTCACAAAACTCCCTGATTGCTTCCAGCATACCGGTTCTGAATCCATTGACGTGGGTTCCGCCAAGCATGGTGGGAATCAGGTTCACATAACTCTCGGTAATTAACTCTCCGCCTTCCGGCAGCCAGGATACCGCCCAGTCCACGGCCTCATCATTTCCCTGCATGGATCCCGTAAAGGGTTCCGCCGGGATACTCTCAAAGCCCTTGGTTGATTGAATCAGGTAATCAGTAAGACCATCCTCGTAACACCATTCTTCACTTTGTGCCTTGTCTTCCTTGACCGTAAGATCTTCAAAGATCATATGAAGACCCGGGCACAGCACCGCCTTGGCCCTTAACACATGGATCAGGCGTGGAATCGAGATATTGGGGGAATCGAAATATTTCGGGTTCGGAGAAAATTTGATGGTGGTTCCGGTATTGCGCTGGCCTACCTTATCGATGACTTTTAGTGGTGTCTTTTTCTCGCCATCTGCAAACGTCATCTGATGCAGATTACCATCACGTTTGACAAGAACTTCCAGCTCACTGGACAGCGCGTTAACAACGGAAACACCAACCCCGTGCAATCCCCCGGAAAATTTATAATTTTCATTATTGAATTTGCCACCCGCGTGGAGTCGGGAAAGTATCAACTCAACACCGGAAACTTTTTCCTCAGGATGAACATCCACCGGCATACCACGGCCATCATCAGTAACCTCTACAGTGCCATCCTTGTGCAGGGTGACCTTGATATTACGGGCATGTCCCGCCAACGCCTCATCGACACTGTTATCAACCACTTCCTGAACCAGGTGATTCGGCCGGGAGGTGTCGGTATACATACCGGGCCGTCGTCTGACAGGGTCAAGCCCGGTCAGGACTTCAATGGAATCTGAGGTATAGTCTTTACTCATGCTTGTTTTACTTTCCTGAACCGTGAATCAATTAGTTAAATTGTGCTGATTGCTGCCATTGTTTGCTGGCCAAGCATGCCATTTTTGGCAAACTCCAGAATAGGCGCAATCATGTTCTCAAAACCGTCAAAGCGATGGCTACCACCTTCCTGCACCACTTGTAGTGATCCGGCATAGCGCTCCAGAGCCAGTTTATAGTCAAGCACCTCATCGCCAGTCTGCACCATCAGCAGGTAGTTTTCCGGATGCTGCAGAGGATCTACGTCCAATGTCGCCAGAAACATTCCATACTCCCGGGTGAACTCATACTTTTCGCCGGTGTACAGATTCTTTTGTGGCCCGAGAAATCCCTCCCCCAGGTTTTTTACCGGGGATATCGCCGGATTGATCAATGCCGCCCGGCAGGCATATTTTTCAGCCAGATAGGTGGCGTAGTATCCCCCCAGCGAGCTACCTACCAACAGGTATGGCTCGCCTCTCCCACTGGAAATCAGCTTTTCCAGTTGCTCAATGGCAGCTTCAGGGTTATGGGACAGGGCCGGTGCTTGAAGATTGAATCCATTGAACTGTTTGCAGTAGGCTATAAAATTCCGGGCTTTTTCAGAGGCAGGTGAGCTGTTAAATCCGTGAATATAGATAATAAGCGGCAGGCTCGATTTCATCGCTTAATTATACGATGAATCACTCTTTTGAGTGGAAGGTTATTTAAATAAATAAGGAATTTTTTGTATTTTATTACAGACTTAAGGGCTTTAATTCCTTAAATGGATTTTATCAACATCCCGTACTGTCAAAATCAATGTTGTAAGCCTTGTCCTGGATTCGCTCAACCCTGGAGTTGATGGTGCCGTCCGGCTCGAGATCCAGCCAGCGATAGCCCGGATTTTCATTGTCGATGGTAAATTCATTGTTGGTTGGATGAAACTGAATGCAGGTAGAGGGGGTTCCCATGATTCTGACCCCATTACGTATAGCTTCGAATTCCTGATGGATATGCCCGTAAAGAATACCTTTCACATGAGAATATTTGTCAGTGATTTCAAACAGCTCATCACTGTTTTTCAGACTGTGTTGTTGCAGCCAGGCAGCTTCAACTGGCAAGCAATTATGGTGCACGCAAATAAGTACATGGGAATTACTGCGTTCGCTATCTGCCAGCTCAAGATCCAGGTCAGCCAACTCTTTCTGGTCAAGCAGGCCATAGACCTGCCCTTCGACACTGGAGTTAAGCATGATAATGCGCCAGTCACCGAGTTGGGCCGAACGGCTTAAATGAATACTGTTCTGATCCAGTACCTGCTGCATCTGGCTGCGGATATCATGGTTACCAGGGATCCATAATTGCGGGGCCTCCAGTGGTGACAAGGCATCAATAAAATGATGGTATGCCTCAATAGAGGAGTCCTGGGTTAAATCACCAGTACAAAGAATACATCCAATATTCTGCTGCTGAGCCGCAACCAGGGCAACAATATCTTTCAAGGTCTCAAATGTGTTTAAACCATCGAAAATAGTGCTTCGATCCGCAAATAAATGCGAATCGGTAATCTGAACCAGGCGAAAACTCTGATTATTATTTTTTTCCAGGACTTCAGCCAACTTGATTTACTCTCACACACTTTCCCCAACGACCCAAACAGAACATATGCAGAAAATAGTTTGTACTTATAACCGTTCCTGAATACAGGAGCCAGCAGTTATGCGCAGGTCAATTTTTCCAAATGCAGTTCATCCGTCCTACTCAAGCCCTCATTGATACAAAGATTCAGCCATTCTGCCAGAAACAGATTGAGCTGTTCTTTTTCATCACATTGGTACATATAGGGATTGGGTAGCGGATATACCGCTTTGAAATACTTGTGATTCTGGTAGCTCGTTACTTCCGCTGTTTTTGCATCGTGGTAGACACGAATTATCATTTCAGGTGAACTGAAATGCGCAGCATTGTTACAATCCTCATTCTCAACTATCTCAGTTATTTTTTTTAATTTTTTTAATTCTGGCTCTTTTGTTATCCCCAGCTTTATTTCTGCTGGAGCAGAATCACTTTCATATTTTAGAAATTTTTCCTGATTAGCAGCAGAACTTATCTGTCGAATAGAAATTGTGCTGGTGTACTTGAATTCCTCAAGCACATTGAGGCTCACAGATATTTTCTCACGTTTATCAGCAAGACCAATATCAGGTAACTCAAAAATACGCTGGTTTACTGAGCGTGTATTACCAAGTAATTTAAGCAAACGAATATAGTTGGCGTCACAAACAGCCATCTGTTCACTTAAATCTATGGTGTAGCTTTTTACTTTCATTTTTACGTTCAACCAACGCTTACAACTTTCTATTACTTCCTTTAGCTTTAAGTTTTAGCGCCTGTAAATAACACTCAAGCACCCATCTGCATTCAAGCTTCCAATAACAATTCCTTTGTAATATCTACCAAGCTTAATGGTCTCACCTTATCCAAATAAAGGTCATATAACAAGAAGCGATTCTACTGCTTTTGCAAGCCGGTCAAGGCGGCGGGAATCCAGCCCTGACAATCAAAAAGTCTGATCCGTGCATGTAGATTCCCTGGTACCTGAGGCCAGGGTAATCAGTCCCTATTATGCAGAATTTCTTTATTATTGATACTGATAATATCTTTCCTGCCAAGCGCTTTTCTGCAGTTTGTAATTTCAGTTTCCCCATCCCGTCTTGTTTTATTGTTTGTTACAATGACGCTTTTAATGCCCGCTAAATTAACACCGTTTTCATCATACAAGTGAGGGTCGTACATCTGGTATACAAAGCAGTCATCAACTGCCTGAATCAGTTAACGCCATGGATAACAAATGACAACTTTGTAAATGATGTTTGCTTGACCGACAATTGCATGGAAAATCAAATTATCTCTTAATGGCAAGACATGCTTTACTGAATAAATATCAGGTTATTTTCAGTCAGGTAAGGTTGCCAGGGTTTAGCATCGCCTCAAGTCAGCTTCCAGGTAAGTTTTTAACAGGCATTTTTTTAATAATTCACTGATTATTAATAATCACCGATGAATGAAGGTTAGGAAGTTCGGACCCGCTATTATCAGTAATGGGCCAATGAACGACAATGGAATAAAGATTGATCAATTGGCGACAGTCTGACGTAAAACGCTGTTTACCTCTTGACACTACAGAGAAAAAAACAGAAACTGACTGACCAGTCAGTCAATTCATTGCTATCCATCAGGATGGCATTTTTTACAGATTATTCATAGCGTTAACTTATTTGCTCGAGGGATGAGAAATGATGGGCGGCAACAAAAAGTCACAACAAAAATTCATACTGACCAGAATAGCGACGAATCTAAACAGACGCTTATGGGCAGTACTGCCATGCATGCTGCTGATCCTGCCTTTCTCAACCGTCCAAGCTGATGACCTGGCACAGATTTTTGAGTTGGCGGCTAACAACGACCCTGAAATCAGACAGGCAAGGGCTAACTATAATGCTTCTCACACCACCATTGATCAGGGGCGCTCGTTCCTGCTACCGCGGGTAACTGTCGGCGGATCCACCAGCCGTGATACAGCAGGTCCGGCTGTGGAAACTCCTTTTGGGCAACCACACAGCTTCCAGAATGGCTTTAATACCAAAGGTTACAACCTAAGTATTAATCAGGCCTTACTTAATTTTGAAGCCTGGTATGCTTTTAAAGCCGCAAAAAATACTGATCGTCAGGCCGCCGCCAATCTTGCCCAGGCTGAGCAACAATTGATCCTGAAAGTGGCTACTGCCTATTTTAATGTCCTGCGCTCACAGGATAACCTTGCCTCATTCCAGGGTGAGGAAGATGCTGCAGCACGGGTGCTTGAACAAACCCGCGAACGTTTTGAAGTTGGCCTGATAGCCATTACTGATGTCTATGATAGCCAGGCAAATTATGATCTGGCCCGGGTAAACCGCCTGGTAGAAGAAAACAATCTTAATCAGGCCCTTGAAGCACTGGAAGCCATTACCGGCCGTCCCCACAGCAATCTGGAAAGCCTCAGCAGTGATTTCCCGATTGAGTCTTTAAATCCGGATACCCTGGCAGCATGGGTAAATCTGGCAATGGATAATAATTTGGCAATCAAGGCGGCAGAATATGACTTTGCCGCCAGGCAGGAGGACGCCAAATCAGCACGTGCCTCGATGTTCCCTACCCTGGAAATCAGTGCCGGTTATGGCTGGAATCAGTCTGCCAACCCGTTCAGCTTTTTTCCTGCGATTGCCTCGGAGCGCACCAATATTACCCTGAACTTTTCCTACCCACTCTATGCCGGCGGATTGAATGGTGCCCGTAAGAGACAGGCTTACTACACGCGTGATGCCAGCGAAGAAGCTTTGCTGAAAACCCAGCGCGACAGTACGCAAAGCATCCGTAACAGCTACCGAAACGTTGAAACTGACGTACTTGCTGTACGGGCCCGAGCCCAGGCAATAATTTCCTCTGAAAGCGCCCTGGAAGCTACTGAAGTTGGTGCAGAAGTAGGTACGCGAAACGTTGTTGATGTGGTTCTGGCCCAACGCACCCTGTTCCAGACGCGTCGTGATTTTGCCAATGCCCGCTACAACTATGTGATTAATACCCTGACCCTGAAACAGGCCGCTGGCATTCTCAGTCCGCAGGATGTTATTGATTTAAACAACTGGCTGGAATAATCAGTACTGACTAGTGACCGGCGGCTTTTTTTAAGGCCTGCAATAAAAGCAGCTCACTGATCTCATTGAGATTTCTATCGCTGGCACCCTGATTTTTTTCAACCACCGCCAGCGCAGCTGACTTAATCATAGCGGCTTTTTCCTCACTAGCCAGCAAGGCATTCACCGCCTCGGCGAGCTCTTGCGCATCAGCGATACATATCATCCCGCCTGCCTGCAAAAGTTGTTCGCTTACTGCTTGGAAATTGAAAAGGGAAGGTCCGGTAATCACTGGCAATCCTAGCGCCGCCGGTTCAATAATATTCTGGCATCCGGTGGGCACCAGAGAGCCACCAACAAAAGCGACATCGGCAAGACTAAAGTAATACTGCATTTCCCCCATGGTGTCTCCCAGTAAAACCTGATGCGAAGCGTCAGCCACACTTTCCCTGCTACGCCGGGCGCAGCTAAATCCTTGCCTGGTAGCCAGTTCAAAGACTTCATCAAAGCGTTCGGGATGCCGAGGAACCAGGATCAGCAGTAGATCAGGATGACTGCCAAGCAAGCTTCTAAACGCCTGCAAAACCTTTTCCTCTTCCATCTCCCCAGCCAGTATTCGCGTACTGGCTGCAATAAGAACCGGTCTGCCCTGCAAGCTGATCTTATCCCCGAGTGCCCTAGCCACCTGCTCTGTGTTTATTGTCATATCGTATTTCATACTGCCGGCAACAGTGATTTTTTCTTCAGCCAGACCCAATGACAATAACCTTTCGCGGTCATTTGGTGACTGCGCTGTTACCCTGTCTAACTGCCCAAGCATGGTTCTAACGAGATGGGGAATGCGCTGGTAGTTATGCAGGGATTTTTCCGATAGCCGGGCATTGGCCAGTAATAAGCGCACTCCCCTTTGAGAGCATGCATGAATAAGATTTGGCCATAATTCAGTTTCCATAATGACCACCAGGCCAGGGTCGAAAATATTCAGGAAGCGCTTGATGGCACCAGGCAAATCGTAAGGCAGATAGACATGCGCTACCTTATCCTTCAACAATGCCATTACCCGGGCAGAACCAGTAGGGGTTGAAGTGGTGACCAATACAGATAATTCCGGATTATTATCAAGAAGACGGTTTATCAGCGGTTCTGCGGCATGAACTTCGCCTACAGAAACAGCATGAAAAATGATATCTGCTTTTTTAAAACCGGTAGATGAGGAATAGAAGGCAAAACGTTCTGACCAGCGCTTCAGGTAAGCTGGCGAACGCAAAGATCGCAATAGCAATCTCAGAATGATAAGCGGGGTAGCCAGATAAAATAAAAGGGAGTAAATAAACCGGTTCACGTTTTTAAAAATTTATTCCATTGGCGGAAATGAAAAAAATATCCCGGTAAATTTCCGGTTTATCCTGCAACCTGTTTATACTGTCATGCTTTCCCGTTATGCACAAATTTCCATATGACTGAAACCCTGAAAACCGATGTGCTGATTTTTGGAGGTGGTGTTGCCGGACTATGGCTGTTGAACCGCCTCAGAAATGCCGGCTACCAAGCATGGCTATTTGAACAGGATCGACTGGGTACTGGCCAGAGTATCGCAAGTCAGGGCATGATCCATGGTGGCATCAAATACGCCCTGGGCGGAAAGCTGACGACCGCAACCACAACTATTGCAGACATGCCTGCCCACTGGAAAAAATGTCTTGCCGGTGAAGGGGATGTGGATTTACGTGGCTGCAATCTGTTATCCAAAGACTATTACATGTGGCCACGCAACAGCATTCGATCCAGGCTCAATGCCTTTCTTGGCAGCAAGGCGCTTGAAGCCAAAGTCAGTACTGTTGAAAAAGCCGACTACCCGGACTTTTTTAAAGACAGGATCTCCGGTCCTCTCTATCGCCTGCAGGATATTGTGCTGGATGTGCCGTCTCTCCTTTCCACACTAAGCAATGCCCAGGCAGAGAATATATTCAGCATTGACTGGCAGCAGGCCAGACTTGTCCCCGACACAAAAGGCGGTGTGGAGTGTCTGGAATTTGAAAATGGCCAGCGCATCCAGGCGCAGCAATATGTTTTCACATGTGGTGCAGGGACCGAAGTCTTGATGAAAAATTTCGATCTGCCAATCACCACCATGCAGCGTCGCCCCTTGCGCATGGTAATGGTCAGGCATGGCATTACCGAACCACTTTACGTTCATTGTGTCTCCGACCGGCTCAGCATGACCCCTGAGATGACGATCACCAGTCACACCAATGGCACCGGGCAACCGGTTTGGTACCTTGGCGGCGAAATAGCCGAACAGGGCGTGCATCAGACTGATGAAGAATTAATCAAGACGGCCCAAGGCAAGCTCAAGGAAATGTTTCCATGGTGTGATCTGGATAACGCCAGCTGGGCTACCCTGGCGATTGATCGGGCAGAAGAAAAACAGGCGAGCGGCAAACGCCCTGATGATATCAGCATCGCGCAAAACAAAAATTTGATGGTGTGCTGGCCAACCAAGCTGACCCTTGCTCCCAATCTGGCCAATCAGGTTCTGGCGAGAATGCTGGACTCGGGCCTGACCCCCCATTCTGAAACACCAGCACAGGCTCCGGCATTTCTGCAGCATCCGCAAGTGGCTGCAACCCCCTGGGAGCAACTCTGAACATGGCGTTCCTGCGTCATATACCTGGCACTGAGCTGAAGATTTCAGCACTTGGCCTGGGTACGGTGAAATTTGGCCGTGATCAATCAGTAAAATATCCGCAGCAATTCACGATCCCTGATGACAGCGAAGTCACCAATCTGCTGGCGCTGGCAAACAGCGAGGGCATAAATCTACTGGACACAGCACCGGCCTATGGCACCAGTGAGGAACGACTTGGTAAATTGCTGAGCAATCGTCAGGACTGGGTAATCGTTACAAAAACCGGGGAAGAGTTTGAACAGGGACAATCATCTTTTAATTTCAGTGGCGCTCATACCCGCGCCAGTATTGAAAGAAGCCTCAAGCGACTCAACACTGATTATCTCGACATAGTATTGATTCACTCCGATGGTAATGACGAAGACATACTCAAAAACACGGATTGTGTAGCGACACTCAAGCAGTGCCAGCAGGAGGGAATGATAAGAGCAATTGGCATGTCCACCAAAACCAGCAATGGCGGCTTACTGGCGGCCTCCATGCTGGATATCGTTATGATTACCTACAACCTGGAACAACAGGATCAGGCAGTACTTGATTACGCCCGAAATAATAATAAAGGGGTACTGGTTAAAAAAGGACTGATGAGCGGCCATGCCGGTTCCATTGCAGACAGCATGTCCCTGCTGTTTGGCAGTAACGGAATCAGCTCGGTGATTGTAGGGACTATTAACCCGGATCATCTGAAAGAAAATGTGAAACTGGCCAGGGCCGCTCTGGGTGAGATACCCGGGAGTTAGCGGAATAAAAGGAAAAAATGCAGCGCATTGATTCCAGTTACGATTTTATTTTTTGTCTTTCTTGATCTTTTCTACGATAGCCGAAGTAGAGCAGTTATCTAAAAAAGACAGCACTCTGACTTCGCCACCATATTGCTGAACAATCTCTGCGCCTACGACACCTTCTATGCCGTAATCACCGCCCTTCACCAGGCAGTCCGGTTTAACTTCTGTTAACAGGTTTTCCGGCGTGTCTTCTGCAAAAGACACTACCCAGTCGACGGATTCCAGGCCGGATACCACTGCCATACGTCGCTCGATGGGATTAATTGGCCGCCCTTCTCCCTTTAAACGCCTTACAGACTCATCGTCATTGATGGCGACGATCAGTCTATCGCCACATTTTCGGGCATCCTGTAAATAACCAACGTGGCCAGCATGAATTATGTCGAAACAGCCATTGGTAAAGGCGACCTTCTCGCCATGAGCCCGGGCATCCGCTACCACCAAAGCAAGCTGTTCACGGGTCATAACGCCACGATCAGATCCACCGTCACTCTGCACTTCCCTGCGCAACTCCGGCCCACTAACAGCAACAGTACCGACACGGGTAACAGCCAGTCCTGCTGCGATATTGGACAATGCAACGGCTTCGGGCAAGCCGGCTCCTGCTGCCAGGGCAGCACCCAGAACGGAGATCACGGTATCGCCAGCACCCGTCACATCAAAGACATCCCTTGCCCGCGCTGGAATATGCAACTCAGCTTCATTGGCACGAATCAGGCTCATTCCATGTTCGCCCCGGGTAACCAGCAAGGCTTCAAGTTCAAGTTCTTTTATTAACAGACGGCCTTTTGCTACCAGATCTTCTTCACTTTCACAGGCGCCCATTACCTGTTCAAATTCATGCAGATTGGGCGTCAGCAAGGTCGCGCCACGGTACTTGGTAAAGTCCTCACCTTTCGGATCAACCAGTACCCGAACTCCCTGTTTTCTTGCCTGGGTAATAAGCGCACTGACTGCGGCCAGGGCGCCCTTGTTGTAGTCTGAAACAATAACTACATCGGTGCCATCAAGCAGGGCTGCCACTTTGGCATTAACTGCCTGCGCGCTGCTGATATCAAAAGCTTCTTCAAAATCCAGTCGAATCAGTTGCTGATGACGACTGACAATGCGTAATTTGGTGATGGTAGGTTTGTCTGCCACTTTTTCGAAATCACAAAGCACCCCCGCCGCACGAAGCCGTGTTTCGAGCTCCTCACCGGCTTCATCCAGACCCACCAGGCCCACCAGAGTAGCTGCCGCACCTAGTGCCGCTAAATTAAGCGCCACGTTTCCTGCGCCACCCGGACTGTCCTCTGCATTACCGACTTTCACAACCGGCACCGGCGCTTCCGGAGAAATTCTAGAGGTAGCACCATGCCAGTAACGGTCGAGCATGACATCACCAACCACCAACACACGTGCAGTATCAAACTTTGGAATTTCGAGTTTCATTATTTCTTCAATTAACCCGTCTAAAATTGGCGCTAATCATATCATAGCCATTGCCAATTGCTGATTCTGATACAATGCCGCTGTATTTTTTTTACAAGTGATATATGCAGACACCTCCTCCTTTAAGTGCCTTTATTGGCATCAAGTACTGGCCCACCTGGCTGGGCCTGGGCCTGCTCTATATTCTGGTCTGGATGCCCTTTGCGGTGCGTATTAAAGTCGGTGAAATCCTTGGCCAATTAACCTACTGGCTCGGCAAAGAGCGTCGATATATCACTGCGACTAATATTGCTATTTGTTTTCCCGAGCTAAATGCCGCAGAACAAAATGCGCTTGTTCAAAAAAGTTTTCAGGAAAATGGCATTGGCCTGATTGAAACCATCACCAGCTGGGTGCGCGATAAAGACAGCTTCAAAAGTCAGGTCACAATGACAGGGCTCGACAAGCTTAAGGCTGCCGAGGCTGAAGGAAAAGGCGTTCTGTTAATAGGAGCGCATTATTCTACTCTGGATTTTGGCGCCATTCTGTTGTCCATATTTCATTCCTTTGGCGTGACCTATCGCCCTCATGGAAATGCATTATTCGATGCGTTCATGCTGCGCGGCAGAATATCCAATTGTAATGGCGTCTTTGATCGCAATGATATCCGCGGCGCCTACCGTCATCTAAAAGAGGGGAATACACTATGGTATGCGCCTGATCAGGATTATGGCCCCAAGCATGCTGTGTATGCGCCGTTCTTTGGTCACCCCGCTGCCACCATTACCGCGGCAAGCCGCTTCGCCAGAATAAACAATTCACCAACTTTTCTGGTACGTCATCACAGGATAGATCGCTCCCATCAGTATGAAATGGAGTTCATTCCCTTTCCTGACAGTTTTCCCGGGAATGATGAGCTCAACGATGCCAGCGTCATCAATACCATGGTGGAAAACGCGATTCGCCACTACCCGGCGCAATACCTGTGGATGCACAAACGCTTCAAAACCCAGCCCGGTGGCAAACCGATGAGTCCCTATATCGATATTGCCACCCCTAATCATCGCCTTACCGAGAAACAGTACTCTCAGGTCATTGAAGGCGCAGACAAGATCTCGGAATTGCAGGAGGTTTATGACTACAAACTTCCCAGTGGCCTGTGGCTGCGCCAATATCCTGGCACCATCAATAAACGCTCTTATCTTCCGCACCCGGCGAAACTATTTGATCGGCACGCTAAAAACCTGCGCATGCAGGGATTCCAGGCCATCACGGTAGATAATTTTTTCCGCATCCCGCCAATGAAGCTTTCTGCAGTCACTTATTTTGTTCCATCCGGACCGCTGCTCAGTCAGTTACCCCGCAACCTGGTTCCCCTGAAAGCCCTGGCACAATTTATAGCAGAACTCCATAACAAGGGATTTGATTGCAAGAATCCAGGACCCGATCACTTCATTGTCACGGAAGATTCATTTGCCATTCTTGATCCCA
Source organism: Gammaproteobacteria bacterium (assembly GCA_030828385.1). Classification (GTDB taxonomy): domain Bacteria; phylum Pseudomonadota; class Gammaproteobacteria; order Pseudomonadales; family Pseudohongiellaceae; genus Eutrophocola. The sequence goes on from JAURCS010000025.1 coordinate 16,526, forward strand.
CTGACTTTATTTTTGAAGGCAAATCCATCAGCCTGAAAAAAAGACGCAGTGCCGTCATTAATTTGCTGCAAAATCTTGCTCTGGAAAAACCTGAAGGAGATGAATTCTTTTCCTGGTATGCAAAAGCAGCAGGCCTCAAGGTAAGCGAAGCAGGCTGACGCTATGAACTCATTTACCCGAGCATTGCAGAGTGTCGATATCAGGCTGATTGCTATCGTCCTTAGCTGCTGCTTCTCCCTTATCATTATTGCCAGCAGCCCCATCCCAAACGATGATGCTTTCAGTTATCTCCGGGCAGCAGAAATATTTTCCCAGCAGGGCATGAATTCCACCCTCGCCAACTATGGTTGGTATTGGTATTCAGTACTGATTGCCTGCGTGGGAAGCCTGTTACCAATAAGCCTGATGAATGCGGCCCACCTGGTCAATATTCTTGCACTGGCTGTTCTGGTTTATGCCTTTATTACACTGGTCATGGAGTTTAATCAGAGCACATCAGTAAAACTTTTCGCCGCAGTGGTAATACTGTGTTATCCCACCATTAATGAGATGCGCTACTTTCTTATTCGTGATTTTGCCTATTGGGCTTTATGCCTGAGCGCGCTCACGCAATGTATTCGTTTTGGCAAAACCGGCAAACTGGCCAATGCCTGGGGCTGGACCCTGGCCATGTCAGTAGCGGTTTTATTCAGGCTGGAAGGTTTGATCCTGCTGGCTATCACACCATTTTCACTGCTTGTTCCCGGGGTTACCTCAGTAGAGAAAAAAACAGCCCGGCTGTTCACGCTTTTATTCATCATGCTGGCTTCGGCGTTAGCAATATTGCTTGTCTTTGCATTGGCGGGTATCAACCTGTTTGAAGTATTCAATTTTACTTACCGCTGGTACTTACCCCTACTCAATGAATACCCGGACACCTTAAGCGGTGCAGCACAAAATGCAGCCCTGTCTTCACATATTTCCGAACAGGTCGAAATGTTCACCGGCAGGGGAATGATGGTACTTATATTTGGTTATGTTTATGCGCTGGCGAGTACTCTGGTAATGACAATTAGCCCGCCGATTTGTCTATTCCTTATTTATGGCTGGCTAGGTGGCAGACTCGAGATTTCATCTGAAAACAAATGGCCCTGGCTGTTTTTTCTCATTAGCGCATTACTGGTGTTGCTGACTTTTGTTTCCATCATGCAGTTTCTGACAACACGCTATGCCGTACTGGCAGCACTATTATTGCTAACGCTACTACCCGGGCTGATTGAAAATCTCTACCAGCTCTCCATCCGGGAACAAAGTGTTAAACGTTTTAAAATTGTCTTCGTCAGCCTGGCTTTATTTTTTGCAGCAGACAGCCTGGTAAGTTTCGGTTATTCAAAAAGCTATATCAGGCAAGCCGGTGACTGGACTCGAGAGAATATTGCCCAGGGCAGCAAGGTACAGACCAACAGTTTTGCTGTTGCTTATTACAGCGGTCTGGTAGCAGACTATGATGACATTGAAACTGATCCTGCAGAAAGCTTTTTGTTGTACGCCGAAAATGATTATCTCGTGCTGAACCTGCCTCATGATGATACTGATAGCAGAGAGATTCTTGGCACGATGAGCGGGATCACAGAAATAGCAAGATTTGCTAACAAGCGCGATGATGCCATTGTGATCTACCAGGTACTGCCCTGAACGAACGCCAGGAATAGTTGTATTAGCGCGCAGTAATCATTGCAGGAAAAGCCCTGTCAGGAGTGCCGGCTTTTTAGTTTTGTTGCGCGCTCAAACACCAGCTTCCAGAAATCACTTTCCCGAGTCAATGCATTTTTCAAAGACATCCCCGAGTACAGGCGAATAAACCGAAACAGGTCACGGCTTGTCAATCCAATATCCATCGCCGAGAAATACAGACTGCCAACATCCTTGATAATCCAGCGACGCTCCAGCTTTCGCTTAACAAGGGCGCGATGCAAATCGATCAAGGTAAGTGAATTGCCCTCCTCCTTATCCTGCTCAACATTGCCGGTGACCATGAAGTGGCAAATATAGTAGTCACGATGGCAGATGCCACTACTGTGCATACGGCGACTGATAGCGGCTACCTCCCTGATCAAGGCCAGCTTTCTGGCAAACGCTGGCGGCTTGCTCTGCCAGTCACGCGTCAGGTCTTCAAGATTCTCCTGAGTGCCTACATCATCGGTAACGATAAAGGATTCGCATGTCTGGGGTAGCAGACCACGCTTTCCATAGGCGGCTATTTGCGGAACGTTGATGCCCAGAACATCGAGGCGGGAAAGCGCAAGCCATTCATTGCGGGCACTCACCACCGGCAAGCGCAACTGTAAGAGGTTCTTCAGAATTTCTGCAGTAGCGGTACCGCGATGATATTTGACAAAATAACGTTTGCCATCCAGATCGACAGCAATAGTTCGCCTGGATTCCAGCGCACGGAATTCTTCGCCCTCCATCCCGGCGATAAACGCAAAGATATTTTCCTTCGGCAGATGTGGCTGCAGGTCTTCTCTGATAAAGACATCAGTTGCCATCATTGGCCTCCCCGATTGCGTTTAACAGCATTGATGCTACCGCATCTGGCATATCATAGAGATTCTCTTTTTGTCCGTAGGCTATACCATTAGTGCGCCAACGACTTTTATCTTTGCTCTTCAGCATTTTTTTCAGCGCTTCATTTAGTGCCTGCTGGCTGAATGGCTCAGTAATGACAACACCCGCCTGCGCCTGCCTGACATGAAAAGCATAGCCACAGGAAGCCGTTGTCAGGACTGGCAAGCCGGCAACGATGGCCTCAATTAACACCATGCCGGCACTTTCCTTTACCGAAGGGTGTAAAAGGAGATCGGCCCCCTGATAAAAGCGCGGCAAATCATCACGACTTTTAAAAAAGGTGACATTTGCTGCTATCCCCATTTTTTCAGCTATTTTTTCATAACGCTGAGAGTCGTCTCTACCAATAATAAATAATCTTGTCTGGTTTCCAGGTGCTTCGGGCAATGAGGCCAGCGCTGCCAGAGAGCGCTCAACGCCTTTTACAGGGAATCCTGATCCGACCTGCAGTACCAGCAACTGATCGTCAGTTATACCAAATTCATGACGCAACGATTGCCTCAGCGCTGTCGCATCTTCCCCGGCCATACGATTTCTTTCGATACCGGGAGGAATATTTATCATGCGTTTACCAGCCTTGGGATAACAGGCCAGGTACTCGTCTTGCTGCCCCGGAGAGAGCATTAATATTTTTGTCTCACTTTGTGGCCCAAAGACTGCTTCTTCAAATGCCAGGTATTGGCGACTTCGCGGTGCCATTCGGTAAAGCCAGCCTCTTTCCCGAGTGGCCTTCCAGGCAAAACAGGTATCGGCGGCAAAGTAGTAATCCAGCCCGGGCAAACGGTTAAAGCCAAGCACCGCCAGGTAATCTTCTGCGGCAGTTATCTGCAAGACAAATTCGGAAAAGGCTTTTCTTGCCGCCACTTTGTTTTTTACTTTGAAGGAGGGAATTACCCGATTGATGCCCTCGGGCACACTGCCTTCCCAACTCATACATATAACGTCTACTTCAAGTCCTCGCTTAATCAGGCTGTTGGCGATACCCAGGCAGTCACGCTGCAAACCGCCGTGGGGAAACCAGTTAAACAATACCAGTGCGACTTTCATGGTGAATCCAGCTCATGCAAAGAGCGAATGACCTGGTCAGGTTCAAGTAATTTCAGACAGTTGGTATGTCCCAATGGGCAGACTCGCTTGAAACAAGGGCTACACTCCAGTTCCAGGGAAACTATCTGGACTTTATCTGCAAGTGGAGGAGTAAACGTCGGGGAAGTTGATCCGTATATTACAACCTGGGGCCGCTTCAGTGCAGCGGCAATATGCATCAGACCGGAATCATTACTGACCACACGGGTAGCACAGGACATCAGGTCAATCGCTTCCCCCAGGGTAGTTTTACCGGTCAGATCAATGCAGTGTTCGGGGTCTGGCTCTGGCAAGGCGTTGATAATTTTCCCCGCATCCTTGCTGTCATTAGCCGAACCCATGATCCAGACCTGGCCAGCTTGAGACAACCAGTGGCTGGCAACGGCAGCATAACCTGATGCCGGCCATTTTTTAGCCTCACCAAATTCAGCACCCGGACAAAGTATCAGCACCGGCTTTTGGGTATCCAGTGTGAGTGTAAGCAACAGCGACACAAGGGAGTCTGCCTTTACTTCAAGCTCAGGACGCGGCAATTCAGAGGGCAAGGCCGTTCCATCCGGGTAAGCCAGAGCAATAAAACGCTCCACCATCAACGGATGGGCTTGCTTGTCCAACACCCTGCAGTCATTAAGCAACCAGCTTCTGGCTTCACCACGCCAACCTGTTCTGACGGGAATGCCGGCAAACCAGGGAATGAGTGCGGACTTGAAGGAATTGGGAAGCACTATCGCCTGGTCATAATTCTCCTGCTTCAGTGAACTGGCCAATACCCTGCGCCTGCCAATGGCCAGCTCACCATGACCAATAGTCATTTCAATAGCACGGCTGATTTGCGGCATATGATCAAGCAGAGCCTTGCACCAGCCAGGAGCAAGCACATGTATTTCAACATCAGGAACAATTTGTTTCAGGCTGATGAACAGACTTTGCGCCATCACCATGTCGCCTACCCAGGAAGGACCGATAATAAGGATCTTCATGCGCCCTTACTCACTTGTCCGGGTTTATCGGTTATCAGTTTTATAATAAGAAACATGGCAAAAACATCTCTTTCGGGCATCGCCACAATGCCTGCTGGCAATTTGGCACTCAAGCCTATTGACTCTCCGGAGCTACACGCAGAACCTCGTTAACAGTTGTTATTCCGGCAGCCACCTTGAGCGCACCGCTGAGCCTGAGACTGCGCATACCCTCTTTATAGGCATGTAACCTGAGCCGGGGTAAATCCCCCCTGTCTTCTGCATATTCCTGTAAAGCTGGTGAAAAAGGCATTACTTCATAGATTCCCTGTCTGCCCTTGAAGCCGGTTTCCCGACATTCCTGGCAACCAGCGGGTTGATAAACCTTCTTGGGCATGGGAACTGTCCAGGGCTTAACCAGCACGTTCCAGATCTCGCTATCGATCTGTGCCTCCTGTTTGCAATGGGGACACAAGGTTCTGACCAGGCGTTGGGCTACCACACCGACCAGCGTTGCTCTGACCAGATAGGAAGGTACGCCCAGTTCCAGTAAACGGGTAATGGCAGCAGGAGCATCATTGGTATGCAAGGATGATAAAACCAGGTGACCGGTAAGCGCCGCCTGAACAGCCATCTCCGCTGTCTCCAGATCCCTGATCTCACCAATCATAATAATGTCAGGATCCTGCCTGAGTAATGCCTTGATCCCCCCGGCAAAGGTCAGGTCGATATTTTCCTGAACCTGCATTTGATTGAAACTGGATTCAACCATCTCAATCGGATCTTCAATGGTGCAGACATTCACTTCCTTGGTGGCCAGAGTCTTGAGCGTGGAATACAGGCTTGTTGTTTTTCCGCTACCGGTCGGACCAGTGATAAGAATAATACCGTTTTTCCTGGCTATCATGGTCTGCCAGCTTTCCAGATCCTGATCATCAAATCCCAACTCGGCAAAGGAACGTAATAGCACATCCGGATCAAAAATCCGCATTACCATTTTTTCACCAAAGGCCGTCGGTAAAGTGGAAAGACGCAACTCAATTTCATTGCCTTCCGGGCTCTTGGTTTTCAGACGACCATCCTGAGGCTTGCGTTTATCAGCAACATTCATTCGGCCCAGAATTTTCAGGCGGCTGGTTACGGCGTTCATAACCTGCATGGGAATCTGGTAAACCGTGTACAGCACTCCGTCTATACGGAAGCGAACATTCCCTACTTCTCGCCGGGGTTCAATATGTATATCACTTGCCCTTTGCTCAAAAGCATATTGCAGAAGCCAGTCGACGATGCGAACCACATGTTGATCATTGGCCTCGGGATCCTTTAGCGCCCCCAGTTCCAGCATCTGTTCAAGATTGCTGATACCCATACTGGATGAACTACTGCCAGTAGTAGCCATATCAATAGAAGCTGCCAGTCGATAAAGTTCTTCCGTCATACGCTGCAATTCAACCGGGTTGCTGACTACCCGTTTTATTGGCTTTTTCAGTACATGAATCAGATCGTCTTCCCAGGAGGAAACGAGAGGCTCGGCACTGGCAATAACAACTTCATTGGCCGTAATGGATACCGCCATGATTTTGTGGCGCTGGGTAAAAGCATAGGACATAGCCTGGGTAACTTTTGCCGCATCAATACTCAGGGGATCGATATGGTAGTAATCCTGACCCGCCCATTCCGCCAGAAATTTTGTCAGTGATTCCAGATTGAGTTTTTGTCCGGGGTTTTTCTGATCATCCAGATTCTGATCAGCAATAAACACGAGCAGATGGGATTTCAGCTGTGCGCTGGTGCGACGCTGTGAAGTAACCTCATCAAGTTGATCCTTGTTGATACGCCCGGCTTTTTCCAGTTCATGTAAAAATGACCCGAGCTCAAGGGGACGATCATGCTTTTTATTTTCTTTAGCGACGCTCATTTTCGGTAACCCCGTGTAACAGGGCAGTTAAGGACTTCACACAGGAGTGTAAAGCCCATAATAGTAAAAACAAGCGTTAATTAGGGCAGGAAATTCAGGGGGACAGCTGCGCACGCAACTTTTTAACTGCGGCTAAACTTTTCGGTGAATCTATAAATTCCTGCTTCAGCTTTCCGATCGTAGTAGAGACTGTGCCATAACGTTTTAAACCAAAACGCAGGGAAATATCCTGCAAGGTAACGCCCGCAACTTCCTGACACAGGTACATGGCTGTCCAGCGTGGCAGATTCCTCGAGCCGGGGCCACGAGCAGCCTGATAGATACTTTTTTCAGTCACTTTGAACTGTGTTGCAACGGCAGCCACCACTTTTTTTATCGAAGGACGTAATCTGGCCTGCGGACCCTTGAACTTTCCTCTTGCCGTGCCAGGCACAAGTTTTCCCTGTGCACGCTTTTTGAATCGCTCATCACCAAGAATGGAAAGTAAATTTTTCTTTCCATAAAAATGCGCCAGCTCTGCATCCACACCTTGAGCAACATAAGCCCCGTAACGGGCATTTGGGCGCGCGCCCGGAGTCATCAGGGAAATCACTTCTTCCCGTTTTAGCCAGGCAGGGGCTTTTACCTTATTGGTATAAGCAGTAAGGGATGACCAGGTATAGCTTTCAGGCCTGGTTTTATTTTTTTTGGGTATGTTATGAATATAACGGGACACACCTAACAGGTACTTTTCAGGTTGCAGCAGCACAGATTTATAGCGTGACTTGAAAACCGAGCCACTTTCTTTTTTCAGCTTCTGGTAATGCTGCGTGTAGAGCCCATCGACCTGACGCATAAAACGACTGAGGTTTCCTTCCGGTGTTTTTATTACCAGATTGTATTCATTCCTCAGCAGGCAATAGCAAATAATATCCACATTAAAGCGTTTACCAGCTTCGGCAATACAATCCAGGAAAGCCTGAAAATATTTAGGCCCGGGGAATACTGATACCCCCTCTTCTCCACGATTGGTGACATGGTAATACGCATTGGGATATTCGATTCGTAATGGTCTGGCCATAATCTCTACTAGTATCCTTATTTTTTTATAGTCAGCAATCAACACGGCTTAATATTGGCTGATGATTGCTATATATGCTTGATATACAGAGCTAAAGAAAAATTTTTCGTATAGTTCAAAGTTATGCTTTTGGCATAATCATGGATGAACTGTGCAGGAAAAGTGCAAAATTGTAGAGGAAATTGGACCAATACTAAAGTAATAAATCCAGCTTTAAGGTTTTTCAGCCACAAATACTGCGCGCATGGGTGCTGGATAGCCTTCAATAGTCATGGCTGGATCATTTTTATCAAGCGCCTGGGGTAATGATTCAAAGGTCATCCATTCGGTTGTACGCTGTTCATCTATGGATGTTTTGCTGACATCCACCAGGCGGATATTTCTAAATCCGGCTTTTTCCAGCCACGCATGAAGAGTGTCACAAGTCGGCAGGAACCAGACATTGGGCATCCGGGCATAACGCCCCTGAGGTACCAGTGTCATCCCTTTCTGTCCCTCAATCACCAGGGTTTCCAGTATCAGCTCCCCTCCCGGACGCAAACAGTCCTTCAAACCATAGAGATGATCAAACGGTGAACGGCGATGATAAAGCACGCCCATGGAAAAAACGCTGTCGAAGGCTTTCAAGCCCGCAGGCAAATCTTCCAATGCCAGAGGAGCAACATACACAGGAGGACTTTTCAGAAACTGCCGAATTGCCCAATATTGCATGGTAAACAACAGGTGGGAATCGACACCGAGAACAAAGCGGGCGCCTGCCCCGGCCATGCGCCAGCAGTGATAACCATTACCACAACCCACATCCAGCACATTCCGGTTTTCCAATGGCGCTATATGGGCTTTCAATCTCTCCCATTTCCAGTCCGAGCGCCACTCTGTGTCAATCTTCAGACCAAACAGCTCAAATGGTCCCTTGCGCCATGGGTGTATCTTCAGAAGAGTCTGTTTTAACTGCCGCCGCTGAGCATCATCACATTGCTCATTAGACCCTATTCGAACCTGGCTCTGTAAATCCCATGAATCCGGCGCTATATCCGGCAAGGCCCGAAGCGCTTCTACCCAGCCGGCAAAATCCCCATGATTAAATGCAGCAAGAAAGTTCTGCGGCAGTTTTTCAATGATGGGCGAGAACCGGGTATTTTCCAATACAGAAATCAGTTCTGAATAATTTACCAGGTTTTCAATAGGCTCAGGCAATGTGGTTTCCGCTCTGGTTTAAACGCGACTGGATATTAATGGGACTTGACTGCCACGATGGAGGCAAAGTTGAAGCACTGGAACCAGACGTCAAAAGTCTCAAAGCCGGCTTTCTTCAGGCGGCTTTCATGGGCGGCGATGGTTTCAGGAATAAGTACTTTTTCAAGGGCCGCCCGTTTGCGACTTATCTCAAGTTTGGAATAACCCTGCTGTTCCTTGAAGCGATGGTACATTTCAATAAAAAGGTCATTCAGCGCTGAATCTTCAAAAAGAATTTTTTCAGACAGAATCAACATGCCCCCAGGCAACAGGCCCTCGTATATACGTGTCAGCAGTTCGTCTCGCGCCTCAGGCTTTACAAACTGCAGCGTGAAATTCATCACTACCATCGATGCATTATTCACTGGCGTGTCGAGTATATCCTCGAAGCGCACAGCGACAGGAAGCACGGCACTGTCACGCTCTATTGCCTGTCGGCAACCTTCCACCATGGCGGCGGAATTATCTACCGCAACGATAGCGCAATTTTCTGCCCGAATATTATGACGCATGGACAAGCTTGCCGCCCCCAGAGAACAACCCAGGTCATAGCAGATACTGGCAGGCTGGGCATATTCCGCAGACAGCGTTCCAATCATGGCAATGATGGTAGCGTACCCCGGAACAGAGCGATTGATCATATCGGGAAAAACGGCTGCTACCTTTTCGTCAAACACAAAGTGTTCGTTAGGTAATCCGCTGGCAAATAATGTATCTCTGTCAGACAAGTATCTTGTTTCCCTGTTCTAAGGCCGTGTTGGGTTACAGGAATTGAAAAATCTCAGGAGGCGCTGATATTCGCTTGCTGGTGACCTTCGGCAACCAGCACTTCACGAATAATTGCCGCCGTTGCTGCCAGTAACTCCTCTGACATTTCCCTGGCATTTTTAAAATCCAGATCACCAAAGGTATCAATGGGGATCAGGTGAATATGCGTATGGGGCACTTCCAGACCGACAATTGAAACACCAATCCGGCTGCAAGGAATAACAGCCTTTATTGCCTTGGCAATTTTCTGGCAAACCGTCATCAGATGAGTCGCTGTTGCCTCGGGCACATCATCCCAGTGATTTACTTCAGCTTTTGGAATCACCAGAAGATGACCCTGACGAATCGGCTGAATAGTCATAATGGAAATACAAAGATCATCTTCCCAGACAAAATGTCCGGGGATCTCCCGGTTAATTACTTTGGTAAAAATACTTGCCACGCTCGGTACCTGCAGATTGCATCGGGGGGTGAATTTTACAGCAAGGATGTCAGGCCGTCATGCTGTAGCAGAAACCAGGTTTTATCTCCTACCCGGTTATTTCAATCGGCAATGCTGTGCTGGAGACCACCTGACGCAGAATAAAGCTGGAATGCACATCAGACACTCCGGGCAAGGGCGTGATCCTGTTTAACAGAAAGTCCTGATATTGCTCCATATCCTCCACAATCACCTTGACCTGGTAATCTGCGGTCTGCCCGGTGATCAAAATGCACTCCATCACCTGGGGATACTCCATAATGGTTTTTTCAAATTCCGCAAAGCGCTCCGGTGTGTGACGGTCCATCCTGATCTGGATCAGCGCCATCATTTTCAAGCCCAGTTTGGCCGGGTCCACCAGGGCAACATATCCTTTGATAATACCTTCATCCTCCAGCTGCTTTACCCGGCGCAGGCAGGGGGAAGGGGAAAGTCCAACCTTCTCGGCCAACTCCTGATTGCTCATCCTGCCATTGCTCTGCAATTCACGGAGAATGCGCTTGTCAGTACGATCCAGCTGCATAACCACCATTCCTGTATATCAGCATTAATCTTATGAGCAGCATTATATTCTAACTATTATTATTATATTAGCAATATATGCCATTAATTTAATTATTATGGCGATATTAGCAATAATTATTCACAAAGTTTCCTGTACACTACGCTCCCTGAATCAATAACTTGAAGCCAGATTGCTTCATACACGACTAAAGGCAGTTTCATAAAAAGGTTAAGAGGTAGCAGGTGAAAAATTACGACCACAGCAAGTACAAGGCATTCCCTCCCGTTGCCCTGCCCGACCGCACCTGGCCGGACAAGGTAATTACGCGCGCGCCGACCTGGTGCAGTGTGGACCTGCGCGACGGCAATCAGGCTCTGATCGAGCCAATGTCAGTTTCCCAGAAACGGAAGATGTATGCCTTGCTGCTGGAAGTAGGCTTCAAGGAAATCGAGATTGGTTTTCCTGCAGCCTCCCAACCGGACTATGATTTCGTTCGCTGGCTGATTGAGGAAAACAAAATTCCGGATGATGTCACTATCCAGGTACTAACCCAGGCCAGACCGCAATTGATCCAGCGCACCTTTGAGGCACTGAAAGGAGCAAAGCAGGCCATTATTCATATGTACAATTCCACTTCCGTGATCCAGCGTAACCATGTTTTCAAAATGGATAAGGCTGGCATCATAGACATTGCGGTGAATGGCGCAAAAAGTGTTCTTGAGTGCGCACAACAGGCGCCTGAAACTGACTGGTATTTTCAGTATTCGCCCGAGAGCTTTACCGGAACGGAAATGGAGTTTGCCGTTGAAGTTTGTGATGCAGTAAACGACGTATGGCAGCCCAGCCCGGAACGCAAAGTGATTATCAATTTGCCATCCACGGTTGAAATGGCAACGCCTAATGTCTATGCCGATCAGATCGAATGGTTTAGTCGCCATGTGCAGCGACGCGACTCGATTATCCTTAGCCTGCATACCCATAATGACCGCGGTTGCGCTGTCGCTGCCTCAGAGCTTGGCTTAATGGCAGGCGCTGATCGCGTGGAAGGTACGCTGATGGGCAACGGTGAGCGCACCGGTAACCTGGATATCATGGTCATGGGCATGAATATGTATAGCCAGGGCGTAGATCCAAAACTGGATTTCAGCGACATGGATCATATCAATTCCGTAGTAAAGGAATGTACCCAGATTGATGTTCATCCACGCCATCCTTATGCAGGCAGTCTTGTCTTTACGGCATTTTCCGGCAGTCATCAGGATGCCATAAAAAAATGCCTTAACCTTTATAAGGAAGGAGACAGCTGGGATATTGCCTATTTACCAATTGATCCGAGAGATGTGGGGCAGACTTATCAGGATGTCATTCGGGTTAACAGCCAGTCCGGAAAAGGCGGTGTTGCCTATGTCATGGAGTCCAAATATGGCTTCCAGTTGCCGCGCTGGCTGCAGATTGAATTCAGCCGCGTGGTGCAGAAGGCCGCCGAGGACTCAGGCCAGGAAATTGCACCCGACCAGATCTGGGAGTTATTCCAGAAGCAATATCTGGATCTTCCAGCACCCCTGTTGCTGAAAAGTTTTTCCATTGAAAAAGCAGAGCATGAAACCATCTCTGGCATCATAGAGCTTGATGGCAAACCTTTTGAAGTGAAAGGCGAGGGTGCCGGTATGCTGGAGGCGTTTGTGGACGCAATGGAACGCACTTTCGCTATGAGCCTGCAGATACTTGAATATGGTGAACATGCCATGAGCCAGAGCGCCAACGCTGATGCCGTGACCTACCTGCAGGTGAAATATGAAGGCAAACGCTTTACCGGCATAGCCATTGATGAGGATATTGTGACCTCTTCTGTAAATGCATTACTCAATGCGGTAAGCCAGGTGTTACGAGCGCGTAGACAGGAAGCCGCTTGATACTGTTATTTCCCGAGAAAAAAGCAAAGTCGCTTGAAATCTATGGAGCGGTTCTCTCGGCGGATTGCTGTAGCTGACACATGAAGCGTTGACGGCAGCCTTATTCACCCGAGCAAACCATTTCGCTTTCTGGCAAAGTTAGAAAAATATTTCCTTTTGATGGTCTCATTTTATTGAGCAACTATTCTCTTTCGAATACTATTCGTTGCAGCGCCACTAAAGTCCCACACAGGACAAGCCGGTTTATATTCTTCAGGAAATTATCATGAGAAAGCAGACTGGGTTGCTGCCTACCAGGCACCAGGCAATTCTTTTAGCTCCTGTGATTCCAATAAAAAGTCATTGGGCTTTTCATGTTTTCTTTAACCCGGGGATGAACGCGAAAAACTCCTGTTCCGCCCCGAATGAAAATTCCGTTTAACAACTATGGAAGATGCTGCCGCCGATAAATTCTTATTGCTCAAGCTTCTCAGGACGCCGATGCCGTTTGGCAAATATCAGGGGAAAATTATTATTGACCTGCCGGAGGCCTATTTACTATGGTTTCAGAGAAAGGGTTTCCCTGAAGGTGAAATTGGAAAATTACTGCAATTAGCGCTTGAAATAGAGGTTAGCGGTAGCAGAGAACTGGTAAAATCTTTAAAAAATGCCTGAAATTTGCAATCTAAGCCCCACTTTCCCATTTAACTTTGAAATTATTCGTTCAAAGCGGAAGTCATTGGTAATTTATGTGAAAAGTGGGAATGTAGAAGTAAGATCTCCGCGAAATGCCCCCACAAAGTGGATCCATGAGTTTGTTTTTGAGAAAAAAGACTGGATACTGGAAGAGCTTGAGCGCCAAAAACGGCACTTTCGTCAACGCCTTGTTATAGCTGAAGGCCGGGAAGTTACCTACCTGGGCAGGCCAAGAACCATTGTGGTCCTGATCAGCGATGCTCAGGAGGTCAGGGTCACCCGCGATTTTCTGTTCATCTATGCGCGCAAAAACAGTCCCGAAAAACTTGAGCTGCTATTTAACAACTGGCTTAAGGAAAAGGCCCACGAATATATGACCAGCGAATCCTGGAAGGTCGCTAAGCAGTTGGGCGTTGAACACAAACTAAAAAAGGTAGTGTTTAGAAAAACCAAATCCAAGTGGGGGCACTGTTGCCAGAATGGCACTATTCAGTACAACTGGCTCGCCATGATGGCGCCAAAAGACGTTATTAATTACCTGATTGTGCATGAATGCAGCCATCTGCGGCACATGGATCATTCAAAAAGATTCTGGAATACAGTAGAAAGTGTCTGCCCAAGATTCAAGGAGTTACGCAACTGGCTTGCAGAAAACGGTCATCGCTTCTGGAGCCGCCAATAGGCATCCACAGCAACTAGTCGACTGCTTTTTCATCACTGTTTTTGACAAACAGAAGATCCCATACCCCGTGCCCCAGCCTGCGCCCACGACGTTCGAATTTTGTTTCTGCCCGCTGTTCCTGCCCGGCAAAATTCCCCACCCCTGCAACATTTGAGTAAGTAGGCGATGCCGACATCACTTCCATCATCTGCTGGGCATAATTTTCCCAGTCAGTGGCCAAATGCAAAACGCCACCAGCAGCCAACTTTACGGCGAGCGCTTCTACAAAAGCAGGCTGAATGAGACGACGCTTGTGGTGCCGCTTCTTATGCCAGGGATCCGGGAAATAGATTTGAATCCTGTCCAGAGAGTTATCGTGAAAACAATTATCCAGTATAAGAGTAGCATCGCCCTGCATTACCCGCAGGTTCTGTATTCCTCTTTCTTTGATATCGCGCAGAATAGTCCCTATTCCAGGTGGGTGCACATCGACACCGATGTAATCACGCTCAGGATGCTGGCTGGCCATTTCTACCAGAGAATCACCCATACCAAAGCCAATTTCAAAAACCAGCTGGGCATGACGGCCAAATACGCGCTCCCGATCAATTAGCCCATCTTCCTGGTCGAGCCCATATTCCGGCCACAGGCTTTCAATAGCATCCTGCTGGGCTTGAGTAAGCCGGCCTCCCCTGACCACATAACTGCGTATTGGGCGCTGCTTGTCACTAATCGAATCAACCACGCTTCGCACCCTTAACGATCGCATATAACAGACAAGCCCAGGCGCCAAGAAACATTACACCACCGATGGGAGTGATCATCCCGAGCATGTTGATGCCTGTAAGCGCGAGTATATAAAGGCTGCCACAAAAAGTTACGATACCGCCCAAAAACAGATTGGTGGCGCGGTTGACGAGAATATTGTCTGGCCGGGTCTGCGCTAACAGCCCTGTGCCAAACAGGGCAGCAGTATGGAACATATGATACTGAACCGCCGTATCCCAGGTTCCCAGTTGCTGCTGACTGAGCATGGCTTCCAGGGCATGAGCGCCAAAAGCGCCCAATAACACCACCAGGAAACCATTAACGGCCGTAATAATTAATGCATAGTTCATTGTTAATAGTGATTATTCATTTACAGCTGTAAAGCGGATATAAAAAAGCCGCCTGAGCGGCGGCTTTTCTGAATGTCTTTTTTTTGTTCTTTCTATCTTGCTGCTCTGCTTATTCAGGCCTCAAGAATAGCCTTTACCTTATTCATGGCATTTTTTTCCAACTGACGAATACGCTCAGCTGAAATACCATATTCTTCGGCCAGATCATGTAGGGTAACTTTGTCATCGCTGAGCCAGCGACGGTTCAGGATATCCCTGCTTCTGTCATCAAGATCTTCCAGCGCTACATACAATCCATCAGTAGACGACTTATCATAATCCGCCTCTTCAACAGAGCGGGCCGGGTCAAACCGGGTATCTTCAAGGTATTGGGCTGGAGCTTGATAGGATTCTTCATCATCGGCATCGGCAGCACCATCGAATGAAGCATCATAAGCCCCCATACGACCTTCCATCTGCATTACCGTCTCTGGCGGAACACCCAGATCCTTTGCTACCGCTTCGGCCTCAGCCTGACTTAACCAGCCCAGACGCTTCTTGGAGCCGCGCAGGTTAAAAAATAATTTGCGTTGAGCCTTGGTCGTGGCCACTTTCACTATACGCCAGTTGCGCAGAATGAATTCGTGCATTTCAGCCTTGATCCAATGAACAGCAAAGGATACCAGACGCACACCCACTTCCGGGTTGAAGCGTTTTACCGCCTTCATCAGACCTACATTGCCTTCCTGAATCAAATCGGCTTCAGACAGACCATAGCCTGAATAACTTTTAGCCATATGGACAACGAAACGCAGGTGAGCAAGTACTAACTTACGCGCTGCATCAAGGTTGTCCTCGTAGTAATACTGATTAGCAAGCTCCAGCTCTTCTTCAGCACTAAGGATAGCAATGCCGTTGACGGCACTGATATAGGCGTTTAAATCACGCCCTGGCACCATTGTGTCAATAAGCTGCAGCTCTTTGCTGTTACTGGTTTCCAGAGTCATCAGTCCTTTATTACTCTCTCTATGGTTATAATGGTTACAATCATTCTTCTGAATATATGTATTTACTTTAGCGCTCATAATTATCCTACGTAACGCCGTAGCCGGCGGATTCTATCATCTTATAAGTTAGACAGCCAATAACTGAAAATATTCGCCAACCGGGAAAAAAGCCCTGTTTTTCAATAAATTATGCGGCTTGGTTATTTTTTTATTATACCTCTATCCAATATAGGACTGATTTGACCTATTTCAAGCATAATCCGACACTTTCTCATACGGATTTCAGGCTTCTATAATAAAGGCCCCCTGATATACCATGGCCTAATTACCTCATATTCAATCTTGGTCACATCGGAGTACAAGATGCCCTGCTTTAGATATTTTCTTCTGTCTTTCCTCTCTCTGGGTCTCACAGCCTGCAGCAATACAGGCTCGGTTTCATCCGCCAAGATGATGCCTGATTATCCGGATATCATTACTGTGGAGCGCGGTGGCTTTACCCCGGAAGGTATTGAGTATGATCATCTCAATCAACGCTTTTTGCTGGGTTCTTTTATTGAAGGCAAGGTGTTTGCGCTGGCGGCCAATGGTGAATTGTCCACTGTGGTGGACGACCCGGATGTGGATGCCATTATTGGTATTGAGGTTGAAGAGGATCGCCAGAGAATCCTGGCCGCTGTTGCCGACCCTGGGGTCTTTGCCGGACAGACCAGTGGCTTTGCCAGAGTCGGGGTATTCGACCTCACTAGTGGTACAAGAATTGCTCTGGTATCACTGGACGATGCCTACATTGATGCCCCT
>JAURCS010000026.1 GCA_030828385.1 Gammaproteobacteria bacterium
GATAGAAGGTATGGACTCAGAGGTGTCAGGCGGATATTCGACGGATTCTTTACCACGAGAGCCGATGGTACCGGTGTTGGTCTGGCATTTTGCAGACGCACCATTCGTAGTTTCGATGGCGATATATCCTGCCTTGCAGAGCCTGGGGAGTTTGCTGAATTCACTATTGATTTACCAGCTACCTGAATCAGTCTTTTTGCTGATCAATGCTAATGGAGTATTTCCCGGTTCAGGGAATTGTTTTCGATAAAGTCGGCGTAAGGGATGACTTGTCCCTGATAGCATTGGGGGAGGTCTTCCTCGGTCAGCATTGCCACGAAATAATTTTTCGTCGATTTAATTTTGATAGCCGGATGATAGTAACGTTCCCATTGCTTTATAAATGTGTGCTCGGCATTGAGATCTTCTTCGCTTCCATTAAAAGTGGGAATCAGGTTTTTCTGGATTACCTCATTGGTAAGTTTGGCCGGTGCTCTCCATTGTTTAAGATCTGCAATGTGTTCTGAAAGCGCTTCTTCACGGTTAACAATAAGACCGCGTTTTCTCCCTTTTCGGTCGACCATGAGATAGCCGGTATGGGGATGATCGATCATATAATATTCCATGCATTGGGTTTTCAATCGCAAGTCATAAAAATATTCCTGGAATTTTGCATCCGTCAAAAAGGTATCATGATGAGAGGCAATTATAGGGTCGGTGATTAGCTTGTAACTGCTGCGGAAATACTGCTCTGAAAAAACAGAAATAGTTGAATTAAGTACCTGCTTCAGGCGTGGATCATGCTTGTCGATATACTGATCTATAAGCTGTTTGTTAAATGCCTTGATTGCCAGTTCTGTATCAGCCTGGCCAGTTAAAAGCACCTTTTTTATAAAAGGATTTTTTAACTCCATTAAAAATTCCAGGCCATTCATTTCAGGCATTGAGTAATCAACCACTACTGTTGAGCTGGTCTGAAAACGGTCACCGTTATAGATTTCCTCATAAAGCCTGCCAATATCGACATGGGAAAGAGAATCAGAATCCTGGGGACCGGTTTTGTAATTACTGTAGCAGCGCTCCTGTAAACTTACCTGTTTATGCGACTGGTTTGCATAATCCAGTGCTTCAGATGCTGACTGAAATAGCTTGTAGCTGTTTTTATCGAGCATCAAACTGATGCCGTCCAGAAAATACGGGTCGTCATCGACCATGATGACCTGGGTGAGAAAGAAAAATGGGTGTCCGACGTCTATAGTATTTTCCATATAGCCTTCCTTGCGTACCTGTCCTTTTTTATAGCAATAATTTATAGGTAATCGCTGTTTGGCTCAGTGTGTCTGGTCAGTTATTTTTGTTATATCAAGAATATGGTCGCATTTTTTGCGGATCAATTCTTTTTCACCGGCAAAATTGTTTGACAGAATATAAGCCATGAATGAAACGTTGTCTGCGGGCATGCTGATTTCATTTTGTCCTGCGGTTTCAAACTGTTCAAACTGCATAGCCTGTGAGCAGGCTGAATCACTGATGATTAATTGGTTTGGGGCACTTTGCGTGCAGAGGAAATAAGCGATATCGATGGTTTTTCCAAGCATGCCACACTCTTTCACATTGTCACTGAAGAGGCCTGGCGCAAGAAATATATCACCGCTATGAATCGCCATCCTGAATTCAAGAATTTGTTCTCCTTTTTCCTTGTGACGAAGATTTATCCTGTTCATGATTAGCTGAAACAGGCCGGCACACTGCAAAGCATTAATGCTGTGTCTGTCCTTGCAATCAATACTGTCGAAACTGATGAGGATCGAGTCGCCGCTCTGGCGCTGGAAAGAACCACCAAAAAGACTTGCCGCCTGTTTCAAGTAAAAAATATATTCCCGTAACAGATTGGCAAGAGTAGGGGGGTGCAAAAGTTCTATTGCGGTATTGATATTGACCACTTTGATTACCAGCATAGTGGCATTTACTTTAACTGGTGCACTGTCAGATTCTTCATCGGCTTTTTCCCAAACGCCCGTTTCCAGCAGCTTTTCTTCCATGTCCTGAAATTTAGCCAGCAGGTTTTCTACAGCAAACTGCAATCGTTGAGTTTCACCTGGCTCGCTCTCATTAAGCTCATCATCGCCGGTTTTGCGAATGATAGTGTTGATTGTGGAGAGTATGGGGTTGGTAATTGCACCGGCTAAGGCAAAAGCGGTACTGACCACAAGAATCAGGGAGATAGTCAGTACCAGTAAAAACAGGTTGCGCATGCGGGACTGAAATCCGGCAACCGCCATGCTGTCCAATTCCAGCTGAATCGACCCGGCAATAGCATCCTGCACGGTAATGTCGGCACTGTAAAATCCTTGTTGCGCGGGAATGATAGTAGCGTTTGCGGTATTGATAGAGGCCTGACCCGCACTGGCCAATTGCCTGCCATCAACATCATAAACAACAGCATAAACAATATTGCTGTCTCTAACCAGTTGGGTAAGCACTACATTCAATCCCAATGGGTCATTCACCAGCACAAGTTCGCGTACCGATGTGGCGGTTTGTTCCGCAAGGGAGGCGCCCAGAATATCGCTGTATTCGCGTAAAGAGCGGTTTAATTCATTCTGAAACAGTAACCAGAATACAGAGGTCACCACAATAAACAGAATGGCAAAACTGAGTGCCAGCTTGTGACTGGTTTGTAGCCTGATATTCCCCACGTAGGCTCCCCGGTGAATTGGTTTTGCAACAATGGAACGTAGTTTAGCTTGTCGTGGGGAAAAAAGCCCCAGCTACTTCAGAACTTTTAGGCGTTTCAAATGCAGGGTTTGATTTCATCTTCTTGAGGAAATATATAATCCATTGATTTGGCTGGCCGACCAAGGCAACTCCCCTGTATCAGATCAACGCCTAACTCCCAAAGCAATGGCAGCAACTCCATTTCCTCAATACCTGAGATGCCCACGCGGACTTGTTCGTGGTGAAGAGCACTAATGAGTTTACCTACAGATTTCTGCTGTTTCTTACTATAAAGAATTTCGCTGTGCAGGGATTGATCCAGAATGACAACATTCGGCTTCACCGTGGTTACCAGGGAAAGGGGATCCATGGCACTACCAAAGCGCGATATGGCAATACCTATACCCAGCTCATTGAGCTTGTTGCAAAAAGCCCGGGCTAGCTGGCTATTGCCATGGAGATCTATTTCACTGAGCTGAAAAACCAATTGCCCGGCACATCCTCTATGGCGCTGTAACAGACTGCTTAACCAGGTCAGCATGCTCTTGTTTACCAGAGTATTGCCGCTGACAGGAATAAATATGAGCTTACTGCTATCTTCCTGGATATCCATTTCATCAATAAGAGTATTCAACATTTGTCTGTCAATTTCTCCGGCCAGATTATGGATATTGGCCTGGGCAAGAAGTTCCTCCGGGTTAAATTCGCCAGCGCGCCCATTCAAAGAGAGAAGCACTTCATATCGTTTCCTGTTGTCCGGGGTGAAACTGAGCAAGGGCTGAAAGCGTAAATACCACTCTCCGGAATCCAAAGCCTTCCTTAAAAGCTGTGGAATTACAGAGTTATTTGAGTGAAAGGCAGCTTGCTGCATGGTATAGGTCGGCGCCAGGTTCCGGTTTATGCGAGCCCGGTTAATCATATCCTGTGCGTCCAGCGCCAGTTCATTGATGAAGGTCAGCCCCAGCGAGGCGCTGATGGCCACAGGTTTGTCACCCCCGGAAAAAGCACTGTTGAGCCTGTGGTATATATGGTTGGCCAATGTCGCGCCCTGTTCCGCACTACTGTCATTCAACAGCAAACCGAATTCATCCTCTGTCATTCTCGACGCAATGAATGGTTTGCTAATCGATTTATTAAGGAATTCGCTGATCTCGTAAAGTAACTGGTTGGTGCCTGGTCGACCAATGGTTGTCTGCATTTCCTGAAAGGCATTAATTTGCACAATCATCAGGGAGCAGAATTCCTGTTGGTTTATTGCCTTGGTAATGGCGGCCTCAACCTTGGCGGTAAAGTTTTCCTCATTGATCAGGCGTGTCAACAGGTCCTCGCTAGCCAGAGATTGCCTGTCTCGCGAGTAATGGCTGTTGCCACTGGCCGTCTTGACTATCACCTGTATACATTTTTCCTGCTTGAAAAATATTGATGAAAAGGTCAATGAAAGGTTTTCTGCAGTTGCTTTGCTGCAGACCTGAAGTGTTTTCGAGGTGGTGATTTCACTGCTGAGTATCCTGTGCAGGGGTTGCCTGTCAGATTCGCTGAGCAGGTCTTGCAGAGAACTATATAAAAGTTTTTTACGCTTCGGCGCGCCGGACGAACTACGACTGTGCCGGATAAAAAGTGTGACGTAGCGATCGTTACAATACAGGTGGCGTCCTTTGCCCAGAATGGCCAGCGCGTCCTGGCAGCTGTCGAGCAAGAAGCGCTGCTGCTTTTCCAGTTCGCGTATCCTGTTTGCCATCTCACGATTGTTGATTTTTTCCCTTGCATAAGCCGCCTGTTTTTTTATCGCCCGCGACAAGGCAATGGTGTTGTTGGCGGCAATGAGATCATAGTTGGCCAGTTTTGCCTCGGGTATTTTCTCCAGCGAAGACTTCTCTGCGCAGGCAATTAAAACCGGAGTCCTGCTTCCTGATTGGGCATGGAGCTCAAGCCAGTGAGCGGGAATAATGGCCTCGCTTTCCACAAGTAAAAGCAGATCAATACGCATTTTTTGCAGGTGTTTGGCAAGAGTCGACTTGCTATTAATCCCGGTGGCGCGAACCGGGACATGGTCTTGACGTAATGCAGTAATCAGGTGGTTTGGCAGGGCGTTGTCGATGCTGACCACGAGCAAGTGAAAAGCGGGTGTTTTCATCTCAGGAAATCCTTTTCCTTTTCTTGGTTCTAACTGTGCTTATAGCTTTCTATGTTTGTTTACCCCATGGGAGTTTTTGCCTCTTGCCCGGGAATTTCTCTGACCAGTTTCGGTACCAGATAACCGGGCAACTGGGCCTGTAGTTCTTTTATCAGTGTCTTTCCGGTTTCCTCCGGTACATCAAAATGGGCTGCACCACTAACACGATCCAGCAAGTGCAGGTAATAGGGCAGCACACCAGCTTTAAATAATCTTTCACTCAATGCCACCAGGGCGTCTCTGGAGTCATTGATATGCCTTAACAGGACACTTTGATTGAGCAGGGTTATGCCGGCTTTTTTCAGTGCCAGACAGGCAGCATCCACTTCATCATCAAACTCCTGTGCATGATTACTGTGTATAACCAGAATAGTCTGAAAGCGCTGATTTGCCAGTAGCTTGCAAAGATCAGGCGTTACCCGTTGCGGAATCATGATGGGTAAACGGGTATGAATGCGAATACGGCGGATGTGATTGATCTGCGCCAGTTCGGCCATAAACCAGGCCAGGTATTTATCCGGCAGGGTAAGCGGATCGCCACCACTCAAGATCACCTCGCTGATACTGCTATCCTGTTTCAGGTATTCAAGACTTTCTCGCCAGTGTTCCTTACCCGGATTATTTTCTTCATAGGGAAAGTGTCGTCTGAAACAATAGCGGCAATGAATAGCGCAACTGGAGGTGACCAGTAATAAAGCGCGACCTTTGTACTTGTGGAGTATGCCCGGCTTTGGATTTGCTTCGCTTTCGCCAACAGGATCCGGGGAAAACCCGGGCGACGACAGGGCTTCTTCAGGCCCGGGAAAAATCTGCAGTAACAGCGGATCAGCAGGATTACCTTTTTCTATGCGCTTCAGGTAGGGCGCCGGAACCCGCAGCGGAAACTGTTTTAACAGAGGGTGCTCCTGAGGTAGTGAATCCATCTGCAGCCCCAGCAGATTGCACAGTTCAGTACTATTCATGGGCGCCATTGCAAGAATTTCCTGCCAGCTCAGT
The DNA here is from genome assembly GCA_030828385.1 of Gammaproteobacteria bacterium. Classification (GTDB taxonomy): domain Bacteria; phylum Pseudomonadota; class Gammaproteobacteria; order Pseudomonadales; family Pseudohongiellaceae; genus Eutrophocola. Next base: position 5,867 of record JAURCS010000026.1, read on the forward strand.
TGCTGATGTAAGGCCAGTTGTGACAAGACTTTTCCCGCCTGGATGTTGGCTGGAACAGGGGGTCTCAGGACATCCCTGCAGCCGGGTTGACTGTTTTGTTTAACGCTGCGAATAGTAGCACTCTTGTGCTGGCACAGGTATCATGCCCAGCTTTTCAGGCAGTTGGTCGAGGTCAATGATGGCAAACTATTCTACTAATGAATTTAAATCCGGATTGAAAGTATTGTTGGAAGGAGATCCCTGCTCCATTCTGGAAAATGAAATTGTAAAGCCGGGCAAGGGCCAGGCCTTTAACCGGGTGAAATTCAGGAACCTGCTGAATGGCCGTGTTTGGGAACGCACCTTCAAATCAGGTGAGTCACTGGAAGGGGCCGATGTTGTGGAAACGGACATGGAATACCTCTACAGCGACGGTGAATTCTGGCATTTTATGAAAACCGATGGCAGTTTTGAGCAGGTGGCTGCAGATAAAAGTGCAGTGGAAGATGCTATTAACTGGATGAAGGAACAGGATGTGTGCACTGTCATTTCCTGGAATGAAGCCCCGATTTCCGTGCAGGCGGCCAACTTTGTCGAACTGGAAGTTGCCGATACTGATCCTGGTCTGAAAGGCGATACTGCCCAGGGGGGCACCAAGCCCGCCACACTGACAACTGGTGCTGTGGTCAAGGTGCCCTTGTTTGTGGAAATCGGTGATGTACTGCGCATTGATACCCGCACCGGGGAGTATCAGAATCGGGTGAAAAAGTAATTTACCACCCAGGTTAAACAAGGCAGCAGCGTTATCATTTGTCGCTGTTGCCGGAAATTAAAGATGACCCATCCTGACTGGCAAGCAAGGACTGACCGGAAGATGCTTGAAGCTCGGGCAAGTTTGCTGGGCCAGATCCGACAGTTCTTTGCTGAGCGTCAGGTACTTGAAGTAGACACCCCGATTTTATCAGCCGCCGCTGGTACTGATCCCAATCTTGATCCTGTCTGCGTCCCGCCCCAGGGAGAAGGCGAAGTGCCTCTGTTTCTGCAGACCTCACCGGAATTTGCCATGAAGCGTCTGCTGGCTTCAGGCAGTGGCGCGATTTACCAGCTAGCGAAATCCTTTCGCAATAATGAGGCAGGTACCCAGCATAATCCTGAATTCACCATGCTGGAATGGTATCGCCCCGACTTTACTCTGAGCCAGTTAATGGATGAGGTGGAAGCGCTGGTGAGCGCGCTACTGTCACTCGAAAAGGCTGAACGGATTAGCTATGGTGATTTGTTTAAGCACCATCTACAGCTCGATCCATTCACTGCCACGCTGGATACCTTGCAACAGGTCGCCACCGAGCATATAGATATCGTCATGGAAAGCAGTAACCCCGATCACTGGCTGGACCTGCTGTTCAGTCACTGCATTCAGCCGCAACTTCAGGCACCGGTTTTCATCATGAATTACCCGGTTTCCCAGGCCGCTCTGGCGAAAGTGGAAGAAGATGAGCGCGGACGCCCGGTGGCAAGACGCTTTGAACTGGTGGTTGCTGGCATGGAGCTGGCTAATGGTTATGATGAGCTCACTGATGCTGCGGAACAAAAGCGTCGTTTTGAGCGCGATCTGGCATTGCGCAAGGCTGAAGGTAAGCCCCTGCATCCGGTAGATCTTAACTTTCTTGCCGCCCTCGAACAGGCATTACCCGAATGCTGCGGTGTTGCGCTTGGCGTGGATCGCTTGCTGATGTTGAAAACCGCTAGCAAAGATATTCGCAACGTCATCAGTTTTCCCATCGCTATCGCCTGAGAAACATTCCAGCCTTTATCTGCTCAGTGAGCAGTTTTCCTTGATCATGCTAAGATAAATAATGTGGTATTTCCCTATAAGCAAGAAGGAGTGAATTCATGGAATCAGCAACGCAGCAGGCTCCGAACAAGGATGCTGAAGACGCGGATTCAAAAAACATTCCGCTGGCATACGCCGGCTTCTGGATTCGAGTGCTGGCCGCGGTTCTGGATTCAATCCTGTTACTGATGGTCATGGTTCCCCTGCTCATGGTTTTTTACGGACCGGGGGTATTATTTGCTACAGAATCACCGGGTCTGGCCTATGACCTGATCAATTATGTGCTGCCCCTGATTGCCGTTATGGTGTTCTGGCAGTACCGTTCGGCCACCCCCGGAAAAATCATGATGGGCCTGGTTATTGTGGATGCCAAAACCCTGGGCAAGCCTTCCTTTGGCAAACTGGTGTTGCGCTATATTGGTTATTACGTTTCTACCATTCCACTACTACTGGGGCTGATCTGGGTTGGCATTGATAAACGCAAACAGGGCTGGCACGACAAGATTGCCGGCACTCTGGTATTGAAAACAGATGCCAAACAACAGGCGCAAACGGGTTTGGAAAGTAACAAGATGGAAAATATCGCTGCGGACAGCGTCGCACAAGAGCAGCCAGGTAAGCCTGCTACAGCCCCTGAAAAATTCGATCCCTGGAAAGAATAGACACTGGTTTGCTGGTGAACTATTCGCTGTTTAGGAGGCGGATTTTATTCCTCATGCCTGAGCAAGCATGTCACCAATTTTTTCACCCATCTGCAGCGGAGTATTCTCTTCCAGCGACTGCTGCCATTTCACTGCTCCCGGGCCTGACAAGAGGATGACGGTTGAGCCCAGTTTAAAGCGCCCCATTTCTTCGCCGCCGGCTAGCTGGATTGCCGGTTGCTGAGTGGTGTAATCAGTTTCACTAATACCATGAGCAGCCGGAGCCACCTGCCCCGACCAGACCGTTTCAATGCCGGCCACAATCATGGCGCCTACCAGAATCACTGCCAGCGGGCCGGCGTCGGTATCAAACAGACAAACCACACGTTCATTGCGGGCAAACAGGTCATCTATATTTTCGCTGGTAGTTTGATTAACTGAAAACAGTTTGCCCGGAATATAGAGCATTTTTTGCAGAGTGCCGCCACAGGGCATATGGACACGGTGGTAATCCTTTGGCGAAAGATAAACCGTCACAAAATTGCCATCGAGAAAAGCGCTGGCCATGGCATCGGAGCCACCCAGCAGGGCGGCCAGGGAAAAATTTTTGCCCTTGGCCTGAAATAACTGATCGCCGGTAATATTACCGGCCGCACTGACAACGCCATCGGCGGGGCTGACAAGCGCATTGTCTGCATCAGCAATAATTCTTGCGCCGGGTTTTAGGGCGCGGGTGAAAAAATCATTAAAGCAGGCATAACCCTCGGGCTCTGACTGCAGCGCTTCTGCCATATTGACGCCATAGTGCTGAATAAAGCGTTTGATCATCATGTTTTTCAGCCAGGGCGTAGTGGCATTGGCTAATTTGCCGGCCAGCCGTGACAACAGATGCTGGGGCACCAGGTGCTGAAACATAATGAACAGAAATTTCATCGGGAATGGATTGTCCGCTTTGCCGTGGGCTCAGGTCTCAATGGGGGTATCGGGTAAATTACCCCACTCCGACCAGGAACCATCATAGGCCCTGACTGAATATCCCAGTGCCTTGGCAATCAGGTAGGTCAGTCCGGAACGATGGTGGGTCTGGCAATGGGTAATGATGCTGTCCCCTGGCTTTATCCCCAGGTCGCTCAGCATTTGTTTCAGTTTTTCCAGCGGCAGCAGCCGCAGGTTGCGGGTTCTATCCATGGTATGAAGCCAGTCCAGGTTGACGGCGCCGGGGATATGACCGCCACGCGCTGAGGACTTTTTGGTGCCAATGTATTCTTCGTGACTACGGGCATCCCACACCTTGCTGTGTTCATCGTCCAGTGAGGCAAGCACTTCATCCAGCGAGGCATTAAAACGCATATCCAGAGTCAGGTTCACCGGCACAGGCTCGACGCTGACAGGATCGCTTTCTACCGGATGACTTTCTTTATACCAGGCATGAATACCCCCATTGAGGTAGGAATAATGCTCATGGCCAATGATGTCCAGAGTCCAGATAAAACGACCCGCCCAGCCACCACCTTCATCATCATAGACGACAATATGCTTGTCAGGCGTGTAGCCAATGCGGGAAAACAGCGCCTCAAGCTGGTCTTTACCGGGCAGTTTTCCCGGTACCGGTGGTGTGCCGCGCACCAGTTCTGTTGGATTGACATGTACTGCCCCCGGCACATGAATCTGGGCATAGGTACTTGCTTGACTGACATCGATGATAAGCAGGTTTTTATTGCCCAGAACTGCAGCGAGGGTGTCCGGTTCAATGACCAGGTCTAAATCTGTTGGCATGAGGGGTTTACAACGGTTGATTGGAAGGAATCTGAATTCTAACTGATTCAGCGCTTAAAGATAAAATGCCTGTTGCGGGTTTAAGGCATAACTAACGGCTATGTGTTTATGAAGTTTGGTTTGTGATTGTCAGCTGTCGAGAGTTTGCAGGATATGGCGAAAGCTGTTCATGCGTAGCGGGTTGATTTGATGATCCTCAATAGCCTGTTTCAGTCTGCAGCCAGGCTCCTTGTCATGTTGGCAATCGCGGAATTTACAGTGACCCAGGAAGGGACGAAATTCGAGAAAACCATTGAGCAGGGTTTCCTTGTCCAGGTGCTCAAGATGAAACTCGCGAATACCCGGTGAATCAATAAGGTCACCGCCTTCAGTAAAGTGATAAAGACGTGCCGAAGTGGTGGTATGTCTGCCTTTGTCCCTGGCTTCGGACAACGCCCCGACCTGGGTGTTGGCTGCCGGCAGCAAGCGGTTGATCATGGCTGATTTACCTACACCGGACTGGCCGACAAAAACTGAAGTCTTGTCATCCAGTAGTGTTTTCAGCTCCTCCATTCCAGCACCGGTTTTGGAGGACACACAGAGTACCGGATAATCGATATCGCGGTATATCGACAGCAGCTCTTCCATCTCGCGGCGATTGTTGTCATCCAGCAGGTCAGACTTGTTCATCAGTAAAACGGGAGACAGCTGGTAATGTTCTGCTGCGACCAGGTAGCGGTCGATCAGGTTGGCATGAGGTTCGGGCAATGGAGCAATAACAATAATGATCTGGTCGATATTGGCCGCAACAGGTCTGAGTTCTCCGAGGCTGGAGGGACGCTCAAGAAAGTTCTCGCGCGGTAAAACGGCGATAATGACGCCCACCGGATCCCCTTCCTGCCAGATAACATAATCACCGGTGACCAGGGATTCGATATTGGAGCGTTGAAAGCAGCGATAAATCTCGCCCTGGTTTTCGCCATCAAGGGCTTCGATATCCAGTTGCTGACCAAAGTTGGAAATAACGATGCCCTTGCGCTCTTCGCCCAGGGCTGCGTTATTCAGCGACTCTTCAATTTTTGCCTGTTTTTTTGCAGCTCGCTGGGCATACACATCCTGCATTTTTTGAATTCGCCATAATTGACGGCGATTAAGCTGCTTCTTTTTCATAAGGCATATTATCAGGGCCTTTGTTACAATCCTTCAACTTTTAACGACCCGCATCAAGTAAATAATGGATAAAAAGCAGCATCTCATCTGGATTGACCTGGAAATGACGGGCCTGATCCCGGAAAGTGACCGGATCATTGAAATTGCCACTATCATTACCAATACCGACCTGCAGATTATTGATGAAGGACCTGTGCTTGCCATTCACCAACCTGAGAGTTATATCGAAGGGATGGATGACTGGAACAAGCGACATCATGGGGCCTCCGGTTTAATAGAGCGGGTGCGTCTGAGTCCCAATAATGAGAGTGAAGCGGAACAGGCAACCATCAAATTTCTTGCGCAATATTGCGAGCGCGGATTTTCACCCATGTGTGGTAACAGTATCTGCCAGGATCGACGTTTTCTTGCGCGCTACATGCCTACCCTGGAGGCGTTCTTTCATTATCGCAACCTGGATGTAAGCTCCGTCAAGGAGTTGGCCAAACGCTGGCGGCCGGATATTGCTGATGGCCTGAAAAAAGAAAGTTCGCACAAGGCGCTGGAGGATATTCGCGATTCCATTGATGAATTACGATACTACCGTGAACATTTCTTTAAAACGTCCCGTCCATCCAGCTGAAGGCTTTTCAGCAGGCAAAAAAAAGCCCCGATAGGGTTCGAGGCGAGGGGGACGTGCTAGGGATAAACTATAGTCAGAAATCAACCAGAGACCTTCCTCTACTTAACTATTACGTTGATTTTTTGGTGTCTATGGTATTTTCTACGCGTGCCTTGATGAGCTGGATCACAAGGATTTAAAAATTTTTACAGACCTGAAACGGCCCTGCAGAGCCCTGTTTATGCCGTTCAATAGAAAGCAGACAACAAATGAAACAATTTTTTACCCGACTATTCTGGTTTGTGCTCGAACGCTTTGAGAAGGGCGACGGACCTTATTCCTACAAGTCGACAAGCCGTACCATATTGCTGGTAGTGGGCTTATTATTCTCCGGCCTTTCCGCAGGTTCCCTTTATTTCTCCATTGCCAAAGGGGATTTTTCGGCCTTTCTGCCAATAATTGTTTTTCTGGCAGTGGGTGGTGTTTGTCTTATTGTTGGCTTGCTCGGTAGCGACCGCGCGGTGGCAACACTGTGGGGAACGACCAGTAAAAGTAACAGGAAAAAGAAGTAAACGTCACGGGACCTGGCCCTTTCAATTGAGAAGGCTCAGCGGTTTATTTAATTATTCAGCAGGTTGGCAGGGGAATACTGGTCAGTGAGAATGCGTTCACTGGTATCCCAGCTGACTTCTTTACTCATGACCCGTGGGTACTCAGTTACATCCATGCCAAACGGTTCCAGTAATGCCCTGAAAGCCGGTGCGCGAGATTCCAGTAAGTCGGTATCAGGCAGGGGTTGTATGGAGGCGATGATAACGCGATTCCCGGTACCGCTCATGCGCAAATTATAAATTTCTCCAAACACCTCGCGGTAGGTATTGGATTCTGCAGCATACAGGCGGCTGGTAGAAAAGGTATTGGCGACAACCATGCCGTCATCCGGCAATAAGCGCTTTACCTCTTCCAGGAATTCCACCGTCATCAGATGCTCAGGAATATATTCGCCATTAAAGGCATCAAGTATCACCAGATCATATTTCTCGCCACGCAGTCCGGCGCGTTTTATAAAGACCCTGGCATCACCCACATCAACACTGATTTTGTCGGTTTCCTGAAAGCCAAAATATTCTTGTGCGACACGCACTACAGCATCATCAATTTCTGAAATCACAATTTCCGCTTCGGGAAATAGCTGGCTGTAAGTATCGGATAAGGTACCACCACCAAGCCCGACTATAAGAATGCGCTGAGGATTGCTTTGTACCAGCAAACTGGAGAGGGTCATCTTGGCATAGGGAAATACCAGCTCAACGGGCTTGTCCAGATAACGGCAACTCTGGTTCTGGCCACTTCGGCTGGTAATGGTGAAACGCAGACAGCGACGCTGCGAATCTTCCGTCACCAGAATATTGCGATAGAGCGAGCGTTCCTGATGGATATAGCGAATACCACTTTGGGCCAGCAGGTCTTTGGCAAAAATAATCAGGGCGATGGCCAGCACAATCAGGACTTCGGCCTTGAGATAGCGCCATAGCGATTGCCTGCACCGAAATTTATGTCCGTCTATGGTGATCATTTGGCGTTGTCATTGAGGTCAATGGTCTGGCTTTGCATATTCCTGATGCCGGTCATAATAGCAACAAAGCCGGCGCAAAGCAGAGCCATGCACATGGTGACGAGTATCTGGTTCACCTCGAACCACAGTACCAGGTAGAAGGATGTTGCCAGCGTACCCAGTGCACTGCCAAGGGTAGAAATAAAATACAGCTTGCCGGCGACATGACCGCTGCCATCGGTGGAGATCACCAGCAGTCTGACAGAATAGGGTGCAATCATGCCCATGATGGCCGTGGGCAAAAAGAACAACAGCATGGATACCACCAATGAGCCATAACGGGGGTCTTCAATGCGCAGAAAAACCGCTTCCATTATTTCATTACCGGCAAAGACCAGTGGCAGGAGTAATATGGCCGCACCGACAAAAAAGCTGCCATAAAGTCTCAGGTCAGGTTTAAGCAGGGATAATTTTCCGCCACACAGATAACCAATAGATAAAGACAGCATGAACACGGTGATGATACTGCCCCAGACAAAAATCGAGCTGCCAAAGTAGGGCGCCAGAATGCGTCCACCCAGCAGTTCTATTGCCATAATGATAAAGCCGCTGAGAAAAGCGAGCACCAGCACCAGGGTGATTTGAAATCGGGAATGTGTAATTTTTTTCTCATTCATAAGAGCGGCGCAGTATACCTAAATATTCATGCTTGCGCTTTTAATGAGAGTTACAAGTTACAAGTCGCAAGAGGCAAGCAACCACACTTTCAGGCTTCAATGGTTTCTGTAGGTCGGATAAGGACCGCAGGGACGCATCCGACGGGGCGACCTTTGATCGCCTGCTTGAGGCTTGAGACTTGCAACTTTATCTATAAACTTAACTTGAGAATTTTTCCTGGAAATAACAATGACCGAACAACGCCCCCCATTACCCCCATTCACTGAAGCCACGGCGATACAAAAAGTGCAGGCCGCTGAAGATGGCTGGAATAATCGCAACCCAGAAAAAGTTTCTCTGGCATATACCATTGATAGCCAGTGGCGAAACCGTTCGGAATTTCTCAGTGGCCGTGCAGAAATTGTCGATTTTCTTACCCGCAAATGGGAAAAAGAAAAAGACTATCGATTGATCAAGGAGCTATGGGCATTTACGGATAATCGTATTGCGGTGCGTTTTGCCTATGAGTGGCATGATGATGCCGGGCAGTGGTATCGCTCCTATGGCAACGAAAATTGGGAGTTCGATGAAAACGGACTGATGAAAGTCAGGCGTGCGTCTATTAATGATCTGGCCATTGCAGAGTCAGACAGGTTGTTTCACTGGGAATTCGGTCCAAGGCCGAAGGATCATCCGGGTTTGTCCGAGCTTGGACTTTAAAGTCCAGGCGTCGCTGATGATTATTGCTGCTGCAGTTTCAGCTGTTAATTAGCCCAGGATCGATCTGTTACCCGATCAATAAAATCTTCTTCATTGCTCTCCCGGTGCGACCACTTGTACTTTATATGCTGCAGGAATTTCGTATGCCAGGAGACGGCAACTTCCTTGCGTTCTTTCCAGTACAAAATAAATTCGGGGATATGTTCGCGGGCAAAGCTCTCGTCAATATTTGCCATAGCCAGCACTTCATACACTTCTTCACTGGGCTGATAATTATCAGGAATAATTTTTGGCGTTGCGTCGTGTTCCAGCGCGGCTTCATATTTTGCCCATTGTCTGCGCACATGGGCGATAAACTTGGTATTCCAGGTGCTGGTTTTCAAGCCGGTTTCACGCCAGTAGAGAACAAACTCCGGGACCGCATCTTCTATAAATGGATGACTGATGCCGGCATGCTCAAGGATACTGAAGGCATCATCACTGGGTTGCCAGTCAGCTGACATATTGGCTTCCAGTTCCTTCAGGCCACGATGGCTGCGACTAAGTTCCCATTCCCGCAGGATGTATTTATAGAAGGTGTTATGCCATGAATACTGTGCCTTGCGTCTTTCCTGCTGGCTGATAACAAACAGCCTGACATGCTCATCAATAAAATCTCTGGGAATATTGCGTCTACTGCAAAGCTGATAAAGATCTTCACTGGGCTGCCAGTGGTCAGGAATCTGTGAGGCCTTGCCGCTACTCGGTGTCTGATGAAAAGGGTTAGCCGGTGGTGCTTTAGATGCTGCTGTTTGTGCCAGTGAAACTTTTGGCGTTGAAGCATGTGAGGGTAAAGCATGAGCAGCACCCGGGGGCTGATTTTTTGTCCCCGCGGCAGCAGAGGATTCAGCGCCGGCGGTTTTCCTGCTGAGTCCGGTTTCATTAATCGCAATCTTGAAATAGCCTTTTTGACTGTCACCACCGTCCACCTGAACCAGTCCTTTTTCCAGCAGGCTTTGCTGGATACGCATGATATCGGCAATATTCCAGAACGGCATGGCATCGGAAAGGGTTTCCAGATTCACCTCGAGCCAGCGCAGGTTGTCGCGCAGGGTAACCGGCAAACGCAGTTTCATTTCGCTCAGTACATGCAGCATGACGGTTTCTTCCAGACCAATGGTGGCGGCCAGGGTCGGAGAGATCAGTAAAGGGCGTTCTGGAATCAGTGAAGAACTCATTTACAGGGCCTCGATTGCTTCACTGAGTTTGCTGACCGCAATGACTTTCATGCCAGGGATGGGTTTCTTCGGCGCATTGGCTTTGGGCACAATGGCGCGGGTAAAACCATGTTTGGCAGCTTCCTGCAGTCGCTCCTGGCCACTGGGCACGGGACGAATTTCACCGGCAAGGCCTACTTCCCCAAACACTACCAGTTCCCGGGGCAGGGCGGTGTCCTTGAAGCTGGAAACAATAGCGAGAATCAGAGCCAGGTCGGCGCTGGTTTCTGCAACCTTGACGCCACCCACCACGTTCACAAACACATCCTGGTCGGCCATAAATAATCCGCCATGGCGATGCAGCACTGCCAGCAACATGGCAACACGATTTTGATCCAGTCCCACCGCGATGCGACGCGGATTACCATACTGGCTGGCGTCCACCAGCGCCTGGATTTCAACCAGCAGCGGGCGCGTGCCTTCCCACAATACAACAACAAGACTGCCCGGTGACACTTCCTCGGTACGGGCCAGGAAAATAGCAGAGGGATTTTTTACTTCCTTCAGGCCGGTTTCAGTCATCGCAAACACGCCCAGCTCATTAACCGCGCCAAAGCGGTTTTTCTGGCCTCTCAGGGTACGAAAGCGACTATCGTCGTTGCCTTCCAGCATCATGAAACAGTCGATCATATGTTCGAGTACTTTAGGCCCCGCCAGATTTCCGTCTTTGGTGACATGACCCACCAGAAACAGGGCAGTGCCGGTTTGCTTGGCATACTGGATCAGATAAGCCGCGCATTCGCGCACCTGGCTGACACTGCCGGGGGCAGAGGCCACGTCGGCGGAATGCATCACCTGGATGGAGTCGATAACGATAATTTTTGGCTGGCATTCTTCGGCAACACGTGTGATTTCCTCGATATTGGTTTCTGTCAGCATTTTCAGTTTGTCAGTAGGCAGGCCAAGGCGTTTGGCGCGCATCCCTACCTGCTGCAGGCTTTCCTCACCGGTCACATAGAGGGCATCAACCGCCTGCGACATCTGGCACATGATTTGTAACAACAGGGTACTTTTACCGGCTCCGGGATTACCCCCCATCAAAACCGCTGAACCCGGGACCAGTCCACCACCCAGCACCCGATCAAATTCTCCGACGGTAGTGGTAAAGCGGGGTTGTTCTTCCAGATTAATTTTGTCCAGTGTTTGTACGCTGGCGGATGGTCCACCGGCATCACCGCTGATGCCTTTGCGTTTAAAGTTTTTAGGGGCTGAAGGGGTACTGGCCGGGCCCAGCAAAATGCGCGTCAGCGTATTCCACTCCTGACAGGCAAGACACTGGCCCTGCCACTTGGTGTATTCGGCGCCGCAATCATTGCAGACGTAGGCTGTTTTTTGTTTGGCCATTATCTAGCTGTACTCAAAATTGACACGTCTGGCGACACTGCAGGTTAAATTATAGGAAAGGATGCCGGTCCTCGCTGCCACTTCATCAAGCGATAATTCCTTCCCCCACAGGGTAGCCAGGTCTCCCACTTTTGCTTCGGGTATTTCGCTCAGATCAACGCCAATCATATCCATGGAAACGCGGCCCACTGTGCCGGTTTTTTTCTCCCCAACCATGACCGGGGTGCCATTGGGAGCATTGCTGGGATAACCATCAGCATAGCCGATACTGACAATGCCTATGGTCATATCTTTCGGGCAGATAAACTGGGAGCAATAGCCCACGTTATCGCCTTTTTTTAAATCCTTGATGGCAATAATTCGTGCCTGCAGGGTCATCACTGCCTGCAGATCAAATTGTTCCCGACGTAATTTTTCCTCGTTGAAATTAAACGGAGAACTGCCATATAACATAATGCCGGGACGGGCCCAGTCACACTCTACTGGCAGCCCGGAAAGTATGCCGGAGGAACTGGGAATACTGGTGATGCACTCATCTTCCTTTAGTGGCGTCTGGAGTTGCGCCTGCTGTTGTCGAAACGCGTCTATTTGCTGCGTGTTAAGGGCCGACTCCGGTATGCTGGAGTTAGCCAAATGCGTCATCATTACCACCGAGGCGATATAAGGCTTTCTCTGCAAGGCCCGGTAAGCCGCAGCATAATCTTGCGGGCTTATGCCGAGTCGACCCATACCCGAATCCATTTTCAGCCACAGCGTCAGCGGTGCTTTCAAAGTAAGGCGGCCAAGTGTGTCATCAATGTGGGCCAGTTGACTGGCTGAATGCACCACCAATTGAAAATTATGCTGCGCCACCAGTTTCAGATCATCCTCGTGGATTAATCCCTGCAAAACCAGAATTGGCTTGTCGGCGCGGCTGTTTTTCAGAGTCAGTGCTTCGCGTACATCGGTGACCCCAAACAGGTCAGCATCATCAAGGGCATTGGCCGCCTGCTCCAGGCCGTGACCATAGGCATTGGCCTTGATAACAGCGGCAACACGGGCTGCGTTTTTATGACGGCTATGACTGCGTGCTATGGAGAAATTGTGTTGCAGTGCTTTGAGGTCAATGCTGGCCTGAACCCGGTTCAACACGCTTAGTCATCCTCATCGAACGGTGAGTCATCAAAAGCATCGTAGGGAATATTGGTGGGAGGCTTGGGCGAACTTGAGGGTGCCATGGCAGCCTGCCCATAGGATCCTGAAGGTGCTGATCCGGCACCATGGCCGAAACCGTCATTCATCGGCATGTAATTTTCGAAACGGGTGTACTTGCCGATAAAGCTCAGCAGCTTGGTGCCGATAGGTCCATTACGTTGTTTGCCGATAATGATTTCAGCCACGCCTTTGTGCTCCGAGTCCTCGTTATACACTTCATCACGATAGACAAACATAATGACATCGGCGTCCTGCTCAATCGCCCCTGATTCACGCAGGTCCGACATCACCGGGCGTTTATTGGGGCGCTGCTCCAGGGAGCGGTTAAGCTGCGACAGGGCAACTACCGGACAGTCAAATTCACGCGCCATGGTTTTAAGGGAGCGGGAAATTTCCGAGATTTCGCCAGTACGGCTTTCCGAGGTACCTTTTATCTGCATTAACTGCAGGTAATCCACCATGATCATGCCCAGATGTCCGTGTTCGCGCCAGATGCGACGGGCACGGGAACGCATTTCCATGGGGCTGAGACCGGCAGTGTCATCAATAAACAGGGGTTTGTTCTTTATTTTATGCACGGCGCTGGTGAGCTTGTCCCAGTCACCTTCTTCCAGCTGACCGTTGCGCATATGGGTCTGATCGATCCTGCCTATAGAAGACAGCATACGCATGATCAGGCTTTCTGCTGGCATTTCGAGGCTGAACACGACGATCGGGCTATCCGTATTGAGGATGGCACTTTCCACCATATTCATGGCAAAACTGGTTTTACCCATCGAGGGACGGCCAGCTACGATCACCAGGTCAGATTTTTGCATTCCGGAGGTCATTTCATCCAGCGCCTTGAATCCCGTGGTCAAGCCGGTAATGCTGCCTTTGGCTTCAAACAGCTTGTCAATTCGCGCCAGGGCGGAATCCACAATTGGTCCGACAATCTGGGGACCACCGTCCCGTGGTCGTTCGTCAGCAATCTTGAATACCTGTTTTTCCGCCAGGTCGAGCAACTCGGCACTGTCGCGCCCATCGGGATTGAAGGAATTTTCCGAGATTGCATTAGCGGCACTGATCAGTTTACGCAGAATGGCGCGTTCACGAATGATGTTGGCATAGGCCAGGATGTTGGCTGTGCTGGGAGAGTTTTCCACCAGTTCACCGAGGTAATCCACTCCGCCCACCTTTTCCAGGTTGTTGGCGTTATCCAGTGCTTCTGACAGGGTCACCAGGTCAACAGGATTGCCCTCTGCGGCCTGGTGCTGCATGGCCTGAAATATCAGGTAGTGTTCCTTGCGGTAGAAATCCTCGGCAATAATAATTTCAGATAAATCATGCCAGGCAGAATTATCCAGCATCAGGGCACCAAGCACTGACTGTTCGGCATCGATGGAATGCGGTGGCAGCTTCAGGCTGGTGGCACGAGGTGCGCCAGCGTCGGCTCTTTTGTTATCGATGAAAGGTGATTCTGCCATGCCGGTGTCTGGAAAAAGTCCTGCTTATCTAAAGCTGTTGTTAATAGACGTTAATAAAAAAAGTAATAAAGTGTGTCAAAAAATGTCTCGAAAACAGGACCCGGCTTATGACCAACCGGGCCGACAATATTAACCCATCAGACAGACCTGAACATCATTTTTCAGCCTGATTGGATTGATATTTTCGCTGAAAAAAAATCGGCAACCTTATCTACAACTTACCCACAATTCATACACATCCTATACATAAACTGTCCAGAAAATGGGTTTTGCGATTGTTGTCAGAGGCGATGAAAAACATTGGCCTGGAATTGTCAGCTCCGCCATAAGTGAGAAAGCGCTAGTGTCGATGTATACAAACATGACTTTGCAGGGTTTGCTTTCAAGACGGTTTATGTGCTTTTTAACGTTAATAATGTCCTTGAGTGTGTCCTGACAGAGAAGAGCCGGCCTGAACGAAAATGTCAGGGTAAAGCGTGACCGAGATTGACAGGGTTGACCGATCATTAATTGTAATAGCCAGTTTTATATCAGTTTAAAAGACGTTAACAGGAATGTTAATTTTTCCACGAGATGCTATTTTTAACGTTAATAAATTGCTTGAATTAATTGCAGAATACGTGAAAATGCCAGCCTTCAGGATAAAGTCCATTTTTTTACCCATAACTATCATTAAGCAGCAACAACTATGAGCAAAATCGATAACGAGGAACTGTTGGCGTTGACCGATCGCATCATTAATAGTGGTGTGCTGGGGCGTTCGAAGAAATACGGGGCAATCCTGCGTTATCTGGTGGACTGTTCGATTACCGGAAAATCGCCCAAGGAAGCTGCCATTGCGGTGGATGTGCTGGGCAAGGAAGCTGACTTTGATGTGTCCAGGGATTCCATCGTTCGCGTTCATATTTATCATCTGCGTAATAAGCTGGAGCTGTATTACTCGGACCTGGGGGTAAAAGAGAAATACCGCCTCGATATTCCAAAAGGGCAGTACATGATCACGGCGAGCCTGAACGAGAAAAAACCCGAGCCAGAGCTGAGCGTGACTGGTAAGGTTCTCAATCGACAGTCATTGACGCCCTGGTTGGCGGTTCTGGTTATTGGATTGCTGTTATTGAACCTGCTGCCCGGCGAGGAAGAGCAGAGCAGCAGCCAATCAATACCTGCGCCAGTGCTGGTCATGCAACCCTGGCAGGCCTTTCTGGATGATGATTTGCCGATCCTGCTGGTAATTGGTGATTACTATATTTTTGGTGAGACCGATGCGGCGGGCAATGTGATGCGCATGGTACGCGAATTTAATATTAACTCCAGCGATGATCTGGCACGCCTGCAGTCCGAGGATCCAGAGATAGCCAGCCATTATTACAACCTTGATCTGAGTTATATCCCGGTCAGTATCGCCAATGCCATGTCCCGAATTATGCCCATGTTGCATGACAAGGCAGCAAGCATTCGGGTCAAAATGATTTCCGATCTGGAAACCGCTGACCTGGCCAGCAGCCATATTATCTACCTGGGTTATCTCAGTGGAATAGATTCGCTATTTGACCTGGTGTTTGCAGATTCAGGACTTTCTATTGGGGCTACCTACGACGAGCTGATTAATCTGGACAGCAATGATTACTATGTTGGTAGTTCCGGCTTATCCGGTGACGACAGCTTCCAGGACTATGCCATGGTATCCACTTTTCCTGCTCCCAATGGTAACCATTTTCTGATGGTGGCAGGAATGCGTGATGAAGGTCTTATCAATGCCTCCCAACAGATCACACAGCCAGCGGTATTGCGCTCACTGGCGCAGACTCTGGGGGAAGAAAAATCAGACAGTTTTGAGGTCTTGTTTGAGGTCTTTGGTTTTGACAAAACGAACTTTGGCGGTGAAGTGATTTATTCCCATGCACTGGATACCCAGGTGATCTGGGAAACGCGATTGATTAATCAGTAAGCAAAGTCGCAAGCATGCAGGTCGAATAAGGCCGCAGACCGTCATCCGACGCAAGGGAATTGAAATCTCAGGCAGATCCCGTCGGATGACGCTTCGCTTATCCGACCTACGGGCCTGGATTGTCTACGGGGTTAAATTACGGGCAAAAAAAACCCGGATCTTTTGAATCCGGGTTCTTGCGTTAATCCGGTTATGCCGGACTACTAACAATTTTTTCCAATCTTTATTACTAAACTGGTCCAGTGCTTTTAGTCAGCTTCTGGTGAATCAGGCACTTCTTCCGAGTCTTCTTCATCGACTTCGATGATGCCGTCCGGAGAAGAGCCAGTGGCTACGATGGCCAGTTTGATTTCAGTGCTCACTTCCGGGCTCAAAATAATGGTGACATCGTACTGTCCAACATGCTGCAGGGCGCCTTCAGGTAAATCGACTTCACTCTTGTCGATTTCAAAACCACCGGCTGTTGCTGCATCAGCGATTTCGCGGGTGCCGACAGAGCCATAAAGTTTACCTTCATCACTGGCATTCACTTCGATAGTGACCAAGATACCGGCAAGCTGTGCAGCGCGCTTTTCTTCACCTTTCATTTTTTCAGCGGCAGCTTTCATCAGTTCTTCCCTGCGCACTTCAAACTCGGCAATGTTTGCCTTGGTGGCACGAATTGCCTTTGAAAAAGGAAACAAATAATTGCGGGCATAGCCAGCCTTGACAGTCACATGGTCACCCACATCACCGATTTTGCCCATCTTTTCTAATAAAATGACTTCCATCTTATACCTCGTTATACCTGTTCAATTCTGTTCAAAAAATGCTGTTTTCATAAAAGGGTGTTGCTACCCGTCTGTTACGTCTTATGCTCCGGGCTTGCCAGCGTTGTCCAGGCGTTTTCGCAAGTCCAGTACACTGTCTGCCAGTCCCAGCATGATGATTGCCGGCGCCATCATTAACAGCGTCAGGTAAACCATCACCAGCCAGATCACGCCACCACCTTTTTTGGCCACGGCGTAATGGGCGATTGCCAGCCCCGCTATCATTGGCCCGATGCTAAGCAACGGCAGCCAGAGATCAAGCGGCGGGATATCCAGCAATGCAACCAGGATCAATCCCAGCAGTACTACCATTACCCTTGGGTCAAAGCGCAGGTTATGAAACTCCTGCCTGAACCCGCCCGGGTTGTACAAGGCTGCCTGGCACCATCTTGCTATCATCAAACAAACGATAACCATGATGGCGTGGTAGGCGCCGTAAAAACTCAACAGCAGATCAACGATCTGCTCTACTGTGTACTCGGTCTGACCACTCTGGTTCAACTGCTCTTGCAAGCCGTCGCTAACCAGACTTTCCACCAGGGCCAGATATTCCGGTTGAAATATCAGGCTTAGCTGGGTAACAAGACCCACTGCCAAGGCCGCTAATATGGCGAACTGCCAGGACTCGGTCTTCCTGAGTACTGCTGCCAGGGCAAATGTCCCCAGCATCAGGAACATGGGAGAACTGTCTCCCATGGCCCACAATGTGCCTGCCGGTAACATTGACCATAGCAGGACAATTAATCCTTCATTGCGACCCTTGCGTAACGTCACCAGGGCAACAATCGCTGCACTGAAAAAGTACAGCAAGGGGAAGAAGCCGCATAACAGAACAATGATGATCGCCTGACGGCGTCCAAGCATTACATATTCTGCTAACCCGCGCATGAACTCCCCCCGGGTTTCAGGTCCAAGCGGACCTTTTCCTCTTTAAGCTTCGTGTGAATCTGTATACGGAATCAGAGCCAGGTAGCGTGCACGCTTGATGGCGGTTGCAAGCTGACGCTGGTATCTCGCCTTGGTGCCAGTAATTCGGCTAGGAACAATCTTGCCGGTTTCTGAAATATTGGCTTTCAGGGTATCCAGATCCTTGTAATCAATGTGGTCAATGCCTTCTGCGGTGAATCTGCAGTATTTGCGGCGTCTGAAAAATCGTGCCATGAGTATTCTCCGGGTTATTCTTGCTTAGGATGCTTTTTCTTCATCTTCTTCGTCAGAAGCTGCTGTTTCTGCTGTTTCTTCAGTAGCAGCTTCTGCGTTGTCGTCAGCAAAATCTTCTACAGTGTCGTCAGCATCCTCATCGTTATCATCATCGTCATCTGACTCTTCCTGGCGAGCGTTGTAACGTGACTCTTCTTCCTGCATGCGAGCAGTAGCACGGGCCTTGCGTTCACGGCTCTCGTTTTCCTGCTTCATGATTTCACTCATTTCAGACACAGCTTCCTTGCGCTTGATAACCATATTGCGCAGGACTGCATCGTTGTAGCGGAACAGAGTAGTGATTTCGTCAAGAGCTTCCTGGGCACACTCAATATTCATTAGAATATAGTGGGCTTTGTGGATTTTGTTGATCGGGTAGGCCAACTGACGGCGACCCCAATCTTCCAGACGATGGACGGTGCCACCGGTATCAGTGACAATTTTTGAATAGCGTTCGGTCATCCCGCCGACCTGGTCGGACTGGTCGGGATGCACCATAAATACGATTTCGTAGTGGCGCATTAATTGCTCCCCATGGGTTAGGCAGTCTTCCGTAGCGTGCATTGAGGCACTTCAATCCCTGGTTTGCAGGGCACTCCGGTAAGACAAGGAGTTAAGTTCTTATCCGGAAAACAATGGTTCCGGTACACAAAAGAGCGCGCATTCTATTGGTTTTGCAGGGCTTATGCAACAAGATCTGTGGTCACGAGCGTTGCCTGAGGGCTTCAAACAGACAAATACCGGTGGAAACCGATACATTCAGGCTGCTGACCTCCCCCGCCATGGGGATGGCGACCAGCACATCGCAGTGTTCACGGGTCAGGCGACGCAGGCCGTTACCCTCGGAACCAAGCACCAGGGCAACAGGTCCTTTCAGATCGGCTTGATAGATGGATTGCTCGGCTTCGCCGGCGGCGCCAAACACCCAGATACCCCGCTTTTGCAGTGCCTGCAGCGTGCGCACCAGATTAGTAACGCTGAAAAATGGCACAATTTCAGCTGCACCGCAGGCTACTTTGCGCACGGTGGGGGTGAGTTGGGCTGACTTGTCTTTTGGCACAATTACGGCGCTTACGCCAGCGGCTTCGGCTGAGCGCAGGCAGGCGCCAAGATTATGGGGGTCAGTAACGCCATCAAGAACCAACAGAAAGGGCGGTTGTTCCAGTTTATCCAGCAGCCCATCCAGTTCCTGTTCATGGCGCTCCAGATTAAGTGGGTGGCACAGGGCGAGCACGCCCTGATGCACCTGGCCACACTTTTCATCCAGCACGGCACGGGAACACACTTCCATGGCAATGCCTGCACGCTCGGCGCGCTCGAGGATTTCCTGCAGACGCTTGTCTTTCTTGTCCTTGCGATCCGCCTGTATATAAAGCTGTGCAACGGATTGAGGATTATGGGATAACAGGCTGGTTACGGCGTGGATGCCATAGACCATTTCCATTTTGCTCATCAGGGGTAACCGTCTCTATTTCTTTTTGCGTTGTCTGCGGGGTTTCTTGCCAGAACCTTTCTTGTTGCCGGCATTAGTTCCACCAGCGCTATTTTTCTTTCCGGAATGGGACTTGCCGTGACCGCGTTTCTTACCCGGGGCTGATTTTTTACTACTTGTACGTTCCCGTTGCGGAAGCGCAGCTGAACTGCGATTGCGCTGTAGAACCTGCAATAGTTGCAGGTCAATCTTGTGCTCATCCATGTCGACCCGCGAAACCTGAACCTGCACCCGGTCCCCCATATGGAAGCTCTCACCGGTGCGCTCGCCAGTAAGGATGTGGGCCACTGAGTCAAAATGGTAATAATCGTTGCGCAGGGCGGTCACATGAACCAGGCCTTCAATATGGATATTATCCAGTTCCACGAAAATACCGAAGTTGATTACAGAGATGATAGTGCCTTCAAAGGTATCGCCAATATGCTGTTGTATGTATTCACACTTGAGCCAGTCGATTACATCGTAGCTGGCAGAATCAGCGCGGCGCTCACACACAGATAACTCACCGCCCAGTGCTTCCAGATCCTTGGTGGTGTAGGGATAGATGGTGTTTTTATCGATCACCTTTGCACCCTCAGCCTTGTGCAGATGGGCCCTGATGCTGGCGTCAGAAGAGTTTCGAATCAGGTGGCGAATACCCCGATGCACCAAAAGGTCAGGAAAGCGGCGAATCGGTGAGGTGAAATGGGTATAGGCATCAAAGCCAAGGCCGAAGTGACCGACGTTTTCCGGTGCATAGTTGGCCTGCATCAGGGAACGAATCACCATGGTTTGCAGCAGCAGTCGATCGGGCCTTTCTTCCAGACGTTTCAGGATGACCTGGTAATCCGTGGTAGTGGGATTTTCCTTGCGCGCCAGGCCGATGCCGATGCCGCGTAAAAAGTCATACAGGTTTTCCACCCGATCCGAGTTGGGGCCTTCATGCACACGATAAAGTGCAGGCAGTTTGGCCCCCAGTAACAGTTTGGCCGCACACACATTGGCGCACAGCATGCATTCCTCAATCAGGCGATGAGCATCATTACGCTCCACCTCAAGAATCTCCGCCAGCTTGCGGTCTTCGGTAAAGACGATGCGCGTTTCAACGGTTTCAAAATCCAGTGCCCCGCGTTTTTCCCGGGACCCGTGCAGGGTTTTGTAGAGCGCATAGAGCGTGCCCAGATCATCAATGATGCCGGCATACTTGTCTTTTAATAATGTCTGTATGTGACTTTGCGAATCGGTATTGGCGGGCTGCACCATGGCAGCAACTTCGGTATAGGTGAGGCGGGCGTGGGAATGAATCACCCCTTCGGAAAAGGCATAGTCGGTAATATCGCCTTCGGTATTGATGGCCATCTTGCATACCATCACCAGGCGGTCGACCTTGGGACGCAGCGAACACAAACCATTGGACAGTTTTTCCGGCAGCATCGGCACTACGTGACCGGGGAAATAAACCGAGTTGCCGCGCAGGCGGGCTTCCTGATCCAGCAGGGAGTTGACCTGCACATAATGACTGACATCGGCTATGGCGACATATAAGGTCCAGCCACCATTTTTATTCGCTTCACAGTACACTGCATCATCGAAATCCTTGGCGTCCTCGCCGTCGATAGTGACGAAGGGCAACTGGCGGTAATCGGCGCGGTAGTGAGTATCCTGTTCATTGGGCTCATCAGGCAAGCTCGCCAGTTCCTGATCAATACCCTGTGGCCATTCATGGGGAATTTCGTGCATACGCAGGGCAACATCGATTTCCATACCCGGGGTAGTGACATCACCCAGCACTTCAACCACTTCGCCCGTGGCTTTGCGGTGCCCCTCCGGAAAGCGGGTAATTTCCACCATCACGAAGTCACCGTCTTTGGCGTCCTTGCGATGTTTCTTGGAAATCAGCACTTCCTGGGAAATTCGTTTGTTGTGCGGAACCACGACACCGGCGCCGGCCTCCTTGTAAAAGCGTCCGACAATACGGGAGCTTTTGCGGGTCAGTATTTCCGCCACCTTGCCTTCCTTGCGACCGCGACGGTCAATGCCGGATACGCGGGCCAGAATGATGTCGCCATCAAAGACTTTCTGCATCTGGCGCGGACCCAGATAAAGATCGGAGGAGCCATCCTCGGGAATCAGGAAGCCAAAGCCGTCCTTGTGTCCCATCACCCGGCCCTTGACCAGATCCATTTTGTTGACCAGACCATAGCTGCCGGACCGACTGCAAATCAGTTGACCGGCACGGCACATGGCATTCAGTCGTTTGCTCAGCGCATCACAGTCTTCCGGGCTTTCCAGCTTGAGCTCCCTGCACAGCACACTGAACTCGCCGGGTTCGCCGCGTGTTTCCAGATGCTCGAGAATATATTCGCGGCTGGGAATGGGATTGTCATACTTCGCAGCTTCGCGCGAGGCATGGGGATCGTCGATATTGGTGTTCTTTGACATTGATTTCCTGGGAGTTAACAACACAGTACTGTTTATTGTGAGAGTATACACGCAAGCACCCGAAACCTGCGCCTATATAAGGCGCGCCTTGTCGGGATGCAATCAAGCGGTGCATTGACGAAGTGGCAGGGCAAGTTTACCCTTTGACTGTGTTTAATAATTCTGATTAGTTATGACTAATTCTATAGCCTGTATTTCAATATATTGGGGTAGCTTTATGAAAATCAAATTTTCTCTGTTTTCCTTGCTGGCAATAGTGACACTCTCAAGCACTGTGAATGCACAGTTATTGACCGGCAGTACCGTTCCGACCAGTGAGGGTGACCTGGTTATCCATCCGGTTTCCCATGCCTCATTTGTTATGAGCTGGAATGGCAAAACTGTCTACGTGGACCCGGTAGGGGGAGTAGGCGCCTATGATGGCCTGCCGCGCCCGGACATGATTCTGATTACCGATATTCATGCCGACCATCTGGATGGCAATACCCTGCAAGGCGTGGTCAGTAATGCTGAAATCATGGCCCCTGGTGCCGTGGTCTCGCAGTTGCCAGCAGGCCTGGTGGAACGTGCGGTGTCTTTGGCCAATGGCTCCATCGCCGAGCGTTTTGGCATCACTGTAAAGGCGGTTCCCATGTACAACCTGACCGAGGATCGTCTGCAGTTTCATGACAAGGGCAGGGGCAATGGCTATGTGGTCAGCATGGGTGGCGTAAATGTCTATATAAGTGGCGACACTGAAGATATTCCGGAAATGCGCGCGCTGGAAGATATTGATGTGGCTTTCATTTGTTTCAATCTGCCTTACACCATGACCGAAGTTCAGGCCGCTGCCGCCGTTAATGCATTCCGTCCCGCTATTGTTTATCCCTACCACTACCGCGGCAGCGATGTTGCCCTGTTTACCGAGCTGGTGGATGACGGTATCGAAGTACGGGTCGGAGACTGGTATTAAAGGGTTTTATTGGCCAAAAGTCAGATTGACAGGGGCGTGCTGGATGGGTAAAGTGCGCTCCTCGTGCCGCAAGGTGCAGTCCACATCTAAGGCCCAGGTGGTGGAATTGGTAGACACGCTAGCTTCAGGTGCTAGTGCTCGCAAGGGCGTGGAGGTTCAAGTCCTCTCCTGGGCACCATCTACCCTTTTTCATACTAAAAAAACCTATATTTATAGGCCTTTTCAACAGAGATATTTCATAAACTCCCATTTCTATCATAATTTCTATCATAAGAAAGATGATTAGGGAAATACTTTCAAACATTCCATTTAAGGCTTTCTGAGGCTAAAACATGCCTGACGAGCTGTTATAATCTACATAGTTATTCGCCCTTCTATAACGTCCCTCATCACTACAAAAAAAACCTAAGATCTTTAGGCTTAAATTACTCAATACTCAGATGAATGTATTGAAATAGAACCCCCTGCTCTGGAGATAAATTCCAGATAGAAGAACTCACAGTAGAAATACGTCTAATGGCTCTTAAAGAACATGCCTATAACAGACTACGATAGCTATAAATTGATAATAGCTAAAGAACCAACTAAGAGGACTGCTGGGGGAGGAGTAATGGGTATAGGGAACCGTTAAGGAACACCATTTAGATATGACCAGTCACATAGCTTATTTACGAATAGAGGCCTACTCAGATCATTCTGAGGTAGGTAGAGCAGCAGAGCAGTTGGTAGAGGCTCTCATGACTACTATGGCACGTCGAAGGGATCTAGATAAGTATCTAAGAGACGCTAGGAAGTTAATAGCCTCTCTTTGGTTAAAAGGTGATAAAGACCTGTTCAGATTCACTACTAAAGTTACTTATTACAGCCCTAGAGCAAGAAAGCAGGTTTGGATGACCAGGCGTGTGCTAAAACTGTTTAATCAAATGAGAGCTCTCGGCTGGATCTCTGCAGTTAAAGAGGCAGTACCACCTTATTCTTCAAAAAAGACCAGTGGTGGTATGACTGCTATTTACTGCAGAACCAAGACCTTTAAGGATCTGCTAACAACGCTTTCAGTTACAGATTTAGTGCCTAACCCCGATATGCCCAGGGTGGAGCTAAGAGACGAGGATCAGCAGCTACGGGAGCTACCTGATAATTATCTCTCTACAGCAAGCTACCAGAACACTGTTTCTTCCTTAGAGCAGCACTATGAGCTGCTAGCTAGTTCTGATATTCGTTTCTCTGATAGCAAGCCTGTGCCACTCTCTCTTCTTTATTTTGTTAGAAAATATAGGCCAGACTTTAAGCATGGCGGAAGAATTTATGCAGGCTTTCAGAATCTGCCCAAGAGGGAGAGGTTGAGGATAACGATTCTAGGTGAAGCAGTTGCTTCTTTGGATATCAGCCAACTCCATCCAGCCCTTATCCTGCGATTAACTCACAGTGAAGATAAAGAAAGAGGAGGTATGCTTCTGAAGGCTTTGCCAGAGGTCTACTCCATGCCTAATTACACTGATCTTCCCAGAGCAGTGCATAAGAAGCTAATTAATACGCTGATTAATGCTCCTACTGAAGCTAGTGCTACCAGGTCGTTGATAAACCACTATTATTGGTGGGACATCTTTCAGGACAAGTGGGTAGTCAAAAGCTATAAGGGCAAGCAAAAGAGGGAGGGGCAAAAAGTCTTTGCAGAGGACAAGCCCCTTAGGGCTGCTGAACGCTATGTAGCATCGTTTAAAGCACATCACCCCATGTTGTCAGAGGCAGTTTGTTCTGGTGTGGGTAGTGAACTCCAGTTACTTGATGGTCAGTTGATGGAAACCGTGATCAATGTAGCAACAAAAGCTAAAGTACCTATATTGCCTATACATGACGAAATAATAATCCCAAAGCAGTACAAAACCTTTGCGGAAATCTTGCTGCAACGGGCTTTTCAAGCTACTTTCAAAGATGCGGGGAGATTTGGTGTAATAAATGCAAAGTGGAGCGATATTGAGAAAGAAGAATTAATAGAAATTAATTTATCAGTATGACTATATTCAAGTCCCGAATACGCAGGCATGACGTAAACGGGTGGTAACTGATCCACTGAAAAAGTAGGTGACAAACCGCTCAATACCGACAAACCGGAGGCTATTGGGGAGGCTGACCAGAAAAGTACGGAAGTCTGGTCAAAAGATCAGGCTGCTTTTTCAAAATAGCCTCTAATGTATGGAGGCAGGTACAGTGCCAGTGTCAGGCTATGACGCCCCTCCCCCGTGCTTTGCTTGTTTGGACTCATCTGACAAGCAATAAAAACCCCGCACTGGGCGGGGCTTGTTAGGTGGAGTTTACCGGTTAATCACTGCTCAGCAAAAAAGAGAAGTATTTTTCTCATTAGTTATTCAGGTTCTTTAAAAGGGCAGGTTTTTGTTGCCTAGGTTAAATAAAGAGCTCTAGTTATAAAGATTTCTATGCTGATCCATATTGTCGGTAACCATGGAAAAAGCCAGGTTGCTTTTCTGTTTTATTGAATTCAATACAGATATGGCTGCAGACTGAAGTATTTTAGAAGAAGACTGAGTTATGAATGCTTCGGGCAGCTCAT
>JAURCS010000027.1 GCA_030828385.1 Gammaproteobacteria bacterium
CCTTTATCCCTTATCCCTTATCCTTTATCCCTTATCTTGCCTCTTGCAACTTGCGGCCGGGTTCTTTGCCGATAAAAAATATCTGCTTACCCGTCGGCAGGCATCTGTGTAAAATGAACAAATCCTAGGAAAATCAGATCTGAAAAATTTGAGCAGCGATATCCCTTCCACTGACAGCATGAACCCAACGATAATCACCCGGGACCAGCATTGTATTTCCCGCAAGAATATCAGCTCCGGTTGTCTCAAAGTGCTCTATACATTGAATGATGCTGGCTATCAGGCATTCATTGTCGGGGGCGCCGTACGTGACCTGCTGCTGGGCAAACAACCAAAAGATTTTGATGTCGCCACCGATGCCACACCGGAGCAGGTGAAAGCCGAATTCCGCAATGCGCGGATTATTGGCAGACGTTTTCGCATTGTCCACGTCATCATGGGACGGGAAATCATCGAAGTCTCAACCTTTCGTGCCGGCAATACTGAGAGTGTTGAAATTCAGGGTGAAAAGCTGGCACGCAGCGTCAAGCATATCGACTCCGCCCACTCCAATAGCGGCATGATTCTTCGTGATAATGTCTATGGCACCCTGGAACAGGATGTCATGCGTCGCGACTTTACGGTGAACGCGCTTTATTACACGGTCAGGCAGTTTGTCGTCCATGACTATGTTGATGGTGTGACTGACCTGGATAACCGTCAACTGCGAATGATTGGCGACCCTGAACAGCGTTACCGGGAGGACCCGGTACGTATTCTCAGAGCCATTCGACTTTCAGCAAAGCTGGGCTTCAATATTGAGGAACAAACCGCAGCGCCGATAAAACCGCTGGCACAATTACTCGAATCCATTCCCGCGGCGCGGCTGTTTGACGAAATTCTGAAGATGTTTTTTGCCGGGTCGTCTTTGCAGGTATTTAACAGTTTGCAGAAATACGATGTCTTCAAACACCTGTTTCCAGAAACAGCGAAAGAATTAAAGCACAACGAAATGGCGAACAAGCTACTGTGTCTGGCATTTGCCAGTACTGACCAGCGTATCAATGACCTGAAAAGCGTAACCCCGGCATTTCTTCTAGCTGCCATCCTGTGGCCGGCACTGCAAAAAATATACAAACAGAATCTGAACCACAAAATGCCGCCCATGGTGGCCATGCATCAGGCTGCCCAATCCGTTGTAAGCGAGCAGATCAATCATATCTCCATTCCCAAGCGTTTCAGCATCCCCATGCGCGAAATCTGGGAGTTTCAGCTCAGGTTACCAAGATTGAATCGCGCCAATACGACTATCACTCACAAGCGTTTTCGTGCTGCCTATGATTTTGTATTACTGCGGGAGCAGTCTGGCGAGGATCTGCAGGGGCTGGGAAAATGGTGGACCGAATATCAGGAAGCTGATCTGGAGCAGCGGGAAAAATTGCTGGCACCAGTAAAGAGAGGACGGCGACATTCAAAATCAGGCAGGCGCAGAGTAAAATCAGCAGAAAAGTAAATTCAGGTTATTGCCTTAGTTTGCCAGCCTGTATTATTCATTAGCAGTCAGAGACAAAAGTTAACCGGTCAACCCGGTCGTTCAAGCGGTAAAAAAGTGTCACAAGAAACAAGTCATTCAAGTTCAATTCCCCGCTATATCGCGATTGAAGGTCCAATTGGCGTTGGCAAGACCAGTCTCGCCAAACGTCTTGCTGAAAGTTTTAACTATGAAACCCTGCTGGAAAAAAGCGAGGAAAACCCTTTCCTTGAGCGTTTTTATAACGACCCTAAGCAAATGGCACTGGCCACCCAGTTGTTTTTTCTGTTTCAGCGCGCTCAACAGCTGCAGGAACTACGCCAGGACGATATGTTTGAACCGGTCCGGGTGGCTGATTTTTTAATGGAAAAAGACCGGCTTTTTGCCAGACAGAATCTTGATAATGATGAATTTGCGCTCTATGAAAAAGTATATGATCACCTCACCATTGATGCGCCAAAACCTGATCTGGTAATTTATCTGCAAGCCCCGGTTAATGTATTGACTGAACGCATTCAGAAACGCGGCATCCCTGCTGAGCAGTTAATAGAACAGCACTACCTTGAAAACCTCATTGATGCATATACCAATTTTTTCCACTACTATGACAGCAGTACTTTGTTGGTAGTCAATAGTTCAGAAATTGATCTGGTAAACAGTGATGAAGATTATGAACAGCTGCTGGACTATATTGTCACCACAAGAAAAGGCAGTCGGAATTATTTCAATCCAAGACCCACGTTGCTTTAATAAATACCGACAGCAATAATCATTCTAAAAAAAATATTTCGAAACCTGGATACTCTTTAAGCGTGAAGAAAGTCACTGTAAATACACTGCATAGCATGAAAAAAGACGGCGAAAAATTTGCCTGTCTTACCTGCTATGACGCCCTTTTTGCAGCACTCTTTGCTGAGGCCGGCGTGGAAGTGATCCTGGTGGGAGATTCACTGGGTATGATTATCCAGGGACATGACAGCACCCTGCCAGTCACCATGGATGATGTGATTTATCATATGCAATGTGTACAACGTGGTAGCGAGGGCTCATTACTTATTGCCGACCTGCCATTCATGTCCTATGCCTCGGAAACGCAAACCCTGGAGAATGCCGCACGGCTGATGCGTGCCGGTGCCCACATGGTCAAACTGGAAGGCGGCGCATGGATAGCAGAATCCACACGTCTGCTGGCAGAGCGGGGAATTCCGGTTTGCTCCCACATGGGACTGACACCTCAATCGGTAAATCGAATTGGCGGCTTTCTGGTTCAGGGCCGTAATCCCGAACAGGCAGAGTCAATGATCGAAGAAGCCAAATTGCTGGAAGCCTCTGGAGCAAGCTGCCTGCTACTGGAGACCGTTCCTGAAACTCTGGCTAAAACCATCTCTGATACACTCAGCATTCCGGTAATAGGTATTGGAGCCGGATGTGATGTGGACGGACAGATTATGGTTCTGCATGACGTGTTGGGCATTTCCCCGATAACGCCAAAGTTCGTGAAAAATTTTCTGGCAGAATCCAGTAACGGCATTCCCGGGGCTATTGCCGCCTATGTTGAGGCGGTAAAAAACCGCACTTTTCCTGGTCCTGAACACTCCTACGACTAGATCTTCCCCATCATGAAGATATTTGAAACACGCGCCGACCTGCAACACGTGCTGTCCGAATCCCGGCAATCGGGACAGACTATCGGTCTGGTGCCGACCATGGGCAATCTGCATGAAGGGCA
Organism: Gammaproteobacteria bacterium; assembly: GCA_030828385.1. Classification (GTDB taxonomy): domain Bacteria; phylum Pseudomonadota; class Gammaproteobacteria; order Pseudomonadales; family Pseudohongiellaceae; genus Eutrophocola. The sequence goes on from JAURCS010000027.1 coordinate 3,240, forward strand.
CCTGACACTGGTAGATGCAGCTCGCGGACAATGTGATTTTGTCCTGGCGACAATTTTTGTAAATCCCCTCCAGTTTGGTCCCGCCGAAGATCTGGATAAATACCCAAAAACCCTGGAAGCTGATTGCAAGGCGCTTGAATCCAGGCACTGCGACGGCGTTTTTGTACCTTCCATTTCAGAAATGTATCCCAATGGATTGCAAGACCAGACCTTGATTATAGTACCCGGGATTTCTGAAGGTCATTGCGGTAGCAGCCGACCAGGACACTTTAGTGGCGTCTGTACTGTTGTAAGCAAACTGTTCAACCTGACCCAACCGGACAAGGCTTTCTTTGGTGAAAAAGACTACCAACAGCTTCAGGTAATCAGAAAAATGACATCCGATCTGTGTTTTCCGCTGGACATTATTGGCGTTCCTACGGTCAGACTGCCCGATGGACTGGCGTTAAGCTCGCGCAACAGTTATTTGAATGAAGAGCAAAAGGGAATTGCTGTCAGTCTTCAACAAAGCCTGCAAGCCACAAAAGAAAAACTACTGCAAGGCGCCTCAAGCATGCAAACACTGGAGCGCGAAGCGAAAGATTTTTTAAGCGATTGTGGTCTGAAAGTAGATTATTTCAACATCAGTCATGCCCATTCCTTGAAACCTGCCAAAACTTCCGACACTGATCTGGTCATTCTGGCAGCCGCCTGGGTGGGGCCGACGCGACTTATCGACAACATCAGGGTCCAGCTTTAAAAATAACCTCCTTTATTTATTGCCATCCCTGCCATACCATTACGCCCCCTTTCATACAAAATCTGTAACAAATCAGGGAATTGGTAATTTTATGAAAATAGGCATCCTGTCCAGGAACCGCAATCTGTATTCAACAAACCGTCTGGTAGAGGCCGCTAAAGAACGTGGTCACGAAGTGCGAGTCATTGATGTCCTGAAATGTTATATGAACATTACCGCCAATGATCCCACAGTGTTCTACCAGCGCAATGCCGATAACGTTGAAGCACTTGAGTTCGACGCGGTAATCCCGCGCATAGGCTCCAGCATTACTTCCTATGGTTGCGCTGTTTTAAGACAGTTTGAAGTAGGCCATGTCTACTCCATCAATGAATCCATTGCCATTACCCGCTCCAGGGACAAGCTGCGCGCTCACCAGTTGCTTGCCCGTAAAGGTATTGGTCAACCAGTGACCAGTTATGCCCACTCGGTAAAAGCCACTAACAACCTGATCGAATCTGTGGGTGGAGCGCCCTTGATAGTAAAACTTACCGAAAGCACCCATGGTAATGGCGTACTGCTGGCCGAAACCAAGAAAGCCGCAGAAGCTCTCATTAATGCCTTTCGCGGTATTGGTGAAGATTTCCTGGTACAGGAATTTATCAAGGAAGCCGGTGGTTCTGATATCCGTTGCTTTGTTGTCGGTACCAAAGTAATCGCCGCCATGCAGCGCAGTGCCGGCAAAGGCGAATATCGCTCAAACCTGCATCGCGGAGGCACCGCCGAAGTGATTAAACTGCATCCTGAGGAACGCCGCCTGGCCGTCAAGGCTGCCCAGGTAATGGGACTGGATTTGGCAGGGGTAGATATTCTGCGTTCAGCCCATGGGCCCCTGGTCATCGAAGTGAATTCTTCGCCAGGTCTGGAAGGTATCGAAACCGCTACCAAGAAAAATGTCGCCAGCAGTATCATCGAATATATCGAAAAAGACTCACAGACCGGCCCAAACAAACCAAAGGGCAAGGGTTAGGGAGCCTCTGATTTACTGTGATAAAAAATAGAGTTTCCAAGTTGACGGTAGGCGCGCTGGAATTATGCGCCCTGCCCGAGCTCGGCATTGAAAACCTGCATATTCGCGTTGACAGTGGTGCTGCTACTTCATCACTGCATGTGGACAATATTGAAGAATTTTCCCGCAACGGTAAAAACTGGGTAAGTTTTGATCTGCATCCCGACATTCACAATGTCGAAAAAGTCACTCGGACCACGGTGCGAATCAAAGGCCGCAAGAAAGTAAAAAGTTCCTCTGCCGATACCGAGAAGCGGGTGGTTATAACAACGCCGCTATCAATCGGTGGCCGTGAATGGCCCATCAAACTGACACTCACCGATCGCTCGGAAATGACTTACCTGATGCTGCTGGGCAGAGAAGCAATGGCCGGCAAAATAATTGTCGACCCGGAATTTGACTACCTGCTTGACTCAGAAGTCACTGACGCAGCAGATCTCGACGAATATCACGAGGAAGAATAAACTTTCTGCAGTGATTGACCACTCTGGTTTGCTCAAGCGGCCTGTTTTTTGGGATAATCCGCTGCTTTTAAAAATCGCCGCCCCCGACATCGGCATATTTAGATAAATTTTAACCGGTTAAAAAGATACAAGGGTAAAAAAGTTGCATACACTGATGTTGAAAGCCAAGCTTCATAAAGCCTGCGTTACGCATGCAGAACTGGATTATGAAGGCTCATGCGCCATAGACGGTACTCTGCTGGATAATGCCGGCATACGTGAATTTGAGCAGATCCAGATTTATAACATCAGCAATGGTGAACGCTTTACCACCTATGCCATTCGCGCTGAAACAGCTTCCGGAATCATTTCAGTCAATGGTGCCGCTGCCCATAAGGCCACTGTGGGAGACAGAGTAATCATCTGTGCCTATGGCAGTTATACCGAAGCCGAATTGCTTAACCACCAGCCAAACCTGGTTTATCTTGATGAAGTTAACAATATTATTCGAGCCAGCAACACCATCCCGGTACAGGTCGCCTGATACTTGTAAAAAAAGGCCTCTGTATAGACATTAAAAAGAATCGAGGTGTCCCCGTGTCAGATATAAAGGTTTATCCAGTTCCTGAAAATTTAAAATCTTCTGCCCTAATTTACAAAGAGCAATACGAAGCCATGTACACCGCTTCCATTGAGACTCCGGATACTTTCTGGGCAGAACAGGCCACAGATTTCCTCGACTGGACAGCACCTTTTACCCAGGTCAGCAATTGCGATATGGCGCAAGGCGATATCAACTGGTTTCTGAATGGCAAACTCAATGTCAGCAGCAATTGTATCGACCGCCACCTGCCGGCACGGGCAGACCAGGTAGCCATTCTCTGGGAAGGCGATGAGCCAGGCCTGGATCGTAAAATTACTTATCAGGAATTACATGATCACGTTTGCGAAATGGCAAACGTGTTGAAACAGCGTGGTGTCAAAAAAGGCGACCGTGTTTGCATCTATATGCCCATGATTCCTGAAGCAGCTTTTGCCATGCTGGCCTGTGCCCGCATTGGTGCTGTACATTCCGTGGTCTTCGGCGGTTTTTCACCGGATTCCCTGAAGGACAGGATTCTCGATTCCGATTGTCAGACCGTGATCACCTCCGATGAAAGTGCCCGCGGTGGCCGTTTGTTCCCGTTAAAAGCCAACGCCGACGTTGCGGTAGCACAGTGTCCCAATGTACACACTGTACTGGTCGTAAAACGTACCGGCGGTGACATCGACTGGGTAGAAGGTCGCGATATCTGGTATCACGAAGCCATTGCCAGTGCTGAAAAAACCTGTGAACCGGAAGCCATGGACAGTGAAGATCCCCTGTTCATTCTCTATACCTCCGGTTCAACCGGAAAACCCAAAGGGGTACTGCATACCACTGCCGGTTACCTGTTGATGGCGGCCATGACCCACAAATACGTATTTGATTACCATGAGGGCGATGTTTACTGGTGTGCTGCCGATGTAGGCTGGGTTACCGGTCATACCTATATCGTTTATGGCCCCTTGTGCAATGCTGCCACTTCACTCATGTTTGAAGGCGTTCCCACTTATCCGGATTATTCGCGCTTCTGGCAGATTATTGATAAATATCAGGTGAATTCCTTCTATACGGCTCCAACGGCTATTCGTGCACTGATGGCCCAGGGTAATGATCCTGTTACTGCCACCTCACGAAAATCACTGAAAATTCTCGGCACGGTGGGCGAACCCATTAACCCGGAAGCCTGGGAATGGTACCACCGAGTCGTTGGCGACGGCCGCTGCCCCATTGTCGATACCTGGTGGCAGACAGAGACCGGCGGCCACATGATCACCCCGCTTCCCGGTGTCACAGACCTGAAACCGGGTTCAGCTACCCTGCCTTTCTTTGGGGTCAAGCCGGAACTGGTGGATCCCGAGGGTAATATCCTTGAGGGCGCCACTTCGGGCAACCTGGTCATTACCCAGAGTTGGCCAAGCCAGATTCGTACGGTTTATGGCGATCACAAGCGCTGCGTCGATACTTATTACTCCACCTATCCCGGTTATTACTTTACCGGTGACGGTGCCAGACGTGACGAGGATGGCTACTGGTGGATTACCGGTCGCGTTGATGATGTCCTCAATGTATCCGGGCATCGCCTGGGTACCGCAGAGATTGAAAGCTCTCTGGTACTGCACGAAGCCGTTGCCGAAGCCGCCGTGGTTGGCTTTCCCCATGACATCAAGGGACAGGCCATCTATGCCTTCGTCAGCCTCATGGTAGGGGTCGAGGAAAGTGATGAACTTATGCAGGAACTACGCGCATTTGTTGCCAGGGATATCGGTGCTATCGCCAGACCGGATGTAATCCAGTGGGCACCGGGATTACCTAAAACCCGTTCCGGCAAGATCATGCGACGTATTTTGCGCAAGATTGCTGCCAACGAAATGGACAGCCTGGGGGATATTACTACCCTGGCAGATCCCTCGGTAGTGGAGCATCTGGTGGAGAACCGTCCCCACAAGTAATGCGGAAGAAATCTACATGGTGCCATTGAGATATTGTTTGCGTCGCGTTTGCGGAAATTTCTCAATGGCATAGCGCAACATGGTACGAGGCATATTGCGGTAATACTTTCTCAGAAAATCCTCTTCCGTGTTTCGATCACGATTCTCCACCTCGCGTAACATCCAGCCAACCGCTTTATGAATAAGGTCTTCATTGTCATTCAGCAACAGACGCGCAATTTTCAGCGTCGGGGCAAAATGCTGCTGCCTGATAAAGTGGAAGGTACTCATGATGGCGATACGTCGGTCCCACAAACTTTGCGAACGTGCCAGATTTTCCAGAATTCTCTTGTCACGACGCATCAGCCATGGACCCGGAATCAGGTGTGCGGAACAATCCACCAGATCCCAACCATTCATATAAGCGCTATATTTCAAATAGAGCTTCACTATTTGAGCCTGGGTTGTCTCATCCTCTTGCTGAAATTTCAGCACCAGAATTAACAGTGCTGTCATCCGCGCTTCATGAAATTCACTTTTTAGCAGGTTGACAGCTTCAGTGAGCGACAAGTCCATATTATCTTTTGCCAGCTGACGTAACACTGGCATGCGGATGCCGAGAAATGAATCTCCCTCTCCATACTGCCCCTTTCTGGTCTTGATAAATCGGGAAACTGATGTCGCGTCTTTTTTACTGGCAGATTTTTTCAGGGCACGAATAAGTGTCGAGGCAGATGGGGCGATGGACACTAGTAAAACCCGGTGACTGGCTTAATCAGGACTATGCTCTGCATCGTTATCAGCTTCCGCTTTATTCTCTTTATGATCAGGATTGTCATTAGAAAAAGTTTCGGGCCGCGTTAGAAAAAAGAATGAGGTAAATGTCATAAAAAACAGCGGGATCAATAAGGGGTATAAATAATCCGGGTGCAGTATGGAAGATTGATAGTCAAAAATTTCAAAGGCATAAGCCACCGTTGTGCCAATTAATGCAACGGCACTTGCAAGAAGAATTCCGGCAAAAAGGCTGGAAGTTTTTATTCTCACAAGCAGGCCCAAAGGAATAATGATGACGGCATTGGCTATGGCCGCTGCCACGTAGCCGAAAAGTAACAGCAACAGCTCAAACACAACCGGAATATAACTTGAATCCGGGCGCTGCATAAGCTGCCATGATTCAGGAATGGTGAACAGTATTGCTGCGGTGCATGGGCTTAATAGCAGTGCTTTTTTCATCTTCTATCTTTGCTAATTCTATCTTTGCCAATTATTGCAACTGATGCTACTTCGACACCCAGTAGCGCTGCATTTCAATAAATAGGAACGAGGCTGTCCAGGTAATCAGTACAAGTCCTGTCAGTGACTCCACCCCGGCCAGATAGCGAATGCCGCCAAAAGGTTCGATATCCCCATAACCAAGGGTAGTGTAGGTGGTAAAGGAAAAATAAATACAATCCGGCAAGGTGATGTCAAAGCGCCCTTCCAGATAGCCCAGACCTTCGTGCCGATGCATCAATAAATAGGTCGCCCCGAATAACAGCACTTCCACTACATGGGCAAGCAAGGCACCAAACACACCAAGCACCAGACGATAGCGATACTTAAAGCGCAGGATGGGCATAAGACGCGTCAGCTGAAACAGACATTCGTAATGTAATAACACTACCAGCGCCATAATGAGGATGATAATCGGGAATAAAATCATTCGTTAAAAACTTTCGATTCTCGGTTAATCTTTGTCAGCTACATTAACGGATTTACAGGGAAAGGCAAAGAGATCGAAAACACAAACTGCTCAACAATTTGAAAATTTTCGTCATAACTTCGAAAAGAGAAAACCAAACCGTAATTTTTACTGCACTTCCTCATAGCGACGTTTTATTTGCGGCCTGAGTCTATTGGCAATAGCCACCAGGGACAGCATTACCGGTACCTCTACCAGCACCCCTACCACCGTGGCCAGGGAAGCGCCTGATTCCAGGCCAAATAAAGAAATGGCCACCGCAACGGCTAATTCGAAAAAGTTTGAACTGGCTATCATGCAGGCCGGCGCTGTAATTCGGTGAGACAATCTAAGCTGATAGGCAATCACCAGAGTGATAAAAAAGATGCCATAAGTCTGAATCAAAAGTGGCACAGCAATAAGACCTATAATTACAGGCTCTTCCAGTATGGTGTTGGCCTGCAAGCCAAACAGCAGAACCACCGTTGCCAGTAATCCGGTTATCGACCAGGGTTTTAATTTCACCAGAAACTGATTGAGTTTTGTATGATCATTTTGGCTATCAAGAAAATGACGCGTCAATACACCTGCCAGTAAGGGTAAAACAACATACAGCACAATAGAAAGTAGCAATGTCTGCCAGGGAACGACTATATCGGAAACGCCAAGGAGAAAAGCCGCCAGTGGTGCAAAGGCAAAAATCATGATGATGTCATTTACTGACACCTGAACCAGAGTGTAATTAGGATCGCCTTTGGTTAACTGACTCCAGACAAACACCATCGCAGTACAGGGTGCCACTCCAAGTAAAATCATTCCGGCGATATATTCACTGGCACTTTGCTCATCAACCAGATCTACATAAAAAATCCTGAAGAACAGCCAGGCCACAAAGGTCATGGTGAAGGGCTTGACCAGCCAGTTGATAACACAGGTAAGAATTATCCCCTGCGGCCTCTGTCCGACTTCTTTTAACGAGGAGAAATCAATTTGCGCCATCATTGGATAGATCATTACCCAGATAAACACAGCAACCACAATATTTACATGGGCCAGCTCCAGTGTCGCAATTAACTCAAACACGCCACTGAATTTCTTACCCAACAGGACTCCAGCCACAATGGCAAGCGATACCCAGAGGGTCAGATAGCGTTCAAATAATTTCATGTTGTTTCGTCCTGCTCCGGTTTTTCCTCAGCGATATTTTTCAACATAGCCACCACTGTCGTCTTGTCTGTATTCTGCATTAAACATACTTTTATTTTTTTTATACGATTACTCAGGAGTTCAACAGCACGATCAAAAGCTTCTTCATTCTCCTGACTGCCTGCAACGGCCCCAACACTGGGATCAGGCAATCCCCAATGTACTTTTTCTGCACTGCCAAGCCAGAGCGGACATGCTTCTTGCGCCGCACTGTCACAAACCGTGATGACCATATCGACATCCACAGCGTCAAATTCATCCCAGGATTTACTGTTTAGCCCATCAGTTGATATCTGGTGCCTTGCCAGCGTTGAGAGCGTCACGGGATGAACCTCTCCCGCGGGCGCACTGCCTGCACTGTACCCTGCAATCAAGCCATCACCAAAATGATTCGCCACTGCTTCAGCAAGAATACTGCGACAACGATTATGGGTGCAGATAAAGAGAATTTTAAACGGCTTCATTTCCTGTGCCATCGCTTTCTTGTATCCTGAACGCACTACTCATGCAATGCACATGGTAATAGAAAAGTATTAAGACCTGTTAAAAGCAAAACGCTATTTTAACGCTTTACTGGCAACATAATGAAAATTTTATATCTTTACTGGCTGCCCTTTCTCTCCAGCATATGGTTCGGTATGGCCCCGGACGCAGTTTTGGCCCAACCACTTCAAGTACAAGCGACATTGTTACAACAATTCAACTCTGATGATGCGAGACAGGGTATAGCCGTTGATAACGATCATTTTTTCACCATCAGTAATACCCGTATCTCCATGCATGATAAAAACTCTGGTGAGCCGATCCTGAAATTCAATGCTGATTCGAAAGCGGGTAGCAGCCAACTGATTCATCTGGATAGCGGTAAGGTGCTTGACGGACTGCTTTATGCCGCCCACTCCAACTACCCTCGCTCTCCCATGCAAAGTTCTGTTGAAAGCTGGAATGCGACAACCCTCGAACATGTGGAATCTCATCCTTTTGGCCAATTGCGGGCTCGCTGACATGTCTGGACTTTCATCAGGGGCACTGGTGGGGGACGTTTGCCAATTATGATGTGATTGTGCCAGGACAGCAGCAAGCCTATGGCACTACAGCTGCCACCGGGTTGGTCAAAATGGATCAGGATTTTACTATTCTGCAACGCTGGCTGTTTCCCCCTGCCCTTTATGAACGCTTTTCCCCTATGAGTAATTCGGGCGGTTCCTGGGGGGCAGACGGCTTACTTTATATTACGGGGCATGATCATCCTGAAATCTACGTTTTGCAGATTCCGCAACAAGGGTCGCAAATACAATGACTGGCAACAGTCCATGTCCCCTGGATTGAAGGTCAGGGCATTGCCTGGGAGCGCTCTACGGATGAACGCATTATGTGGGGAATATCAAGAAGCAAAAAGAAAGTGGTACGATTTTCCATTCCGGAAATTACCGGACTGTAACTGTCTGCGACTATATTATTTTGCTAAGTAGCCAGCACTCTTGCAACTGGCAAAACCGGTCATTTCTTGCGAATTCTTGATGAGGGCTATTACCGATAATGGCAAAATCTGATAGCTTTGCAGCTGGATGAAATACGGAAACGTCAAAATGAAAACCACTAATTTTCTAACCCTGCTTGCACTCACCTGCGTCAGCGCTTACACCTTTGCGCAGGAGCCACTAACCCTCACCGTGGAAGTCTCCGGCGCCGAAGCCAATGCGGGCCAGGCGATATTTGACCTGTTCGATTCCAAAGACAACTTTCTGGACAGCCCTGTACTTTCGCAAACCATGAAAATTGATAGCGAAGGTCGCGCCCGATTTGTCATCACGGACCTGCCTGCTGGCAAGTATGCCTTTTCCGTAATCCACGATGAAGACAGCAATGGCGAGTTGAAAACCGGTTTTCTTGGCATCCCGAAAGAAAAAGTCGCTGTTTCCAATAATGTCGTTCCGCGCTTTGGGCCACCGAAATATCGAGACGCGGAGTTCGATCTAAACGACTCAATCACTATGTCCGTCAGCCTGCAAGACCCGGACTAATACCAAGCAAGCTTTTCAGTGCCGAGCACTGCCCCTGAAATTTCCTGGAAAGAGTATTTCTGTATGACCAGAACCTCAACTATTTTTATTATTTTCATCCTGTTCCTTTCAATTCAGGTAAACGCCGCCGACTATAATGTGGCCTATACCACCTGCCCGGCGATTTCGGATACGGCCTCACGTCTGTCCTGCTTTGACAGTTATGCGCCTCAGATCACTAGTGGCTATGAACCTTTATTCGGCTTTGGTATCGATGGTCTCACCAGTCATGAGCCTAATAAACTGCTGGGCCGGACCGATTCCCAGGATGACAGCGAGTTCTATATGGATGCCACTTTGTCAGTAAAACACCCGGTGCTGACTCCCGTGGTAGACCAGCTGGCCAAAATGTTTGATATAGATCAGGAGAGCAATATTCCGCGCCTATATCTGGCTTTTACCACCCGTTTTTCCCAGTACATTGGCTCACGCCCTTCGGCCCCTGTGGTTGCCCGACGCTACAATCCAGAACTGTTTATGCGCGTCTGGCGCGATGGAGTTCATGATCGTACCAATCCCAGTTACTGGGATTTTGGCTATGGTCATGAATCCAATGGTCAACGCATAAGCAACTCTCTGGCCTTTCAACAGGCGTTGGATAATGCAAGCGTAGACGGACTGCCTGCTCTCTCAGCGCGCGAAGGCATCAGTCGTGGCTGGGACTATCTGTCCGTCGACTGGCATAAACAATGGAATACCCCTTTACTGTTTAATCTGGATGGACTCACTGAAACACACGTTGAATATCGCCATTATCTCGGCGATGGTATATTCCAGGGCAAACCGGAAGAGTACAACGACTGGGAAGGCGATGGACTTGAAAACAGACCTCGTAGCAATTACAACGGCCTGATTCTGTCACTGCAATACAATTTGAGAAACACCGAATGCAACGATCTGCTTTGTTTTGATAAAGTGGAAGTGATTCAACAAACCGGCTATGCCAGGCCATTTCAGAACAATAGCACCCAGATAGAACTCACTACCAACTTTGCCGGTCTGCCATTCTACTTGTGGGCCCGCAGTGGTTATAACAGCGACCTGGTGAATTACTTCAAATACACCAATAGCTGGGGCGTGGGGTTTGAGTTTTACCGCTAACTTCGATGATCGCTAATGGAAATCGGGATCAGTAGATCAGGCCAGGTACATCAATCACAAAACGCTGTAACTGAAATCTGTCTCCCGGTAATTGGACATCTGAATCGCCTGGCAGGTATCCCGATTCACTAAGTAGATAGGCCACTATGCTGGCGTAATCCTCCGGGGTCAGGCCTCCGGGATTTTGTGGCGGCATGGCGATGGAAATATCACGGTAGATATCCCCCAGGGTAAAGCTGCCCCATTTTGCCTGCAGGCTTTGTCCGGAAAAATTTTCTGCTGCGTGGCATTGAATACAATGCTGCGCGAATACTGTTTCTCCCCGGCTGACCTGTGCTGAACTGAAAACCCCTTCGGCTACCGATTGGGTCTGGACACTGGCTCTTTGCGGTCGCGGCACCTGGGATGGTGTGCGATCAGGCAAGGCAAATACCCAGATCACACCGGAGCCCTGCGTCACATCAACATCAACCAGCCGACCCAAGGTGCCGGTTTGTGCCGCAAGCCCACCGGCAGTGATGGCGATATACTGCTTACCGTCAATCTCGTAGGAAACAGGTGCACCGGAAACATCCCCGTTAAGTCTTGTTTGCCATAATAGCCGACCGTTCTCGTCATTCAAGGCGAAGAATTGCCGGTCTGCAGTACCGCCAAAAACGAGACCGCCAGCGGTGGACAAGGCCGATGCCGTCATGGGGGCACCGCTCTCTGGTCGCCAAACCCATTCGCGGGTGCCTGTCACAGGATCGAAGGCAACAAACTCACCCACAAAGTCATAACCCGGTGCCAGGGATGGCGTATAAGTGGTCCCGGTCAGGCCAAAGCGACTATGTCTGACTGGCTTAACGACAATGGCATTCATGCAGGAGTTGTTGACCCCCAGATAATACAGGCCGGTTTCAGTGCTGTAGCTGGGGGCATTCAGGTTGCGGGCACCATGGGGATGCGGGCAAACCTGAAACACTTTTCCGGAATCCACATCCTCAGCCTGCGGCACCGTATCCGGGTTATAGATTGGCCTGCCGCTTTCTGTCCAGCCAGTAATGGTATTGTCGTAAGCGGTTCGAAAGGCATGGAGATATTCGCCAGTGGCACGATCCAGTACAACCGCCCAACCTATCTTGCCATGCTGGATCAGCGCTTTGCGCATGCGACCATCAATCTCCAGATCCACCAGCATGCTTTCATAGGTGGCGCGGTCCCAGTTATCCTCGGGTACTAACTGGTAATGCCAGCGCAGTTCCCCACTATCCGCATCAATAGCGATGACGCTGTTGGCATAAAGCGCATCGCCATGTCCTTCCGGTGTTGTGGTCCAGGGTGCGGGCTGTCCGGTTGGCGCATAGACAAGATTGAGTTCCGGATCATAACTGAGAGTATTCCAGGTAGCTGCACCGGCGGGTGGATACTCGGTATCCCAGTCCCAGCTTTCTGCACCCGGGTCATCTGGGCCGGGAATGGTATAGAAAGTCCAGAGTATCTCCCCGCTTTGCGCATCCAGCGCCTTGAGACTGCCACGGGCAGCAAAATCACCGCCGGACATACCAAGAAACACTTTGCCATTGGCAATCAATGGCGGGTGGGCATGGCCTTCACCGTTTCTATAATCGGCTGTTCTGACTTCCCAGCGCTGATCACCGGTACGGGCATCCAGAGCCACCAGGTAACTGTCCGAGGTACCCCAGTAGATCGAGTCGCCATAAATGGAGACACCACGAAAGCGGCGGTTGGCCTCGGACAACGCTATATCGGCTGGAAAAGTTCGGGTATGACTCCACTCCAGCTCCCCGGTGATGGCATCAAGTGCAATGATGCGACCAGTGCCTTCTCCGATATATATTAGGCCATTGGCCACAATGGGTGTCGCCAGCCAGCGACTGCCATCACGCATAGAATAGCTCCAGACCATGCGCAGATCGTCTACGTTACGGCGATTAATATCATCCAGCGGACTGAAGCCGGTAACATCATAGCTGCGCCGATAGCTCATCCAGTCACCCGGCTCGGGAGAATGCAGACGTTCATTGGAGATGGATGTCCAGTTATTCTCGATCTGGGAGAAAACAAGTATTGGTAATAATCCTGCAAAAATGAAAAAAAGTATTTTGTGAAAGTTTCCGATCACCAACATATATCCCCTTGATTAATTTTCTTATTAGTAGTTTTTATATAGTAATTTATTTGTATTGCGTACATAGTATAGGGGTAATGTTAAAGAAAAATACAGCATCAACTGACAAGCCAGACTTTTATAAACTATTTTTGATTTTATTAAATTGATTATTTTTCAAAGCGTGCAGCAAACTCAGGAATTTTAAGAAAAGGATTCGAAATTGCGTCAGCTCATGTATTGCAGTCTTGCTACCCGCCCCCTGGATGATAAAACCTTATAGGTTTGTTAAGAAAATCACGCATAAACAATAAAAGAAATCATATTACAGGAGTGCTGGTCTTTTTTAATAATCAATTTATTCAGTGCATTGAAGGTGAAGATGCAGATATAGAAAAACTGATTTCCAACATCAGGTGTGATGAAAGAAATACAGAAGTTACAGTGTTAATAGATCGCCAAATAGAAGAACGAAACTTCCCCGACTGGTCAATGGGATTTCTCAGATACGAAGAAAAAGAACTTAAGGAAGAACATCCTTTTTTTGATATCAAATCAGCGCAAGACCTCGGCTCTATCGCAGACCAGCATAAGCAAGTGCATAATTATCTTACCTCGCTTTATAAGTCACCTTACTAAGAGATAGTAAAAACTGTTTATCATTCTTCGCTATAAAATAATTTTAAAAACACAGGGATAAAGAAGAAAAATTTTCTCAACATTCTACAATTGCCCCCCCTATATAACTCAAAACCCAGACATAAAAAGTTGATAAATATCAATATGTCCTCACGCAGTTAGTCTTCAATTCGTCCAGTAATCAAAATAAAGTATGCTGAAAAAGATAATTAAATTCGCCAGGTTATCTATACGAGTCTAGCAACCAGTCCTTTCTCCGAGAGTGATATTCTGGATTTACTCCAGGAATCACAAGTAAATAACAGCCAACACAATATAACCGGGATCCTGATCTTTTTTTCGGTCGATTCGTGCAATATATCGAAGGTGAGGAAAAGGAAATTAAGCAACTACTTCTGAATATTCAAAATGATAAACGCAATACTCATTTCGCAATTTTGGAAGACAATGAATCTACAAGTCGTAATTTTCCTGATTGGTCGATGGGATACCAACTCTATACAGAAATTGAAATTAAAGAAAAGTTATCTCTTTTTGCCATAAGAAAATAAGAGGATCTTAAGAAAATAAAGAGACATCACAAGCAGCTACATGACTTTCTGGTTTCGCTATATGAAGCACCATGATTATTTTGCATAACATAAGTAAACCTGCTTTTTTTATATGCTATAGAAAGTCTCCCCACTAAAAAAACTTCTATTTAAAAAACATACGCTGCAGCAATTTATCTTTTTTATATAACTGGTGATATGCCGTTGCCAAAAGATGTAAAATCACCAGCGCTGCCAGCGTCCAGGCAAAAAAAGCATGTTTCTCTTCCAGTAAGCCATGTATTTCATCGCCGGACATAATCATCGGCACCGGGATAAAACCCAGCAATTTTGCCTCCAGCGGCTGACTGAAGGTGCCGGCCAGAGCCCAGCCCAGGATTGCACAGGAAAGCATGAACGCATACAGGGCCATATGCCCCAGCGCTGCCAGGTTACGTTCCCACTTAAGCGAGTCTGCAGGGGGCTCGGGTGCTTTGTAAAGTCCACGCCAGGTAATGCGCAGGGCCGTCAGTAGCAACAAGGCATAGCCAAATGAGGCATGCCAGGCATATTGCCCGAAGCGGGCCTCACGTGGAGCAAATTCTGTCATCCACCAGCCGTGAATAATCAGAATTAAAACCAGACCCATGCCAATGCCATGCATGAGACGCATAGGGAAACCCCAACGATCAGATTTGTTTTCCAGCATTTTCGATATCCATCATTGATTAACTAGAGTAATAAAAAGCAGATGAGCCAACAGGCTTATTAGAACAGTGTAAGCGTCCCTAATGGAAATGAATAAGAGGGAAAATGGCTGGGGTGGTAGGATTCGAACCTACGCATGACGGAGTCAGAGTCCGTTGCCTTACCGCTTGGCTACACCCCAGTAACTGGAACTGGTTCCGAATCCATGGGGATTCGTCTTACTTCACGCATAACTAGAGTCCGTTGCCTTACCGCTTGGCTACACCCCAGTAATTTGAACTGAAATCGAATATACGGCGGCAGGACGCAGCCGGATTTTCGAAGGCCGCAATCCTACTAAGATTACCGCCGCTTTTCCAGTGTTTCCGGGTATTTTCCTTTAACAATCCTGTGTTTTAATGCTTATGGGCTCTTAGGATTTTTTAGAGTTCACAGATCAATTTGGAAAATAGCTAACTTTAAGAGGGTATATGGGCCAGGAAATCGAATCCAGCGACTTTAGCGATGCTGAACTGGAAAAGTTCAAGCACCAGTTAGCCGAAGAAACCAGGCTGCTGAAAAGCTACTTTGACCAGTCCCTTTTCACCAAACAGGGCTACAAGGCGGGTTTTGAGCTGTAAGGCTGGCTGCTCGACAATACCAATCATGCGGCACCGGATAACGACGCTTTTCTAGCCAGCCTCAATGACAAAAATGTGGTGCCCGAGCTTACCACCTTTAATTTTGAGGTTAATGGCGTCGCCACTATTCTGACTGATGACGCGCTGGAGCGGATGTACCGGGACCTGGTAACGAGCTGGCGTCATTGTGCTGAGGCGGCCAGCAGCCGTGATGAAAAAATCCTTATGATCGGCATCCTGCCCCACCTGCGTGAAAGCGATCTGAATATGGACAATATGTCCTCCCTGTCACGCTATAAAGACCTGAATCATCAAATCCTGAAAATGCGTGATTTCAAGCCACTGCATTTACATATCACTAGCAAGGATGAAATGGATACGCTTAAAAATGATGTGATGCTGGAAGCGGCGACCACCTGATTTCAGATTCATTTTCAGATTCCGCTGGAGCAATCAGTCAATATCTTTAACGCAACCCAGATAGCATCGGCGCCAATGCTGGCCATTTCCGCCAACTCGCCCTACCTGTTCGGTAAAGACCTGTGGGACGAAACCCGCATTCCCCTGTTTGAACAAAGTGTGGAAATTGGCGGTCCGGGAAAGCGCCGGGTATGTTTTGGTTATGGCTACCTGCAGCAATCCCTGATGGAGTGTTTTGCGGAAAACCTGGCTGAGTATCCTGCTCTGCTACCCCTGGTAAATGATGCCCCTGCCGAGAAGCTGGCTCATCTGAAATTCCACAATGGCACAATCTGGCGCTGGAATCGGCCCCTGATCGACTTTGATAAAAGCAACAAACCCCATCTTCGAATCGAGCATCGAGTCGTCCCGGCAGGCCTCAGCATTGCTGACTGCTTTGCCAATGCAGCATTTTATTATGGCCTTAGCCATGGCCTGAGCCTGCACCATGAAACAGTGTCTGACTGCCTTGCCTTTGACGCCGCAAAAAAACTTTTATGAATGTGCCCGCTGCGGGCTCAATGCCTCTGTCATCTGGACTGAGAGACGCAAGCTTAATGTCCGCGATCTGATTATTGAGGAATTAATCCCGTTGGCCACTGAAGGTCTGGCAGATCTCGGAATCAATGACAGCAATATCAAACACTGGCTCGGCATTATTCAGGGCAGAGCCGAAAGTCGGCAAAATGGTGCCACCTGGCAACGGGCCTGGGTAGCAAAACACGGGCATGATATGCAGGCTATGGTGAACCGCTACTATGAGCTTCAGCAAACTGAACAACCGGTCCATGAATGGACTCTTCTATGAACCAACGAAAAGATAAACGAAACAATAAATGATTAAACGCCTGAACAAACTTCCCGAAGGTTTTCTGAATTGCCCTGCCGAAGATTTACACAGGATTATTCCTGACAGTACGCTGATATCTCTCGAAGGAAAAAGAAAACAACCCCTGTTTCTGTCAGTACTGTTACATGGCAACGAGCCTACTGGTCTTGTTGTCGCGCAGAACATACTGAAACAGTATCAGGAAAGCGAACTGCCCCGCGCCATTCTGTTGTTTATTGGTAATGTAAAGGCTGCCAGTAAAGGCTTACGACGTCTGCAAGATCAACCTGACTACAATCGTATCTGGCTGGAAGGAAAATTGGCCAACGAATCCGAAATACACCACGACATTGCTGAATTACTCCATGAGATGGCACGTCTTTCCCTGTTTGCGTCCATTGATATTCATAATAATACAGGTATCAATCCGCATTACGGTTGCGTCAATAAACTGGATCCACAATTTCTAAATCTCTCACGCCTGTTTTCCAGAACCATGATTTATTTTGTGCAGCCCGGCGGCGTCCAGAGCAAGGCCTTTTCCCACTTATGCCCAGCTGTGACCCTGGAATGCGGCAAAGTGGGTGATGAGTTTGGCATTCAGCTGGCCACTCACTTTGTCGACCAGGTTTAAAATCTTGAAGCTATTCCAAAAGATGAAGTTACTGATCAGGATATCGATCTGTTTCATACCCTGGCGGTGATAAAAATACCCGAAACGGTAAGCTTCAGCTTTGATGGCAGTGATGCCGACATCCAGTTTATTCAAGGCATAGAGACCTTGAACTTTGAGGAGATTCCTCCCGGTACCGCCATAGCAACAATCAAGGAAGATGTCGCTGTCCCTATTGTGGTCTTAAATGAGGAAGGTGAAGATATCACTCATCAGTTATTCAAGATTAACAACCATAAGCTGGTCAATCTGAAAACCCTGATGCCGGCGATGCTCACACTGGAGGAACATATTATTCGACAGGATTGTCTGTGCTACGTCATGGAGCGATATTTGATTGGCATGGGGGAGAAAGCCGGCAATGACGACAAACCGATCTGGAGCGTGGAGACGGCCTGAAGGTTTTTTAGGAACCTTATGGCATTTTTTAATGTCGGATGGCGCTGCGCTTATCCGACCTACAAATCAATCCGGCCCTGGTTTTGGATTGCCTAGCCCAGCAGTCTTTCCTTAAACTCACCACGCATACAATGATTGGATGCCATGGAGGAAGAATAGGCTCCTGCATTAATCAGCACCAGGAAATCCTCTTCGTCCATATCCGGCAGCTGGGCATTTTCATACCAGACATCCAGTGCTTCATTGATATTCCCCACCACGTGATAAGTCTGCAGCGGCTCATCCTGGTAGAATACAGGTACCGGCTGAAACGGCAGATTGTAATTGGCCGGTTCCGGCGCAATATTAAAGCCGGCATCAACGCCCAGAAACATAACATCGCGTTTACGCTCCAGGTAAGTTTTTTCCAGTAATAACAGGCCTGCGTCTTTTACCAGGTAATCCCCTGGCTCTACTTCCACATGCAAGCCCTTGTCACCGAACTGGCGCGCTAGCGCCTGGGCCCAAAGTTCAAGATCCAGTGGCTGATCGCTCTCCACATGAGGAACCCCAAGACCTCCACCTACATTGACCCTGGTAACCGAATCACATTGCTCAATGAACCACTGACATTCTTCCATGATACTTTCCCAGACGGGTAACTGGGGGGTAAGAAAGCCGCAACCGGTGTGAAAGTGGATTTTGGTGACATCCAGACCATATTCGTTGGCAGCGGCCAGAGCTTCATGAAACTGCTCCTTGTAAATACCAAACTTGGTAGTGACATCGCCGGCATACTGAAGCCGATCATTACCATCACGGCTGATACCCATGCCGGGGTTAACACGAATACCTATTTCCGACCCGGAAAACATTTCTCCCCATTGACGGATGCCATGAATGGAATCGGCATCAAAAAACAGGCCTTCATAGCGTGACAGCAAGCGATAATCACGACGTGAAAGGCTGCCCGCGGTAAAGGAAATCTCATGGGGATTGAAACCACAGCTGATGGCATGTTCGACTTCGCGGGGAGAGCAGGCATCAATGCCGCATTTATCCGACTGCTTCAGAGCTGCCAGTAGCGGCGCAAAGCGATTGGCTTTCATGGCATAGAGAACACTATGCCGTCCATTCAGACCGGCAGCATCCAGGGCGTTATGCAGGCGATCAAGATTTTGCAGAACCCGTTCAATGGAATAGACAAAACCCGGCGTGCCCACTTCTCGGACCAGGTCAGCCACAGACTGACCGGCAAAAAACAGTACGCCATCCTGGTAGCAAAGGTCTTCCCTTTGCCACCAGCTCATGGTTTTAACATTACTCATTTGCGAATTAATGGGTTCTTGCTACGTCATGTTGTTCCATAACAACATGAGGAGAAGTTTCCTTCCGACCGGTAATCCAGCCACGACAGGAAGCGCTACCACAGCAGCAACCGAACTGCTTGAACAGCGTGTCTTCTGTTTCGGCATAATCCATAAACAGGTAAGTACCGGCAGGAATATCAGTTAAAGCGGTCAAGGTTTTCTTTTTCATATCCAGAGACACATTAGGCTCGCAGGAATGAAGCAAATAACCGGTAAAGTAGGGGTCATACATATGTTTATTGCTGGAAACCTGCAGGGTATGCTGTCTTATATCAGGAACGATTTCACCACTGACAACTGCCAGCAAATCTCCTGCTTTAAAATGGCGATGAGTTATAACACCAAATCCCGAATTGTTATCTTTCGGAACGACTGCAAAATCACAGGCTTGGGGGAACAAAGGATTGTTACCAAAAGTTTGTGGATAAAGCATTCTTTTAAATCTCCAGTTAAGGGTAAATAAACAAAAACGACCCGTCTCTGGGAATCAGAGTTTCGGGTCGTTTTCAGACGCGCTTTATACTGCCAGTTGAGATTTCACACAAGAAATTTTTACGCTTTAAGGGCAATTATTTTTTGCCTGTTTTCGCGAGGATGCAGGCACACTATCGGACTACATTACGCTTATCCGATCCAGGTCTGGTTTCAAGCTGTATTGCCCGTATTTTTATTTGCCAAGCGAGCGGCCAGCATTCTGTCCAGATGATTGGCAAAGGCTTGCCGGTCCTGTTTATTCAGGGGTGGCGGGCCCCCTGTATTCACGCCACTACTGCGCATGGTGTCGAGAAAATCACGCATATTGAGTCGCGGCTTTATATTGTTTTCAGTGAACAATTCTCCTCTGGGACTCAAGGCCAGAGCACCCTTTTCAATCACTTCGGCTGCCAGGGGAATATCTGCCGTTACGACCAGGTCACCTGCCTCAACCAGCTTCACAATTTCATCATCTGCCACATCAAATCCCTGTGGAACCTGTAGTGAAGTAATATTTTTATCCGGCGGCGTGGGCATGGCCTGGTTTGCTACCAGGGTAAGTTGAAAACCGGTACGCCTGGCAGCCTTGAACAAAATTTCCTTTATCACTACCGGACAGGCGTCGGCATCTATCCAGATTTTCATGATTGTCCTCGCGCTTGTTTTTTCTGCGTCAGTTTCTGTCCAGGGAAATGAATAGCAAGCCAGATAGTAACCTCTTGCTCCGGTGTCCATTTCACGCGATGCTTTTTTAATGCGGGAATATAACAGTAATCGCCTTCCTGCATATGACGCTCGCTGTGATCGGTAAATTCAATAATCCCTTCCCCTTTCAGTACCAGCACCCATTCATTGTCCTGTTGTTCATACCAGCCCTGTGCCGGCGCACTATGACCTTTTGAAAGAATCCGTCTGATGCTTAGATGTTCATTTTCCAGCAACAACTGCTCCAGTTCCTGTGGCAGGGCTTCAGGAATTCCCGACAGGATATTATCAGTGTTGTTTTTCTCTCTGGCTTTATTCATGCTTTTTCTCCATGCACTTCCTGCTTACCCCAGTATCCAGCCAACAATGATCCGGACAGGTTATGCCACAAACTGAATATCGCTCCTGGCAAGGCAGTCGCAGCACTATAAAACTGGGTCGCCAGCGCAACACCGAGACCGGAATTCTGCATACCGACTTCTATAGCTATAGTACGGCAGGTACTTTCATCAAGCCGCAACAGTTTACACAGACCGTAAGTACTGCCAATACCAAACAGGTTGTGCAGTATTACTGCCACGATTACCAGGCCGCTGATAGTTACCAGGTTATTACTGTTCAAGGCGACAACAATACCTATGATGAGAACAATGGCCAGCACCGAAATGGCCGGGAACAGAGGACTCACCCTGCCAAGTCTGGCACCAAGCCAGGTGTTTATTAACAGCCCTGCCAGTACCGGCACAATCACCATCTGCAGAATACTCAGCATCATGTCAGTAATTGGCACCTCAATGGCCTGTCCGATATACAGCCAGGTAAGAAAAGGGGTTGCCACTAAAGACAAAAGTGTGGATACCATGGTCAGGGAGATAGACAAAGCCAGATTCCCTTTCGCTAGGAAACACACCACATTGGACGCGGTGCCGCCCGGGCAACAGCCCACCAGAATTAATCCCGTAGCCAGTTCTGCAGAAATAGGAAAAACGTGGACCAGAGTAAAAGCAAAGAAAGGCATCAATACAAATTGCAGCCCCGTCCCCAGCATAATGCCCTGTGGCCTGATCAGTACCTGTTTAAAATTTTCCAGTGTCAGGGTCATGCCCATGGCAAACATGATCAAGGTCAGCAACGGAACAATGAGATCAGCCAGAGGCGAAAAAAACTGCGGAAAAATATAAGCGATGACAGCCGACATTATAGCCAGCAAGGGAAACAGCCGTGTTATAACATTCATTATTGAGACCAATATGAAACACTAGTAGTCAGAACTTCAAACTTTAATACAGTGTGCATGACTGCCCCCGCCTTTGAATATCAAATCAACATTAAAGACTAACATTGTTTTGTTTTAACTGATGTTACGAATGACCTTAGCTCAGTGCAAGAGATGTCAGTATACTGTGGCTGAGAAATACAAAGCAGGTAGTTAACGCAGTGCTGACCTTATTATTCAGCATGAGCATGGCCAAGATAGCCGAATTAGAGAAACGGCGCGGGTTCTTATGGGGTTCAATAACGTTTTTGATTACCGCGTGTATTCAGGAATTTATTATCCGCGGGTATTGGGGAGCGGTGCTGGGATTTTTTATTTCTTATAGCGTTATGACCTACGTAAACATCAAATACCCGGTTAACAAAGGTGTCACTCTCGGGTACTACCCCGGGCGAGCTGAATAATTTTATTCGTCCAGCACACTGACAACGGGCACATCCATTGTTTGTACAAACCCGCCTTCGAACTTCAAGATCAGGCGAACCGTATCACCACTACCCAGGGGGCGTTTAAGTCCCATCAGCATGAGATGCAATCCCCCTGTCTTTAACTCCAGACTCCCCTTGGCCGGAATAGTGGCAGACATAACATGCTCCATTGTCATACCTCCTCCACGTTTTAGCGTTGCATGAAGAGAGGCCGATTTTGCTGCTGTGGTCTCAGCGCCAATGAGCACTATGTCGGCATCAGAATTATTTACCAGCGTCATATAGGCGGCAGTATTGGCGACGCCTGGAGGGAGACCACGCACGTAGGCATTTCTGACCTGAAGCCCCGAGCTGGCAGCGGCTATGGCAATATTGCTGGTGAGCAGTGGCACCAGCAGTAGTAAAAAAATTATCCATGGTTTTTGCATTGATTCAGTCACCTGATTTATCTGTTCTATGGTGTATTACGCCTCATGTCATCGGGCCTACCAGATCACTGGGGAATTAATACCTGAATGCTCGGCTCACTGGCAATACCAATGTTGCCTCGCAAACGGGATCCGCCGACAGCTTCACGCATGATTTTATAGATCCAGCGACCCTCTTCATCGGTGCGCGCATTGATTAAAAATACCGCTTCAATATTACGTATATGCTGGCCTATATCACCAAGCTCAACCATTATTTCCAGACTGCGACTGCTCAGGGCTTCCGGATCGAGAACGAAGATTTCCATCCGGGTTTCTCTGGCCTGTTCCAGGCGCTGGCGTGCATCTGTTATAACACCCGAGTTTACGCCTATTCCTGCAGCACGATTAAGATAACTTTCCGCACTGTCATACTGACCGAGCCTGGTTGCCGCATCTGCGAGCTCGGTATAGCGCACCACAATATCACGAATCCCCTGCAAGGCGACTTCGTTGTCAGGCTCAAAATCGAGAATAGCCCTGAAGCCTTCATAGGCATTATTGCCGGCAGGCGACAACAGTCGATTATCCTCGTAAGCCAGACGCGCTTCATAAAGCATGTCCGCAAGAATACGCTGACGCACAAAGGGATCACTGATATTACCGAGGGTTTCTTCCAGCGACCCGGTTTCCCCGGCATCACTGCCGGTGGCATCCGCCCCCTCATCACTGCCTGAATAAATAATGGTAGCGCTATCATTGCTGGTGCACGATGCCAGCATGATCAGCAACAGCAATGGAAAAAACCTTACTTTACGTAATTTATTCAACATCTCATTAACTAAAGAAGGCCGGTAAAGGGAATAAATTTCAGGTATTGACCCGCAGTAACTATTTCGCCGAGGGGAATTTCTGCCAGGCCATCCGCCCAGGACAGGGATGTCATGATACTGGAGCCCTGATTACCAAAGGCCTCCAACACCTGCTCACCGTTGGCATTGGTTTGCAGTCTGACCCGCATGAACTCCAGGCGACTATTGGCTGATGCCAGCGTAAAGCCTGATTTAATCTGCAGCGATGGTGCTAACAGGGTTTGGCACCCCTGTATCTTAAGCAGGTAGGGCCTGACCAACATGACAAAAGTGACGAAAACCGCTACCGGGTTTCCCGGCAAACCAAAAAATGGAACCCCTGTCACCTTGCCATAGGAAAAAGGTTTGCCCGGTTTTATGGCAAGTTTCCACAATCCCAGCTCTCCCAGATTCTCCACTGCCTGCCTGACATGATCCTCATCCCCCACTGAAACACCGCCGGTGGAAATAATACAATCGGCATCGCCAGCCGCTGACGTTAAAGCTGCCTCGGTACTGGCCAGGGAATCTTCGACAATGCCCTTTTTGATAACCTCCATGCCCATCCCTTTAAGCAGACCTTCAAGGGTAAAACTGTTGGAATCATAAATCTGGCCAGGCCCCAACGGCTGCCCCGGAGCAATCACTTCATCACCGGTATTGATAATCGCCACCCGCAATGGACGTTTTACCGATACGCTTGCAATACCCAGTGAAGCAAGCATGCCAAGATCCTGCGCGCGTAGCTGATGACCCCGGGTTAATACTTCGCTACCCTTTTCTATGTCATGGCCGCGCAAACGGATATTGTCCCCTTTGCCAGGCATTTCCATGATGGACACCCGGCCATTTTCCGCGCGCGTGTTTTCCTGAATGACGACCGCATCAGCTCCTTGCGGAATCTTGCCCCCGGTAAAAATTCGAGCCGCAGTACTCGACGCCAGAGATTCACCAACATGGCCGGCAGCAATAGTCTGGGAAACCGGAATAGTGACACCCGCCTTATCCAGATCAGCGGTATTAATGGCATACCCATCCATGGCACTGTTATCAAAATCAGGCACATCAA
>JAURCS010000028.1 GCA_030828385.1 Gammaproteobacteria bacterium
CTGTTTTCACTGGAAGGCACCATGGGGGAGTTTGTTCCCGAACAGGCGTCAGCAGAAGGCAGGCAATCGCCACAGGAATTGTTGGCTACCCTGCCCGGGGGGGATGCTGATACTGGCGCCGGTGAGACTCTGTATAAACAGATTTGCCTGCCCTGTCATGGCGAAACCGGTCGTGGTGGCGAAGGCGGGGGTGCACCGCTCACCGGTGGTCTCAGTCTTGGTGAAATGCTCAGTGTCGTGGTTTACGGTCGTAACAATATGCCGGCCTTTGGCAATGCACTGGAATCAAAACAGCTGAAGGACCTGGGAAGTTATATTACCGAGGTATTGTTACCGGATTGAGAATGCTGTTCATTCACCGGGCATGATGTGCCCGGTGAAAATCATGTGGTCCGCAACAGTTCCAGCGGTTTTTGTCGCAGCACTGACAAGGTGGCAATGAGCGCCGTTAATATGCTGAGCGCACAGATGGCGACAATGGTGAAAGCGGTGATGCCAGGAGAGAAACTCCAGAGGCCGTCAAAAATAAACCAGGAAATGCCATAGGACATGGCCAGACTCAGGGAGACGCCCGAGAGGGCGGCAAAGAAGCCCAGGATGCCAAACTCGATTTCCACGATTTGTTTCACATCCGAGAAATTGGCCCCCAGAATTTTCAGCAGATTGATTTCCCAGAAACGGGATTTCACTTCATAGCGGGCAATGGAAAACAGCACCACCAGCCCGGCAAAAATTGATAAATAGGCCATGACCCGGATTGCCCAGCTGATCTGATCGGTAATATCCAGAATACGCGCTACGATTTGCTGAACATTTATTACGCTGATATTTGGCAGGGTATTGACGATACTGTTTTGCAAGGCAATACGATCTGTTTCCTGCACGCCAGAGATAGCGGCGACAAAGGTTTTCGGTGCCGGATCCAGTACGCCAGGCTGGAACGAAACAAAAAAGTTGGGCTGGAATGAATTCCAGATTACCGAACGCGTATTGATGATGCGACCTTCAATAGGAACACTCTGCACGTCAAAGCTCATGGTATCGCCAATACCAAGACCCATGCGTTCAGCAAAATTTTCCTCCAGGGAAATGCCGGGCAATTCGTCAGAATTAAAGTCCCAGGTGCCTTCCCAGGGTTCACCGGCGACGATATTTTCAGAATCCTTCAATACATCCTGGTAGGTCAGGTTCATCATGCGCCGGCGCATTAATTGTTCATCAGGGGTTTCTTCAGGGTCATCAATAACCTGCCCATTCACTGATTCCAGGCGTGCTCTGATCATGGGCGAGAGAAACGACAGGGTATAGCTGCGTTCGGCGATAGTATCCTGCAGCAGATCCAGCTGGTCCGGCTGAATATCAAACATAAAGAAATCCGGCACAGAATAGTCAGAGGGTTGCGCGATGTAATCCTGAAGACCTTTCTGAATTTGCGGAATCAGATTGATCAGCAGGGAGCCCAGGCCGATAGCCAGAAAACAGGATACTGCCCCCAAGCGATTTCGGCTCAGATTGCGCAGGGCAATCTTGCGAGTAATACTGTTACCGGCAGTGAATCGGGTACAGCCATAAAGTATTGCCCAGGCAATGCCGCCGAGAATAAAGATGGCAGCAAGGAAACCCGCGACAAACACCGTGCCAACAAAAACACTATTGGCCTGCCACATGGCGAGAAACCAGAAAGTGATAAGGATCGGGGAATAACTGGCCACATGCCTTTTCCAGTGGGGTGCGGAGGAAGAGGGTTGAACATTTTCATGGAACAGGCCAATGGGATTCAGGTCATAAATCTTTGAGAGGATAGGCAGGCAGCAGATGATGCTGCCGACGGTGCCCATAAACAGTGCCAGCACCAATGAATTCAATTCCATGGAGTTGCTGAAGCCGCGCGGCAAAAAACCGTCAAACAATAATGGCAGCAAAGGCAGGGCAAGAAAGGCGATCATGCTGGCAATCAGCGCGCTAATGGAGCCAAGAATAACAATTTGCACCAGGGTCATTTTATAGGCTTCCCTGGGCGTGCCGCCAAGACACATGAGGATTGCCATGTCCTTGAAGCGCGAAGTAAAAAACGCCCGGAACAAATAGGCCGCACCTACGCCTGCAAGAAACAGTGCGATCAGCGCGATCAGTCCAAGGTAATCATTCATATAACCCAATACTTCACCCAGGTCTTCGCTTTCTTCCTGGTGCGTGGTCATGCTCAGGCGTCGGGTGTCACGGTAAACTTCCTGTTCCATGTCCCGGAACTGCTCTTCCAGTTCGCGGTAGTCGTATTCATAGCTGGTGGGTAATTTGTAAAAGCGTGAATAGGTAATGCGACTGCCGAGCTGAATCAGTCCGGTATTCTCGATTTGCTGCAATCCCATATAGATAGCCGGAAAATTCGACATAACAGAAATGGTGCTGCTGGGATCCTCCATAATCACATCGGCAATGGTGTATTCGCTGTCGCCAATTTTCAGGCGATCACCGATCTCCAGATCAAGGATCACCATCAGATCCCGGGCCACCCAGACTGAATCGCTGTTAATCAGCTCAGCCCTGGCATTACTCCGGGCAACCGATCCTGACTCCTGCAGGATAATGTCACCATACTGGGGATAATTATCATCGATACCGATAAGCGTACTCATGCGCGAGTTTTCGGGACCGGCGATCATGGAAAGAAAGGAAATCTGATCTGAAGTGGATTCGATAGTGGTATCAAGAAGGTTTTCTGATAACTCATATTCCTGTGCTGTCAGAGGGAAGCGCGAGGAGATCTGTACATCGGCAGTAAGAATGGATTTGGAGTTGTTTTCCAGATGCTCGTCAATGGAACTCTTGAAAGAATCAAGTGCTATAAAACCAATCAATCCAATACCCAGGTTCAAAATAAAGAACAGGCTGAACTTGAAGTTATTGGTGATTTCCTTGATTGCCAGCTGTAGCCAGAGCATTGCTTAGTTCTCGTTTCTTTTTATAAACGTATTTTTCAAACGCATTTTCTAAAAAATATTGTTGGGCACAAGGGATTAAATAAACCTGCCATCCTGAAGACGTTGTTGTCTGGCGCAGCGCATTGCCAGTTCTTCATTATGGGTGACGAAGAGCAAGGTCATATTGTGTTTTTCAACCAGGTCAAAAATCATGTTGCTGACATGCTCGCCGGTAGTGCTGTCGAGATTTCCGGTAGGTTCATCGGCCAGTAAAATACTGGGCCTGACCACCATGGCGCGAGCAATGGCGACTCGCTGACATTCGCCACCGGAAAGCTGGTGCGGAAAATGGTCAAGACGTTTACCAAGACCCACATGCTCAAGCGCCTCGCGGGCTTTTTCGCCGGCGTCCCCATCCTTGAATAAATCCAGCGGCAGGCTGACATTTTCCAGTGCGGTAAGATGTGACATCAGGTGAAATTGCTGGAAGATAATGCCAATATTTTTGGCGCGAAACTTGGACAGGGCCTCTTCGTCCAGCTCATGCATATCCTGCTCATTGAGCACGATAGATCCTGAGCTGGGACTGTCGAGACCAGCCAGCAAGGTCAACAAGGTAGACTTTCCACTACCGGACTGGCCCAGAATAGCCAGTGTTTCACCGGCTTCCATTTCCAGGTTAAGGTTTTTCAACACTTCGATCGGCTTTAGATTAGTCGCCGTTTGAAATGATTTATTCAGATCTTTAATTTCAAGAATCATAGGTAATTACAAGTCGCTCGATAGGCCGTCGAAAAGTCTGTGAGAATAAAGCAGTCACCAGGTTATAGCAATGAAGCCCGGTCTCACTCGACAGCATGAAGGGACGTCATGTCAGGGTTGTTTACTGGATTGCGGATAGGTCTTCCTGACAGTGCTTTAAAAGAATAAATACGAGTGCAGTACCAGAGTAGATCAGGAAAAAGGCCCCGGGTAGTTATAACAGGTACTCATAAGAATTGGTTACAGGAGTAAATTACCGGACTAAATTGTCAGGGCAAATAAGACAATAGAAATTGATAGACCGTCTCGGCGACAATGCGAGTCCCTTCCGCATTGGGATGAATGCCATCGGCCTGATTGAGCTCGGGTATCGCGGCGACATCCTTTAGTAAAAAAGGCAACAGGGGGATGTCATACTGTTTGGCCAGTTCGGGAAAAACATTGGCAAAGGCTTCAGTATATTCCGGTCCATAATTGGGCGGGATCTGCATACCGGTAAGAATTACCTTGACATCATTGGCGATGGCGTAATCAATGGTTTTAGACAGGTTGGATTTCATTTCCTCGACGCTCAGGCCGCGCAGACCATCGTTGGCCCCCAGGGCCAGGATCATCAGGTCGGGCTGTGAGCGAATATACCACTGTAATCGGCCCAGGCCGCTGGCAGAGGTGGAGCCACTGATGCCGGCATTGATAATACTGACATTGTCCAGATTGTCAGCCTTTAACTTTTCCCCCACCAGACTGGGAAAGGATTCAGCTTCTTCAAGGCCATAGCCTTCGGTGAGAGAGTCTCCCAGAAAGACAATGGTAAACGGATCATTTGCAGGCGTTTGCTGAGCCATCAGGCTCGGTGTTATAAGCGTCATTGCAAGACAGCCCAGTGACAGAAAGGCGGTAGTAAAAAATTTTCGGAAGTTGTTTTTGTTCATCAGTGTTAACAGAGTGTCACCGGTTATTATCAGTTAGCTGGAGTCAGCAAGAAGCCGCTAAAGCGTGTTAAAATTTGCGCCTTATTCTAGCGCAAATCAGAAGTTACCGCATAAAGACCATAAGCCAGGGTAATTTCTTGCAAGCCGGATGAGCAAAAGCCTGCATTATGCCTTGTGTTATATAAAGACACTGACCAGGGGGCGGGCAACGCATTTATTCACAGACCAGGTAGTAAGTTCAGGAGAAGGTTATATGTCGATTATTCGCCAGGAAGATGTCATTCAAAGTGTTGCCGATGCCTTGCAATTTATATCTTACTACCATCCACTGGATTTTATTCAGGCTGTTCATCGTGCCTACGAGAGAGAAGAATCACAGGCCGCAAAAGATGCCATGGCCCAGATTCTTATTAATTCGCGCATGTGCGCTGAAGGTAAGCGCCCGATTTGTCAGGATACCGGCATCGTCACTGTTTTTGTCAAAGTTGGCATGAATATCCAGTGGCAGGGTGAGTTGAGCCTGGACGATATGATTAATGAAGGCGTAAGGCGCGCCTATACTCATCCCGACAATGTGCTGCGTGCCTCGATTCTCAGCGATCCCGCCGGTGCCAGAAAGAATACCGGTGACAACACCCCTGCTGTAATTCACACCTCCATAGTGCCCGGATATACTCTGGATGTGCAGGTTGCTGCCAAGGGTGGTGGCTCGGAAAACAAGGCCAAGCTGGCCATGCTCAACCCCAGCGATGATATCGTTGAATGGGTACTGAAAACTGTTCCGACCATGGGCGCCGGCTGGTGTCCTCCCGGTATGCTGGGAATTGGTATTGGGGGTACCGCTGAAAAAGCCGCAGTGCTGGCCAAGGAATCCCTGATGGATCCGGTTGATATCGATGAGCTGCGACTGCGTGGGCCAAAAAACAGGGTAGAGGAGTTACGTCTGGAACTGATGGAGAAGGTAAACGACCTTGGTATTGGTGCCCAGGGGCTTGGCGGCCTGACCACAGTACTGGATGTAAAGATCAAAGACTATCCTACTCATGCAGCGTCCCTGCCAGTGGCCATCATTCCCAATTGTGCCGCCACCCGTCATGTCCATTTTGAACTGGATGGCAGTGGGCCAGCCGAATTTACCCCGCCAAAATTGAGTGATTGGCCACAGATAACCTGGGATGCCGGTCCCACGGCGCGCCGGATTAATCTGGACACAGTGACCAGAGAAGACATTGCCCAATGGCAGCCCGGTGAGACATTGCTGTTATCCGGCACCATGCTGACCGGGCGTGATGCGGCCCATAAACGCCTCCTTGGTTTGCTTGATAGTGGCGAAGGACTTCCTGAAGGCGTGAATCTTAAAGACAGGTTTATTTACTACGTTGGCCCGGTAGATCCGGTGCGCGAGGAAGTGGTGGGACCGGCTGGCCCTACTACAGCCACGCGTATGGATAAATTTACTGATCAGTTGCTGGAGCAGACCGGACTGATGGGCATGATTGGCAAGGCAGAAAGAGGGCAGGTAGCCATAGATTCCATCAAGAAACACAAAGCGGTTTACCTGATGGCAGTGGGAGGCGCGGCCTATCTTGTCTCCAAGGCTATTCGCAAATCCCGTATTGTTGCCTTTGAAGATCTTGGTATGGAAGCTATCCATGAGTTTGTGGTCGAGGATATGCCGGTGACGGTGGCAGTGGATGTGAATGGCACTTCAGTACACCAGACCGGCCCCGCCGAGTGGTTCAAAAAAATTCATGATGCCCAGCCCGTGACGGTTAAATAGAAAGGCGGATAAAAGATAAAGGAAAAAGGATAAAGAGGTCTAAAGCCGGATTCCAATCTGCAGCGCAGATTGTCACCTTTTTCCTTTATCTTAGCTTTTTTTGTTTCTTAAAAGAGTAGTTCATAATGAAAATAATAAAACTCTTTTGTTTGATTCTCCTGAGTCAGTGCGTGCTGGCTCAGACCGCCGACCCACAACGGGGGCATGCCGTCTTTGCGGAATTTTGTACCCGCTGTCATATTCCTCTGGAAATTCAGATACGGCTGAATAATGACTGGCTCGGCCATTCGGCCAGTGAATTGCTGCAACGTATCAGTACCACCATGCCTGGAGAAGGGGCGGGAACACTTACCCGGCAACAGTATCTTGATGTGACCGCCTTTGTACTCACCATCGGTGGCATGGAAACCGGCGCAAGTCTTGCGCTGGAAAGTTTTTCTTCCCTGGTGATTAATCCTTCCCAGGCAGATTCGGCGCAGACACCGGAAGTGGCCTGGGCTGATTTTAACGGCGATCCGGGCTCCAATCGCTACTCCCCGTTAGACCAGATAAATGCTGACAATTTTTCTAATCTGGAAATCGCCTGGCGCTGGGATACGGCGAATATCGGACCGGTTCCTGAAGGCAGCAGCGTCACCTCTCCCCTGATGGTTAACGGCATTCTCTATGCCACCGCGGGTGTGACGCGCAATGTTGTGGCGATGGATGCTGCCACGGGTCAGTTACTCTGGATCTGGAGACCGCAGGAAGGGGAACGTTTTACCCTGGCGCCACGCAAGGGTTCCGGTAAAAGCCTGTCCTACTGGAGTGATGGCATCCGTGAAATTATCTTTACTGTGACACCTGGTTATTATCTTGTGGCATTAAATGCCCGTACCGGTTTGCCGGTGGAAGAATTTGGTGCCGGTGGCTGGGTGGATTTGCAGCAGGGTTTGCGTCTGGGGCCGGGGCGGCCAGATCTTGATATAGGCTTAAGTTTTCCGCCACTGGTGGTAGATGATGTAGTGGTAGTAGGGGCTTCTCACCTGGTATCGGTCCGTCCTGTCAGCGCCGCCAATGTGAAAGGCGATGTCCGCGGCTATGACGCCAATACCGGTGAACTATTATGGACTTTTCATACCATTCCCGAGCCGGATGAATTCGGTGCTGAGACCTGGCTGGGTAATTCCGCCGAATACACCGGCAACACCGGGGTCTGGACCCATATGTCGGCAGACCCGGAATTGGGCCTGGTGTATTTGCCAGTGGAAACACCGACCGGTGATCTCTATGGCGCAGACCGGCCAGGGGATAACCTGTTTGGTAACTCCCTGGTTGCAGTGGATTATAGGACAGGAGAAATGCGCTGGTATTTTCAGCTCATTCACCATGATATCTGGGACTGGGATATTCCAACCTCACCGATTCTGGCAGACATGCCTGATGGACGTAAGCTGGTGGTCCAGCTAACCAAGCAGGGCATGGCTTATGTGTTTGATCGTGCCACAGGAGAGCCGGTGTGGGATATTGTAGAAAGGCCGGTGCCTCAATCCGATGTGCCAGGCGAAGTCACTTCCTTGACGCAGCCTTTTCCCACCAAGCCGCTACCCTATGCCCGCCATGGCATGAGTGTGGATGAATTGATTGATTTCACCCCGGCGCTGAAAGCAAAAGCCGAAGCGCATCTGGCGAACTATCGTTATGGCGAAATTTTTACCCCCGCCTCCAGAGTGGATGATCCCTCGGGTACCCGCGGCAGCATGATATTACCCAGCCCCATTGGCGGTTCCAACTGGCAGGGTGGTGCCTTTGATCCCGAGACCGGCATAGTCTATGCCCCTTCAAGGGATATGGCCTGGGCCGCTAGCCTGGAACCTGGGGGAGATGCCTCCTCTGTGGCCTGGATTGCCGGTCCCAACGAAAACACTATTGATGGTTTACCACTGATCAAGCCGCCCTGGGGGCGTATTACTGCTATCGATATGCAATCGGGAGATGAATTGTGGTGGATTGCCAATACTGATACGCCGGAAGCAGTCCTTAACCATCCGGCCTTGCAGGGCGTGGAGCTACCGCGGACTGGTTCCCCCAGCCTGGTGGGGATTCTGCTGACAAAAACCCTGTTGATTAGCGGTGAAGGTCCTGGCGGCAAAGCCTTGTTGCGTGCCCATGACAAGGCTAGTGGTGAAATACTGGCTGAAATAGATTTGCCAGCTTCCCAAACAGGAATGCCGATGACCTATCTGCTCAATGGCAAACAATATATCGTGTTGACGGTTAGTGGCGGTGGCAAGTCCGAAATTGTGGCACTTGCGTTGCCGGATTGATCGTAAAATTCCTGCAGGAATAAAAAGGTAAAAAGGGGACGGATTTATTTAATACCTTAAATTCTTTAAGTATCCTTAAAGTCAGAAATTAAATAAATCCGTCCCCTTTTTTCATTTTTCTCATGAAGTGACTCAGGCCAGGGTTTTTCGGTATTATCCTTGGCCTTCGCCCGGTGTTGAATTGGAGTAAGTATGAGTGACCGTAAAACCCTCGTTGCGCGCCTTGAAAAACTGGATGCCTGTGCGGTTTCTGACGCCCTGGACTCCCTGCAAATGTCCGGTGCCGAGTCCGGTATTCCCCGGCGCTCAACCCGGCAGCGAATCGCCGGTGTGGTGCAAACCGTCAAACTGCATGACCAGCCCCCTGCAGGCGGCTCCAAACGTCATCTGGGCACAGCGGCAATCGAGTCAGCAGATAATCACACTATTATCGTTGTCGAACAGCGCACCGGAAAAGACTGTGCAGGCTGGGGTGGCGTTCTTGCCAATGCAGCAAAGGTCAAAGGGGTGCGCGGCGTTATCATGGAAGGACCGGCAAGGGATATCGATGAATATGAGGAAATCGGTTTTCCGGTGTTCTCCCGCTTTACAACACCGCATACTGCCCGTGGCAGGGTCTATGAACAATCCTTTGGCGAACCGATACAGGTTGGCGAGGCAAGGGTTGCTGCAGGAGATTACGTTATCGCCGATGCCAGCGGCATTGTTTTCATCCCTGCGGCACGAGTCGAGGAAGTGATCGGTATTGCCGAAAAAATAGCGGAAAAAGAACGTCTGATGACAGCCGATGTATTAGCGGGCAAACCGGTTTCGGAAGTGATGGGCACCAATTACGAAAACATGCTGGAAAACAAATAAGCAGCATAAACATCAAGAGTTTAATTATGAGTGACAGGAATATTGAGCGCGCAGCGAAACTGGATACAGCCACTCTCAGTGACGCGCTGGACAAATTACGCATTAGTGGTCAGTGTCTTGGGATCAAGCCAAGAGATCATAATTTTCGGCTCGCCGGCCGCGCCTATACGGTTCTTTACGGTCCGCTGGATGCCAATAATCCAGGTACTGTGGGTGACTTTATCGACAAGCTGGATGAGGGGACTGTTGTCGTTATTGATAACGGCGGTCGCGAGGATGCCACTGTCTGGGGTGATATTCTGACCTACCTGGCTGACAAGAAAGGCCTGGCGGGAACGGTCATAGATGGAGCCTGCCGTGATGTACATTTGTGCCTGAAACTGGGTTATCCCATTTATAGTCGCTCCTATTCCATGCGCACAGGCAAGGATCGGGTTCAGGTAGATGGCGAACAGGTACCGGTGAACATTGGCGATGCCCGTGTGCTGCCGGGTGATCTGATCAGGGGTGATGCCGATGGTGTGGTATGTATTCCGGCATCGCGGGAAGATGAAGTGCTGGAGACTGCTGAACAAATCGACGCTGCAGAGAATCAGATTAGAAAATACCTGGAGCTGGGAAAAACTATTACCGAAGCGCGAGCAGAGATGAAATATCATAGCTTGCAGACACCGGAAAAATAGATACAAGAGACAAGAGACAAGAGGCAAGAGACAAGAGGCAAGAGACAAACCTTGTAGGTCGGATAAGGCTGCAGGCCGCCATCCGACGTTTACCTGCAGTGGCGCTTGCCCTGATATTCATTAGTGGCCTCTTGCTCTGGTAGCGCAGGGATTTGAAGTTTTAAAAAACAAAAGACAAAAGACAAAAGACAAAAGACAAAAGACAAAAGACAAAAGAAAGGGGAAAACCATTGATTATAGATTGTCATGCACATGTTTCATCACCACCACAGTTAGCGATTTATAAAGCGGGGCTGGTTAGTCATCGTGGCTCCCATGGCCGTGGTGCTGTCAGGTATACCGATGAGCAGCTAATGGCGGCCTGGAATAAGAAAGAGATGGCACCTTGTGGTCATCTGGAGCATATGACCAACAACGGCCTTGATATGCAGCTGATTTCGCCGCGCCCATTCCAGACCATGCATTCCGAAAAGCCTGGTTATCTGGTGGAATGGTATATCCATGAAGTAAACAAAATTATTGCCGACAGTGTGCGCCTGATGCCGGACAAATTTTTTGGTGTTGGTGGTTTGCCACAGCAGGGGGGAGAACCGGTCGACGTGGTGTTTGAGGAAATGGAACACTGCGTCAAGGAATATGGTTTCAAGGGTTTTCTGTTAAATCCCGATCCCTATGAAAATGATGGTAACAAGGCCCCTCCAATGGGTGATCGTTACTGGTATCCCTTGTATGAAAAGGCCTGTGAATTTGATGTGCCATTACATATTCATACCGCCGGTTCACATAACCCGCAGCGCGAACCTTACAGCCTGTATTTCGTTAATGAGGAAACCACGGCAGTTTATGGCTTTGTAAACTCTACCGTATTTGAAGATTTTCCTGAATTGAAAATTGTCGTTTCCCATGGTGGCGGTGCCATGCCTTACCAGATAGGCCGTTTCAATGCCGGCTCAGTGCGCTCCGGTGCCCAGGGTTCTGATAGCAAGGGCCTGTTCGTTGATCGCATGCGTAATATGTATTTTGATACCGTGCTCTACAGCAAGGATGCCCTTGAGCTTCTGATCAAGGTAGTGGGTGTTGATAGAGTACTTTATGGCTCTGAATGTCCTGGAGTTGGATCCTCGTTGAATGATGATACTGGGGAATGCTATGACAAAACGGTTCCCGTGATTGACAGCATTGACTGGTTAAGTGATGTGGACAAGGAAAAAATATTTTCCGGTAATGCCAAAAAAGTATTCAACCTTGATATATGAAGCTGTTGATGTTTTTCATTACTGAATGAAGGCATGAATGCGTCGATAACTGTACGGGTTTTAATCGTTTGAAAATGGAATCAATTGAATGGCTGAAATAGTCCTGGGCATGTGGACCACCCATGGTCCTATCCTTAATACTACGCCGGAAGAGTGGATGCTTCGTGTCATCAATGACAAACGCATTCCACACTGGTTCCGCGGCGAGCAGTATTCCTTTGAAGAGTTGACAGACTTACGTAAAGACGAAAACTTTGCCGCCCAATTTACCCTGGAAGAGCGCACCCGCCGCCATGCCCGCTGTCAGGCTGGTGTCGCGAAACTTGCTGAAATTTGGAAACAGGTAAAACCGGATGTCGCCGTTATCATGGGCAATGATCAGCGTGAGCTGGTGATGCCAAGTCTGCAACCAATGTTTACCGTTTATCATGGTGATACTTTCTGGCAACAACCTCTACCGGAAGAAAAGTCGGCAAAACTGCCAATCGGGATCAAGGAAAGTGAATGGGCATACCGACCCGAACAGGAAGTAATCTGGCCAGGACTGCCGGAACTGGCCCATAAGGTAATTGAAAAAGGCCAGGTACAGGGTTTTGATTTTGCCGCATCCAGTGAATGGCCCGACATGGGTGATAGTCACCATCATGTGGGCACTCCTCATGCCTTCAGCTGGGTGATTCGCAGGGTCATGGAAGATGCTGCTGTGCCCATTTTGCCCATCATCAGCAATACTTTTTTTCCACCGAATCAGCCCACGTCCAGGCGCTGTTTTGAGATGGGCCAGCTTGTCGGTGAATGTATCAGGGAATGGAATAGCGACCTGAAGGTTGCTGTTTTTGGCTCCGGTGGTATGAGTCATTTCACTATTGATGAAAATCTGGATCAGCAGTTTCTGAAATCCCTGCAAACCCGGGATAAAGACTTTCTTAACTCTGTCCCCCAGAATATCCTGATGCAGGGAACCTCTGAGTACCGTAACTGGATTGCCGCAGCTGGTGCGCTTTTTGATACGAACCTCAAGGGCGATACCATCGATTATATTCCCTGCTACCGCAGTGAGGCAGGAACTGGAACTGCCCAGGGTTTTGTTAGCTGGAGCTGAAGTGCCAGCACAGAATTAGAAAAAACTGTGCATGCGTGATGATATTGATGACAGTCATAACCGTTGTGATAAGATCGCTGAAATATTACTAAAAAAACTATTTCTAGTAGTTGTGTCCGGGGGAAAGGCTTTGAAATTAAAGACCATAATTCTATCTTTGAGCGTCATCTTAACTGCGCTTTCTGGCGCTCAGTTAAATGCCCAGGAAGGTCACCCACTGAAAGGCACCTGGCGCGGCGAAGTTAATGTTGATGGTGACAGTCAGGCCCTGGTGATCATCATGGATTATGCGGAAGATAACATCAGCGGTCTTATCAATCCCGGTCGCAGTTCCTTCCGTTTTTCCGATGCCAGGCTGGATGCGCCAAACTGGACTGTTAGTGCCAGCGCCATGACTCGCGATGATATTGCTGTCCAGTTCACCGCAACACTTCATGAGATCGGCGCCCGCAACAGATACCTTGAAGGTACCTGGACCCAGGCGGGCAGCAGCTATCCTTTTAAAGTAACTCGCGAATAGACGAGACTTCCACAGGTCAATAAGAGAGGGGAATAGAGTCATGACAACCATGCAGGAATTGAAAGAAAACTGGGTGGTACTTGTCATTGCCTTCTCACTGGTATTTTTTTCCTTCGGTGTACCCAATTTTTCACTGCCCTGGATCTATCGACCAGCCATGGACGAATTTGGCTGGACTAATGCCCAGGTAAACCTGTTGTCTACCGCGAAGTTTCTGGTCGGTGCACTGGCAGCCCTGGGTATGGGGATCATGATTGATCGGGTGGGGGGTAAGGTGTCTGTATTACTGGGTGCCCTGAGTGGCGGTTTTGCCATGTTGTTGTTTCTTGTAGCAACCAATCTCCCCATTTATTATCTGGCTGGTGGCATGCTGGGACTTTCTGCTTCCTCTATAGTGGCCGCCATGAAAGTAATCGTGTCACGACTGTTCGATATTAATCAGGGCATCGCTATCGGTATAGTTTTGGGTGGCACCAGTGCCGGACAGCTGGTAATGCCATTGATCTGGTCGCCACTGCTTGATGCCGGAATTAACTGGCGTGAAATTTTTGCCATGCTGAGCCTGGGTTCATTTCTCATCTCCACGCCCTTATGGATTATTTTCATGGCGAAAACCGGCAAGGCCCAGGACATCATCAATGCCAGTTCAGCCGCCCATAAGGATGGCCTGACCATGTGGGGGCATTTCAAGGAAGTCTGTCAGGAAAAAGGCTTCTGGCTGCTTGCCATTGCCATCTTCCTGGTGTCGGCGGTAGATCAGGCGTTGATGCAAAACTACGTTACATTCTTGCGTTCAGACCGCGGGCTTAATCATCGTGATTTTGCCTGGCTGGTGAGCCTGGTCAGCGTGCTGGCCATTGCCTCCAAAGTTGGTTCGGGCTGGTTCTATGACCGTTTTTCCATTCCCGGTATTCGCTTTTTCTATTTTATGCTTGGCGCCTCGGTGATACTGGCATTGCCAGTCACTGGCCTCGGCACCATGGCGATTTTTCTCATCGTGCGAAATGTTGCCCATGGCGGGATGATTGTGGAGGCGCCGGTTATCACCAAACATTATCTCGGGCCCCGTAATCTGGGCATGACTATCGGGGTAGTGTCTGTCTTTGTGAACCTGGGTTTTGCCGCAGGCCCGCCCTTGCTTGGCTATCTGTACGATCTTAATGGTAACTATACCTTTGGCTTTGTGCTGTATTCTGCAGTCGCCATACTTGCCGGGATATGTCTGCTGCCACTGAAGCCGCGTTACTGGACACCACCGAGCAAACGCAAACAGGAAGATCCCGGCACGGCGTCAATGCAACCTGCCACTACCTGACTTAATGATTTACTGAGCATTAAATCAGCAAAAAAAAGAGGCCTGAAGGCCTCTTTTTTTTGCTTATGTTTTGCTTAAAGTAAAACTGCTTACTGCACCAGGCTTTCACTGCCCATCATGTGGAACTGATCAATATTATTATCCTGGCAGAAGTATTCGATGAACTCCTGATCCGGCTCCCAGGTTTTGGTCCAGACCGTTGACCAGGGTGCGGTGTAGGCCTCGGGATCATCGATAGTGATTTCATAACGCAGGGTATCCCTCTGCGGGCGTGAAATACGCTCAACTAGATGCAGGCTTTCCGTATGCGGATAGCCTTCCCGATGCAGCCAGAAGCGTTCATTGAAACCAATGGTATCGATAATCAGGGTATCGCCATCCCAGCGTCCGATGGAATGACCAAAGTAGGAAGGATTGATATAGTCGGGATGACCGCGGCCATCCATGTGGATTTCACGCCAGGGCCGCGTTGAGCCGCCGGAATGAATGAAAATCTTGCTCATGTGTGGAACCTGAACCAGTTGCAAGCCGAAAGGTACAGCAAACTGGCGTGGACCACCGGGCGGTGCACAGCGTACATGGGGATCGTCTTTTGCCAGTGTGGCCTGGCGGTAATCATAGAGCGCACGTGACCAGGGTTTGAAAGGGACTTCATCAGGTGGCGGGTAATCTGCGCCTGCAACCATCGGGCCGGGGCCGCGCCCCCACAGACCCAGTCCGTCTTCCTGGGGGCCCAGATTAGGCGTGCCATCAGCCAGGCGGGGAGTTGGACCCTGGGGGTTATAGTCGGCAGCTGAAACAGCGGCAGCCAGCAAGCTGGTTAAAAGCAGTAAGCGCGAAGTCAGTTTTCTCATGATGTTTGTCTTGTTACTCTTTTCTAATTATTATTTTTATTCTAATTGTATATTTGTTTTTAATTTTCCTGTCGGGAGAACAGCCGTTTACCGGTCTCTTCGATAACTACCGAACTGGCACTCATTGAAGAGCTGCCGTCACGGGCGAGAGCGCCTTCTACAATCAGGAAATCGCCCAACACCAGTGATTCCCGATTCCAGCCTTGTCGCGCCATGGAAACCGGAGAGCCCAGTTCACAGGCCCAGGTGGACACCTCACCGGTTTCCGGATCTTCCACATCAATATAAAAGTAGGCGTGTGGATTCAACCACTCCACTTTAACCACTACGCCAGTGATTTCTTTACGGGCATCAGCATCGTATTGCGCGGTAAACGCATGATGCGAGAGAGCGGCCTGACTGCCCAATAAAGTACTTGCCAACAAAAAAATAGCTGTAGCAGAACGAAAAGTCATTACCTAGTTTCCCCTAACAAACTGATTTTTAATAAGAAATCAGTAATTGAATAAGTCTTGAGTGATCAGGTTATCACAAAATATTTACATGTCCATGCCTGCTAAACGCTTTCACAATTTATCCCATATATAACTGTTTATTTGAATTACCCCCCTTTTGTTTAAAGGCTTCAGGCGTATTAAAAATAATTACATTTCGTAAGAATTCCTTAAGAAACGCTTGTTAATGTGCACAACATAGAAAAAACATATGGGTGCCAGTCTATGTATTACCTTGAATCAGAAAATAATTTTCACAACCGTGAAAGTCAGGTACGCGAAGCCCTGTTAAGCAGAGTGCTTACTCCTGCCCCCGTCTTTACCCTGCATGGTCGCCATTGCGAGGAAAGGCAGAAAATAGAAGATTATATCGCCGGAAAATTTCGCAGCAGTTACGGTGCGCAAATCCATGAATTCATGCCCATCCTGCTTTCCATGCGCTGTCTGAATAATTTTTCCGGTGCCATCGGCATGCGTAGAGCCGGGTCATCATCACTCTTTCTTGAGCAGTATCTGGATAGCCCGATTGAGGATTGTCTGAGCAATGCAGTCGAGGAAAAAGTTGCGCGAAAAGATATTATGGAAATTGGCAATCTGGTAGCCGGTCGCAAAGGCCCCAGTCAATTTGTCTTCCTCATCGCAACGTCACTCCTGCATCTTGCCGGCTACAAATGGATTACTTTTACTGCAACGCAGGCACTGGCTAACAACCTGAACAAACTTGGTTTTCCTCTGGTGAAGCTGGCTGATGCCACCAGTGATCGTCTGCCAGGTAATGAAGCCAGCGAGTGGGGTGCTTATTACGATACCAAACCCCAGGTTTTTGCCGGCAGTCTTGATGCCGCTGCAGCGCTTGCCCGTAAACGCCCTTTGTTAAGAAAGGCCCTGGTCTTGTATCGCCGAAAAATCAGACGTCTGGCGAAAGAGTTAGCCGGAAACTAAGCCATGAAAATAGATCTGCTGGCTAAAATCAGGACTTCCAGTGCCGGTTCCAAACCGCTTCTGGGCAGTCCAGGAAAAAGCTACACACTTGATGAGATCGACAGCCAGTGTCGTTCTCTTGAAAAAATATTGCAGCAGGAAAACATCACGTTGTTAGCCCTGCATGCGGAAAACGGCACCTCCTGGGTAGTGGCGGATCTTGTTTGCCAGCGCTTGAATATTTCTCTGGTGCCACTACCCACTTTTTTTTCACCGTTACAGTTGAAGTCAGTTATTGAGCTTTGTCAGGTCGACTATTTGCTCACCGACAACCCTGAAGCACTGCAGGTGCTTATCGCCAGTAAAGTTTCACCGGAACACCTTGGCACCGGATTGCAGTTATGCCGGGTACAACATCAGCTGGCTGACTCTGCTGTTTATCCGAAAGAGACCGGCAAGATCACCTTTACCTCGGGTTCCACCGGCAATGCCAAAGGCGTTTGTCTGAGTAACCAGCAATTGTTGTCCCAGGCTGAAACTTTGGCCGCAACAGTTGGCTTAAAAGCCCCGCGTCATCTTTGCCTTCTGCCCTTAAGTACCTTGCTGGAAAACGTCGCTGGAGTCTATGCGCCATTACTGGCAGGTGGCGAAGTCATTCTGCCAACGCTTACAGAGATGGGGTATCGGGGCAGCCGCCTTATCGAGCCCGGAAAAATGCTGGGATTGATACAACAGATACAACCCGACACTCTGATCCTGATTCCTGAACTGTTGAAGTTGCTGGTTTCTGCAGCCAAAACCGGCTGGCAGGTACCGTCGAGCTTTAAATTTATTGCCGTTGGTGGCAGCAAGGTTGGTAAAGCCCTTCTCAAAGAGGCGTGGTCACTTGGCTTGCCGGTATATGAAGGTTACGGACTTTCAGAATGCGCTTCCGTAGTCAGTCTTAATAACTCCGCTGAGCGACGCGATGGCAGTTGTGGCAAACCTTTGGCCAATGTTTTAGTAGCCGTGGTTGATGGAGAGATCCAGGTCACAGGCAATGCCATGCTGGGTTACGTTAACCAACCTGAAACCTGGTATCAGGAAAGTATCAAAACCGGTGATCTTGGTCATCTGGATGAAAACGGCTTTGTCCATCTTGAAGGTCGTAATAAAAATATTCTTATTTCCAGTTATGGACGCAATATTTCTCCTGAATGGCCGGAAAGTGAATTACTTGCCAACCCCATGTTGCAGGATGTTGTTGTTTATGGCGATGCCAGACCCTATTGCGTCGCTCTGATTAGCTGCAGGAATCCCCAGTTAAATAATTTATTGATCCAGCAATGGATTGATCAGGTCAATAACAGTTTGCCGGATTATGCCCAGATCAAGGCCTGGCATCGCCTGTCACAGAACCTGGGAGCTATCCCGGGACTATTGACCGCTAATGGTCGCCCTTGCCGTGAGGTGATTGCGGAGCAATTTAATAATGAAATCTCTGCCCTTTATGCAGATCAGTCAAAAGGTGCAGTCAGCTATGCCGGTGTATCGGCTGAAAAGGAAATAATGTTATGAGTTTTTATCAGAGACTGCTTGCAGAGACAGAACAGGAACGAAACACTTTATTGTCTGCGCCAATTTTTATCCGCTGTTTCCAGGGCGAGATAAGCCTGGACGACTATGTGGCCTTTCTTACCCAGGCTTACCATCATG
The DNA here is from genome assembly GCA_030828385.1 of Gammaproteobacteria bacterium. Classification (GTDB taxonomy): domain Bacteria; phylum Pseudomonadota; class Gammaproteobacteria; order Pseudomonadales; family Pseudohongiellaceae; genus Eutrophocola. Next base: position 18,400 of record JAURCS010000028.1, read on the forward strand.
TAAAACACACGGTTCCCCTGTTGATGGCGGTAGGCGCCAGGCTGCCGGAGGAAAAAGAATGGCTGCGCGAAGCCGTCGGTGAATATATTGAGGAAGAAATGGGTCACCAGGAATGGATACTTAATGATATTGCCGCATGTGGCTATGACAAGGAAGCCGTGCGCAGATCCAGACCCAATGGCAGCACTGAACTGATGGTGTCCTATGCCTGGGACATGATTAATCGTGTCAATCCGCTTGGTTTTTTTGGCATGGTTCAGGTGCTGGAAGGCACCAGTATCAGTATTGCTGAAAAAGCCGCCGATATTATTCGTGAAAAGCTTGGCCTGAAACGCAAGGCATTCACCTATTTGTATTCACATGGCGCGCTGGATCAGGATCATATTCAATTTTTCGAAAGCCTGATGAACCGGATTTCTGATCCGGCCGAACAGGAACAGATAATTCATTGCGCAAAAATGTTTTACAAACTCTACGGTGATATTTTCCGCAGCCTGACAGAACAGGATGAAGGGGTGAGCCCGATTTCTCAAGCCTCAGCGGCATAAGAACTTCATAGTGCAAGCGCAGCAAGTTAAGGACGTGACATGGATTTAAAAGGCAAGACAATCCTGCTTACTGGGGCTAATGGAGGTATCGGTAATGCACTGGGCAAACTTCTCGCCGAACAGGGATGCAAGCTGGTTTTATGCAGTTTGAGCAGAGAGTCTCTGGAAAAGCTTGAAAGGGATCTGGCTGCCTCCGGGAATACCAATTCCCATTCCATAATTGCGGCAGATATCAGTAGCAGCGAAGATCGACATCGCATTGCCAGCGAATGCGAAGCGCTTGGAGGTATTGATGTCCTGATTAACCTGGCCGGTGTCCTCGATTTTAATTTATTTGAAGAGCAAAGCCCGGAAATGATTGAGCGCACTATCCGAATAAATCTGCTGTCACCGATGTTGCTGTGCCATGAATTATTGCCTCAGTTAAAACTAAAGGAAAAAGCCAAAGTTTTAAATGTGGGGTCTATTTTTGGCAGTATCGGGCATCCAGGTTTCGTTGCTTATTGTGCCAGCAAGGCAGGCATGAAAACCTTTACTGAAGCGCTGTCCCGGGAACTTGCTGATAGCAATATTTCTGTTTCCTACATTGCGCCTCGCGCTACCGCGACAGCACTGAATTCTGACCGGGTTAACGAAATGAACAAGGCATTGGGCAATAACACTGATACGCCGGATTACGTTGCCAGCCAGATAATTAGTCATCTGCAACGGGATAAAGCCCTGAGCTATATCGGTTGGCCAGAAAAATTTTTTGTAAGGTTAAATGCACTATTACCTTCTGTGGTACACAAGGCCCTGATAAAAAATCTGGGCTTAATTAAACAGTACGCAAGATCCTGAGGAGAGAAACATGTTCCGATTACTCAAAATTACAGTGCTTGTGCTTGTAGCTATGGTATCGCTGCAAGCCAGGGCTGATCTTGACAGTGATATTAGCCATCTCCAGCAACGCTGGGCAGAAGTGAATTATCAGCTGGAAGGAAAAACCCGGTTATCTGAATTTGAAAAGCTGGTGGCTGAAGCAACCCAGGCCACCAGTAGCTATCCACAAGCGGCCGAAAGCTGGATATGGAGTGGCATTATCAAGTCAACCTATGCCGGTGCCAAAGGTGGCCTGGGTGCACTTTCCCTGGCCAAGGAATCCAGGGCTGACCTTGAAAAAGCCTTGTCCCTGAATGCTGATGCGCTTGATGGTTCTGCCTACACCAGTCTGGGAACCCTATATTACAATGTCCCGGGATGGCCGGTAGGCTTTGGTGATGATAAAAAAGCCGAGGAATTTTTAACCAAGGCACTGTCTCTAAATCCTGACGGCATTGACAGCAATTATTTTTATGGCAATTATCTTATTTCAGAGAAACGCTATGATCAAGCGCGCCGTTATCTGAAAAAAGCCCAGCGGGCTAAAGCAAGACCGGATCGTCCACTGGCGGATTCAGGTCGGCAGAAGGAGATTCTGGAAGCACTGGCGGGAATAGACGGGAAGAAGTAGTTACTAGTCACAAGTTACAAGTCACAAGTCTCAAGAGACAAGCAACCACTCTTCCAGGTTTAAATGGTTTTCTGGTGGTCGGATAAGGACCGCAGGGACGCATCCGACGAGGCGATCTGTGATCGCCTTTTTTGTAACTTGTAACTTGTAACTTGTGACGCAATCAATTGATGCATATCCAATACGCCCGTGGTGAATTAAGGTAACATGCGCCCATGCAAATACTCCTCGTAGAAGATGATCAACCCCTTGCCAAAGGCCTGCAAAAAGCACTGGGTCAGCAAGGTTATGTGGTCAATCATGTGGGCACCGGTGAGGCTGCGCTTCATGTCATTGAATTCGACAAACCCGACATTGTGATTCTGGATATTGGCTTGCCTGATATTGATGGCATTACCGTTCTCAAAAAAGCGCGCAAGAAGGATAAAGAGCTTCCGGTTTTGATGCTCACGGCCCGTGACGATGTCGATGACAAGGTCGCCGGGTTGGACAATGGGGCTGATGATTACCTGGTTAAACCTTTTGAGATGACCGAATTGCTGGCGCGGTTACGCGTTCTGGAAAGGCGTATCGCTGCTGTCAAAACTAACGAGATTGTCATTGGTCATGTGTGTCTGGACACTGTTGCTCAACTGGTCAGTGTCGATGGCAAGGAAATAGAACTCGCGCGCAAGGAATACATGCTGCTGAAAAGCCTGATGGAGAATGCTGGCAGGGTGCAAACCCGCAGCACCCTGGAAACCCGACTTTATTCATGGGGTGAGGAAGTCTCCAGTAATGCTGTTGAAGTTCATATTCATCGTCTGCGAAAAAAACTGGGTAATGATTTTATAAAAACTATACGCGGCGTCGGCTATAAAGTTCACGCCGAGGGTCGGTCTTGAGCTCCATTCGTTTTTTTCTCGTGGCGGGAATTCTGGCCACGTTAACCCTGTTCAATTTTGTTGCAGCCCTGCGCGGCTATCAGTCCAGTATGGAGGAAGCTGATCTCTTGCTAGACAGCCAACTACTGGATTTTGCCCGTCTCGTCGGTCGCCTTGATGTTACCTATAATCATGATGAGCTGCGGCTGGGAAATAATCTGGCATTTCAGCTCTGGCAAGATGGCGAAATAGTCGCTCAGTCATATCATGCGCCGCAGGAACCGCTGGCAGAGTTTAGTAACGGTTTCAATTACAGTAATTTTGATGGCTATCGCTGGCGCACCTTCAGTCGCCAGGAAAGCACAGACGGGCGCTGGGTTATTGTGGCGGAGCGAACAGATCTACGTTATGTGCTGGCTGAAAACGTAGTACTTGAATCCATTATGCCGATTCTCTTGAGTATTCCCCTGATAGGTCTGATTATCTGGTTCATTGTGAGTCAGGGCCTGAAGCCGTTGACAAGACTTTCTACTCAGCTTAAAAACAAACATGTGAATGATTTAAGCGCCATTGATGCGTCCAATACCCGTCGCGAATTGGAACAGGTAATCCAGTCAATCAACAGTTTTATGGCGCGTTTGAATCAGTCTGTAGAAAGAGAAAAACGTTTCTCTGCTGATGCGGCCCATGAATTAAGAACGCCCATCAGTGCCCTGAAAGTTCAGTTGCATAACCTGTCCCAGGAAATGGATATGGACAATGATTCCTGGCGCCAATTGGAAGGCGGCGTGGAACGCATGCAGCATCTGGTGGAGCAGCTGTTAACCCTGTATCGAATGACGCCTGACACCTTTGCTGAAAACAGTCAGCAAGTTGACCTCTATCAGGTTTGTGAAAATGTCATTGCTCAGCAATACACGCTGGTTGAAAGTAAAAATCAGCAGCTGGAATTGCTGGGAGACCATTGCTCTATTACCGGTGAAGAGTTTGCCCTTGAGACACTGGTATCCAATCTTCTCAGTAATGCCAGTAAATATACGCCAGATGAAGGCAGTATTCGTGTGGTTGTGGAAAAACAGGGTGATCGTGTGGAGTTGCGGGTGGAAGATAATGGCGAAGGGATTCCTGCAGTTGAAAGAGAAAGAATATTCGAGCGTTTTTACCATAATGAAAAAAACCCGAATGATAAAACACTTACTGGTTGTGGCCTGGGTCTTACCATTGTCAGTCATGTTGCCAATCTGCACGGTGTACAGGTGAGTGTTACTGATTCCTCGTTTGGTCAGGGCACTGCATTCAAGGTAAGCTTTCCAGGAAAAGAGATATGAAAGTTGGTTTCCTATCAGGCACCTTGTTGCTATTGGTAAATTTTCTTGTTGCCCCTTCAGTGCTGGCAGCCACACCTGAAATTCAAATTGAAATACGTGACCATCTTTTCTACCCGTCAACGGTTGAAGTCCCCGCCAATCAGAAAGTTCGGCTGTTTATTATTAATAATGATCCGACGCCGGAAGAATTTGAAAGTTATGAGTTGAACCGTGAAAAAGTAATCCCCGGGAACGGCAAGACAGTAATATTTATCGGACCACTACCCCCTGGTGAATATCCTTTTTTTGGCGAGTTTTTCCCGAAGACAGCACAGGGCAAGGTGGTGGCTAAATGAAAGATAGTCACAAGTTACAAGTTGCAAGTCACAAGATGAGAAACAGTCGCAAGTTACAAGTCTCAAGTCTCAAGGTAGCCACGCTATGGTGGCAGGAGGAGTTGCGTGTTTTAACTGTTTGTTTGCTGCAACTATTTCAAGAAAAAAAATTACTGAGTTTGAAAAGTCATCCTTGCGACTTGCAACTTGTAACTTGTGACTACGCCAGAGGCGTCTTATGTTCCTGAGTACCGTTATCTTGGTGTTACAAGAAATCCTCGAGGCTGCATTGCTGATCAGCTTGCTGCTGGTGCTGAGTCGTTTGCTGACCCGAAAAAGTCGTGAGAATCTGGTGATTCCACTTGCCTGGTTATCCTTTTCGGTATTGTTTGGACTGGGGGGCGCATGGTTCTATGCGGCAATGACGCCAGCTGTTTCCCAATGGTTTGATTATGTGGGACTTGAAGTAGTCAATGCCTCGATTCAACTGTTTACGCTGGCAGCTCTGGTCGTTTTTTGCTTCATGTTCAGCAGTGCTAACAGAATAAACAGGCCTGCCAAGCTCAATACTCTGGCTCCTGTGCTGATGTGTATTATTGTTGTCATGGGCATAACCCGGGAAGTCTCCGAAATAATTCTTTACATGAACGGCGTGATGTCAAATCGACTTAATGTTTCACCGGCTATTCTTGGCGCCATTATGGCAGCAGGAATAGGGGTAAGCAGTGGCATTGTTTTGTATTTTCTGATTTTGAGCATGCCGGTAATCTGGAGCTATAGAGTCTGCATGCTGCTATTGGCATTGTTTGCCGGCAATTTGGCATCCCAGGCTATTTTGTTGCTTACCCAGGCAGATTGGCTGCCCTATACCGCTGAATTGTGGAATAGCTCCACTTTAATTCCTGAATATTCAGTGACCGGTCAGTTGCTTTATGCGCTGGTGGGTTATGAAGCCAATCCTTCAATACTCCAGGTAATATTTTATTTTTCAAGTGCACTGCTGATCGCCTTTAGTCCACTTTTTTTGCTGGCCTGGAGAAATAGCCAGGATACTAATGATCATGATTTGCAGGAGAACGCGTGACTGAAAATCTGAAAGCAGTAATATTCGTCGTTTTGCTTTGTCTGCCATCACTATATGCACAGGCAGATGGCATCGTGGTAGACAAGGTCTATCACCCTTATGTAGATGCCCTGGAGAAGGAAATGGAATACCGCACGGTGATTCAGGGCGAGCAGGAAGGCTTGCTCACCCCGGCCGAGATACACCAGTTTGCTATCGGCACCTCTGTTGGTGATAAGTTATTCGCTGAATTTTATGCCATAGGCACAAAAAACCGGCAGGGGAATTTCCACCTTGGTGCCTGGGAAGCTGAGCTGAAGTGGCAACTGACAGAGCAGGGCGAATATTTCGCTGACTGGGGTCTGCTATTTGAATACGAAAATGAAGTGGAACTGGATAAAAATGAAATTACGGTAGGTATTCTGGCGGAAAAGGAATTTGGACGCTTCAGTGGCACAGCCAATCTGATGCTGATCAATGAGTGGGGGGAAGATATTGTTAACGAATATGAAACCGTACTGGCCACACAAATCCGTTACCGGCAATCCCAGGCATTCGAACCTGGAATAGAGTTTTATGCCGGACAGAACGCCCGCGGTATTGGTCCTGTGATTCAGGGCAATATCAGCTTGAGTTTGCGAAAATCCCTGCATTGGGAGAGCGGTGTTATTTTTGGACTGGGCAATGACAGTCCCAATACCAGCTATCGTTTTCTGATTGAATATGAGTTTTGATTAAACTGATCGTTCCATTATTGCTTAAGGCCTTAGCCTGTCAAAGTCGTTACACAACAACCCTTACTCGCTCATATCTGCATATTTATTAGGCAGGTCCAGAGAGATTTTCTGCCCATAACCACGCAGGGTAAGTCCCTCACCCTCGAAGCTCAAATCAGCGCCACCACGCACATCATTATCAAAATGATAGACCGGACTAATGGCCTGCAGATTGGTTTGTTTTTCGTATTCCCGGGCTTTCGCCTGGGTGGCCTCATTGGCGCTTTGCCAATTTGCAATTGCCTTTTTGCCGTGACGTTTTTCCAGCATGCGCCGGGTAACCCCGGGTGACATGATCGCTGCAGTGGCATTGTTGCCGCCAAAGCCTTTGGCATTAAGCAGGATGGAATCGATGGCATTAACGCCCACCTCTTCATGCTCCAGAAGAAAATCCAGACCTTGAGTATGCACGTCGTCGGCAAGGGCTTTGGTGGTAAGAATGCCCGGTAGTATGCCGTATTGCCAAATGCCCAGACTGGATACCAGTTGATCGGCCCCGGCCACCCCCAGTGAATGCCCCATATAGGATTTAATGGCGGAGACTTTCCAGTTACTGGCGCCAAAATGTTTGGCCATTTCCGCAAGAATGGCTGATTCAGTGACCCGGTTTTGCGGGGTGCCGGTGCCATGTGCCTGAATAAAAGTACGTTGTCGCAAGCTGTCCTCTCCCAGTACTGCACGGGTCGCGGCAGCGGCACGGGCAAAGGTTAGGTAGTTCCCAACACCAGGGCTGGCAATGGATTTCTTGAAGCCATCTGCATTCACAAACACATCATTGACCGAGCCATAGATGCTTGCGCCAAGCTCCAGAGCCAGGGCATCGTCCATCAGCACAAAAAACTGACAGGATTCACCCAGGGTAAAGCCGATATTGTTGCCAAAGGGGCGACAGGCATTGCGGTATTGCGGGCTGGTGCCCCCATCCAGTGCCTGCAGGACGTCATCGCTGGCGATGGCGCCCATGGTAGAAAAAGCCTCAATTAATTCCGGCAGGATAGGGGCTTCACTGCCACCCACAATCACTACGCGGTGAGTGCCGTTCTGAATGTCCCTGACTGCCTGGGCGAGGTTGTAATGAAAAGTGGCACAAGCGCCAAGGCTGCTACCGGTGCTGCCGACATTACCCAGTACATAGGCATTTATAAAATCTGCCGGCATATCAGCAAAGCCGAGGGGAAGCTGTTTCGAGGTGACTTTTTTACCCAGCAAACGAGCCTGAAGCATGCCGCCATTGCCGTTATAGTCCAGCTGACTCATGCTGCTGCAGGCATAGATGCCAATTTGTTCCGGAGCGACTTTCTCTCTTATCACATCCCAGTCAATTCCCATCGCATAGAGGGCATCGGAGATGCCATAAATAGTCATTTGCAATCCACGTGGATGATTTCTGGAGGGATATAATTGTGCCGGATCAAAACCACTGGGCAGTTGCCCGGCATAATTCACAGGGCTGCTATGGCGGTCTTCCATCATCATATCCAGAGGGCCGTTGACGGTAACATGCAGGTTATTGCCATCGCCTTCAGTGACCTGCCAGTTGTCTGGAATCTGATTGGGTAAGTGGCGTTTCTTCAGCGTGAAGGAAAGACTGTCCTGTCCTTCAACCGGTGACAACCGGGTTCGATTATGATGACGTTGTTGCGTGGGATCATAAATATTATGTTCCAGCTGACGAATCAGGGTGCCATCCAGAATGCTCTGTTTATGCTGGTCGAGCCAGGAATCGATTTCGATAACTTGCTCGCTTTGGTCCTGCCAGTGACTACCATTGTACTCAATGCGTCCGCTAAGAACGGCGATATTAAGTAAGGTTTCGCGGGCTTTGTCAGTAGTCAGACGGTCTATAACCAGGCGGCGATAGCCATAGTGGAAGGCGCTTCTGCCCGCTGGGCTGACACCGCCCATGGCGGTAATGACAGGGAGTTGTGTCATTTCTAAATTTTTTCCTTAAAATCAATATGTTGGCTTACCATAGACTGCATCATAATAGCCCTTATGAAATACATGTCTAGCATATTGGCCAAAAAATATAACAAATTAGCCATTTTGTATTATGACTGTAAAATATGTGACGAAAAGCACGCACTTGCTTACACTCCCAAATTTAAACGCGGAATTTACAGAGTACCCAGCCATCCTATGAGCAAGCAAAAAACGCCCCCTGAAATTCAGGCCATTCATGACGAATTGGGTATCCCGGCACACTACGCGTCATCCTGTGGGCTGGACTTTCAGCCCGATTGCCAATCGCTGGTCGCTACTGAACTGGATGTTTTTGGGCGTCAACCTTATCTTTCCGAGAGTGCATTTATTGCCTGGCAGGAAATGCAAAAAGCCGCCAGTGAAGACGGTATTGAATTACAGATTGTTTCAGCATTTCGCAGCGCGGATTACCAGAAAAATCTGTTGCAGCGAAAACTGGAAGCAGGGCAGTGTCTTGAAGATATACTCAAGGTGAATGCCGCACCGGGTTTCAGCGAGCATCATAGTGGTTGCGCCCTTGATATCACTACCCCTGATTTTAAGCCCCTGGAAGAAGTGTTTGAAAACAGCCCGGCGTTTATCTGGTTGTGTGAACATGGAAAACAATATGGTTTTAGTATGAGTTTCCCAAAGCAAAATGATGCGGGAATTGCCTACGAACCGTGGCACTGGAAGTATGCGGCTGATTAAACAGGGGCAGGACTAATCTTTATTATTTATAAATGATAATTAATTTTTCCCTTAAATTAGACGTCTAATCCATATATTTCACAATAATGGGGTTTTGGGGTTTTGGGG
>JAURCS010000029.1 GCA_030828385.1 Gammaproteobacteria bacterium
CTCCTGGGTCCTGTTTCCGTTATAATGCCTGCCTCATTTTCCCAGGCCCGTCCTCCCGTGAGCGATTATTTAATTTTTCTCGTCCCTGCAATCTGCTTTTTCGGTGCCTATTTGTCCACCGTGGCAGGGATGGGTGGCGGGTTGTTGATTCTGGCAACCTGCTCGCAAATCATGCCCATTGGCATCGTGATTCCCTTAAATGGGGTGTTTGTCTTTGCCGGTCAGGTCACACGTACGCTTCAGTTTTATCGGCATATTGCCTGGCATATCACCCTGCCCTTTATTCCTGGCTCGGTGATCGGGGCATTGCTGGGCACCTTGATTTATTTCAGCCTGTCCGAAGTCGCTATCGCACTGATGCTTGGTACTGTCATGCTCTGGTTCAGCTGGGTACCAAGTAGCAAGGGCTCACGCAAGTTGGCTGAGAAAATTCCGCAACCCTATTTCTGGATCGGCATTATTCACACCTTTTTATCAACAGTTTCAGGGGCCGGCGGCCTGCTACAGTCGCTTATGGTTAACAGTAAATTGCCCAAGGAAAGTATTGTTGCCACCATTGCCGGCACCCTGCTGGCAATGTCAGTGTTCAAAACTGTCGGGTATTTTCTGGCAGGCTTTGATTACCTGACATGGCTGCCGGTAATTCTCCTTTCATGGCTTACCGGTATTGCCGGCACCACCGTAGGAAAGTATTCCCTGAACCTGATGCCGGATATTTTTTTCCGGCGCCTGATCAAGGCAATGGTAACTATTTTTGCTTTACGGCTTTTTTGGCGGGCGGCTTCGACTGGCTGGGCTTTTTAGTAGAAGTTTTTTTACGCTTCGCCCTGGTTGTGGTCCTCGCCTGACGTTCATGATCGCCTGTTGTGGCAGCACTACTGCCTTGAACAGGCGGTTTTTCTTTTTTAACCCCATAAATTTCTTCCAGCACAGCAGTAATCCCAGCTCCGCGTGAATGCTGCTTTATGCCAAAAGTGCCCATGATCTTGCTCGCGTTGAGAGCAGAATTTCGAATATAGGGACGCTCCACCAGCAATAATTCCATTTCCAGAGACGGCAATATTTTATCCAGCACGGCATCAAGTTTGGCGGCTTCTTCCAGCACATGCAGCACAAACTGGTCCTGATTAACTGCTTGCATGGCGTTGTAATGATAGGTTCCCCATACTTCAGCATTACAGTCTACCTGCTTGACGATACCCAAAATCACCCGCGCCGCATCGCTGGCATGGGTCGGACTGAAGCGATTGTCCACGACACTGATCTTGCCTGCATTTTTCTTGCAGGAATCGATCAGGTTGAGAAAATATTTATTACGGTGGGCACTGAAGAGCCAGTCTGTACGCAGAATAATATGTTTCTCGGCTTCCTCTCTGAGAGTGCGTTCTCCATACCATTTGCTTTTGCCGTAACTGCAAACAGGGTTGGCTTCATCTTCTTCGTCATAGGTTTCTTTTTTCAGGCCATCAAAGACATAACTGGAGGAATGATGAATGATGGGAATATTGAGCTGCTTGCAAACCCGGGCCAGGGCTGTCACACCATCCGTATTGATCAGATCGCATCTTTTAGCCGCCTGGGGGTCACTTTCCGCTTTTTGCAAATTTGAATAAGTCGATACATTGATCAGCTGGGTGGGATTAATTCGACTGACTGCTTTGACCACCTCCTTGGGTTTCAGCAAATCAAGCTGATCAGTATCCAGAGCAGCGAACTCAATCTCTGTGTCGGTCAGCAGCCGGATCAGTTCCTGACCAAGCTGACTATTGGCTCCAAATACTAGTAACTTCACGGCTTATCAAAACTCTTGAAATGAATAATGCGATAGCTTACCGGACTTTGTCCAAAAGCGGGAAATATCCAGCTAAAACTGAAATTGCTTTTGCAGATACCTGGCTGGATGACGAATTCCTGCCTTGCAAGGGCGCCGGGAAGTGGTTGATGCAAGGAAAGAAAAGGAACAATAAATTGAATCGGCGCCCGCAAGCCTGAAAAGATATTCCTAGAAAGGAATATCGTCGTCAAAGCTATCCATGTCAGCAGGGGCCTGCTGTGGGGAGGCTCCGCCACCCTGTTGGGCGGGCGAGCGCGAAGGCGCTTGCGAGGAACCTGAAGGCTGAGCCTGGTAACCGCCGCCGCCAGAGCCGGCATTGCCACCGCGGCTATCGAGCATCTGCATTTCGTTGGCGATAATATCTGTGGCATAACGTTTAACACCATCCTGTTCCCAGGAGCGGGTCTGCAATCTGCCTTCTACATACAGTTTTGAGCCCTTGCGGACATATTCAGCAACAATTTCAGCCAGACGTTGGTAAAAAGTGATTCGATGCCACTCCGTACGCTCCTGTTGTTCGCCGCTGTTTTTATCTTTCCAGGTTTCACTCGTGGCCAGGGTAATATTAGTGACGGCATTGCCATTGGGCATATATCGGGTTTCCGGGTCTCCCCCAACATTACCGACCAGAATTACTTTATTGATACCTCTACTCGCCACAACATCCTCCAGAAAATGAATATTAATTTATGACATCAAGTCTAGCATGCTTCTGAAAAAATTCGATCATAAATAGCTTTCCGGAGTATAATTGCCGCTTTGGTTTTTCCTTTCACCCAATTAAACATCCAATACAAGAAACCAGTCGAACAACTAGTCATAAAATCAGGCCATACAGCCAAAATAAACAACACGGATAATAGGTACACACTATCAGCCACATGGATAACATCGTCGTCAGGGGGGCTCGCACCCATAACCTGAAAAATATTGATCTGACTATTCCCCGGGATAAACTGGTAGTGATTACCGGTATTTCCGGGTCAGGCAAATCTTCTCTTGCTTTTGACACCCTTTACGCTGAAGGCCAGCGCCGTTATGTGGAATCCCTGTCCACCTATGCCCGGCAATTCCTGTCGATGATGGACAAACCGGACATGGACCAGATCTCCGGACTGTCACCGGCCATCTCCATCGAACAGAAGTCTACCTCCCACAATCCGCGCTCTACCGTGGGCACAATCACCGAAATATATGATTACCTGCGCCTGTTATTTGCCAGGGTCGGTGATCCCTACTGCCCGGATCATCACAAAAAGCTGGAAGCACAAACCGTCAGCCAGATGGTGGACCAGGTGCTTGCCCTGCCGGCAGGCAGTCGCATTATGTTACTTGCTCCTATCGTCAGGGAACGTAAGGGCGAGCATGTGCATGTGTTTAATGAGCTAAAGACCAGCGGTTTCATCCGCGCCCGTGTCAATGGCATCGTTACCGAACTGGAATACCCGCCAGCCCTGGATAAAAACAAGAAACACACCATTGAAGCGGTGATTGACCGCTTCAAGGTAAGACCGGATATGGAACAACGGTTGGCGGAATCCTTTGAAACGGCCCTGCAGATTGCCAGCGGCATTGCCATTGCCAGTTTTATGGATGATGAAGATGCAGATGAAAAAAGCAAAGGCAGGACAGGCGCAAAAAAACCTGCTGACCTGGTGTTTTCCTCGCTGTTTGCCTGTCCGGTCTGCGGTCACAGCATCACCGAACTGGAGCCCAGACTGTTTTCCTTTAATAACCCGGCTGGCGCCTGCGAAACCTGTGACGGCCTCGGATTGAAGCAGTTTTTTGATGAAAAAAGAGTGATCGTCGATGATTCACTCAGCCTCGCTGAAGGGGCAATCCGACGCTGGGATCGCCGCAATATCTATTATTTCCAGTTACTCACTTCACTGGCGGAGCATTATGGCTTTAGCCTGGAGACTCCCTGGAACAAGCTGCCGAAAAAGTTCCAGAAAATCATTCTTCATGGCAGCGGCACTGACAAAGTTGATTTCAGTTTTGTCAATGAACGGGGCGACAACTTTACCCGCAGTCATGCCTTTGAGGGTATATTACCGAACATGGAACGCCGCTACCGGGAAACCGATTCCAATACGGTGCGCGAAGAATTCTCCAAGTACCTGAGCTCACAGCATTGCCCGGACTGTCAGGGCACGCGCCTGCGACGGGATGCGCGTCATGTCTTTATTGATAAACATGCCTTACCCGAAATTACTGCGATGACCATTGCCGGGGCTGCCGCCTATTTCAACAGCCTGAAATTTCGAGGTAAAAAAGCCAGTATCGCTGAAAAGATTCTCAAGGAAATTGATGACCGCCTGCGCTTTCTGATTGATGTGGGACTGAACTACCTGACCCTGAATCGCAGTGCCGACACCCTGTCCGGGGGTGAAGCCCAGCGTATCCGCCTGGCCAGCCAGATCGGTGCCGGACTGGTGGGCGTGATGTATATCCTGGACGAGCCCTCCATCGGTTTGCACCAGCGCGATAATGACCGCCTGTTGAAAACCCTGAAACATCTGCGCGACATTGGTAATACCGTCATTGTCGTCGAACATGATGAAGAAGCCATTTACACTGCCGATCATGTCATTGATATCGGTCCGGGTGCCGGCGTACATGGTGGCGAAGTAGTTGCCCAGGGCAGCGTAGATCAAATTATAAAGAACAGGAACTCACTTACCGGACGCTATCTTTCCGGCAAGGAGCGTATTGAGATTCCTGACCAGCGCGCTAAGAACGACCCGAAAAAACAACTGGTACTGGCCGGTGCCAGCGGCAACAATCTGAAAAATGTCACGCTGGAAATCCCCCTTGGCCTGATGACCTGCATTACTGGTGTCTCGGGTTCCGGAAAGTCCACGCTGATCAACAACACCCTCTATCCACTGGCAGCAACACTCCTAAATCGAGCATCAACCCTGGATGCGGCCCCCTATGACAAGCTGGACGGTCTGCAGCAACTGGACAAGGTGGTGGATATTGACCAGAGTCCGATCGGACGTACACCGCGTTCCAACCCGGCTACCTATACGGGTATTTTTACCCCGGTGCGGGAACTGTTTTCCGCTACCCAGGAATCACGTTCCCGTGGCTATAAACCCGGGCGCTTCAGCTTCAATGTCAAGGGTGGTCGTTGTGAAGCCTGCCAGGGCGATGGCCTGGTGAAAGTGGAAATGCATTTCCTGCCGGACATCTATGTCATGTGTGATATCTGCAAGGGCAAACGCTATAACCGCGAAACCCTGGAAGTGAAATACAAGGGCAAGAATATTCATGAAGTGCTGGATATGACCATTGAGGATGCGCGCGAGTTTTTCGACCCGGTACCGCAGATAGCCCGCAAACTGGAAACCCTGATTGAAGTCGGACTTTCCTATATTCGCCTGGGCCAGTCCGCCACCACGCTGTCCGGCGGCGAAGCCCAGCGCGTGAAACTGGCACGCGAATTATCCAAACGCGATACCGGGAAGACTCTCTATATACTTGATGAACCCACTACCGGTTTGCATTTCCACGATATCAAACAGTTGTTGAATGTACTGCATCGTCTGCGCGATCACGGCAATACTATCGTGGTCATTGAGCATAACCTGGATGTCATCAAGACGGCAGACTGGATTGTGGATCTTGGCCCGGAAGGCGGCGACGAAGGTGGTCAGATTATTGCCACCGGCACACCGGAGCAGGTGGCTAAAGTCAAAGCCAGCCATACCGGACATTTCCTGAAAAAGACCCTGGCCTGAGATATTCCCCAGGTTTTTATCCCATCGCTGGTAAAAACCTCGGGGCACTCAATGTCCTGTATTTTAACCCGCCTCCTTTTTCATTTTTCCATATTATTGATTCGGAAAAACTGGACAATGGATTCAGAAATTAATAAAAATAAAGGCGATAATGGGGAACATGGATTTATATTATGGAAAATATAAACGCAATAGCACGCAAGCTTCTGACCATATTACTGGTGAGTAGTATTGTTCAAGTCTCTTTTGCCCAGACTGATTCTTCCTCTGAACCAGATCAGCCCGCAGCAAATAATTCAGCCACCATAGCCCCTGCCAGAGAAAGACCCACCGAAGAAATAACCGTGACCGAGCAGTTGCCAGTGTATCGGCTCAGGGAGTTGACTATCGAAGCCGAAGACAAGGTCTATGACCTGTTTAATGAACTGGTGGATGAAAAACGCTTCAGGATTACCTGCGATACAGAAAAACGCATCAATTCCCTGTTCGATTACCGGGAATGCAAACCTGAATTTGAACGGGAAGCCACCAGAGCGGAAGCACAGGATCATCTGGCCATGTTCAGGACTATGCTGGGTGGCCCTGGCGAAGTCTCGTCAGGGTCTGTATCAGGCGGTACTGCGATCCCACAACAATTTTCCATTCCCATGCAACAGAAACAACTGCAGAAAAAAATGGACACACTGGCGCGGGAAAACCCGGAGTTTCTGCAGTCCCTTATCGAGTTTGTCGAAGCAAAGCAGCGCCTGGAAAATTATGAGCGCTTTGACGACGCTGATGAGTAACCTCCAGCCTGCCGTTTTAACTAGAACTGCCAGATCAAACGCCCATAGAGATTTCTGCCCAGGACGGGAAGCCTGTCACGTAAAGCGATATCAGGATTAAATGCCCGGTTGTAGCCCGCCAGATGATCGCGGTATTCACGATCCAGCATATTATTGATGCCCAGACCAATTTCCAGATTTTCCTGCGGGTAAAATCGCGTGTTCAGATTCAGCAAACTATAGCCGCCGGTAGTGAGTTCGCGATTGGTTACGGATATTCTGTCCTGACTGGCATAGGTAATATTTTCCAGACTTGCCGTCCAAACCCCGGCACTCCAGTTAAGCGCCAACAGGAAATTGTCCGGGGCTATTCGATAAAGATTGTCATTAATATCCCGTCGCTTTCCCCTGACCATGCTGAGATTGGCCTGCAGGCTGAGACGTTCGTTGATCTGGTAGCGTGACTCCAGATCCAGACCATAGAGCCTCGCATCCACATTGTTGAACTGTAAGGGATTTGCTGAACCCATCCCCATATTCACCATCATCATGGCAAACTGGTTGGCAGTCATATTGGTGGACGCGGTACCTTGGATATAGTCATCCACGTTCTTGTAGAAAACCCGCGGATAAAACGCAAAATCCGGGCGGTTATAGTCAAACCCTGCCTCCACTTCATGGGAGGTTTCCGAATCCAGCGCAACATTACCAATATAGGTAATCCCGTCGGCCAGACCGCCGGCAGATTCCATTGGCAGCCACAGGTAACGCTCCTGATAGGACGGTGCGCGCATTTTTCTGGCAGCACCCAGGTACCAGGTAGTTGCAGCAGAGGTCTCAACACTGAGTCTGGCGAACCAGTCTACATTGGTATCATCCTGCGCCAGTGACTGGCTGTTGAAACCAGTGGCCAGCATAGCGGCCATATTATTCATCATCACCGGCATACCCATGGTCATGCCCATCGGATTGAGATTCGCCCCGACCTTGCCTGCATCCATGGACACCTGGTTCAGTCGTATGCCGGCTTCCAGACCAACCCTGCTCCCTATGCTCATTTCCTGTTCAAGGAAAACGCCGACGATATCCCTTTCTACATCGGAGAAATTAGTGATGCCAAACATCATGGCATTGGGATTACTGATATCCGCATCATGACCACTCCAGTGCCCGTCAAGCCCGAATCGGCGCAAGCCATTTTCAAGGGGCTGCTCCAGCTGCAGGGAAAAACTGGCATTGTCACTGGCCGCAAAGGTTTGTCGATAACGCATGGCGCCGCTGGTCATCATAGTGTCCTGAGGCGGGCGACGCAGATGAAAGTTGGTCATCCAGTGTTCGATGCTGTTAATAGATATAGAGGAAACAATATTGAATGCCCCCCCTTCCCGACGATAATCGAAATCAAGATGCTTGCTGTCAATGGAGCGGATGTCCATTGGCAGCGCCGGGGTTCCGGCATCGCCGGTTTGATTGACCGCAACACTGACATTGAAGTCCTGCCGGTTATCCCGATAGCCATAGCGCAGGTCAATACGTTCACGTTCATATTCAGAAGGTGTGATGTTGCCACCGGCAAATTCTGCGTCATCGGCGCTTTCTGTCATCAATGAGGTGCTGAACAAATGGGTATCGTTTGCGATGGCCAACGCGGCGCTGGCGACATTGCCTGAATTAATAGATTGCAGGCCAGTGTAAACCCGGCCGGCGAAGCTGAAATCAGAGCTGTTGGTGAAATTGCCTGAATGGGTTTTGGCTTCCATGCTGCCGCCGATAGTTTCCTGGCCACTGCTCACCGGAGCGATGCCACGCTGCACCGTCAGAGACTCAAGAATCGCCACCGGCGCATAATGTAGCGGGGCATCCATGGCATTGGGTCCGGCCGAACTGATGCTTGAGCCATTGATACTGATATTAACCCTGTCACCATGCATGCCGCGGTACTGGGCAATGCCGGTAAGCTCACCATTTTTGTTGAGATTGGCACCAGGCATCATGCGTAGCATCTGGGCTGTATCAGGCGGAGCGACCAGGGTTTCATCGGTCATCAATACACTGGTGTCTCTAACCGAGGTAATCACAATTTCCTGGATTTCTGGTTCAGCATTCTGTGCCTGTGAGTAAACCGGCAGCAGCAAAGCAAATGCCAGCAGTGAGAGCGCAGTGGTTATTTTGTTATTTAATTGCAATGAGAATTCAGTAACAAATAGGGACTGCTTGCACAACATAGGATTTGGCTACACTTCTGATTATGGAAAGTGGCGTTATTATAGAAAAATGTGCCTGAGAACAGATGCGACATATTGTCGCAGTCGCGGACTTATTGAGTGAGGCGATGCCATTGCGAAGGCTTTTGAAATACAATGCTCACACAAAACCACATCTGGCAATTTTGTCTTTTTCAACGCTGAGCTCACGTTATTTAATGCCCCAAACCGCCCCTGAAAACAGCCCTGAACAGGAACAATCGAGCACGACGCTCAATACTTCCGAACAAGTTCAGCAACATCTAGGCAAGGGCATCGCGTTCATGATGACCGGCTCTGTACTGTTTGCCATTGCCGATGCCCTGGGCAAACTGGTAACCCAGGGCTATCCCCTGTCCCAGGTGGTCTGGCTACGCAGTGTATTCGGTCTTATGTTGATTGCCCTGGTGATTCTGGCCAACGGTAAACCCCGGGATTTTAAAACCTCGCGCCCGCTAAACCATCTGATTCGCTCACTGGTGGGGATTAGTATGACGGTATGCATTCTGGTCGGGCTGAAATACATTCCTCTGGCGGAAGTCACCTCACTGGTGTTTGCAACGCCACTGGTGGTAGCGGTTTACAGTATTACCGTGCTCAAGGAACCCATGAACAAAGGCATGTTAATGGCGATCATACTGGGGCTGGTTGGAGTCATCATTGTCGTCAGGCCTACCCCGGACCACTTCCATATCGCCCATCTGGTGATGTTGGGGTTTGTGCTGTCATCTGCCTATCTGAGCATTTCAGCAAGGGCTCTGGTCAAAACCGAATCTGCCTTAACTCTTAATTTCTATATCTACCCTGCCACCATAATTGCCGGGGCCTGGTTTGCCTGGCGTGATTGGGTAACACCGGACTTCCAGTCCCTGGCCATGCTGTTTGGCGTGGCGTTTTTTGCCACCCTTGCCCTGCTGTCCATTACCAAGGCCGTGCATTGCGCCAGCCCGGCAAAAGTAACACCCTTTGATTATTCGCGTATTATCTGGACCCTGGCCCTGGGGTTTTTATTCTGGGGGGAATTACCTGATTCAGTGACCTGGATAGGAATTGCCGTGATCATCCTGAGCGGGCTGTATATCATCAGTAAAGGCAGAACCAGGACTGCAAAGCAAGAAAAGTAATGCAGCAAGGCCCCGACCAGCACAGCCGCCTTGTAGGCACTAAATCGTTATTTCATGCTTCATATAAAGACTGTATTGCTGTAATGTTTTGTGCCAGCAACGATCAGATTGAGAGACAGGGGAAAGACTATGGAATTACAAATCAACAATGAAACCCATGAAGTAGATGTAGAAGCAGATATGCCCTTGCTTTGGGTGCTGCGGGATATTATGAACCTGAAGGGCACCAAGTTTGGCTGTGGCATTTCACAGTGTGGCGCCTGCACTGTCCATATTGATGGTGAACCGGTGCGCTCCTGCTCTTTTCCAGTGGCGGCGGCGGCGGGTAAAGCCATCACCACCATCGAAGGTCTGTCAGCGGATGCTTCCCATCCTGTGCAACAGGCCTGGGTCAAACACCAGGTCCCCCAGTGCGGTTATTGCCAGTCAGGACAAATCATGACAGCCGTCTCCCTGCTGGCGAAAAAACCCCAACCCTCTGATGCAGATATCAATGCCGCCATGACCAATCTCTGCCGGTGTGGCACCTATAAACGCATTCGGGATGCCATCCATGATGTGGCTGGCAATAATCCTGAAAACACACTGGCCTACGAAGCATAAGGAGCGGATCATGAAAAATTCAACTATTAATTCATCTCGACGCCGCTTCATCCTGACCTCTGCTACTGTTGGCGGTGGTTTTGCCCTAGGACTGCATTTGCCCGGTAAAGCGCAGATGGCAGCCGATGGCGGCAGCGACATCAATATCTGGGTACAAATCAGCCCTGATGATCTGGTTACCATAAAATATGCCCGTTGCGAGATGGGCCAGGGCAGCATGACCTCTGCCCCCCAGCTGGTCGCCGATGAACTTGATGCCAATTGGGAACAGGTCAATATCGAATATGTAGATGTGAATGAACATATCCGCATGGATCGAGCATGGGGCGCTATGGTCACCGTTGGCAGTCAGACCATTCGTAACTCCCAGGAATATCTGCGCAATGCCGGTGCAAGTGCCCGCGCCATGCTGGTAGCTGCTGCTGCTGATACATGGGGTGTGGATACCGCTGAAATCAATGTCAGCAACGGCATAATCAGTCATGCCGGCAGTGGTCGGAAAAGTGGCTTTGGCGCCTTTGCCGCAGCTGCAGCCGCCCAACCAGTCCCGCAATCAGTGACACTGAAAGATCCAGCCGACTGGCACATCATCGGACAGTCCTTCCCGCGCGTGGATATTCCCCCTTCCGTGGACGGCTCCCAGGTATATGGCGTAGATATAGAATTACCCGGCATGGTGTATGCCTCGATAAGGCAGTGTCCGGTTTTTGGTGGCACGGTGAGATCCTTTGACGCCAGTAAAGCCAGGTCCCGCAGAGGAGTCATTGAGGTCATGAGCATAGATGACAATGCTGTGGCTGTAGTAGCGGATAACTGGTGGCGCGCCAACAAGGCCCTGCAGGAAATTGAAATTGAGTGGGATAGCAATGGTAACGGTGATGTCAGCAGTGATGACATTCTTGCTACCTTCAAAGCCAGTCTTGATGCGCCTGAAGCAGCGCTCATGCCCAATAATAGTGGCGATGCTGATCAGGCTCTGGCCAATGCAGAGCAGGTACTGGAAGCCGAATACTTTACCCCTTTCCTGAGCCACTCCCCCATGGAACCCATGGGTGCTACCGTTCGCATTAACCCTGATCGAATCGATATCTGGGCTTCCACCCAGGCACCTGAAGGCCTGGTCTCAGAAGTCGTCAATGCGCTTGGTGTGGAACAGGAAAATGTCTACGCCCATCGTGTCCAGGCCGGCGGTGGCTTTGGTCGTCGCGGTGGCTCCAGTGACTATGCACGTTCCGCAGCATTGATTGCGGCTCAGCTACCCGAAGGTACGCCGGTGAAGTTGCTCTGGACTCGAGAAGAAGATACCCAACATGACTTCTACCGTCCCCTGGCAATGTATCGCCTGAAGGGCGGACTGGATAGCAACGGCAATATTTCAGGCTGGAAAGCGCGTATTGCCAGTGGCTCAATTCTTAACCAGATGCGTGGTGTGCCCCTGCGCGATGGTGTCGATTTCACTGCTGCGGAAGGATTTACCCGCCTGCCTTACCGAATACCCGATCAGTTTCAGGACTTTAAACTTACCCCTACCCATGTGCCGCTGGGTTTCTGGCGCACCGTTGGCTGGTCGCAAACCCCCTTCGCTCGTGAACAGTTTATAGATGAACTGGCCGTGGCTGCCGGCGAAGACCCCTACCATTTCCGCCTGAAACACATGGCGGAAGATGAACTGTCCCGCCATATTCTGGAGAAGGTCGCCGATGCCATCGGCTGGGATGAGGCGCCTGCAGCAGGCATTTATCGTGGTATTGCCACGACTGAACCCTATGGCAGTTATACCGCTGCCGCTGTGGAATTATCGGTTAATGATGCCGGGGCCATTAAGATTCACCGTGTCATCCAGGGCATTAATACCGGCCATATGGTCAATCCGGATAATGTGACAGCCCAGCTTGAAGGCGCTACCGTTTGGGCCATCAGCGCCGCCATGTGGGGTGAGATTACGCTGCAGGAAGGTCAGGTTCAGGAAAGCAATTTCCACAACTACCGGCTCCTGCGCATGGCAGAAATGCCAGTGATTGAAACGGTTCTGGAAGCGACTGGCGGTTTCTGGGGAGGTGTGGGCGAGCCCGGCCAGGCGCCAATCCTGCCCGCATTTTGTAACGCCATTTATGCCGCTACTGGTACCCGTGTCAGGTCCCTGCCGCTAAAACATCATGGTTTTAGCCTCGCCTGATAAGCACGTCTCGTTCACGGCAGACTTTTCCCGACTACGCGTCGCGGTCAAGTCTGCTGTTTTCAATTTTTCTGTTTTACAAAGAACCCAAGCCGCCGGCTTTGTTCATCCTCATCCTGTCCTGAGTTTGGGCTACTGAACTAGACAGGAAAAAATATGGGAATCATGAAGCTCAGACTTACCCACATGATCACGGTCAGTGGAATACCCACCTTGAGAAAGTCATTAAAGGAATAGCCACCGACCGTCATCACCAGCAAATTGGTTTTATAAGCCATGGGAGTGGCATAGGACATATTGGCACCAAACAGTACCGCCAGTACAAAAGGCTCCACAGCAAGCCCCTGCTGCTGGGCAATACTCATGGCAATGGGTGTACCGATCACGGCAGCGGCATTGTTGGAAACGATATTTGTCAGAATAGCCATCAGCAGCATCAGGCCACTGAGTTGCAGGGTAATGGAGGAATCCGAGGTCATACGAACAAACTGCCCAGCCATGACATCGGCCGCGCCGGTATTCAGCATGGCGACGCCCAGGGCAAGGGAAGCCGCTACAATTAATACTATCTGGGTATTCACCGCTTCCCCCACATCGCGCCAGCCCAGACAGCCACTGACTATCAGCAGTAAAACCCCCAGCACAGAGCTGATGGCAATGGGGAGTAACCCGAGAGCCGCCACAGCAACTACCAGCACCATAATGCCAAGAGCCACTGGCGCTTTTTTCGAATGAGGAAGATCTGCTGTACCATCAAGCACCAGTATTCTTCCCCCTTTTTTCAATTCGACAATCTTCTCACTGGCGCCCTGAACCAGCAGCACATCACCGATCTGCAGTGGAATATTTGACATTTCCGACATCAATTTTCGATTCTGCGAACCGGCACGATGCAACGCCAGTGTCGCTACCTGGTAACGATCTGCAAAGCGCATATTGGCCAGCGTCCTGCCCAACAATGGCGAGTTCTGGGTCACAATAACTTCTGCCATTTGCTGCCCTTCCGCCTGTAACGGATGATCTTCATCCACACGGTTATCGCTGCTATAAAGTTCTGCGCCAAGCAGTTTCTCAAAGGCCTTCAGGTTGTCAGGGGTATCGCGGACCAGTAACTGATCCCCAGCACCAAGCTTGATACTGCCATGAGGGACAGACAGGTAATCGCTGCCTGCCCGTTTTACATAGAGCACCTTGATTTCATTATCAGTTTTTTCCACCGCTTCCTTCAGGGTAAGTCCATCGGTGACGCCCGCTTCATTGATACTCAGTGCTCCGGAATAAATACGCGGTGAAGAGTCCTTCAACTCCGAATCCCGTTCCGGCAGGATGCGCGGGGCAATCAACCACAGGTAGGCAATGGCCAGAGTGCTGGTAATGGCCACGGGTGCCAAAAACTCAAACATACTGAAGCTATCCATGCCCATGCTCACCGCTACCGAAACCACCAATAAATTAGTGGAAGTACCGATGGTCGTTCCCATACCACCGATAAGTGTCGCAAAACCCATTGGCATCAGGATGCGCGAAGCAGGTGTCTGGGTTTTCAGAGAGACACTGGTGAGTATGGGCAAAAGCAGAATAACGATAGGCACATTATTGACAAAGGCACTAAGCCCGGCGCCAACCAGCAGGGTGAGCAGAAAAGACAGTTGCGGGGAAATTTCCCAGAACCTTGCCAGCATTCTGCCTATTGGTTCCAGGGCACCGGTACGTGCCAGGCTATGCCCCACAATCATCAGTGCGGTAACAGCCACCAGGGCCTCATGACCGAAGCCGGAAAAAAAATCTATGGCGTGGAGTGTCTCGCCGTCATGGCTGTAGGGGAACAGTTCAAAACCTGCCGTCAGGGTCACCAGCACAAACAGACTTGAGGTTTCCAGCGGGATTTTATCGCGGGTAAAAAGAACCAGCGCTAGCACAGTAAGTACCAGCACACCTATGGCATGAGGATTAAGAGATAATTCTATCGGCATATTTTCGGTATACTGCTGCCGCTAAACAAGATATCTATACTAAACCATCGGCTGACTATAAAGACACCACTGATATTCAAATCATTAATATTTATCTCACAACTAATGTCTCAACTAATGACACATCCCCTGGACTATCTTTTTGTATATGGTACTTTGCGCAGTGACTCTGACTCAGCGAATTATCACAGGCTGATAGCCCCCGAATTTACCCTGATAAGTCGCGCCACCTTGCCAGGCAGGCTGTATCTGATAACAGATTATCCGGGGTTGCTGCGCGCGAAAAACAACAGCGAATATGTTGTGGGGGAATTGTATGCATTTAGTGGCGGGAAATCCCGACTAACGGCTCTGGATGAGTACGAAGAATGTGCGGCACATTCATCGCAACCTCACCTGTATACCCGTAGCCGTGAAAGCGTTTCATTACCTGATGGTTCTGTCTATTCTGCCTGGGTATATTTCTACAATCTACCGGTCGCTGAAGACAGTCTGATCAGGTCCGGTGACTTTCTCGATCCGTTCTAGACAGATAAGTAAAAACATTCTGCCAGAGCAGGTTGTATTCCTGTAAACTCGCGTTTTTTTCTCTCCGGACAAGCAAGCCATGAAAGATCTCACTCAGGGTTCCATCACTCGTACCATACTGACCATGGCGGCGCCCGTGGCTGCCGGGATGATTTTCCAGACCCTGTATCTGCTAATTGATCTTTATTTTGTCTCTGCCCTGGGGGATGCGGCTATTGCCGGGGTCGGTGCCGCTGGCACCTTGTTTTTTGTCGTAATGGCGTTAAGCCAGGTACTGGGCGTGAGTTCTGTGGCCCTGATTTCCCAGGCCGTAGGTCGCAAGGACCAGGATTATGCAAACCTGGTATTCAACCAGTCCATGGTACTGGCAGCCCTGTGTGCCATCTTCACTCTAGTGGGTGGCTATACTCTGTCGGATCTGTTTATGAGCACTATTGCCGCTGGAGATGCTCAACGTCAGGGCGTTATCTTTCTGAACTGGTTCCTGCCCGCCATGGGCATGCAATTCGCCATCATGGGAATGGGCTCTACCCTGCGCGCCACCGGTATCGTCAAACCCACCATGATGATCCAGGTCATAACCATCATTCTTAATATTATCCTGGCCCCAATTCTCATTGCTGGCTGGGGACCGGGTCCAGCGCTTGGCGTCATGGGTGCCGGCCTGGCTACCACTATTTCCAGTGCAATCGGTGTTATTTTACTGCTGGCCTATTTCATCAAGCTGGAAAAATATGTGTCTTTCCAGCCAGGCCTGTGGAAACCCCGTTTTGCTATCTGGGGCAGAATGCTCAATATCGGACTGCCGGCGGGCGGCGAGATGCTGCTCATGTTTGGTTATTTTGCCATCGTCTACTGGCTGATCCAGGACTTCGGCGAAGCCTCCCAGGCGGGCTTCAGTATTGGCGGGCGCATCATGCAATCCATCTTCATGCCGACCATGGCCATTGCCTTTGCCGTGGGCCCCATTGCCGGGCAAAACTTCGGAGCCGGCCATGGCGATCGGGTTCGCGAAGTCTGTTACAAGGGCATCATGCTCAGTGCCTTTGTTATGTTCGTAGTTACCCTGGTGCTGCAATTTCATCCTGAAACCATCATTGCCTCCTTTTCCGAAGAAGCTGAAGTCATCAGTGTCGGGGCCGGATTCCTGCAGATCATTTCCTGGAATTTCGTTGCCCAGGGCATTATTTTTACCTGTTCCGGCATGTTTCAGGGGCTGGGCAATACCAAACCGGCCATGCTTAGTTCCGCCAGCCGCCTGATTATTTTTATTCCCATTGCTGTATGGATGAGCAAACAGGACGGCTTCACAGAAAACCAGATCTGGTATGTCTCGGTATTGTCCGTCACCTTGCAGGCAGTAATCAGTTTTCTCCTGGTACAAAAGGAAATGGCAATAAAACTCAAAGGACTGCAGCAACCCGAAGCAATGGTGACTATCCCAACCTGAGACTGATCCTGTTAGCATGAACCCCGGTTAAAGTCGGATTTGCGCGCTAGTTTGCGCAGGCAAAGCGACTTCAGCCAAAACAACATCCAACGTGAGACATACTCGGTACCATGCCCCTACTTACCCTGAAAGATATCCATCTGGCCTATGGGCCACAGGTCTTGCTTGAAAAGGAAGCCATGACCATTGAGTCTGGCGACATTGTCGGCCTGCTCGGGCGCAATGGCGTTGGCAAAACCTCCCTGCTGAAAATTCTGATAGGAGAGAACAAACCGGACAGCGGTGAACGCTGGGTAAGTCCGGGCATACGCATCGCCGCACTGGAACAGGAACTGCCCTTCCAGGCAGAAGAAACTGTCTATGAATTTATCGCCGGCGGTCTGGAAAAAGTGGGTCGCCTGTTAAAAGAATATCATCAGCTGACAGTGCTGACAGAAGGCACTGTGGACATGGATAAACTGTCAAGACTGCAGACAGAAATCGATGCCATTGATGGCTGGAAAATTCAGCAGAAAGTAGAAACCGTTATCAGCCAACTGGACCTGCCCAGTGATAGCCCGATGTCGAGTCTCTCCGGTGGCTGGTCGAGGCGGGCTGCACTGGCAAGAGCACTGGTGCTGGAGCCGGATATTTTACTGCTGGATGAACCCACCAACCACCTGGATATTCCCGCTATCGAATGGCTGGAAAAACTGTTACTGGATTTTCGCGGCGCCATTGTTCTGATTACCCATGACCGAACCTTTCTGCAGAAAGTTTCGAATCGCATCATGGAGCTTGATCGTGGCCACCTTATTTACTGGCAGCATGATTACGAAGGCTTTTTAATTCATCGAGATCAGCAACTGGCTGCAGAAGAGAAAACCCATTCTGAATTTGACAAGAAGCTGGCCAGAGAAGAAGTCTGGATTCGCCAGGGTATCAAGGCCCGACGCACACGTAATGAAGGCCGCGTTCGTGCCCTGGAAAAAATGCGCAATGAATTAAAAGCGCGCCGCAATGTTCAGGGCAATGCCAGAATTTCTCTCAACAAAAGTGACGCTTCTGGCAAGATCGTGGTTGAAGCGCTGGGCATCAAGCATGGCTATGATGACAAACAACTGGTGAAGGATTTCTCAATTACCATTATGCGCGGAGACCGTATTGGCCTGATTGGTCCTAACGGCACTGGCAAAACTACCCTGCTGAAAATATTACTGGGACAACTTACCCCAGACCACGGCAAGGTCAAAATCGGTACGCGGATCGAAATTGCCTATTTTGACCAACTCAGGGAGCAACTTGAACTGGAAAAAACCGTTCAGGATAACCTCGCCGATGGTGGAGATTTTGTCACCATTAATGGTCGCGATGTCCATGTCATCAGTTACCTGCAGGATTTCCTGTTTACACCTGACCGCATCCGCCAGCCGGTAAAATCTCTTTCAGGTGGCGAACAGAACCGCCTGATTCTTGCGCGCCTCTTCAGCAAGCCCGCCAACATGCTGGTTTTGGATGAACCAACCAATGATCTGGACATGGAAACCCTGGAATTGCTTGAGGAAATACTGTTGTCTTTTGATGGCACCCTGTTACTGGTCAGCCATGACCGCGCCTTTCTCGACAACGTCGTCACCAGCTCCATCGTGTTTGAAGGTGATGGTGAAGTGAATCATTATATTGGTGGTTATCAGGACTGGATTTATCACGGCGGCTCTTTTAATAGTGAAACCAGTACAGGAAAAAACTCTGGAACGAGCCAGGAAAAGCCGGAGCAGCCAAAACCACTAAAACAGCAGTTAACCCAACCGCGCAAACTGTCATATATGCTGCAACGGGAGCTTGACCAGTTACCTGGTAAAATTGAAGAGGCCGAGATAGCACTAGGACAGCTGGAAGAGACTATTTCCAGCCCCGAGTTTTACCAGCAAGAGCAGTCCAGAATCGACGATGTACTGAAACAGGTCTCTGCTGCACAGGAAAGTCTGGAAAAACTCTACGCGCGCTGGGAAGAAATAGAACAGGGTCAGCAATAATCCATGAGCCGACCCGATAACATCAAGGTATTGAGTCTGGCTGTTCTTCCTTGCTGTCTTTTTTTTAGTGCTTCATCAGGCGCCCACGTGAAATGGTTTTTGCCCGTTGAAGGAGAAATCAGCTCTGCCTATACACCCTATGGGCTATTGGATACCCCGGTCTTAATCTGGTCCGGCATTGCGCTTCTTCTCATCCTTTCCTCGGCTTTTCTTGATAACACGTTTCCGGTTTTACCGCTGTTAAAGAATGTGCGTCAGGAATACCTGATGTATCTCCTTAAAATGTGCACTGGTCTGTCCCTGCTGATGTCAGCCTACAGTGGCGTTATCTTTGCCCCACACCTACAGGCAAGTGCTGGCTTTGGCGAAGTCCTGGTACTACTGGAAGCCGTCATCGGGCTTTTGCTTGTAGCAAACTTCCATATTTTTGCTGCCACCATCATGCTGATGATCCTGTCACTGGGGGTGGCGCTGCAATTTGGCATTATTGCCGCCATGGAATACCTGAACATCTTTGGCATTGCCTGTTGTCTGTTGCTTTTTCATTTTTATCCGATGAAATACCGAGCCCAGTTAAAAGCCTATTCGATTTCAGCGTTGAGAATCCTCACCGGTATTGCAATTATTACGCTTGGTCTATCTGAAAAACTACTGAACCCTGAACTGGGTGAATTTTTTGTCATCAAATATCAGTGGAATTTAATGGCCAATCTTGGCGTGACACAATTCAGCAACCAGCTTTTTGTCTTATCCGCTGGTGTGATGGAAGTGGTTTTTGGCATTATCCTGGTACTTGGTACCACCACCCGAATTAATATCCTTGTGGTCTCAGCCTTTATGCTGGCTTCCAATATTACTTTCTTTGCCAGTGGCGAATATAGCGAAGCCTTGACTGAAATCTTTGGTCACTTACCGATTATTGCAAGCGCCATGATTCTTATTTTCTTTGGCTCGGGCAACAAGCTCAAAGTCACTTCACTTTGGAATCGACAGGTTGCAGATCTGAGTAAATTTGAATAAAGGCCACCACAGGCAGTATCCTGAGCGTCATGACTGAACTCTTTATTCTGCTACTCATTGTGCTGGTTGTCTCCATTGGCATTTATTACCCTGGCTGGCGCCAAAAACGCATTCTCAAGAAACCATTTCCTGACCAGTGGCAATCCATCATTGATCAGCGTCTACCTTTTTTTCAGAAACTGACAGCATCAGAATAAGTCCAGCTTAAGGACATGGTGAAGTTATTTATCGCCGGTAAAACATTCTATGGCTGTGACGGGCTTGAGATGAATGACGAGATAAGAGTAACTATTGCAGCGGAAGCCTGTCTGTTACTGCTAAACCGGAAAACCGGAATCTATTCCCGCCTGAAACACATTCTGGTCTATCCCTATGCGTTTCGTGCCAACCATGACCAGCATGGTCCCGATGGCACTATGGCTTCTGGTGAGCGGGGTTTACTGGGTGAATCCTGGCATTATGGCAAGATTATCCTGTCCTGGGATGATGTTGAAAAAGGCATCAGGAATTTTCAGGACGGGCAAAATGTGGTATTGCATGAATTTTCTCACCAGCTTGACAGCGAATCCGGTTCAGCCAATGGCGCACCCATTTTACACAGCAACAGCTACACCACATGGGCAAACATTCTTTCGAAAGAATTCGAGGAGTTGAACAAGGATTTTACTCATCACCACAAATCAGTAATGGATTATTATGGTGCTACCAATCCAGCCGAATTTTTTGCCGTGGCGACAGAAACCTTTTTTGAGAAACCTGCGAAGCTCAGGGAAAAGCACCCGGAGTTATTCGAGGTGCTGAGAAAATATTACGCGTTAAACCCTGCAGACTGGCAATAGACCTTTTCCAGAAATTTATTGAGATTGTCTCGTTATAAATTTCAGAACAAAAAAAACCAGCCATGAGGCTGGTTTTTAAATCATCAAAAGTTTTATTTGATAAGCATGGCGTAAAGTTCATCTTTCAAATGCAAGCGGCGTTTCTTCGCCTCTTCTTCAGTCATGGAGGATACCGGTGTTACCTCGTTCTCCATGTTCTCCACTTGCGTTGTTAGCTCATGATACTCATCAAACAGCCTGCGAAAATGATTGTTATTTGTCTTCATTTCATGAATTTTATCATTCAATTCGGGAAATTCATGGTGTAGATCATGATGTTCAACTGACATAGTGTCTCCTTATCAGCTGAGGTCTGGCTCGGTAAATTAATTCTTGATACTAATTATCTGACAGGAAAATCTGATGGGCAAATAGTAACCTTGGGGTAATGTTACCATGTTGATTTACATCATTTCACTACCAAACATTATATAGATAAAGCACTGGTTTTACTGATACGTGGTGCACCGGCATTATGGAGTTTCTGGCAGATGTTTTCTCACTATTGGTGTTTAATCCATATTTGCTTACTATCAGCTAAATTCGTAACAAATATTTGACCTGGATTTTGAAAATGAAAAGTTGCTACAGTAATTGTTCTATACGCTTTATCGCCTTGCTGGCTCTTCTACTTTTAACAGGGGGAGTCAGTGCACAAGCGGATCTCGACCCGACACGCTGGGAAAGTGATATGCAGGCATTTCAGCGTCAGGATGAGCTTAATCCCCCGCCGCAGGGTGCTATTGTGCTTACCGGCAGCTCCAGCATTGCCCGCTGGAATGATCAGGCTGCGGCAGCCCTGGCCCCGCTAACCGTTATTCCAAGAGGATTTGGTGGCAGCGTCATGGGAGACCTGTTGTTTCATCTGGACCGTGTAGTACTAAAGTACAAGCCTCGGGCCATTCTGATCTATGAAGGTGATAACGATACCGCCTATGGTGTTCCTGCAGAAACCATCCTTGATCAGTTGCAGCAGATTATCAGCCGCATTCACGACGAGTTACCGCAATCCCGCATTTATGTGCTTTCCGTAAAACCCAGCATATTGCGTAAAAATATCTGGCAAAACGCACAGCTGGTAAATGCTGGCTACCGAATGATTGCCGCAACTGACCCCCTGGTCCATTACGTTGATGTGGCCAATCCTTTCCTGAAGCAGGATGGAACAGTGATGGACGATATTTTTGTCGCCGACGACCTCCATCTTAATGCCATGGGCAACCTGATCTGGGGGGCAAGCATTCGTGCGGCATTGATGCCTCTGGAAGCCCGGCATGAAGCGGCATTAAAAGACTGACCGGGCACCGCGCCAAGCCATAATCGAGAGATAAAACAGGGCTCTGCCATGAAAATAATTTATACGCTTTTACTAACGCTGTGTTGCACACAGCTTGCTGCAGAAGTAGCTACTTTTTCTACCAGTGACAACACCCTGACGGTTCCTCTGCTGGTGATTAACGGAAAAGTGTATTACGAAGATGTCTCAATCGCTCTGGACAGTAAAACCGGAGACTTCAGCATCCTTTCCGCCAGCAAGACTGACGCCGCTTCAGTGGGGGCTCAGACCGTGACATTATCATCAGCCGCATCAGCTGTTCTATTTACCAAAGATACTCTGACCCTGCTGGATATTCAGGATTCACGCTGCCCGCAAGACGCTCAGTGCATTGTAGCCGGCGAGGTAATTATTGGCCTGCAATTACAGGACCATGTCAGCAATAGCATTACCCTGATGGAACTGACACTTGAAGGCAACGGGGATGTACCGGGTGAGTCCGTAAAAACCGAGGATTACAATTTCAGATTGCTTGATGCATCACCCTACCCGACCCTGACCGATACTATTACCGAAGAGGATTACAGGTTCAAAATAGAATATTCACTGAACCTTGATTAACACTTGCCAGAAAAACCAACGATCTAAAGGGAGATATCCTATCGCGAATAAAATTGCCGTCTTTGTCGATGTGCAAAACATCTACTACACCACCCGCGAAGCCTATGGTCGCCAATTCAATTATCGGGCTTTCTGGCAGCAGCTGAGCAAACAGGGAGAGATCGTCGTCGCCAAGGCCTATGCCACCCATCGCGGTGATGAAGGCCAACTCAAATTTCAAAGCGCACTTAAACATATCGGCTTTACGCTTAGACTCAAGCCCTATATCCAGCGCAGTGATGGTTCTGCAAAAGGTGACTGGGATGTGGGCATTACCATTGATGTACTGGATGCCGCGAATGAAGTCGACACCGTTGTGCTGCTTTCCGGCGATGGCGATTTTGATCAGTTACTGGATAAAATCATCAAGGATTGCAATATCAGCGCCGAGGTTTATGGCGTGCCTTCTTTGACAGCCACCTCATTACAGCAATCTGCCTCAGCGTTCCATCCTATTACGGAAGCCTTGCTGCTTTGACCAATCTTCAATGACAGCCTGAGCAAGATCTTCGATCAAATCAGGAAGCTGTCACTTTTTTCCTTTATCTTTTATCCTTTGTCTTTGATTGATTATTCTGGATTCAAGAGTTTCTTCGAAATATGAAAAGCATCATTCCAATTTTCGCCCTTGCGCTGCTCAGCGCCTGTTCAGCCGAACAGCCTCCTTCCGAGCCACCTTTAGCAGCAGCATCAGACATTAGCGAAGCCCTTGAAAAGGCTGCTGTTGCAAACAGCAATCCAGATGAATATTTCGATACCGACACCTCTGTCCTGACCCTGATGAATGCCATTATTCAACCCAGTG
Organism: Gammaproteobacteria bacterium; assembly: GCA_030828385.1. Taxonomy (GTDB): domain Bacteria; phylum Pseudomonadota; class Gammaproteobacteria; order Pseudomonadales; family Pseudohongiellaceae; genus Eutrophocola. Next base: position 23,096 of record JAURCS010000029.1, read on the forward strand.
CACTGGAACTGTGGCAGGCGGTACGTTATGTGGTGACAGCAGACGGTGTTGAAGAGGATATCCGCCCGCAAACTGATGAGGACTGGTTTCGCTTGCAGGCCAGTGCTATCAGCCTGATAGAAGCCGGTAATGCCTTGCTGATTCCAGGACGTGAAATGGATAATGCGCCACTTGATCCGGATTATCCCGACTACCAGTACCAACCTGAGGAAATCCAGGCACTGGTGGAGTCAGACGCAGAGAATTGGCGCGCTTATATCAAGCAGATGCAGTTTTTCACCAGGACTACCCTGGAGACTATTGAAGAAAAAGATTTACTGGGCCTGATGGAAACCAGTGCTGCCATCAACAATGCCTGTCAGGGTTGTCATGCTGAATTCTGGTACCGACCAAATAACTGATTCCACTGTCGGCAAAACCGGAACCCCTGAATGTCAGTGTTGATGACCACCCGGGCCATGGGCGTGACCATGGCTGAGTTCTTCTGCGCTGGCCGGGCGTACCTCGACGATTTCCACACTGAAGTTTAACGCTTTACCTGCCAGCGGATGGTTGGTATCCACAGTCGCCATGGTATGACCTACCTTGAGTACAGTTACCTGACGCTGACCTTGCTCGGTATGCACAGTGGCCGTCATACCCGGTTTCCATTTACGGGCTCCACCCAGGTGTTTTAGAGGTACACGCTGTTCGGCATTGTCTTCACGCTCTCCAAATGCTTCTGCGGTACTCAGCCTGACTTCCACCTGATCACCGCTGGATTTGCCAGCCAGGGCATTTTCCAGCCCGGCCATCAGCCCACCATGACCATGCAGGTAGGTCATGGGACTGGATTCATCGGCACTATCAAGCACATCGCCACTGTCATCTTTCAGGATATAGTGGAATCTGACTACGCTGTCTTTATCGATATTCACCTGTTACTCCAATAATGCAAAGGCTGCAGAAAACTCGCTCTTTCAAAGCGGACCTGACTGACTAGGTTCTGACGTAAGTATTAAACCAACCCAGCATTTGTTGCCATGCCTGGGTCGCTGCCGCTTCGTTATAGCGCTCCGGCGTGGCGTCATTAAAGAAACCATGCACCGAGTTTTCGTGGACATGACCTTCATGGGTTACACCGGCATCGGCAAGGGCTTGCTGATAGGCTGGCCAGGCACCAACCAGACGTGCGTCCAGCGCGCCATGTTGTACCTGAATGGCTGCCTTGATGTTTGCTACCTGATCCAGTGGTGCGCCACCGCCATAAAAAGGGACTGCTGCTGCCAGATCGGCACCCAGACGAACCGCCATTTGATTGGAGACACTGCCGCCATAGCAGAAACCGGTAATACCGATCTTGCCAGTACAGTCATCACGATTTTTCAGCCACAGCGCGGAAGCCACAATGTCCTCCAAACGCTTGTCAGGATCCAGGCCACTGAACAGTTGTCCGCCCTGGTAATCGTCACCGGGATAACCGCCAACGGAAGTAAGAACATCAGGAGCAAAGGCCATGAAGTTCGCTAGCGCAAGGCGCCGTGCTACATCTTCGGTATGGGGATTAAGACCACGATTTTCATGCACTACCACGATTCCCGGTAATTTTGCCGGTTCCGCAGAGCGACTGTCGGCGCTATAGGGCCGCACCAGATAGCCACGAATAAAGCCATGACCCTCAGGGGATGGCAGCGTCACGTAATCGGCACGGATACGTTCGTCATCGCGAGCGATCTGCTGCCCCATGGCATAGTCCGGCATGAGTGCATCAACGATGGCTCCGGCGCTCAAACCGGCCACGGCAAACTTTTTCACGCCATTGAGAAAACTGCGTCGGTTGATCTCACCGTGAATAAATTGGTCATAAAGCTGAACGGCTTCGCGGGGTACCGTACGTCTTTCCTTACCAGACTCTTTAGCTGACATTATGTCTCTCCTATTGAAAATGTTTATTACCAAAATTGCACTTTCAAAATTACTTCAAGGCTGAATAATCCGTGTTGCTCAGCATAAACACCTGCGGGCGTTGCAGGGGAACGTTGTATTTCAAACGCAGGGACTGCCACGCGGGATCGGCAGCAAAGCCCTGCCACACTTCCTCGCGATGGGCACGGTCGCGATAGGCCAGCATATAAACCAGCGTATTGGGACTTTCCACATCCTGCCAGGCACCGATAATTTCAGCTCCATTTCTTTCGAAGATAGCCACTTCCTCTTCACGGAAGCGTTGATGCAAGGCATCGATACCGCCATTAAAATCACCACTGCCGACGCGTTCGGTGTCAACGGTATACATGCGCAATTCAAAGCAACGGGCATTAACATCCACATTGCTGGCCACTTCGGCCGGCAACTGACCGCGGGGACCACAAGCAGACAGCGGAGTGTCATTTTGTGCCGCCATGGTTTTAATCGGTTGTATTGCGCTATTCATGACAACAAGCATAACTATAGCGCAGAGAGAGCCTGCGCCTGCCAGCATTTTTTTGTTCATTTTCATTCTCCGGGAATTGAAATAGTTTTTACATAAAGGAATGTGTGGCCACGACTTCCGTCAAGCGGCAGTAGTGCCAGGCTTCATCCGCCGGTGTCCAGGTGCCGTTTTCATAAGCCTCACAAGATTGCGGTATTATCAATGGAAACTCTTCCAGTGGATCAGCATTAAGATTATAAAACTCACAGGCCTCGGAATTAACCCCGCCAACACAGACAATCTTGTAACTGCCATTACGCGCACCCAGATGCAGAGTACCCCCGGTCATCAGGTTAGAAGTTTCCGTCAACAGGTAGCCAGCATCGGGATCACGCACATGATCCGCCTGTCCCTGCAGTATCGGCGTCAGTGAAACCGAATCCAGTGGCAACATGCCGGTACCCTCACTGTTGGAAACTTCAACAGGCGGAGCGAGACCTGCCAGAGAAAGCGAGGTGGGAAATACATCCGCCGCACTGGCGTATTCTTGGCTACTGCCCTGCGTAATGCCCGGGCCTTTGACTATCATCGGCACCCGCACTCCGCTTTCATAGGCAGTACCTTTACCGCGTCCGCTT
>JAURCS010000002.1 GCA_030828385.1 Gammaproteobacteria bacterium
GTCACATATTGGCGTTTATTGGTTGGCTCGGACTCATAATCCGTTTGTCCCAGGTTCGAGTCCTGGTGGGCCCACCATTTTCCCTTCGATAAATTTCAGGTAATGCTGCAACGAAGTTCCCGGCCTGCGATCACAGATTGCAGCCATTCCCGGCGTCAGTTTTCATTCAGACAAATATTCCGCTCCTTACAATCCAAACACCATGCTGACCGAGTCCAAACTGGCTGCAGGCATCCCTTCCTTCCAGGAATCACCTCTCTGGAACCACGCTGGCACATTCGTGTCCATGGTGATGAATTTTTCAGGAGAAACCTACTGGGATTTCATGCAAACCTATGATGCCATCTACCAGGAAAACGGCTTGCGCTACATGGGTGGCCCGCTGCATATGCACACTCCCCGTTCGATGATGACCCTGGCCGGTGTCCCGCTGAGCCCCTCCGATCCGGAAATGAACCAGGGCCGTATCGCCATGGTGGAGCAACTGATCCAGGCCTCAGCGGAAAAGGGCTGGTCGGAATACCGCACACCGCTGGTGTTCATGGATCATGCCATGGAATCCTTTGATTTCAACAACCATGCCCTGAAACGCTTCAATGAAACCATCAAGGATACGCTGGATCCCAACGGTATTTTGTCTCCGGGTAAAAACGGTATCTGGCCGCAGCGGCTGAGAGAGGAACAGGCATGAAGAAAATAATTCATACAGCACTGACGCTTTTTTGCCTGGCCCCGTTTGCAGCAGGTGCACAGGACTCAGCGATGGAAACCGGGGAACGTATCTATCTGGCCCGCTGTGAATACTGTCATGGTGAAGGCCCGCAGAAAGGTGGCACCATGATGCTGCATCGGCGCTATGGGGAAAGTAAACCCGCCGTGCTGCATCAACGCATCGATCTGTTACCGGAATATATTCGTAACGTGGTCAGGACCAATACGCCCGGTATGACGCCAGTGCGAATTACCGAGGTCAATGAAGAAGAACTTGATGCCCTGGTTGCGTTCCTGACGAGGAATAATCCAGACTAATAATGGCCAACAAGACGCAGAAAATCATTTACTGGATAGCTACCGGTTATATGCTGTTTGCCATGTTATGGTCTTTTGTAACCTATCATGTGCTGAACGAAACCATTACCGATTTCTTTATCAGTTACAACTATCCGACCTACCTGATTTACCCCCTGGCGTATCTCAAACTGGTCGGTGCAATTGTCATCATTACCAATTTGTATGCTGACCTGAAAGAATGGGTGTACGCGACCTACTACATCAACATGATCCTGGCCTTTGTCGCACATTATGTCGCCCAGGATATGTTCTGGCATGCAGTCCTTGGATTGATTCTGGTTCCGGTCTCATACCTGCTAAGTAACAGGGTCCGCGGATATCCATCAAAGAAACTGATCACATATACAACTGCATAAAGTTCATTGACCATTGCATCTCCGACAGATCCATATGCATCATTGATCCGCTAGCCTGCATGGACATATCTGGCATCGTCATTACTAACAATGAACAAACAAGCCAAAGTATGGCTGTGGTAATAACCGAGGCAAATGCAAAAGCTTTTTCATTCAACTTCATACTTTCCTCCTATCAATCTTCATAAGTGTTGAGTTTTATAAGTCGCTACTTTTCATCCTGAGTAAAGTTCTCGATCAAGTGGCAAATCATTGTTCCAGTCGGCTCCATATCCGGTTTTCCTTCCCAGTTTTTAATAGCAGATTTCATACGCTCTCTTAGTGCCAGCATTTCCTGAAATCTATGTTCTGTTTCTGTGAGGTGTTTCAAAATCAAATCGCGAACCAAGGGACAAGGAGATTTTCCTTTTTCCGCCTCACCGATAATTTCTCCAATTTCATCAACAGTGAAACCTAATTGCCTGGCACTAATGATGAAGCGCAGCCGTTGAATATCCTTGTCGTTATAGCTTTTATAACCACTCGCCGATTCCTTTATCGGCTTTAAATATCCTTTCCGCGTGTAAAACCTGACAGTGTCCGGAGTAATCTTCAGCGTTTCTGCAACCTGGCTTACTCTCACTTATAACTCCTGGCGTGATATAATTATGTTTTTTCTTATCTTATCTACAGTTTCGGAAATCTTAAGGGTGTGTCTAAGACACAAGTCAAGCGATTTTCAGTTTTAATCAGATATTCTGACTGTAAATGTAAATTCACCTTTGATTTCATGCGTATCATCACCAATCACAAGCCAGTTCACGCGATATTCGCCATTAGACAACATTGGAAGTGGCACGCTGAATTGGCTTGATGCTTGTTTAGAAGGTTCAAAACCTATATCCACCAAGACACCGTCTTCGAACTGTATTTCAACTTTCTCTAAGTAGGTGGGATCACTAAAACTCAGTGTCAAAACTTCCGGCCCACTGCTTAATACACCTTTATCTGCCGGGAAACTTTCTTTCAGTGCGTTATGTGCATACGCACCATTGATTAACAACAAAAAAACTAAAAACGATTTTGCAATAAAACGAATAGCTCTCATAACTTACTCCTTATTAACGTTGACATTGTGGGGATTTCCAGAGGTAGTACACTGCTGGGAGCACTACAAGGATTAAGATAAGCGCAGATACCATCCCACCAACCATGGGGGCAGCAATCCGGCTGGTAAGTTCCGATCCTGTTCCTGCTCCCAGGTATACCGGGAGCAAGCCGACGATCGTAGCAATTGTGGTCATCATTACCGGCCTAACTCTATGAACAGCACCATCAAAAATGCTCTGCTTTAGCTGCTCTCTGCTAGGCCTTATATTTTTTTCAAGACTTTTCTCCAATACCATCTGCCACGACTGGTTCAGATACACCAGCATGATGACACCAATTTCAACCGCCACGCCTGCTAGAGCAATAAAGCCAACAACAACAGCAACTGAAAAATTAAAGCCATTGAGATACATAAGCCAAAATCCACCAATTAGCGCTAGCGGTAGTGTTCCGATAATAAGGAGCACTTCACTAAAACTTCTAAAATTAAGGTAGAGCAACATCATAATAATTCCCAATGTCAGGGGAATAACAAAGGTCAACTTCTCTTTCACCCTTTCCATATATTCATACTGTCCAGACCAATTAAGTGAGTAACCTGGGGGCAATTGCAATTGATCTTCAACAACTTGCTGGGCATTAACTACATAAGAGCCTACATCCACATCCTGGATATCCACGAAGGTCCAGCCGTTCAGGCGGGCATTCTCGCTTTTAATGCCGGGCGGGCCGTCTTCAATATAAACATCAGCAACATCGGACAAGGCTATGCGCTGCCCACTAGGGGTAACCATGGGCAATAATTTCAGTGCCTCCTCGGAATCACGATAGGCCTGAGGATAACGGAGTCTGACTGGATAACGTTCCAGTCCCTCCACGGTTTCTGTGATGTTCATGCCACCTACTGCAGTTGCCACCACTTGCTGGATGTCTGCAATGCTTAACCCATATCTGGCTGCAAGATCACGGTGTATATCCACTTTGATATAGCGGCCACCGGCCACCCGCTCGGAATAAACCGATGCAGTTCCCGGCACATCCGATAAAATGCGTTCCAGATCCTGACCGATAGACTGGATGACACGCAGGTCAGGCCCAGCCACCTTGATGCCCACCGGGGTTTTAATTCCGGTCGCCAACATGTCGATACGGGTCTTGATCGGCATGACAAAGGCATTGGTGAGACCGGGAATACGTATGATGGCATTGAGTTCCTGGATAATCCCGTTCGTATCCATGCCTTCCCGCCACTCATCCCTGGGCTTTAATTGAATAAACGTTTCGATCATGGTGAGAGGTGCAGGATCGGTTGCCGTATCGGCGCGCCCAATCTTGCCAAAAACGCTTTCCACTTCAGGCACAGTTTTAAGAAGCTTGTCTGTCTGCTGCAAAAGTTCTCTGGCTTTGCCAATGGAAATCCCCGGATAGGTCGTGGGCATATACATCAAGTCGCCTTCATCCAAGGGAGGGATAAACTCGCTACCTATTTTTGTTACTGGCCAGAATCCAACCATCGTAATAAGTATGGCGCCTAACAATGTGGTTTTCGGCAATTTCAATACTGCACTAATTACTGGACGATAAATAAAAATGAAAAAACGGTTCAGTGGGTTTCGGTCTTCCGGTAAAACCTTTCCACGGATGAAGTAACCCATTAAAACTGGTACTAGGGTTATAGCCAGAATTGCCGCTGCAGCCATAGAATAGGTCTTTGTATAGGCAAGCGGGGAAAACATTCTTCCTTCCTGCGCTTCAAGAGTGAAAACCGGGAAGAAACTTATAGTCATGATCAGCATACTGAAAAACAGGGCTGGCCCCACTTCAGTAGCAGCCTTACTGACAATATCCCAACGGTTTTCATCAGTAAGGGGAGTGCGTTCCATCTGTTTATGCATGTTCTCTATCATGACGATGGCACCATCCACCATGGTGCCTATGGCAATGGCAATACCACCTAGAGACATAATATTGGCATTAATTCCTTGCGCCTGCATGATGACAAAGGCAGCCAGGATACCTACCGGCAGACTGATGATGGCAACGAGAGAGGAGCGCACATGAAAAAGGAACACCATACAAACAAGTGCAACTACAACAAACTCTTCTAACAATTTCTCCCAGAGATTCTCCACCGCACTGGTAATCAAATCGGAACGGTCGTAGACAGTGACGATTTCCACACCATCAGGCAGACTGGATTTGAGCTCCTCCAGTTTGGCCTTGACGCCTTCGATAACAGTTGCTGCATTTTCACCAAAACGCATGACGATAATGCCACCAACCGTTTCCCCTTCGCCGTTCAACTCGGCAATTCCACGGCGCATTTGCGGCCCCAAATTGATATCAGCTATGTCCTTCAACAAAACTGGTGTGCCCGACTCATTCAGTCCTAGAGGAATATTTTCCAGATCAGTGATATTAGTCAGATAACCGTTGACCAACACCATGTACTCGGCTTCGGCCATTTCCACTACGGAGGCTCCCACCTCCTGGTTGCTCTGGCGGATGGACATCTGGATATGACTGAGAGGGATGCCGAACGCACGGAGTTTTTCCGGGTCAACCTGAATCTGGTATTGCTTGACCATGCCCCCCACGGCGCTCACTTCCGACACACCGGGTACAGTTTGCAACTCATACTTGAGGAACCAATCCTGAATGCTGCGTAACTGACTTAGATCATGTTGCCCGGTGCGGTCCACAAGAGCATAGAGATAGACCCAGCCCACGCCAGTAGCATCAGGCCCTAACTGGGGATTTGCAGTGGGCGGTAAATCCCCGGCCACCTGATTGAGATATTCCAACACCCGTGATCGAGCCCAATAGAGATCAGTATCATCATCGAAGATGACGTAAATATAAGAGTCCCCAAAAAAGGAATAGCCTCTCACTGTTACTGCACCCGGTACAGATAACATGGAGGTAGTTAAAGGATAGGTGACCTGATCTTCCACCACCTGAGGAGCCTGACCGGGATAGGATGTCTTGATAATGACCTGCACATCAGATAAATCAGGAATAGCATCCACCGGTGTCTGTCTGACAGACCAGACACCAGCAGCGATCAGTATGCCTGTCATCAATAGCACGAAGAAGCGGTTATGTACTGACCAGTCAATGATGACCTTAATCATTTATTTCCACTCCTGTGCTTTTCGTTAAAAACAGTCACTAAATACATCATTCGTCAGAACCCCTGATTCCAGTAATGATCTGGCCACCGCCCTGCCGGGTAATCTCTATTTCAATAGTTTCACCAGCATCGACTGCCGAAATATCCACTTCATCAGCCACTTCAAACATCATAGTCATGGTGGGCCATTCCCACTCAGGAATGGGATCATGTGTAATGGAAAGCATAGTGCCGCCCATGACGCGCTCTACTAACCCTGTAACCCAAGCCGAATCGCCGTCGTTTTCCATTTCCTCATTGGACATAGCCATGTCACCGTCTTCCGCCATATCCATAGCTGCATCAGTTTGCGCCATGACACCACCGGCCCCTGCGCCCTGCCCCATGGACGACGTGGAATCCATACGCCTGAAATCAGAAGAAATACTTGATTCGGAATCCAGTAAAAACTGAGCCGATGTGACGATGCTATCGCCAACTTCCAGGCCCCTGAGGATTTCTGTTTGGCTATCGCCACGTCGTCCAATGTCGACCTCCACTGATTTATAGCGACCTTCACCCAAAGCCAATACAACCCTGTCCTGTGTTCCGCTGCGAATAATCGCCTCATTAGGAACAAGCAAGGTGGAATCTTGCTGCTCACTATGGATAGTGACCTGGGCAAACATATTGGGTTTTAGGAGTTGATCCGCATTCTGAAAGCGAAGACGAACAGGGACGGTGCGCGTATCGGCATCCAGGGTGGGATAGATGAAATCCACTTGTCCCTGCCATTCCCGACCGGGCAAGTAATCAAGTGACATGGTGACAAGATCACCCTCAGTCACAAGACTAGCCTGGCGTTCAAACACCTCAGCTATCACCCACACTTCATCCAGCACACCAATGGACATCAGTGCGCTGCCCGGCTGGACGAAATGCCCTTCTCGGATGCCCAACTCGGCCAGCAAGCCATCCTGCGGTGCATAAACTGTTACTGTCTGCATCACGTTTCGACTGGAAATAAGTTGATCAATCTGACTTTGAGGCACCTGTAAGGCCAGTAACCTCTCTTCTGCGGACTGGATCAGACGCTCATTACTTCGATCCAAAGCCAGCACAAGTTCCTCCTGGGCATTAACCAATGTCGGGGAGTAGATGGAATAGACCGGCTGACCAGCCTGGATAAATTCGCCTTCAGTTTTTACATTCAGCTCTTCGATCCATCCTTCCACTCTCGGATGCATGTGCAGCAGGCGGTCTTCATCAAAGCGCACGTAGCCCACGGTGCGAATGACAGTGTGTAGTGGACCCATCTCTACCTGGGCTGTTCTTACACCCAGGTTATTTTCAACGACGGGAGAAATGGACACTTCTCCTCCGCTACCGCCATCCTCATAAACCGGCACAAGATCCATCCCCATCGGGGATTTACCCGGCCCATCGCGCCGATAAGTAGGGTCCATCGGCGCAACCCAGTACTGGGGCTGGGGCTCTGAAGAAACCTGTTGTTGATCACCACTGGGACCCAACACAAAGACTAGCCCTCCTCCTACTGATGCCCCAATGAGTAGCGTTATTACTATCGTGATGGTTTTATTCATCATAAGTCCTCACTAATTTGCCGAATTTGTTAATAAATAATTTATCTGCGCGAGTATTTTTCTACGCTCTATCTCAATGCCCAGCACTTCAATCTTGGCGTTTAACTCAGCGATATAAGCACGCATCACTTCTTCAAAATCACCTTCATCTGATGTGTAAGCCGCCAGCGTTGACTCCGTTAATTCGGCTATTTGTGCTAAAAGAGTCTTATTGAAAAGCGCTTCCCTGTCCTCCAATACAGACAACAGAGCCATAGCCTGCTGATAGGAAGCGAATAGATTTTTAAAGACTAAAATCCGCTCTGTTTTAATGGCTGAGGTCTGGTAATTTGCAGCTTCTACTCGAGGTCTCTGTCTTTTCTCGGTAAATAATGGCAAATCGAAACTCACATCAAGAGAAACAAAATCATCCCTCTGTATGCCCATCGGGCCATTATCGCGGTAACCATAGCTGGCTCCGACACTGAAACCCGGCTTATAACTCTGTTTTGCCAATTCCACACCGGTTTCTGATGCGTCGATTTGTTTATCCAGCACTTTCACTTGAGGATGTTCACTAAAAGCATCAGCCGCACTGCTTAAATCTGGAATAGCCGTATCGGGTAATTCAAATTCAGGTAACTCTGAAGATATTTCATGAAGAACAAGTTCATAAGGAATCCATTGAGCCAATTGCTGGCGGCTGTTTTCTAGCTTCTGCTGAAGTGTGGTTAATCTGTCATCGAGTCTTGTTAATTCGACTTCTGCCCGCACCACATCCTGTTGCCGGGCTGCACCAGCGGCATTGCGATAACGGGAATCCGTAATCTCGACCAGTTGCTCAAATAGGCTCCGGTCATTATTGATCAGGTTGATGGATTCTTGTGCCAAATAGGTATCAAGCCAAAGCCGAGTGACGCGCAAGGTAACTGCAGCAATACGTTCATCCCGAAGGAAGGGATTAACTTCACTTTGTTCAATCTTCTGTTGTTGGGTAAGTGCCAGACTGTCGCCTCGTGGAAAACTTTGTGTCACACCCACCTTAAACTGGGTCATTGGCTCCTGATCAAAACTGAGAGTGTTAATGGGCAGGTTCATCATACTGACCATCATCCTGGGATCAGGTAGTTGGCCTGCGTAGATAGCCTCTTCACGTAAGGCACTTTCACGATATTGACTCGCGGTTAACCAGTCATCGTTGATGATTGCTTGTTCTATTGCAACATTTAGTGATAGGGCGTCTGTTTCTTGTGCATTCCCCATAAGAGGAAATGCAATCATCACAAATACACCTAACTGAATGCTTAATAAAATTTTTGTTACGTAATTTCTTTCAAACATCTTTCACCCCGTTTCAGGGAATTTCATAGAATTAAAGACACAACCCAACACAATGCGGATTAGTGCTAGATGCCATGTATTAAGATGTTTAATTAACGATCAAAATATTCAAGAAAATCCTAAATACAAAACGTGCAGACGCACTAATCCTGTATTAGGCAACAATGGGTGGTCTGAATGGGCTTTCTAAAGTTGAGGAAGGAACTACAGAGATAGCGGAAATAATTATTTCTTTTGGTGCTTTTACAGCTTTCACTCTTAACTGAGGTAATAAGGCTGTATTGATACTTAGACATGAATTACAAAGTTGATCACACTCACAATGATTACTGTTAGCGTGTCCAGTTCCCTTGGCCAATCCAGACATGTCCATGTCTGCATCCATAGAGTTGTGGCTCATGTTCATCTCACCATGACAGGGTAATTCACTATCCATTTCAGCCATACCCATGTCTGAGTGTGACATCGGACATTCTAAAAAAGGAGCAGCTAAGACACAGCCACTGAAGAAAAACATCATCAGCAAAACAAGTCTAAATTTATATTTTGAAGCACTCATAAGAACATCTTATTCCCAACAAGCATAACTTATCAATACATTTATACATTTCTCTAAGCGTGAATTTTGCGTGTATTAGTCCTGCATAGTTATGCATGGTGGTGCATTTATCGCAACGAACGCCACAGCAACCTATTGATTTATCAATATATTTATTTTAAATATTGAGCTCATAATCCGTTTGTCCCAGGTTCGAGTCCTGGTGGGCCCACCACTTTTCTTCACTTTGGCTTGTTTCTCGCCTGTTCCGGCTGTTTACCCTGTAGCACCCTTACCACTTCTTCGCATGCCCGCTGCCTAAGCTCGATCAATGAAGCAGTTGATGAAAATGCAACATGAGGCGTGACGATATTGTCCTCAGAATACAGCAGGGCTTCCGGTACAGCAGGCTCGTTTTCCAGCACATCAAGTGCAACCGCCGCCAAATGCCCCGACTGGATGGCTGCTATGACGGCATCGGTATCTACCACACCGCCGCGACTGACGTTGATCAACAATGCACCTGGCTTGGTTTTCTCCAGTAGTTCGGAGTCGACCAAATGATGTGTTTCCGGAGTCAAGGGCACATGCAGGATTATCACATCACTTTTAGATACGAGTTCCGGTAATTCACACGATGTGACATCACCATCGCCAGGCCGCGTTCTCGTATGAACAAGCAATTCAACCCCGAATCCGGCCAATTTTTCCGCCGTTCGTCTTCCGATTCGGCCATAACCGACGATCCCCACGGTCATGTCAGCTACCCGTCGCAGCTTGGCAATAGAAGGGTCCCATGTACCACTTCGCACGCCACGGTCAAAGGGCAGCAATCCCCTGGCCCATGCCAATAGCATGGCAACGGCATGATCGGACACTTCCTCAACACAATAATCGGGCACATTGGTGACCCAGATGCCGCGCTTGGTGCAGGCATCCACTGCCAAGTTATCCAAGCCTACTCCCAGACGCGCCGCTATCTTCAGACCGGGTGATGCCGCAATGGCCTTCTCAGTCACTGGAGCCCAGCAAAACAACAGGGCTTCGGGTTGGTGACGCTGTACAAGTGCCTCGATCTCTTCCTTTGAAGCCGGCACTTTCGGACCGGCGACGACATCACAACCCGCCATTTCCAGGATACTAGTTTCCAATTCGATATCCGGCCAGGCAAAGTCGGTGATCAACACGGTTTTACGGCTTTTCTTATTCATATGCATAATTGTATTGGAGCGTTCTTTTACCAACTCGAGATGGCGAAAGACAGTGGCTTCCGCCCCAGCGCCGAAGCAATATAATCGAGTTGACTGTTTGCTAGCTTGCCAACCTCGTGGTGCAGGTCCAACGAACCGCAAAAGTCAGCCAGTTTGTCCAGTTCGACTTCCCCAAATGGCTGTTGCATGGGAACGTTCTCGGGCAAGGAATATAATGTAGAATAGCTAAATAATGTTATTAAAGATGTCTACACAATAAAAGGGAAATCATATGAAGTTTGTCAAACATCTGGTCTTCATGGCAGCCGCGGCACTCCTATTATTGGCTTGCAGTCAGCCCGAACAGTCCCTCCCAACAGAAGCCACTATTGCCTCCACCAAGCCTAACTTCATCATTATTTTTACCGATGACATGGGTTACACCGACATCAACCCTTTCAATATCGAGGACCTGCACACACCTAACCTGGATCGTATGGCGGCAGAAGGTGCCAGATTCACTAATTTCTATGTCTCCCAGCCAGTCTGCTCAGCTTCCCGCGCCTCGTTATTGACGGGCAGCTACTCCAACCGGGTAGGTATTCAGGGGGCCTTATTTCCCGGAGATGGGCAGGGACTTGCACTCAGTGAAGTCACTCTTGCGGAAATACTCAAGGCAGAAGGGTATACGACGGGACATTTCGGCAAATGGCATCTAGGAAGTGATCCCATGTTCATGCCCAACAACCAGGGCTTCGATGAGTATTTTGGCATTCCCTATTCCAACGATATGTGGCCACAGCATCCACTGCAGGACAGGTTCAATTTTGACGACCTGCCTCTCTATGAAAACGAGGTAATAATAGAAACACTGGAGGACCAGTCTGACCTGACGCAGCGACTTACTAGAAGAAGCACTGAATTCATTCGGAAAAACAAGGATGCACCATTTTTCCTGTATCTGGCCCATCCGCAACCCCATGTTCCCCTTTTCGCCTCGGCAGCCTTTCGCGGTAGCACTGGCATGGGCCTGTACGCCGACGTGATCGCCGAACTGGACTGGTCGGTGGGGCAAATCGTGGACACCTTGACGGAAGAAGGCTTGGATGAGGACACTCTGGTGATTTTTACTTCCGACAACGGGCCCTGGCTGGTCTTCGGCAATCATGCCGGTTCGGCCGATCCGCTGCGCGAAGGCAAAAATACCACCTTCGAAGGCGGTGTCAGGGTTCCCTTTATCGCCCGTTGGCCGGGACGGATTCCAGCATCCTATATCAGTGAGACGCCTTTCATGAGTATTGATCTGTTTCCCACACTTGCACGCCTGGCCGGAGCGGATTTACCCACCCGAAAAATAGACGGAGTGGATGCTTGGTCGGTGCTCAGTGGACAAAGCCAGAACAGTCCACAAGAGGCCTACTTTTTCTATTTCGCCGACAACGAACTACAGGGCGTTCGCTACAACCAGTGGAAACTTGTTTACCCTCATGCCTATCAGAGCCTCAATGGCCGGCCGGGCGGTCAGGATGGGCGGATGGGCACTTATGAAACGCTACAGGTGGAAGGGATAGAATTGTACGACCTTGCAAAAGATCCCGGTGAGAATATCAACGTGGCCGCAGAATACCAGGACATCATTGCCACCATCGAAACTCTCGCGGACGACATGCGCGCCGAGCTGGGCGACAGTCTGAATAATATCGAGGGCAGCGGTAGGCGGTCTGAGGGTAACAGTAATTAAGCGAAATCCCAAAATGGGGCTATCAAGTTACACTATCTAAATTGAAAAGGTTAAGGGGCCCCCTAAATATCCAGAGCGGGCAGTCATAGTCACTTTGTCTTGAATTAGTTAGGTGTTAAGGCTATATATTACTTATATCTGATAAGAGAGTAGCCAAATGAAAAAACAATATGTAACTTTTAATGATTTCTACAATGAATACTTTCTCACTGGGCATAGCCATAAGTACACCAAGCTATTCCACTTCCTTGCGATTGGTCTTGCCCTAATATCCGGATGCTTATTCGTTGCAACCCTTGACTGGCGCTGGCTGGCTTTCGCCGTCTTGATTGGGTACAGCCTTTCTATCGCATCTCATTACCTCTTTGAAAAGAACCACCCTGCTACTTACGACTATCCCTTCTATAGCTTCTTCAGTGCGTTTCGCATGTTCTTTGAAACACTTATCGGAAAACACCAAATCCTCTAAGTCAGTCTAGTTTGGTTATAGTTGTTCGATAATCGTTCAGAATAGTATGACTACGCCGGGTATGGAACCTATTTAGCTGAGTGGACGAATACCCCCGGGGTGGGGTCTGGATACAGAGGTTTTTTTAGAATGTTATGGGGGTACATGGGACAATTTTGGGACACTAATCCCCAATTTCTCACAACAGTCTACAATTGATAACCACATCTTTATGTTATTATTACGGGGTAAAACTTTTGCTTGCTGTTGTCACATATTGGCGTTTATTGGTTGGCTCGGACTCATAATCCGTTTGTCCCAGGTTCGAGTCCTGGTGGGCCCACCACTTCATTCCTCTCCGTTAGTTGCGGCACGCCTCAACGGATTAGCCCCAGCCTTTCACTGATACATAAAAAAACCGGCGCGAGCGCCGGTATTTTTTCTACTCATGGTTTTTCTTTAGTGCGCAATATAAAGATCGATAGTCAATGCTGCGACCGAAGTACAGACAATAAAGTACGGCAGGGCCATCCAGACCATACGGCCATATCCCAGGCGAATCCGCGGTGCTATTGCGGACATCAGTAGGAACAGGAAGGCAGCCTGGCCATTCGGGGTGGACATACTCGGAATACCAGTACCCATCACGACCGCCACAGACTGTGCTTCAAAGGCCTCTTTCGCCATTTCACCTGCATCGTAAAGCTCCTTGATCAGGTCCATGTAAATCGTCGCAACAAACACGTTGTCACTGATTGCTGACAGGAAACCGCTGGAAAGAAATACCATGAATACCTGCTGAGGCCCTTCCAGAGTCAGCACCCACTCCATCACCGGGGTAAACATGTGCTGAGTGTTGATCATGGCCACCACCACGTAAAAAACAATCAAAAGTGAAGCAAACGGTAGGCCCGGTGTAAATGCTTCGGCCAGCTTGTGCTCGTCTGTGACACCCGTCATGGCTGAGGTCAGCACAATGACCCCCAGGCCAATCAAGCCGATTTCAGCCAGGTGCAGGGCTAGCGCCGCTACCATCAGGACAGCAACAATACCCTGGATGACCATGACGACCTTGTCATGGGGAGTCAGTTTGTCTTTGAGCTTCTTGTCTTCATCGGTCAGGATCTGGCGTACAGCAGGCGGCATTACAGCGCCATAACTGAACCAGCCCATTTTTTCGATCACGACACAGGTCAATATACCAGCAAACAGGGTCGGGATAGTGGCTGGTGACACCTGCATGATGAATTCCATGAAAGTCCAGCCGGCGGCGTTGCCAATCACGATGTTTTCGGGTTCTCCCACTATTGTGCAGACCCCACCGATAGCAGTACCTACCGCACCATGCATAAGCAAGCCACGCAGGAAAGCACGAAACTTGTCCAGGTCCTCACGATGCAACTCGTCAATATGCCCGTCATCCGGATCAGGGTCATCATGGTAACCAACACGGGAAACCACCTTTTCATAGACATCGTAGAAACCGGTCGCTATAGCCACCAGGACCGCCAGAATGGTCAGTGCATCCAGAAAGGCAGAGAGTACGGCCACGAAGATAATCGCCACCAGATTCATCACCACCGGGGACTTGATTCCCAGTAACACGTGGTTGATCAGGGCAAACAGCATATCGCGCAAGAAATGCACGCCCGCCACCATGAAAATCACCAATAGTATGACCGGCAGACCGAGTTCAACTTCTTCATACAGGTGATGAGTGTCGGTCAATTGCAGGATCAGGATCTGCAACCCCAGCAAGCCACCGGTTTGCAGCGGGAAGCATTTCAGGGCCATGGCCAGCGTGCCAATGAATTCGGCCAACATCAACCATGAGGTTAGAAGAGGCCCTAAGGTGAAGTAAGCGATGAAATTCAGGACAAGACAAATCAAGACTGCCTTTTTGTACCATGTTGGGGTATTCCCCAGAAACATCTGCATTGTGAGTGATTGCTGTCCAGGGACTACCATAAAAATCTCCAAAAGCTGGTCATAAAGTGACTATTCAAAAGTTGTGTTGGATTGGAAATGCTAAAAAACACACAAGGGGTTTGTATCGGAACCGGAAGAATAATAGTACAGCTCCTAGGAGTCCAGTAAATCAGGCCAGTAGTTCATGAAAATGCTGGCTCTCTTGTCACCTCTGTCTTGGGTCGCAACACCATAATCAGGTCGCTGACCGGCCCGATGAAGGGGAAGAGTTTATCTGTGGAACCAAGCTTTTCGCTGAACACGACTTTCGATGCTACCTTGATACCAAGTTTACCCGCCAGCTGCCCCATTGAATAGCCCTGCGTCATCTATGAGAACTCTTCTCTGGCGGAGATGGCGGCCTTGGAAATCTGGGCCTCGCTTCCGGCCATGCGCCGGCGGTATCAACCGTGAGTGCAAATCAAGTTCCTTGCTCTCATGACGGTTGGGACGAATGTGATAACCGTTCAAACCGGAAACCAGCGTGACGCCCAGAGCTACGGCGCATGCAGGACGGTTGGCAACTGTGACTACAATCGTACGTATATAAAGCTCCTTGGTTCCCTTACTTAATTCAAAACAGGCAACAGCCTACCTGCTCACCCGGGTGAATGGAATCCTTGCCGGTGTTTGTTTGCGGCAGATCATGCACTCCAGAGATGACTCTGCAGCGGCGGGCTTTCTCACTTCACTCTCATTTTATGGTCTGTAATAACCTCCCAGGGGTGTACCGAGGGCTTTATTCTTTAACTGCAGTAAGCGTCGTTACTCTGACACTTATCTGGTCGTTAGCGGCTGACCGTTATACTGGCTTGCAGATCCGTTGGACGAATAACTTCCATGACCGGAGGTGCGGCCACCAGCTTGACCCACATGGCATCCCTGTCCTTGAAAAATGAGGTCTCGTTCGCCTGGCGCAAGGCGTCCATGCTGCTCTGTTCCGTTCCGGAGACCGCATCGCTGAAACCCGGCAGTTCGAACATCACCCATGAGCCCTGGTCCATTTCGGCCAGACTGAGAGTCACTTCGTCTCTTTCGGTAAGCACCTCTATCTCCGTGCCCGCCTTCACCGTGCTCTGGTCACCGTTTATTTTGAATTCCTTGCCATTGCGAACCAGTGCGATGGGCGCCTGCGGAGGACGACGGGAAAACAGCGCAGCACGTTGGGAGCGAACAAGAGGCGTGTCCGGTGCATTGGGACTAAGTCCCCCGATCAATGCGTAACGAGCAGTCCGGGATTCGAGATCGACGGCGGCTGGAAATTCCCCCCTGGCATCCGAGAGATTCAGGCGACCGATATCACCCGTGCATACAGCGGCATTCCAGTCGGGATGAATCTCACAGCTGTCGTCGGTGACGACGCTGTCATTCTCGCCGTCGTGCAGCATGATGTGGGAGTCGGGTATACCAGTCACCGAGCCGTCCAGGTCGTGGATCGACAGGGTCCGATAGGCATTGCCGCCGCGGTTGTCATTATCGAAGCGGGTATCGTATTTCGGAAAATAGGCTGGCTTGGCATTGACGAATTCCGCCCCCTGGATGGAGCTGTTGGTACTGAGCCCCGCACTGGTGAACAACAGGAAGGACAGCGCGCCTGTTTTTCTTAAGGAGTTGTCCTGGAAATTCACGAATGTGGTGTTTATCACATCATCGCGGTAATCGTAGTATTCATAGCCACGGATGGGGAAATCCGGAATGGCCGGCTTGGGCAAGCTGCGGCCATAGGCGATTTCCTCTGGCGTGGAGGGATTGCCGATGTTGTCGGTTTCGCCCACCACCAGCCCATCAATCAGCCGTGAACTGAACGGCAGGCTGCCTATATCACCAGCGGCCTGTGTCATGCCGATGGCATTGTCAGCAAGCGTCATGTTGCTGTAGACGTAGAGGTCACCCCGGCCCCAGAGGCCGCCATTGCGGTTCTTCCAGGCGGTCAGGTTCTCGAAGTGCGTCTCCATCACCTCACTCTCCAGATCGTCAGGATCTGCCAAGGGCTGCAACGGCCAGGAGGCCAGACCGAAGGTGTTATCTTCGTCGATGTGCCGGTCGATCATGAATCCGTCGAAGTTGGAATGGGCCACGTTGCCCCTGAATGCGCGCAGCGGCGTTCGACGCGGCCAGGTGTTCAGGCTGTCATCCGTGCCCAGAAAGGCGCCATTCGGATGCATTGGTATGGAAAACCAGAAGCCGGTGGAATCGGAACCGGCTGCCACGTTGTCGATGTAGCTGTTATCCGGGTTGGTGATCCAGTATGACGACACGGTATTATCTGATGGCAGCAGGGTATGCCTGCCGGAAAAACTGATATCCCTGAGTTCACGGCGGTTTTCAGCATCAATCTCACCGTTGGCGGCCAGATTGTTTGGCACACATTCCATGGTGGGATGACACTTGGTCTGAATCGCCAGGTTTTTAACGAACGCGTTGCCGGTCTCGATGCCATCTTCCATGAAGAAACAATGGCCCACGGTGTTGTAGGTGACATTGTTTTCTATCTGCAGGTCATTGGTGCCGTGCACGGTCACACAGCGGTTGAAGGTGTCGTGGATGGCCGCATTCCTGAGGTATTGTCCTTTACCGCCCTCACCGACCAGGTGCCAGTGGATCGGATAGCGTGCCAGTTCCATGTGCTGGCCCATGCGATTGAGTTCGACGCCTTCGACATACATTTTGCTGGTGATCATCGCCATGATGTGGCCACCGAAGTACGACTCCGCTGCATCTTCTGAAGCCTGTACCTTGATGTTACGGGTCAGGAGTCCCACTTCGCCGCGCTCATCCACACCATAGGTTATTTCACCAAAGTGCATGTATGCCAGGGGCTGGTCCAGGGTAATGGTGTTGCCGCTGATCGCCGTGATATGGCGCGTTTCGGCTTGGCGCGGGTTGTAATCCGTGGAGGCCAGCACAATTTCGTCGCCTACCTGCCACTGCTCGGCATTGAGAACTTTAATGGTGGTACTGCCTTTTTCAGCGGTTTCAGCCAGCCTGGTCCAGGTGTTGGTGATATTACCGTGCAGGTTCAGAGTGCCGCCCGACAGCATGATGCCGCGGTCGCCCATGCCCATGAGCTGTTCGCCTTCATTGTTGTCAGTGAGCGTGATGATCGCCTTGTGGGTGAAGGGATTGGCTTCAGTGCCGATCTGCAACTCGCCGAACACCATAATCCACTCGGTGGTGAGCGCCAGGTCTGACTCATCTGCAAAGACAAGCTTGCCGTTGATGGTGAGACCACTCAGAGCAGGCGGGCTGATGTCCAGCAAAACTTCCTGGTCATTGGCAATCGTCACCTTGTCACCGGCGACCGGAACCTGGTTGTTGGGCCAGGTGGCCGGATCGGCCCAGCGCAGGGACTGCGCCTGGGCGGCGAATGCTGTAAAAACGAAAAATGGCAGAATGAATAAACGAATGGATGTGCGCATGGAATCAGATGTCCCCTGATAGTGTGTTAATTACCCTCCCAAACGGGTTACAGAGAATACCATGATTTTTTGGCAAAAACCCCCCGACAGGGACGTCGAGGGCCTGGCAAGCAGGCTGGATCCGGCCTAGCGGTTGAGCGTTATACTGGCCTGCGTATTCGATGGGCGAACCGGCATGATCAGCGGTTCGCTCACCACCAGTTTGACCCAGAGGGCGTCCTCACCCTGGAACCAGGACGTCTCGTTCGCCTGACGCAAGGCATCCATGCTGCTCTCCTCCATTCCCGAATCTGCGCTGGCGAAACCCGGCACTTCAAAGATGATCCATGAGCCCTGGTCCATTTCACTTACACTCATAGAGACTTCATCGCGCTCGGTCAGCACCTGGATCTCGGTGCCGGCCCGCACCGTGCTCTGGTTAGCTGTGATTTTGTGTTGCTTGCCATTGCGGACCAGCGCAATCGGCGCCGGCGGCGGTGGTGGAGCAACCGGCGCGGGCCGGGCGGCCCCGGCGGGACGTGGGGTCGGACGCACGAAGCCGAACCCGAATCCGCCGCGTAATTCCCCGGGCGCGGGCGGGCTGGCGATTTGACCTGCCCGGAAGTTCAGGCGGCCGACATCACCCGGGCACAACGAGGCGTTCCATGTGGGTTGAATTTCACAGGTCTCTCTATCAGTGGCAACACTGTCATTCTCGCCGTCGTGGAGCAGGATGTAGGCATCTCCCATGCCTCCCACCGAACCGTCCAGGTCGTGGATCGCCAGGCTCCGGTAGGCCACAGCACCCCGGTTGTCACTGTCGAAACGATCATCGATATTCGGAAAATACACCGGCTTGGCGTTGATGAATTGCGCACCGGCGACGGTGTTTTCAGTGGTAACCCCCGCACCCGTAAACAGCAGCCAAGACAGCGCACCTGTTTTACGCTGGTCATTGTCCTGGTAATTCACGAATGTGGTGTTCACCACCTCATGCCGGTAGTCATAGTATTCGTAACCGCGGATCGGAAAATCCGGAATGGATGTCTTCGGCAGGCTGCGGCCATAGGCGATTTCCTCCGGCGTCATGGGATTGCCAATATTCTCGGTCTCGCCCACCACCAGCGCATCAACCAGCCGCGAGGTAAAGCCTTCACTGCCGAAGGTCCCGGTGGAATGGGTCATACCAATAGCGTTGTCAGCGAGTTTAGCGTTACTGAATACGTGCAGTTCACCCCGGCCCCAGATACCCCCATGGCGGTTCTTGTAACTGGTCAGATCCTCGAAGTGCGATTCCAGCATCTCGCTGTACGGGTCAGCCGGATCTTCCAGCGGCGTGTACGCGGTGAAGGACAAATCGAAGGTGTTGTCTTCATTGATGTTGCGGTCGACCATGAAACCGTCGTAGTTGGAATGGGACACGTTACCCCGAAATTCACGCAAGGGGGTGCGGCGCGGCCAGGTGTTGGCGCTGTCCTCCGAGCCCAGGAAGGCGCCATTGGGGTGCTCCGGCATGGAAAACCAGAAACCGGTCGCCTCACTACCGGCGGCAACGTTGTCCACGTAGGTATTGTCAGGGTTGGTGATCCAGTATGCCGCCACCGTATTGTCGGAAGGCAGCAGGGTATTCTCGCCGGACATGCTGATGCGCCTGAGGGCCTGACGGTTTTCACCATTGATCTCGCCGTTTGGCCCGAGGTTGTAAGGCACACAGTCCAGGGTGGGATGGCACTTGACCTGGATCGCCAGGTTCTTGATGAACGCGTTGCCGGTCTCGATACCGTCTTCCATGAAGAAACAGTGGCCCACGGTGTTGTAGGTGACGTTGTTCTCCACCCGCAGGTCGTTGGTGCCATGGACTGTCACACAACGATTAAAGGTATCGTGGATGGCAGAGTTTCTGACATACTGCCCCCGCCCCCCCTCACCGACGAGATGCCAGTGAAGCGGATAGCGCGCCAGCTCCAAGTGCTGCCCCATACGGTTAAGCTCGACGCCCTCGACATACATCTTGCTGGTGACCATCGCCATGATGTGGCCACCGAAATACGACTCAAGCGAATCTTCAGATGACTGAATTTTTATATTACGGGTCAGGAGTCCCACTTCACCGCGCTCATCCACCCCGAAGGTAATCTGGCCGAAATGCATGTATTCCAGAGGTTCATTCAGGGTGATGGTGTTACCGCTAATGGCGGCAAGAGTGCGACGCTCGGCCTGGCGCGGATTGTAATCCGTGGAGGCCAGCACAATCTCGTCACCGGCTTGCCACTGGCTGGCATCCAGAACATTAATAGTAGTGCTGCCAGCCTCGGCAGTTTCAGCCAGTTTGGTCCAGGTGTTGGTGCGGTTACCGTGCAGGTTCAGGGTGCCGCCTGCAAGCATGATGCCGCGATCTCCCATGCCCATCAGTTGCTCATCCTTGACGTTGTCGGTGAGGGTAATGGTCGCATTGGCTGCGTGAGGCCTGTCTTCGGTACCAATCTCGAGCTCGCCGAACACCAGCATCCATTCGGTGGACAATTCAATATCTGACTCATCCGAGAAGCCAAGCTTGCCGTTGATTGTGATGCCACTCAATGCGGGAGGGCTGACATCGAGTACGACATTGACGTCATCACCAATAGTGACTCTGCCGCCCGCTTGTGGAACTTCTCCTGCTGACCAGATGGATGCATCAGACCAAAGTCCACTTTTCACTGCTTCCTGGGCCTGGACGCTGAAAGCAAAACAGGCTGATGCCAGTAATGAAGTAATGAACAAACGACCGGATTTCATGGCTTTATTCCATTTCATCTTATTGTTTTGAAATCAAGGGGTCAGAGTTATTGATTTCTTAATCAAGAATCAAGGTATCAGAAAAATTGATTATAGAAAATATGAACTGATTTCCAATAACTAGAGTTACACACTTAATAGCACACTGAAATTGACCTCGATATATCTATCTGATTTGTAGAGATATAAAGTTAAAGTGATTAACTCATAATCCATTTGTCATTCATCAAAAGCCCGCAGGTCCCGAATACTCAAATCTATTCAGTTACAGCAACACCACTTTAGAGGATAAACGGTTTACCCTGGTGGCCCCACCATTTTCCAATTAACTCTTAATCCTGCTTCATCATCAATGGGGCACGGCTACTTTGATTATGCTCAGTGGTGATTTTCCGTAAACAATGCATCAATTGAACCCGCTCTTTTTCATTTAGCGATTCGATTAACAGCTGTTGTGTTTTATCGAGGAGCTTCTCCGTTTTGTCCATTAAGGAATGCCCCTTTCTTGTCAGATAGATAAGTTTTATTCGCCCATCCTCTGCAGAGGATTTACGTTGCAGGAGGCCTCTGGACTCAAGCCGTTTCAGGACATTGCCCGTGGTGCTTTTATCTATAGCGACCAGACCTGAAATGGTCACCTGATCTAGTCCTGGATTATGTTTGAGAACAAAAAGACTAGAGTACTGGATGGGCGTTAAATTCAGCTCTTTAAAACACTGATGAAATATCCCGGTTGAGACCTGGTGGCAGCGTCTGACAAGATATCCCGGACGCGCATAAAGCTCTTCTAAAACAGTGCTATCTGATTTCTTTTTCATCTAAAAACCACCACATACTCCAGTCCAGGAAATCACCAAACTGCTTCACCCATGATGCCAACAGGGGAACAAGGGCTGCCAGGTCAGGCTATTGTATCAGCAATTATTTGTAAGTATGCTTACTATTATTAGTAAGCATACTTATTATAATAAATTATAGCGGGGAAGAGAAAAATGATAGTAAACAATGCCTGGTATGTGGCCGCGTGGGGTGATGAGATCACTGAGAACCCTATTCCGAGACGAATCTGCAATGAACCCGTCGTGCTATATCGAACCCTGGACGGCCAGGCAGTTGCCCTACAGGATAGCTGTTGCCACAGGGGCGCCCCTTTAAGCCTCGGCACAGTGATAGAAAAAGGAATTCGTTGTAACTATCACGGTTTAATCTTTGGTAGTGATGGCGCCTGTGTGGAAGTGCCAAACCAGGACATGATTCCAAAGAAAGCACGGGTCAGAAACTATCCACTGGTTGAGAAAGACCAGATGCTCTGGATCTGGATTGGTGATGCCGAAAAGGCCGATGAAAAAATGATTCCTGACTACCCCTTTCATAACGATGCCGTTAACTGGCCACACATTCACGACATGATGCCGGTGAAATGCCACTATCTGATGCTGGTGGATAACCTGCTCGATGCTACTCATCTGGCCTATGTGCATCCTGAGTCAGTTGGCGGATCAGCACCAAGCGTTCACATGGTGGCGAAGAATTCACTAGATGCGACTGATAATGGTATTACTCTCAGCAGGGAAATGAGCAATGCTCCGCCCCCCCCTGTTTATAATAATTGCGTACCCTTTCCTGGAATGATTGATCGCTGGCAGGAGTTTGAATTTATTGCCCCTTCCTTTGTCATCCAGTATTCCGGCGGTGTTCAGAACGGAGAAGACCGCAAAACTGCCGGTGCCCCTCGTTTTGATATGCGCATCTGGCATGCCCTGACACCGGAAACCGATACCTCATGTTTTTATTTCTGGTCCACATCCAACGGCCATGAAACGGACAATCCTGCTGCCACAAAGAAAATCGACAGTGAAATCCGCAAGGCCCTTGCTGAAGATAAAGTCATGGTTGAAGCCCAACAGCTGCGAATTAATGAATTCGGTGAAGAATGGCTGGTAGATAACAAAGCCGATGCACCGCGGGTAATGGCGCGTAGAGCCGTATCGAGACTGCAGCAAAAACAAAATCCTGAGGCCTGATAATGAGTGAAGAAAGAAGCTTTGAAGTAAAACTTGCCAAAAGCGGTAAAGTTTTAACCATTCCCGCTGACAAAAGCATTGTCGAGATACTGTATGAAAATGATATTCATCACCCCATATCCTGCGAACAGGGCATCTGCGCCACCTGTATAGTCAAAGTCCTTGAGGGCGAGCCAGACCACAGGGACTCTATCCTGACCAATGATGAGCGAAACGTGAACAGGGAATTTACCCCCTGTTGCTCACGCGCATTTTCCGACCTCATTGTTCTGGACATATAAAGAGCTGTCCTGATACACACTTGTTTTTCCTATGGTTGGATAAGAAAAATTGAATAAAACAGGAGAAAGGTTTGTTTTTAAAAAATGTCAGGTACATCGCCGCATGGAGTGAAGAAGTCCCCGTCACTGGTATTTTCAAACGTAAACTGCTGGGGGGGATGTAGTCTTTTTGATGATGCCAACAAGCATGAAAGTGCACCGAATATCGAAGAAATCCCGCAACCGGGGTTTTTAGAAAAGCGATCCGTACATATTGTGCTGGGTCTGCTGCTTTTTGTGGCGCTGTCACTGGTCATTCTGTCAGTAGACGATGAATCAGATAGTGCAGTGCTGGCTCCGGATAGCACTGAGGCAACACCCATTGCACTGTCAGAGCCCCCTGCTAGATCACAGGAATTTTCCCCCCAGGTTCTGGAAGACTTTAGAACTGCCCCGACAACAGGTTTGGAAATACAGCCGTAGCCCATACTGCCCCCTCCTCTTGCTGAACAAAGTACTGACATCAGCGGTGATGAAGAATCGTCACCGCAGGAAGAAGTGACGAAGGCTGACGTTGATGACTTTCCTCTTGAGGAAGCCCTGGCCAGGTACCTGATTTCCATGCGTGACGAGCTAAACAGGAAGTATGTAGAGCAATGTATACAATATCGCAGCCGCAATGGCCTGGGTGCAGAATGACCGGAAACCCTTGCCAACACTGCTGGCCCCATTCAAGAGGAAAAGGCGCTGGTAGATGAGCTGTTTGCCGTTATTACCGGACAGAGTGACTATGCGCGCATTTAAGCAGGGAACTGGAAAGAGAAAACGAAGCGTTGAGCTAAGTCCTCGCTGATTCCAGTAATCCTGCTGCATCACCGGCCAACACCAGGCTGGCGCTCAACAACAGCTACCTGGTTTATCTTAGCGGTAATCCGAGTCCTGCTGTGACGATATTTGAAAGAATGAATGTATTTATTAATGACTACAACCGAACCATCAATAGCGGTCCGGTCCAGTTCAGGTGCAAGGACGGTCCCTGCCTCTATGAATACACCGGACCTGGCGCGGAATAAACTGACGTTTAATCTATAGAATCTTCGCCAAAACCAACGCCTTCCCAACCATCAGAAGGTCGAACCAGCGTTAACATCTGCATGCGATTTGTGCCATTCTTTGCTCTTCGGCCTTTCAACACAACTTTATCGCCAGCTTTCAGATCATTATGCTTCCAGCCGCGCCTGACAAGAATATTGCGAGGATAGGTTTCAGATTCCCATAAAACTTTCTCACCTTTGTCATTGGTTGCTTCTATATAGACACGACTATGGGGATTTTCAAACCACACTTCAGTGACAACACCTTCCACGGTCATTACAGAATCCTGATCATAAATTGACAGAAATGAATGATGCGCAAAAACCGGGCTTACCGAGATGCATAAAATAAAAGCGAACAATTTTTTAGTCATAATCCCATTCCTCTTACTAATGCTTACATGCACTTTGTCATTAATCCCCGATATGTGGTCTGGGAATACAATCGTAATCCATAATTTCAAAATCCGAGCGCTTCCATTGAGTCGTCACGCTCCAGGGTTTTGAATAATACAAAGGGTCATCAATAATGGTTTCCAGCGTTAATGTGTTTCCATCTTCGAGCATGGTGCGCTTTTCAATAACCCTGAGCTGATCTGAATGAGGCACCCCTTGTGGTCGCAAATAGCCCTCAGTTAAACCAATGGTCTCTATAACTAGTGAATTATCATCTTCCCAAACTGCTTTTGAATAACCCATAAGTGTCGGATAGGGATCATCAGGGTGTGGACGATCCACATATACCCGCCTGACCTGATGATCGTACTCATAAAGTATGACCACCCTGTCTTCTTCCTGCATGATTTCATGAAGCATGGGGGCGGTGGTAATACGCACCAGGCTAAAGATGCATTGATGTGCCGGATCTGCCAGGGGGTCAGCAACCCAGGTATTAAAGGCAGCCAATCCTGCCTGGGTGTAGGGTGGCTCAACATCCCATTCCTCGGCTGACCAGCCTTCCATCTCCCAGGTCCCTGAAAAGTCAGGACGCTCCTGAGCGCAGGCACTATTAAAACCGCATAGCAGAAACATCGGTAGTAAAAGCCATCCAGCTTTAAACAGGCTCAAATGCTTGGTTTTCATAATAATTCCAACTCTGCTTTCAGTGTTTTTATCAAGAGACTGGTCATCGATTTTACCCGCTCTTCTTAACTTTTCCCGCATAGTGCTGACTTAACTACTCACATCTTACACAAGCCTGCCTGACCATCAAGTCCAAGCCGGGAGTGTGATGCATTAAACATAATGGAATTATAATTAACGAACTAGTGACTTTTATAACAATAGAAAGATAAAGGATTTGAACCCGGTAATTCCATCAGTACCCTACTAAGGTATAGTAGCGCCAGGTTTTTGCACTCAAGCAACTCTTAAACTGGACAAGCACATGAAACTTCTAATACGCAATCTGGCCCGCAACACTACCGAAGCAGAATTACTGGCAATGTTTCAGGAATACGGCGCCGTCCAGTCCTGCAATCTGGTCATGGATGAAAAGACCAAAGAGTCGAAAGGCTTTGCCTTTATTGAGATGCCAAAGGCGGGCGAAGCCAAAGTCTCAATACAGCACCTGAATGGCAAGGACGTTGATGGCAGCAAGATTCGGGTTAAAAAGGCTGAAGTAAAGAGCACTGAGTAAGCAGGGGAATCAGAAATATTACAAAAAAGAAAAGGGGACAGATTTATTTGTTCCCTTTTTTAGCACTCTCACTGCTGAGTCATCATTGTTCAACATTGTGATAGACATTCTGCACGTCATCAACTTCGTTCAGCATATCCATCAATTTTTCAAAAGCGGCAATATCATCTTCGCCACTCAGGTTGGTGTAGGTTTGCGGGATGAACTGGATTTCATCGACGTCATACTCAATGTCGCCAAAACACTCCGCAAGCGCTGTTTTGGCTTTGGCATATTCTGTGTGAGGAGCAAAAACACTGACCTTGCCGTCATCTTCTTCAATATCTGACACATCCACATCGGCATTCAGCAAAGCTTCCATCACCGCTTCTTCATCACCGGCAAACACCAGAATGATGGAGTGATCAAACATATGACTGACAGTCCCCTGGTTACCCAGCTTGCTGTTGGTCTTGGTGAAGCATTGACGTACATCACCGAAGGTCCGGTTGGGATTATCGGTCAGGCAATCGACGATCAGCATGGAAGAGCCAGGCCCAAAGCCTTCATAACGGGCCAGTGAATAATCCTCACCACCGCCGCCTTTGGCTTTGTCTATGGCCTTCTCGATGACATGAGCCGGAACCTGGTCACGCTTGGCACGGTCAATGATACTGCGTAGTGCCAGGTTGCCATCGGGATCAACACCACCCTGCTTGGCCACCATATAAATTTCACGGCCATAACGTCCATAAATCTTGGACTTCATAATTGAAGTCTTGGCCATGGATTCTTTACGGTTCTGGTAAGCTCGTCCCATTGGAGATTCCTGTGTTCGGGAAAAAAGATCAGATTTTAATGGTGGCTGGCAGAAAGTCCAATGCCAGTTAGGCCTGATTTTAAAATCACCGGGATAATAGTAACCTGATTCACTCAATAAGCCTTTCGTTCGATCGTTTGGCTTCAAGGACTGCCTGACATTTAACCACAGATTTAACGCCCCTCACCTTATGATGCCGTCAAGAAACACCCGATTTTTTCCTCAAGGTGACCATCTCCCCCTTTTGTTTTGACTGATTCTTGATTATCTTTACTCAAGTTCAGAGAATGCTGTTCAGATAACGTTTTCCTGTCATAAGAATAATAGAAAAAATAAGTCACAATACCGGGGGGTAGTTGATGAAAAATACGCTGATGTCTGCAGTCTATGCTGCGGGGCTAGCTCTGATCTGTGTGCACTGTCTTGCACAAATTCCGAGTCCGGATGCGGAACGAAACGCCATGATTGAACTGGGCAAACAGTTCGATACGGCTGAGGACCTGTACAATTACTTTGTCGATCAGGCCGGCTCCAATACCGGTATCAGCTATGACAATATGCCTGACTGGTCAGGTGTCTATTCCTGGCAGTTCCCGCCTGCCGGCCTGGCTTATGACACCTTTCAGGAACCCGGCAAGCTGGCGGACGTCAAACTCTACCCCGAGTATCAGCAAAAATACGAAGAACGGGTTGCCCTGCGCGACGCAGGCATCGAATTCGATCCCCTGGGCAACTGCCAGCCCCCGGGAGCCCCAAGAGGTTTATCCGAACCCTTTCTGCGGGAATATGCCATTCAGCCCCACCAGACCTGGTTGATGAATGAAGTAGCCAGTGAAACCCGTCGCATCTATACCGATGGTCGCACTCACCTCAATGAGCTCGATCGTTTTCCTACCTATGATGGTGATTCCATTGGCTTCTGGACCAGCGATCATAAACTGGTTGTTCACACCAACCAGCTGCAATGGGGTATGTACCAGCGTGGCCAGCCGGATTATTCGGATCAGATCGAACTGGTCGAGGTTTATCAGAAGGCCGATGACAAAACGCTGGTGCTGCATGTCTGGGCCTATGATCCGGAAGTGTTGATGGAGCCCTGGTATACCCGCAAGGAATATATTCAGCTGACCAATACGGACAAGCAGATTCGCATGCACTACTGGTACTGTTTCGATGGCCAGAATAATGCTGTCGAGGAACAGGAAGACGGTTCAACCAATTTCATTGATTTCGATTTTGACTGATAAACCAATACTGATTTGAGGTGTGACATGAACAAACTGAGAATTCTGACTGGCCTGATCCTGGCCATGACCCTGATGCCCTTGCAGGCCCACCATTCCACTGCCATGTTTGATGATCAGCGCGAAATCACCGTGACCGGCACCATCAAGGAATTTCAATACACCAATCCCCATTCGTGGCTGATTATTGATGTCACCAATGACGACGGCAGTGTCACCACTTGGGGCTTTGAAGCCGAGGGGCCCACTACCCTGACCCGCTCAGGCATACGCAAATCAACCCTGCCGCCGGGCACAAAAATTACCATCACCGGTCACCCGATGAAAGATGGTCGTAGCGCGGCGGCCTGGGTCGTGGCAGAGCTGGAAGATGGCACAGTGCTCAATCCCCGCGCCGGATTTGTAGCCAGATAAAGAATAGTTAGCATTTTATAAAAGGGAAACTGAACAATGGCACATGCTTATAAAACACGCTTTGGCGCCCTTGATGATTATGACAAAGGGCGAGTGGAACCGGTCGACGATGATGTGAGGCACTACGCCTTTTCCAATTGTTTCGAGATCGCCAACAATTCACAGCCCTATGAAAAGGTGGTGTTCGGGCAAAATCAGGAATACGTACTGGAAGTCGTGCGCGCCGAGGGAGACTCCCCCTGGTATACCTGTGCTCATGATGAATTTGCCTTGAGCATGGACGGTGAGGCAGAAATTCATTTCATCGATCTGGATGCATCCCAACGAGTTCAGGACAAGGAAAAAGAAGGCGCAATTCTGGTTAGCGCTGAACCAAAAGGGCCAGTCATGGGTTGGGTAAAAATCGGACGCGGCCATCAGGCCATGTTGCCAGCCGGCGCGGCCTATCAGTTTCGCGCTCAGTCACCCGCAGTCATTATTATGCAGACCTGCAAGGGTGAGTTATCCATCGAACGCTGGGCAGATATCTGCCAGAGTGCCTGAAGGGGAAAAATATGACTAATTCACACGGTTACCAGGATTTCACGCTCGGCGGCTTCGGCTTTACAAGAGATGAGTATTTTTGCCATATCACCTGGCAGACTCATGATGGCAGACCCATGAGCCACACTATGGACGCAGGCAATTATCTGCGTGCACTGATGCGCGATGTAGCCTGGGGATTCTTCTATGGCTGGGTAAATTTCGATGATGTGATTGGCACCGTGAATCATTATGCCACCGTGGATTTATTTGCCGGGGCCTACAATGGTGCCATGAAAACTGCCGGCATCGACCGTCTTGAAAACTTTCCCACCGATGATATTCGCCAGGTATTTGAAGCCATGCTGGCTGACTGGACCAATGCCGACTTTGATCCCTTTGCTGCGCCTCAGGAAACCGGGTCCCCCTATGGTCCAAAAAATGGTGACAATATGCCCGCCATCACCCGAGCCCGCGAACTGGCCAGGCGCTGTGTCGGGCTTGAAGGCGATTTGGCACTGCGCACAGATGAAAGCGGCGCCCCGGTGAACAGAGCCTTCGCCGATGTGCCACAGGATAAACCGGAAATTCATGCCGAGCCGGGCTATGAAAACCAGGTCCATGCCTTTAATTTATTTGCCTTTCTCTCCCGCTCCCAGGTGACCTGGAATCCCTCTTTTACCTCGGTGGTGAAAAACAGTTTCATGTGCCCCACTACCGAAGAACATATCCTCCCCATCATTCATGGCAATGACCGCGTTGAATGGTTTTTCCAGATGTGCGATGAAATTCACTGGGATTGCGCTCACAAGGATACGGGGGAACCATTGGCCAGGGTCATCATGAAAGCTGGGGACATGGCCGCCATGCCGGCTTACTGCAGACACCAGGGCTACAGCCCGAAACGCTCCATGCTGCTGGTCTGGGAAAACGGCTCCCCCACCCTGGTAGACGATATCAAGAGCGGCGCCGCACCAGAAGTGCCGGTTGAATTCTAAAGAAATAAAGGGGACGGAGGGAATTAAATTTAATCCCTCCGTCCCTTATATTCTTTATTACCGATACTCAGGGTAAAAGCAATGCACACACTAAAAATACTTTTCAGGATGGCTCTGCTGTTTTGCCTGTTACCTGCAATGCAGGCAAACGCTCATCATTCTGCTGCCGTTTTTTACAATACGGATGACGAGCCGATTTCAATAACAGGCACAGTAGCCAAATTCAATTTTCGAAATCCCCATGCCATCGTGGAATTACTGGTCACCACCGAATCCGGTGAAACCCAGCGCTGGACCTGCGAAACGTCAGCGCCGTCAGCACTACGCCGTCGTGGCTGGAGCCAGGAAGTAATGCAGGAAGGTGACACGATGACCCTTGAAGGTATTCGGGCAAGGGATGGCTCCCTGTTAATGCGAATCACCCGTGCAGTCAAAGCTGACGGCACGATAATCGGTGTATCCAGGAGTCTCGATGACTGATCTGCACAAATTCATATGTCTGTTACTGTGTCTGGCAACAATGGGTGCTTCTACCATGCTGGAAGCACAACCCGATTTGAGTGGCTACTGGATGATTTCCTTTGGCCCGATTCCCCCCCAACGGGAAGCGACATCTGAAGAGCAGGCGATGATAAATGCGCTCCCCCCGGGCACCCTGCTGTTAGCGGACTCGGGACTGAGGGAGTTTCCTGAAGGGGATTATGGCGGTCTGAATATCACAGAGTCTGCCCGGCTGAAGGCAGCGAGCTATGATCCATCGGTCCAGGTTGAGTTAGGCAGTACCTGCCAGCCTCCCAGTATCATCTATTCCATGCAGGGGCCGTTTCCCATGGAGATTTACCAGGGACGTGACCTGGTGGTAATAAAGATGGAATATTTTGATGTGGTGCGAATTATTCACATGAACATGGATGCGCATCCAGACAATTTACCGCCGACAGTCAGTGGTCATTCCATTGGCCATTGGGACGGCGATACGCTGATTGTCGATACCATCAATATCAAGGAAAGTACTTTCCTGAACAATGGTCTGGATCATACTCAGGACATGCATCTGGTGGAACATTTTCGACTTGGCGAAGACGGTGAGAAACTTTTCATCATGCAGGAATATGAGGACCCGGCCGTATTTGCCAGCCGCTCGGCCCGGCTGATTCCCCTGAACAAGGGTGGCGAGGACGATGTGGTCTGGCCCTATGACTGCGATCCTAGTTATGGCGCTGCTATCGAGACACGGGAACAGAACTGAAAAGCTGATAGCGCATGGTATTTTATGGCGCCCAAAAAAACAAACCGGTTCCAGACTGCAGTCTGGAACCGGTTTAATTTATGTCGCAGTTTTAAAATCAGTCAGTAGCAAAACAATACAGCAAGCCTGCACCACCCACCTGAACCAGCGCCTGCTGAGTGCAGCCTGGTGTACCATGGGATGAGTTCCAGGAAGAGCCCGGATCATTAAAAGAATAGCGATCGGCATGACCTACCCAGGCACTGCCCTCATCATTGCTGGTCCAGTTGTTACAGGTTCTGTCCTCACCATCCGGCATGGCCGTGCCATCCATCTGTGAACCCGTGAGCACATCGTGCTCGGTAAAGTCAGGGTTGCCATCAATGCGTGAAGCAAACTGGTGACCGTTTTCATCACGGATATGCATCCAGTTAAAATTTGAATTGTCATAGTGGAGATTTTCCACGCTGGTGGCCATAACCACCCCCTTGGAATTCGCCCAGGGACCTTCACCAATTCGATCACGAGCATCAACACCATTACGACCTTGAGTACTCAGGTAGGCTTGCCAGGTATGGTGCCCTGCTCCGGCTTCAGTCGCCAAGGCCTGACAATGGGCATCAGCGCCGGCGAGCCCGCCCAGATTTCCGCCATCACCCATAGTCCTGCTGGTGATGAAAAATGTCATTTCAGGACGTTCGGCAGCAGCATCTGGCTGCGCTGCTGATACCAGGCAGGGAAGTGTCATTACCCACAGCAAACAAAGAGTTTTTACAGTTTTATTTATCATTGATTCCTGCTCCTTTTTTTATAGTTTTATCGTTACATAATTCCAGTTAAGACTGGACCAATTCAATAGTGATGCCATCAAGATCTTTAAAGCGAAATGTGTTTGCCTCTTCAGCAGAAAACAAGCAACACTATCATTTTTATATCAATCAGGGTGCAACCACCCCGTTGAATTTGCGCTCAACTGTCCAGTTGTCATCCCGACACAGACCACAGTCACTGCCAATGAAATACAGGGCACCCTGGCGATCACCGCGAAGCTGCCAGTTCAACCATTGCACCGCAACCTGGGCGGCACTACCCCCGTTTTCATCCATGAACGTGCCACCGTGGCCCCTATCAATGTTAGCCACCGCTACAGGCACATGAACAAGGCGCTGGTAATCATCCATGCCATTGGCATAGGCAATATCTGTTTCGCCACCGAGAATATAAATAACCGGAGTATGGATATCGGCAAGTGCCTCTTTTCCAATATTCATGTCAGGAATGGCAACAGGCGGGGCTTCGTTGAAGATACCCGTATTGTGCATCACCAGGGTTTTTACCCGGGGATCAGCAGCAACCTGATTTACCTGTACACCACCACAACTGAATCCGGACAGCGCCACCTGGTCAGGATCAATGCGACCGTAGTAAGGACTTTCGAGGCGCTGGTTTTCTGCCACCGCCCAGTCAATGGCCTGACGCAAAGAGACAAATGAAGTCCGGGGCGACTGTTCACCTTCAGTAGGTGGCTCACGCTCAGGGGCACCCGGACCACTGAGAATGCGCCCACCGGCAATTACCAGGTAACCGTGAGACGCCAGTTCCAGCAAATGGAAACGGGAGCTGGCACCATCAAAGGAACATCCTCCATTCCCCCATGCCACTATGCCCAGTTTCAGATCACCGAGAGCATCAAGATCACGTGGACGATAAATAACCTGATCCGGGAGGGAAGCATCCATCTCCTTGATGGCAGAATAAAGTCCAGTTCCAGTGTTATCAGAACGCTGGTTCAATCCCTGCATGACATCAGCAGGCTGGGCAGACGCAAAGCCTGGCAGAAATGCAGGCAGGGTACTTGCAATTATCAGAGTAAGAATATGACGGTATATCATAATGATGCCCCTTCTTGTTTTCTTGTTTTGTTTTTAAATGACTGGTTTACTGAGATAAATAGTGATTCCTATAATGCAGTCCTTTATCTGACGGGTAAAGTATAAAAAAGTCTAGTCGATGAGGGATATTATTGAACGCTAAAATCACTTGCAGAAAAAGCATTTTAAATTGACTGAAATGCTGTAAAGGCAGGATTTACTAATCGTCCCCGAATACGATAAATCAACTTCAATGAGAGGTGACATTATGATCAGAACAAAATTGCTTGCACTTATTGGCACTGCTTTACTTTGCTGGGGAACTGCTGCCCTGGCACAAACCGAAATCATGCCGGGCGTGAACGTGGCCAATGTCATCAGAATTTTTGCTACTCCCGATGGTGGCTCCCGGGTTGAAGTCCTTGCCATTTCGCCGGATGCAAAGCCTATTCCTGTTACCAGCATGACCGCAAGCGCCTACGCCGGTTCCGGCGTTAGCAGCGCCCCGGACTGGCACACGGCACCACGGAAACAGTTTGCGATCAATATGAGTGGCGCACTTGAGGTTGAACTGACCGATGGCACCCGCCAGCACATTGGCAGTGATCTGGTATTTCTCGAAGACCTGACAGGCAAGGGCCATATTACCCGCGCCCTGGGTCCGGTCACCAATGTCTTTATTCATGTGCCGGACGATTTTGATATCGTCGCCTGGGCCGCAGGCCGTTAAACGCATATAACAAAGGGAAATCACCATGCCAAAAATACAATCAAAAATTTACAGTGCCTGCCTTTTTCTTGGCAGCCTCTTGCTCAGTACCTGTTTATTCGCCCAAGGGGATTTGCAGCAGATCAAGGTCCACAGCCCATCCCTTGAAGGCAATCTCAATGGCGATAGCGCCGAGCGTGATGTCTATGTTTACCTGCCCCCTGGCTATGAGGATTCCGGGCGGCGCTATCCGGTCATCTATTTTCTGCATGGCTATGGGGTTGGTGCTGAAATCTACGTAAACGGCGTACTGGGTTTACCGGGCTCCGTTGATGACGCCCTGGCAGCAGGCGCGCAGGACTTCATTCTGGTAATGCCTGATGCTTTCAATAAATACAGTGGCAGCATGTATTCCAATTCGCCCACTATTGGTGACTGGGAAAGCTGGATTGCCAAAGATCTGGTGTCCTACATCGACGCCAATTACCGCACACTTGCCCAACGGGAAAGTCGCGGTTTATCCGGTCATTCCATGGGTGGTTACGGCACTCTGCGCATCGGCATGAAAGCACCGGAGGTTTTCGGTGCCCTGTATGCCATGAGTTCCTGCTGCCTGTTAAACAATGCACCGCCGCAGGAGCGGGTGGCAGCCGAACTCACACGAATGGCAGACGGGATAGAAGATTACAAAATGGGATCATTTGAAAACGCCATGCTGGCGCAGGCTTCCGCCTGGGCACCAAACCCCGACAATCCACCCTATTACCTGGATCTGCCCTACAGTGATGGCGTTGAGCAGCCACTGGTGCAACGCAAGTGGACTGCCAATTCCCCGCTGGTGTTTGTGGACCAGTATGTGCCGGCACTGAGACAGTATCGGGCTATTTTTCTGGATGTGGGAAACGAAGATGGCCTGGAAGCCACCAATACGCAACTGGATGCGGCACTCACCCGGCTCGGCATTGAACACGCTTACGAAATCTATGCAGGTGATCACGGCAATCGAGTCGGTCAGCGTTTCATCGACAACTTGCTGCCGTTTTTTACCGGACAACTGGTATTACAATAAAAAATATAAAAGTGAGGTTCAATGCCATGAAGCAAAACATCAAACATATCCTGATCGCCCTGTTGCTGTTACCTCTAGCTGTTATTGCCGCACAGGACGATATTATTGCCGGCTTTTCCAGCGCACGATTGGCGGTTATGGACCAGGCCATTCAGGCAGAAGTCGATGCAGGCAATATTGCCGGCATTGTCGTGGCGGTATCTCGTCATGGCCAGATAGTGCACAACAAGGCCTATGGATTTGCCGACCGGGAAAACCGAAAAAGAATGAATACGGAAAATCTGTTTCGCCTTTATTCCATGACCAAGCCGGTGACCAGTGTGGCCCTGCTGACCCTTTATGAGAAGGGCATGTTCCAGCTCAACGATCCACTGGAGAAATACATACCGCAATTTCGTGATCTGAAAGTCTTTGCAGGCTATGACAGCAGTGGCAACATGATCCTGGAAGCCCCCAAACGTAAACCCACTATCCAGGATGCCTTTCGCCACACAGCGGGCCTGTCAGGCGGCCTCGGTAATCATGCGGTAGATGCCATCTATCGCGAGCACGGGCTGATGATGTTCCAGCTGGATTCCCTGAGCCAGGAAATTGAACAACTGGCTAAGGTTCCCCTGCGTTACCAGCCAGGGGAAGAATGGGTTTACGGCCTCAATCATGATATCCAGGCTTATCTGGTAGAAGTATTGTCTGGAATGCCTTTCGGTGAGTACCTGGAGCAGGTGATTTTTGAACCCTTGGCTATGAACGACACCATGTTTGGTGTGCCACGTTCCCGCGCCGATGATTTTGCTCATGTCTACCAACCCAATGGCGAAGGCGGATTACAACCGGAAACAGAGGATCGCTATGCCCGCTTTACCGATCATCATTTTGCGACACTGAGCCTGTCTTCCTCCACCGGGGATTACCTGAAGTTTGCGCGCATGCTGCTGGGCGGCGGAGAACTGGATGGGGTGCGCATCCTCGGCCGTAAAACAGTGGAGATGATGTCTCAGAACCACTTGCCTGAAAGCATCCCTTCCATAAATAACGGCACCGGGCCTTCTGCAACAGGATATGGGCTGGGGGTTTCCGTGACACTGGATGCCGCACAACTGGGTAACATGGACAGCAAAGGCAGCTTCGGCTGGAGCGGTGCAGCGACCACGAATTTCCGTGTTGATCCGGCAGAAGACATGACCTACGTCATTATGGGACAGACTTTTCCCAGCAACTCGGCAATCCTGAACAAGGTACAGACCCTGATTTACCAAGCCCTGGTGGAATAATGTCTGCCAGGCGAGAGGCCTCTAATAGGAGGCACCAAAATTATTAACTATTTATAACAGGCATTGATTGCCCAGATAACCACCGCCACCACAGTAGGTAAGGTCCTGCATCTGCATCAGAATGCCATCCGGATCAGTAAAATAGACTTCAGGGGTTCCGCCTTCGACGCCACCCCGTTCTGGCATGCGCCGGCTTACATAATGCATCATTGGGCCAATCTGGCCATCACCACGCGCGCTTAATCCGTAGTCAGTTAATTTCTCGAGCATCTGTGCTTCATCAAAATCATGAATATTGAAACTGGCATGATGAATATTGGCAGGAGCCTGCCCCTGGCCTGGAAATGGGCCTGCATACATAACAAATTGATAGCCATCACCAATACCGGTTACCGGCGAACCTGGTCCCTGGTAGGCCTGAACCTTGAGATCGAAAGCCTCCTGGTAGTATGTGTTTGCGCCAACGCCGTCGTTGACAAAGGCCGTGAAGTGATTGATTTCATTCAAGTCAAAAAGTCCGGAGGGTGCAGGCTCACCCGCTTCGCAAATATTCCCCAGCGGACCACTGCCGCCGCAATAGGAGTCATCTACCAGCTGCACAATGACACCATTGGCATCGGCAAAATGAAGTTCCGGTGTTCCCTGCCTGTCAGCAACCCACACACTCATGGCATTTTCAATGCCTGGTGTGGATACATCTGGCGCCTGTATCTCTGTAAAGCCTGCCGAAACAAGCGCTTCGTGTTGAGTAACAAGATCAAAATCATGGACGCTGTATCCCAGCTTGGTGATCGCCGGCATTTCGCCCTGCATGACCTGTCTGACCGCCATAAACTGATTGCTGTCTCCTACCTGAAGACAGGTGCGCCCAGCAAAGGCTGAAATTATATTCATACCCAGAAGTCCCTGATAAAAATCTATGCTGCGTCCAACATCAGTGACTTTTATCTCAAAACAATGAAGCTTATTGAACTTGATGCCTGTTGATGAGGTTTGCGCCAAAAGTCTGGAGAAAGGCGATGAACAAATTCCAGAGACAGCACCCAGGCGCAGAAAACCTCTTCGCCTGAGTCGGGGAAAAGCTGGAATTGAGCAGGATGTGTTTTTCATTTTTATGCCTCTAAACAAATGTCTTTATTCGGTAAATTATGCATGGAATGTAATCGTGGCGCTAATCCCTGATTACATTGATACAGTTGTATTTTATACTTTGTCCGGCTATAACACTTTAAAAATAATATAAAAATACCCGGGGGCATACACTGATCAATGTTCTATACCCAATCAATTAGACTGATTGTTTTATTTTTCTGTGCCACCTCAGCAGTCTTGGCTCAGGATGCAGGCAATTTAGCCGATGCAGCCATGAAAGGTGATGCGATCCTTGTCGGACAATTGCTGGATCAGGGAGCAAACCCCGATGAATCAGGTCAGTTCGGCACCTCGGCAATACACTGGTGCGTTGAAGCTGAAAATATTGACCTGTTGAGTAAATTGCTGGCTGCTGGAGCTAACCCGGATCTTGAAACCTCTTATGGGGTAAGGCCCCTGGTTCTGGCTGTAGAGAAAGGTAGTACTGCCATGGTGGAACTATTGCTTGATGCTGGCGCCGACCCTGAGACACTGGATAATGCCGGGCAAAGTGCATTGATGCTCGCCGCACAGTCAGGCGAACTGGCCAATGTCAGCGCCTTGATCGAATCGGGTGCCAGCATTGACAGAACTGACGAACATTTTGGCCAAACGGCACTCATGTTTGCCGCCCGCGCCGGGCATATCAATAACGTAGATTACCTTTTGAATCAGGGCGCTGATCCAGATGCCAGAACCGATACAGGCGAAACCCCGAACTGGGTAGCTCCCAATTCTCAGCGTGGATTCGGGTTCGGCATTGGCATTATTCGCGGTGGGACTCCTGCCGATCGCGGAAGACGGGAGCCTGTGCCAGGAGGGATGACACCACTATTGTATGCGGCTCGTCATGGTTATACAGAAATTGTTGATCTTCTATTGCAGCAAGGAGCTGATATTCAACTATCAGAAGCCAATAATATCAGCCCCTTGTTAATGGCAGTCGAGAATAACCAGGTTGAAACCGCTACCTTGCTTATTGCACAGGGGGCTGATCTTGATCAACAGGACTGGTATGGCAGATCGCCTTTATGGGAAGCGATCAACGTCAGAAATCTTTATATTCACAATGACCTGTTTGATAACTTTGTAAACAATCGCAACGAACTGCTCGAGCTGATAAAACTGCTTGTTGAGAAAGGCGCGAATATCAATGTGCGAACCAGTGAATCCCCGCCAATACGTCACCATT
Source organism: Gammaproteobacteria bacterium (assembly GCA_030828385.1). Taxonomy (GTDB): domain Bacteria; phylum Pseudomonadota; class Gammaproteobacteria; order Pseudomonadales; family Pseudohongiellaceae; genus Eutrophocola. The sequence continues at coordinate 38,079 of JAURCS010000002.1, forward strand.
TATTATCCATCACAGGTACGCTGGAATGGGTAGATTTTACCGGGCAGACGCCTTTTATTCGTGCAGCCAGGGCTGGCGATATGGCGGTTCTGGAATTGCTACTTCATCATGATGCAGATCCACTCATAACCACCTATGCAGGAACTAATGCCTTGATGGCAGCCGCTGGCATCAACTGGGTGGTTTCCCAGACCTGGACAGAGTCATCAGAGAATTTGCTGGCAGCGGTAAAATTATGTTTTGAACTGGGTATGGATGTTAATCATGTGAATTCAATGGGGCTGGCGGCAATCCATGGGGCGGCCAACCGGGGCTCCAATGAAATTATTGAATTTCTGGTTGAGAACGGCGCAAGGCTCGATATCATGGACAATGAAGGCAGAACCCCTCTCGACTGGGCCAAGGGTGTATTTTTAGCCACCCACCCGGCAGAAGAAAAGCCCGAATCAATGGCACTCATTACGCAACTGCTTGAAGAAAGAAATATGCCGGTTAAATAAATGCTGATACCAGGAAAAAATCCATTAATCGCTTTTGTATTGACGAGCTCTTTGTTGTCACTACCGGCATTGTCTGTGTTGGCACAGGATGTGCGGGATTTTATCGATGAGTATTGCGTCAAATGCCACAATTTTGAAGATTGGGCCGGCAGCCTTGATATGGGCGCTCTGGATTTTGAGCATGTAGAAAATGATGCCCAAATCTGGGAGTTAATGATTAGAAAAGTCCGCATCGGCATGATGCCACCGGTAGGTGAAGAACGCCCCGACAATACCATGATGCAGAATTTTGCCAGAACCATTGCCTCTCAACTCGACAGCACTATTGAATCAATTCCAGCATCGCCAGGTGTACACAGATTAAATCGGGTGGAATATGGCAATGTCATCAGGGATCTGTTTGCGCTTGATATTGATGTGTCCACCTTACTGCCAAGGGATAATTCTAGTGAAGGCTTTGATAACATAGCTGCCTCGCTGGGCTTTTCCCCGGCGCTGATTCAGGCCTATACATCGGCCGCCATGAAAATAAGCCGCTGGTCAGTGGGTGACATCACTACGTCGGAAGTCTCAACAGCTTACCTGCCGCCGCCAGATTATATGCAGGACCGACATATTGACGGCATGCCTCTTGGCACCCGGGGCGGCATAAAAATAACCCATAACTTTCCTCTTGATGCGCAGTACGATATCAATGTCGGCGCCAGACTATTCAGTTTTAACAGTGGCAGTGGCAGGCAATTATCCTCGACGCTGGATTTTACCATCGACGGGCAAGCAGTAGAGCTGACCAATAACAGCATCAGCAGGATTCCATTAACAGCTGGGCCCCATACCATCACTGCCGCCATTATTGATAATCGAAAATCTACCGGCGTTAACAATATTTACAAGGAATCCAGTATTGAAGGTAATGTAAACCGAATCGAGATAACCGGTCCCTTTAATGCCAGCGGTACTGGCACCACCCCGAGCCGGGAAAAAATATTTACCTGTTACCCGGCCACCAATGATGACGAAGTTTCATGTGCAAAAACCATAGTACAAAACCTTGCCAGCAAGGCTTTTCGCCAACCCGCGACAGAAAACCAGGTTGAATCCATCATGGTCTTTTACCAGAACGGTTATGAAGAAGGTGGTTTTGAAAGCGGAATCCAGCAGGCCATCTCTCGTATATTGGTTGACCCGCAGTTTCTTGTCCGCTTTGAAGAAGAGCCGCAAGATTTGCTTCCCGGTGAAAGATACCCGGTCAGCGATCTTGAACTGGCCTCAAGGTTATCGTTTTTTCTCTGGAGCAGTATTCCAGATGAGGAATTGATAGAACTGGCGCTTGCTGAACGTTTGCATGAACCCGATATCCTCAAGGCCCAGGTCAACCGAATGCTTGCCAATGACAAGTCCGGTGCGCTGGTGGAAAACTTCGCCGGGCAATGGCTTTTTCTGCGTGACATGGAAAGTGTTACGCCGGAAGAAGGAAAGTTTAATGACAATTTGCGTATGGCTTTTATCAGGGAAACCCAGTTGTTGGTGGCAAGCATCATAGAGGGAGACTTACCGGTCACGGAGTTTCTCGATGCGCAATATACCTATCTCAACTCTCGCCTTGCCGAGCATTACGGTATTCCCGGCGTCAAAGGCTCTGCTTTCAGAAAAGTCAGCTTGCCGGCAGACAGCCCCAGAAGAGGGTTGCTTGGCCATGGCAGTATTCTGACGGTGACCTCAACGGCCAGCCGTACATCACCGGTCATTCGAGGCAGCTGGATTCTGGAAAACCTGCTCAGTGCCCCCGTACCAGCCCCTCCTCCCGGCGTAGAAACCAATCTTGATGGTGATGGCTCATCTGTAATTACCACTTCGGTCAGGGAAAGGCTAGAGCAGCACCGCCAGGATCCGGTGTGCAGTTCCTGTCACAGTGTTATTGATCCTGTTGGCTTTGCTCTGGAGAATTTTGACCTGGTAGGCGCCTGGCGCGAATATGATGGTGATTCAAAAGTAAATCCCTCTGGCACACTGCTGGATGGCACCGAGCTGAATGGACCTTCGGATCTTAGAAATTCCCTGATGAGCTATTCAGAATTATTTGTTGAAACCTTAACCGAAAAATTAATGACCTATGCCCTGGGACGTGAACTTGAGTACTTTGACATGCCGACTATGCGTTCAATAGTCAGGGAGGCAGAAAAAGAGGATTACAGATTCGCCTCCATTATCAAGGGTATCGTGACAAGTGACCAGTTCCTGTACAGGGTAAAATCAGATGGCGCGCACATCGCAGGTAGTCAGTAGCCAACTGGAATAGATTCGTTGCCGGAGGCATAAGATGGCCAATTTTATCAGTAAAAAACATCTGTCACGCAGAACCCTGCTCAGAGGCGCAGGTTCCATGTTGGCGTTGCCATTACTGGAATCGATGATTCCCGCCGGCACACTTAAAGCACAGGAAAGTATGTCAAAAACCCGTTTCGGGGCAATTTATTTTCCTCATGGCGCCACCATGTCAAAGTGGACTCCGCGTAATGAAGGAAAGAATTTTGAGTTTTCTGAAATTCTCAAGCCTCTGGAGTCGTTCAGGGATCAGGTCAACGTAGTAAGTAATCTGACACTGCCGCTGGCCTATGGACCCGGTGGCGCGACAGCCAATCACAATAGATCGGCAGCCAGCTTTCTCAGTGGCGCAAAACCCCTGCGTGGGGCAACTCCCGAACTTGGCGTGACCATTGATCAGATCATTGCCAGGGAATTGAACCGGGATACCCCTTTGCCCTCCCTTGAACTCACCATAGAGGAAGCCACCATTAGCTGTGGCGAAGGCTTGAGTTGCGCTTATCGAAATACCATTTCCTGGCAGTCTCCACTTTCGCCACTGCCTATGCAGAACAACCCGCAGGTAGTCTTTGAACAATTATTTGGGGACGGCGCCACACCCGCGCAACGGGAAGCCAGAAGAAAACAGTCGCTGAGTCTGCTTGATGCTGTTTCCGAACAATTATCCTCTTTGGACAAGACACTGCCGGCCAGTGACAAAGTGAGACTGGAGCAATACCTGACTGATATCCGGGAAATTGAGAGACGAATTGTTCAGGCGGGCGAAAAGGTGTCGGACGATGTTGCCGTTCCAGACAAACCCAATGGCATACCTGCAGATGTGGAGGAGCATATTAAACTGATGTATGACCTGCAGGTACTGGCCTGGCAGACAGAGATCTCCAGGGTATCAACCTTTCTTATGGCCAAGGAACTAAGCGGCGCCATCTATCCCGCCAGTGGCGTAAGGGATGGATTTCATACCCTTTCCCATCATTCCAACAATGAAGACAACAAGGCCAGGTTTGCCCTGTTGAATCGCTATCATGTCAGTCTGCTGGGTTATTTTCTGGATAAGCTCAAGTCTACGCCAGATGGAAACGGTAACCTGCTTGATCACTCCATGATTCTCTATGGTAGCGGTATGAGTGATGGAAACTCCCACAACCATGATCCCCTGCCTGTCATTTTGGCGGGCGGTGCCTCCGGAAGGCTGGAGGGAAACCGCCATATAGTGATGTCTGAAAAAACCCAAATGTCCAACTTGCTTCTGGCAATGCTTTACAAACTGGATATCGAGCAGGACAGCTTTGGCGACAGTAACGGCACCGTAATGATTTAAAGGGGACGGAGGGATTTATTTTAATCTCTCCGCCCCCGTTTATTCTTTTATTAATTTTCAGCCGCTTCTTCGTGAATATCCTCTGACTCTTCCTCTTCATCATCATCGCTGGGCGCTGGCCTGAAGCCGAACGCCGGTGGCGGGTTATCCCTGACATCAATCGCCCTGGTAATAATGTATTCACGAATGGCAAGCGAGTCTTCCGCACTCAGGGTGTCTGAATAATTAGCCATGCCGCGCTGCAACCTGGCTCCCTGTAGTACCACAGTATCCCAGCCTTCCTGGGAATGCAGGAACGGCGTGCGGGTCAGGTTGGGAAAACTGGAGCGCATCTGCACCCCCTCATTACCATGACAGACCGAACAGTTCTGTGCATAAAGGGATTCACCGCGCGCGATGACTGCTGCAGTGGCAGTTGACTCCGGAGGGCTCAGTTCACGGGGGGTGTAGCTCATTGCCTGTGGCAATTGCCCATCACCGCCTACCTTGAACACCAGCATGCGCGCATAAGTAGGCGCAAAATAGTCCTGACCACCGGAACCGCCGACACTGGCAGCGATATATTGCTCACCATCAAGCTCGTAAGTGATGGGCGCCGCATACACGGCAGACTGGGCATCGAAATTCCAGAGTTGCTCACCAGTCGTGGCATTCCAGGCACTCAGCTGATTGCCATTGCTGTTGCCCATGAACACCAGATTGCCAGCCGTGGCCAGTGCGCCACCAGTCCAGCGTGGACCGCGCTCGGATTCCCAGACCACTTCACGGGTGACCGGGTTCCAGGCCTGTAACCAGCCGTCATTGGATTGTCTGTTGTGTGGCTTCAGCGTGTCACGATCAATCTGTCCACCAAAGGCAATCAATGGTGGCGGCCCTTCCTCGGGCATCTGTTGTGGCGCCATGGCCGAAAAGTTTTCCCAGGTGGGAATATAGATGAGACCTGTCAGTGGGCTGAAGGCATTGGGATGCCAGGTATGCCCACCAGGGGCGCCCGGGCCGATATTGAAAGGCTCATCTGTGTAACGGGCACCATCTGCTTCAATTGGTCGTCCACTATCTTCATCAATACCGATAGCCCAGGTGACACTGGTGAAGGCATCACCGCTGATCAGCTCGCCGGTGATCGCGTCCAGCACATAGATAAAACCGTTCTTGGAAGGGTGGATCAATACATGTCGGGTTACGCCATCAATCTCCAGATCAGCCGTCATCATCGGGCTGGTGGCATCATAATCCCAGGAGTCGCCCGGCGTTTCCTGGTAGTGCCAGACATACTCACCGGTATCGGGATCAACCGCAACTACGGAGGCGACAAAGAGATTATCACCATCGTCCGGATCACGCATGGCGCGATTCCACGGTGTTCCATTACCGGTTCCAAAATAGAGCAGGCCGGTTTCGGGATCGTAAATCGCACCATCCCAAACGGTGCCGCCACCGCCCTGCTCCCAGTAAGGAATATCATCCGGCCAGGTAGCCTCAGCCACTTCCAGATGGGGCGCTTCAAAACCCATTTCCGGGTTTCCGGGTACAGTCCAGAAACGCCAGTCTTCCTCACCTGTCTGCGCATCGAAAGCAGCTATCCAGCCACGGGCGCCAAATTCACCACCGGAGCCGCCAATGAAGACCTTGCCATTGGCGATACGCGGCGCCATGGTAATTGAATAGCGTCCGGCCATCTCACCCAGCAAACTTTCCGGCACAGTGTTGGCATCCCAGACCAGCTCCCCGGTTGCTGCATCAAGAGCAACCAGGTGGGCGTCCAGCATACCCATGTAAATTTTGCCATCGAAAGCGGCTATCCCCCTGTTAACCAGACCCAGATTGGGATTGGGTTCCAGCACCGGGGTATAGGTCCATACCCGGTCGCCAGTGCGGGCATCAAAGGCATGCACCACATTACGTGCCGTGGACACATAAATTACCCCATCCACGTAAATGGGGGAGCCGTGCTGATTCTGGTTGGTGTCATAGTCCGCATACCAGGCCAGCCCCAAGTCTGCCACGTTATTTTCATTGATGGCGGCCAGGGGACTGAAACGCTGCTCGTTATAGCTGCCACCATAATGGGGCCACTGGGAAGTATCAGCAGTTCCCAGAAGCTGGCGCTCCTGATCCACCGCAGCGGCAAGCGGCATTGACTGCGACTCTACAGTCCCCGCTTCATTGGCAGATGCCATGGTTTGAGCCGCAAGTTGCTCTTCCTGCTGACCGCAGGCCGTGAGTAAAAGGATAGTCGTGAATAATAGAGTCAAAACCCGGTAATTGTGTGGCACGCGGACGCCCCCTATAAAAAACCAAAATTAGAGCAAAGAATATATAGGCTGACCGGTGCCGTCCAGTGTGATTACTGATACTACATATGAAGGAATACGCAGGGAGGTAAACTAAATTCTTCCCTCTTCTTTTTTTTCTGCACCAAAACAGCACCTTTTTTTAGCCTGTTAATTTCCTTTCTACTATTTTGCCCTGCCAGTATAGCCATGAGCGATGGTGTCAATGGCTACGATCGCGTTGCGTGCGGCCTGTGTTCCCCAGGAACCGTAAAAAACGATACCGTATAGCGTTTTCTTGTCCTCACCACCAAAAGCCACGCCATGCATGCCTTGTGGACCCGGGATGGAACCGAGGAAGGTACCGTCGGGCGCGAACACATCCGCCGAACGACCGGTTGCCACATACAGACGACCTTCACTGTCGATGGCAGAACCATCACCACCCTGCCCACCCTGCAACTGACCGAAGTCTTTCTGATTGCTCAATGAACCATCGGCTTCAACATCGAATGCCACTACAGTCGCGCCATTGGTGGCATAGAGGGTTTGTTCGTTAGCGCTGAGGATAATGCCATTAGCGTTAGGGACATCTCCGTATTGACTGGTATTGCCCTGAGCATCGGCATAAAACACCCCGGTACCGGACACGGAAAAATATACGCCGCCCTTGGCATCAGCTGTCAGATCATTCATGACCCCGCCGACACATTCCAGTGGCTCGCCATTAAAGCTGTTAGTAAGCAATTTTCGCTCGGGCTCCAACTGTTCAATGCCGGTACCAATACCCCGTGTCGCCACATACAGGGCGCCATTCTTGCTGCGCGAAACCGCTCCGGCGGTATTGATATCATCATGAATGATGCGCGCCAGCCCGGTTTCAAGGTCAAGTTCCATGACATTGCCGGCATCGTTGTTGGCAAACAGCATGATGCCGTTATCACCGGCAATGGGACCGTCGGCATTATTGCCCTGCCAGCGCCAGACCACCTGCCAGATTTTCCCCCCCTGAATAACTCCAGGAATGGATGCTGTTGTGGGCAGTGTTGGCATGGGTGGCGATGAATTGTCATCGGGCCCTTCTCCAAATTGAATAGACGCGGGAGCTATGTTGCAACCGGCAATGACATCGGCAAAGCGGGGATCCAGCCTGGCCTGCAGTGAATTCCCCCGATCAAAAGCAGACGCTGGCTGCTGAGCTGATACCCCAAGCGTCAGGCCTGAAAGCAATAATGCCAGAATTAATTTTGTACTCATCGTCTTCCCCTCGTTATTCTTTTATTCCATCAGTAGTGATGACTGTCATCAAAATGCCCGCAACTCACAATTAAAACAAATTTTTCACTTTGCCGATCCCGACGTATTGTTATAAGTCTTTATAAAACACTAATCACACTATATAAAGTAACAAATATCAAAAGGCTCAGATAAAATAAGCCTATAATTTTGTAACGGGGTATATCAATGAAAATCATTTTTATCATTTTTACGCTGGCAATGACGGCAATGCCTGCTAGCGCCCAATGGCTGGATCGTCCCTGGCCCGGTATTCCACGTACCGCAAGTGGTGAACCAGATACTGGTGCACCAGCGCCCCGTGGCGTCGATGGCCACCCCGATTTTACCGGTGTCTGGAGCGGGCCTCCTCCCGTCGCCAACCTCGACCCGGCACAATTACAACCGTGGGTTTCCGAACTTGCCAGTGCGCGCCAGCAGAATTTTTACAAGGATCGTCCCCTGTTTCGCTGTCTACCCAACGGGCCAGAAACAGAAAGTTCCGGCGGCTGGAAACGACTTATTCAAACACCGGCGACCATTGTTATCCTGAACGAGGATCTTACTTATCGGGTGATTCATATGGATGGTCGTGAACTGGAAGCCGACCCGATACCAAGCTTTACCGGGTATTCGGTTGGTCATTGGGAAGGTGACACGCTGGTGGTCGATACCAATGGCTTTAACGATCAAACCTGGCTAAGTCGTTGGGGAGTTTCGCACTCTGAAGCATTGCGCGTAAATGAACGCTACAGTCGTCCGGATTTCGGCCACATGGAAATAGTGACTACCTTTACAGACCCGGAGGCATTTACAGCATCCTGGGGTTTTGAGACAACAATGGAACTGGCGGCGGATACCGAAATACTGGAGTCTGTTTGCGAACGTCGTAGTGACGATTGGTCTGGCAACTTATCGGATACCGAGGCGAAACGAGTATCCGTAGCCCCAGAAACGCTGGCACAGTATGTAGGTCTTTACCGGGGTATTTATGCCGGTAGTGAGCGAACCTATGAAATATCACTTTCGGGTACCGACCTGGTCGCCAGGATTGTTGGCGATTATGATGCCATTGGTCTCGGTGCCGCAGGACTGGAGCAAGGTGCACCGCGAAAACTGGTACCCCTGTCACAAACGCAATTTGATGGCCTGGGACTCGGGTATAATTTTATGGTTAATGAGGATGGTCAAGTGGAAAGTGTGAGTATTTCCCATGTCTCGGGTGACTATACATATTCCAGACTGCCATAGAACGAAACTTTATTATGTTATTAGGGTATAGCTGAATATCTGTAGGAGGTTTAAAGTCTTTATCCCTTCTATTGCAGAATTCTAGTGGCGCTAAATATATCGCCGGCGTTAATTTTAGAGGAAGAATCCCGACCACTAATTGCCCCACATTAGACAAAGGCTGCTGCAGTACCGCAAACTGGAAAAAAGGATAACCAGTACAACAGGCAACAAATACCGCAGGCTGCCAATCATTGCTCCAAGAAGTTATTTTAGGGTGTCGAGCATGAATTTAATAAGGGCGTCTGGAACAAGCCAGCGCTTGATATTTCAGTACGCCCTTTATATTGCGTCCTCTTTATTGAGTTGCCATTAACTACCAGCCTTCATCCAAAGGCAGCTCAGTATTGGCCTTGATATTCAACACCGCACAATGGTGATAGGTGAAGCCGCCTTCGCGGAAACCGGGATGCTCTTCCATAAACTGTACCACCTGTAAAAAGCAGCCTTCACAGTCGATATTCGGCATGGAAATTTCAGTTTCCAGCGGACCGGTACGTCGCTCCTGATTAGCCCACAAACCATCCAGGATGACCGGTGCCGCAGGTTCCATTGCCACCGGCGCATAATCCGAGCGCGGACCGCGATCAGTGTCTTTCATCACCGCTTCAGGATCAGCCGGCAGCCAGTTTATGCGTCTGGCCAGCGCAACCCGATAATGTCCCGGATGGTAAATGGTTTCTTCTATTGCAAGGCGCAGCATGGCGCCGCCCATGACGTCGGTCACCACGCCAGTACGGGTACCACCATCAGCCACAGTCCCGCCGCAGGGTGCCATTTTCTGCGGATCGCCACGCTCATCCTCTTCTATCCAGGAGGCGGGTGAATTCAACTTGAAATGACCATAGCTGTTGGCGGCCATCAGGCTAAAGGCCAGTCCAAGACCGGTTTTCAAAAAAGGATTAAGCACATCAAACTCCCTTGTAATACTCCTACACACGGCGGAGTTATTATGAGTAACGAAGTGGAAATTTATCACAGACAGAAATAAAAAAAAGCAGGCAATAAATACACTTCATTTCTTTGCCTACCTAACGGGTAAGTCTAAATCACTTATGGAACCTCTGATTAATCTTATTTCACACTTTTTTGGCAATTATGGGCAATACAGTGGTAAATTTGTAAGTTGTTCTTATGGGGGATAATTATGTCAGTTACATTTAGTGAAGTTATGTCAAAAAAACCACTACGGCTGTTTCAGGTGGTTACATTTATTATTTGTGTGATCGTGCTTGTCGCAGACGGTATGGATGCACAGATGCTTGGTGTTGTGGCACCTCTCATCATTGAGGATTTTGGTATTGACCGGGGTACTTTTGGTTTGGCGCTGAGTGCAGCGCTGGTCGGTTTTGGCCTAGGTTCCTGGAGCGGAGGATGGCTTGGAGACACCGTTGGACGACGCTGGTCGCTGGCGCTGGCTGCAGTAGTTTTCTCCCTTGGCACAATCGCCGTTAGTACCTCCGCAGATGTCTGGCAAATGGCATTTTGGCGTCTTGTCAGTGGCCTGGGCTTCGGTTCTGCTTATGCCAATGCCATCACTCTGGCTGGCGAGTGGCTGCCGGGACGCTGGCGCTCAGTGGGCGTAACCACCCTTTCAGTGGGCACACCCGCTGGCGGTATGGTGGTGGGAATCATCGCGCCCAGTTTGGTGGACAGTTATGACTGGGATGGCTCCTTTATCTTTCTCGGTATTCTTACCTTGCTGGTGGTTGCGCTGATCATTGCTTTTTTGCGCGACAGTCCCACTTTCCTGATGGCAAGAGGTAAGGTTGAGGAAGCGAAAAAAGCTGCACTTAAGGTTACTGACGAAGCGCTTGATCTCATGGAAGAAACGCACCTTCCTGATTCAGATGGTGGCACCATTGGTGTGTTGCATCGCACCAACAAACGACTCAATATCGGCGTTGGTATTGCCTTTACTTCAGCGACGATGGTGGCTTATGGTATCCTGGGCTGGACCACCACCATACTGACAGCCAAAGGCTTCGAGTTTGACCAAGCTTCCTATGCGGTTGCCGTCGCCGGAATGACTTCTATCTTATCTTCCATTGCCGCCGGCCTGATTGTGCAGCGCTTCGGTTCAAAACTGGCCATGAACTCTTTCAGTGGCATTTTGCTGGTGACCCTGATCCTGCTGACCATTATGCTGGAATCACTGTCGGGAGTGCCAAGTGACAGCGAGAGGTTAATAGTGGTTACATTGATCGGCATCGCTGCTGCTTTTTTCAGCGCCAGTATTGCAAGCATGTATGCCATCATGACTCACGCCTATCCACCATCCTGCCGTTCGGCCGGAATTGGTTTTGGAATCTTCATGGGTCGCTTTGGTGCTATCGGCTCCAGCGCCTTCGGTGGCACGCTACTTGATATCGGTGCCGGCAGTACAGTGCCGTTTTTTGCTGTCATGTGCATTGGTGCTGCGCTGATTTCCACTGCGGCATTCGTCATTGACCGACCTGTACCACCGTTAGCCAAGACCTGACACTAAAAAATATAGACGACCATAACCTGGCAACTTTTTAATATGCCTGCATGTTATTAAGTTGCCTAGTTAAGAGGAAAAGTAAAAAGGGCGAGCCTTATAAAAATGGCTCTTTTACTGCGACAGGATTAACGAGGGGTATAGGTATTAAAGTAAGCAGGAGGTAAACCCCCATCCTGGGTAATGAGACGTTTGGTGATATACCAGGCGCCATTCACTTTTCTAAATTCAGTATCTTCACGGCCCTGCTCTATAAGACGAGGGGCCAGGTATACCGAATCATTCATGACTTCTGTGTATATCATGTGAGCTGTCGCAGTATTACCATTGACTATGATTCGCGGGTTGGTCATCAACACATGAACCTTGCCAGGCACATCTTCTTCCGGAGAGATTTCTCCATAGTTATCGTATAGCCCCTGAATCTCTTTTTTCCCTTTATACACCAACCCGTTGATATCCAGCACCGCATCATCGGTATACATGGTCGTCCAGTCATGGCCGTCGTCCACTTCAAAACCGTAATAATAGGCGAGCAGCATATCTTCTATCTGCAGTCGATCTAGTAGTGTTTCCTGGGTAGTGATTGGTATTTGTGCAGCAACGGGAAGTGCTGCGTAAAGGGCCAACAAAAAGCATCCGCATAAAGCGACTTGCAGGCGTCGCAGAACTTTATTTACAGGTAATGAGCCGAGCATTGATATTCCTCTTTATATTTTTTCTTCGTAATTTATAAAGCTTACAATTATCCAGATGATTACTGACAGGTCTGTTAGTTTTTAGTTAATCCATCACGATACTTCGGATAAGCCATTATGAATCTATCTTCATTGCGCATTGGAATGTCACTCAGCGAGCTTGCATCCATCACGGCATCTTCTTCGATGATGCCATTAAGATATAACAAATAGGCAGTCTGGGAATAGACCTCATTGTCATTCAGAGTCTGTGGCATATTAAATGGCATGGCACGCCGAATATAGTAATACACAGTACTGCCATAGGGCCATAAGCTGCCCACCGTTCTTATCTATTGCAACTGATCCAGCTTACCGTGTTCGCCCACAAGACGATCACTCAGTGTTTTTCTGATGTCTTTCATGCGCCCGATTCCACCGTAGTGAGGCAGGTTATAAGCTATGGTTTTTGTTTCATCACTCAGGGTGTCTTCTAGAAAAATTGGCATATCGATTTCAATATCCTGAACGCACCGGGAAAACCTTTTTTCGCTGCGCACATGGGCGCCAGTTGCGCGATAGTGAAAATCCGCACCGAAAATCGATTCAAAAAAATCGTAATAATCACCTTCACTATAGCCAACGCACGTTTTAAAACCAAAAAGAAATAGTTCCGCTAAATAACACATTCTGCTTTCCCACTTGAAAAGCGTTCTTTTGACTATTTCTTTACAATCTGAACGCCCGTTCAAACCCTGCTTATAACTATAGTTATTCTTTGCGTCATAAATCTATATGTGGCACTATTTCACGACTTTTTCTGATCTTTTAGCAGTAGATTCGTATCAGCAAACATAAAAAAATTAGGTTCTTATTAAACGCACTGTCAGAATAGAAGCCTCATTATTTAGCAATTAGCTCCTTACCTCTGATAAATAGTACGTTACCATCAATTGTTGAGGGGGACTTGCATGATGGATATCCAAAAAAAGGGATTTTTCCCTGCTGTGCTTGCAGTGACACTTGTACTAACCGGTACTCTCTGGGATATAGACAAAGCCTATTCCTCTGCCACCATGGTGGATGCCGCCCGCGCTGATGACCAGACACAGTTGCAGCAAATGATCAATAACGGTGCTGATGTGAATATTCCAGCGCCTGATGGCACTACCCCTTTGCTTTGGGCAGTATTTAATTCATCCTCGGACATGGTTCAATTATTACTTGATGCAGACGCTGATCCAAATATTCCCAATAAGCTTGGAATAACCCCTTTACTGCAGGCTAGCCGTTATGGCGATGCCAGCATGATTAATATGCTAATCAGCAGTGGGGCCAATCTTGTGCACAGCGGACTCGGTGTAGAATCTCCGCTCATGTCCGCAGCACGATCCGGCAACACCCAGGCACTAAAGGCCCTTCTTGAGGCTGGCGCCAATCCCAATGCCAGTGAGCCTGTTGATAATCAGACTGCCCTGATGTGGGCAACAGCCGAAGGTCATCTGGATGTTGTCAAGATACTGCTTGATGCTGGTGCCGATCCCAACATGCAATCCCGTGTATCAGAACTGACAAAACGCAAAAACGCTGATTTTCCATCAGGCGGTTTTGCGCCCCTGCACTGGGCAGCACGCAACGGCGACGAAGCAATGATCAGAACCCTGCTTGATGGCGGCGCTAACATTAATGTCAGAAATGGTGATGATTCCACGCCGATGATGCTGGCGATAGTGAATGACCGTTTTGATATTGCCGCCCTGCTGCTGGATCTTGATGCTGACGCCAATGATGGCTCGCTTTATTTCGCAACCGAGATGCGCGATGCTACCACCGACTGGCGTGCCCGAGACGGAACCATCTTCCGTGCCGATCATCCCAACGAACTCAGCGCCATTGACCTTACCCGTCTGTTATTGGAAGCGGGCGCTGATCCCAACAAGCCCTTTATTGGCCAGATGCACAATACTTCAATGTGCTGTGATACCAAGTCCAACATGACACCATTCTATAGAGCGGCAAAAGCTGCGGATATAGCCGGCCTGAGCATGATGCTTGAATATGGTGCTGATCCGAACTGGAAGCCGGCATCGGAGACCAAATATGTTGGCATTGATGGTGAAGAAGAAGTCGTTAGCCGCTCTGCCCTAATGGTCGCTATTACCGGCGGCAAGGGAGTCGCCATTGCCGGCGGCCCCAATGATTTGCGCAACGGACCACCTGACTTTCGGGAAAAAGGCGTGCGTGACCCGGTTCAGGCAGCCAAGCTTCTTCTTGAGGCTGGTGCCGATGTCAGCGTTAAAGGCCCTGATGATCTTACCGCTCTGCATGTTGCAGCCAATGCCGGCCAGCTCGACATTGTCTATGCCCTTGCAGCCAATGGCGCATCGCTTACTGCAAAGAACAAGAGTGATCAAACACCACAGGAACTGGTTGAAAATACCCCAGCCAAAAAACCTACTCCCGGTTTTTACTTCGATGCACCGCCAGCTTCACAGGAAGAAATTATTGCCGCACTGATTGAATTGGGTAGCATGAACAATACTGGTCAGGGAACTAGCGCACAATGAAGATAAGAGCCTTTGTAACAAGCGTTTGTATTGGCGCTATAGGCAGTACACTGGCGCTGGCTGTCTCTGCGGCTGATAATAATTCCGCCCCTGAAGCGATGCTGGCTGAGCAGTGGTCAATGATTGAAAACTACTGTACCGATTGCCATAACTATGATGAATTCAGAGGGGGCATTTCTCTTGAGGGGCTTGGCCCTGATGATGTGCATGCCAATCCGGATGTTTGGGAAGAGGTCTTGCGCAAACTTAAGATCAGCGCCATGCCTCCGCGCAAACAGGATCAACCCGCGAAACAACAACGCCAGCGCTTCGTCGCTGCTCTTGAAAAAACGCTGGATGCAGCCGCCAATGCGGATCCCTATGCCGGGCTGACGACCATTCATCGACTCAATCGCGCTGAATACTCCAATGTTATTCGTGATTTGTTCGGTCTCGATCTCGACCTCACCGAACTCTTGCCCAGTGACGGCGGCGATTTCGGTTTTGACAATATTGCTGATCTGCTGCGCACTTCGCCCATGTTGCTGGACCGCTACATGACTGTGGGACTTCGCGTGGCCGACATGGCACTGGGTAATCCGGATGCCTCGTTAAATACCGCGACTCTTAAAATCCCCTTTGATACCTCCCAGGACAAGCACCTCAGAGGTCTCCCTATTGGTACCCGTGGCGGTATTGCAACAACCCATTATTTTCCTGCTGATGCCGAGTATATCTTTGCTGCGCGCCCACTCAACGGCGTTGCAGAAGGCTATTTTGGTATCGAGGGACATGATCGTCCCCATGAATTTCTGGTGTACGTCGATGGTGAGGTTGTTTACTCCAGCGAGATCGGCGGCCCTGAAGACCACAAGGTCAGTGTTGAAGATGGCTATGTTAGTGTCATTCCCATCATCGACAAAAAACTCACTTCGCCAAAAATCCCCATTACTGCAGGCCCCCATGAAGTAATCTTTACCTGGCGTGAACGTGTGTCCGCCGAGCAGAACTCATGGCAACCATCGTTGCGGGCCTCACTGGAAATCCATAACCCCTCAGGCATGCCACGCCTGGAAGAAGTGCGAATTGAAGGTCCCTATAATGCCACTGGTGTAAGTGATATGGCGACACGGGACCGGGTCATGACCTGCGAGCCAGAGTCGGTAGCAGAAGAAGATGCCTGCGCAAAAGAAATTCTTACCAAACTTGCCAAACGTGCATTCCGGCGTGCTATTACAGAAGATGATATTGCTGCTCCTTTGGCCTTCTATAAAAATGAACGCGCCAGCGGAGGTGACTTTGACCAGGGCATCCGCGCTTCTGTAGCACGCATGATAGTCAGTCCGTTTTTCCTGTTCCGCGTCGAGACCGATGCCACTGACACGCCGGATGGAACCGACCAGATGGTTAATGGTTATGAACTGGCCTCACGACTGTCGTTTTTCCTCTGGTCCAGTATGCCCGATGATGAATTGTTTGAGCTTGCCGAAAGCGATGCGATCAAGGATGCGGATACGCGCGTTGCGCAGGTAGAGCGCATGCTGGCAGACCCGCGCGCAGATGAGTTTGTAAAGAATTTCGTCGGCCAATGGTTGCAACTGAGAAATCTGGAAATTCGTGCCCGTCCCGACATAAAAATGTTCCCTGACTTTGATGATAATCTACGCAAGGCATTTCGTCAGGAAACAGAAATGCTGTTTGCCCATGTATTGCGGGAAAATCGTCCCGTGCATGAACTGCTCACAGCAAACTATACTTTTGTTGATGAACGTCTGGCGCGTCATTACGGCATAGAGGGAGTCACCGGCGCACGCTTTCGCAAGGTCAACGTCGAAGACAGCAACCGGTGGGGATTATTTGGCCATGGCTCACTGCTGTCACTGACCTCGGCATCAAGCCGCACCTCGCCGATTATGCGAGGAAAATTCATCCTCACAGAATTCTGGAACAATCCTCCACCGGCCGCTCCAGCCAACGTGCCGGCACTGGAAGCAAGTGCTCCTGTAGATCGTCCATCAACAGTTCGTGAACAACTTGAGAGGCATCGCGCCGACCCGGCTTGTGCTGCCTGTCATGATTTTATAGATCCGGTGGGCTTTGCTCTGGAGAATTTCGATGTAGACGGTTCCTGGCGCGACACTACCCGTGAAGGCCTAAAGATTGATTCCACCGGGATTCTGCTTGATGGAACGCCCGTTAATGGGCCCGCAGCACTGCGAAATGCGCTGCTGGCAGATCCGGAACTATTTGCCAGTACAGTTACTGAAAAGCTACTGGTATACTCTTTGGGTCGTGGACTCATCCCGAGGGACATGCCTGTAGTCCGGGAAATTGTGAGACACGCCGCTCAGAGCGATTATAGCCTGATGTCGATAATTCTGGGGATTGTGGAAAGCTATCCTTTCCTCATGCGAACCAATAGTTCGGCGTCAGATATTAACGCCATAGCCACTAGTGACTGAACTCTGGAATTTTAATTCCGGAACCAGTCTCTAGAAAAATACATACAGGAGAATAAGAATGTTCATTTCAAAGAAACATCTCAGTCGCAGGACGCTTCTTAAGGGAACGGGAGCCGCCATTGCACTGCCCTTGCTTGATGCAATGGTGCCAGCCGCTACGGCACAATCACAAACTGCAGCAGCAGCGAAACTCCGCTTTGGTACAGTTTATGTACCCAATGGTATATTTCCCGCTGACTGGCACCCGGATAAAGCAGGCAAGGATTTCGAATTCAAACGCGTGATGAAGCCGATTGAGCCGTTTCGCAATTATGTCACCACAATCAGCCGTCTGAAATCACCCGAAGGCAACCAGGATATGGGAGGCATTCACATGGGTGCCAGCTCTGCATTCCTGAACGGCGCCGGTCCCCTTAGTGAAAATGGTGATTTCAATGAACTGCGTTCCAAAAAGACTGTTGACCAGTACATTGCCGATGCCATCGCTGGCGATACCCCCTTGAGATCCCTGGAACTGGGTACTGAAGACATGGGCACCTCTGCCGGAGCCTGCGACAACTACCCATGCATGTATTTCAACACCCTGTCCTGGTATGACGATCATAGCCCACTGCCCGTTGGTATTAGCCCGCAGGTCACCTTTGAACGCATGTTCGGCGATCCAGGCACCCCCGAGCAACGTCTGCGTCGACTGGAAACCAAGCAAAGCATGCTGGACTCAGTGCTTGACGAATCCAAACGTCTGGAAGGTATGCTCGGAGCAAGCGACAACGCCTTGCTGGAAGAATATATGACCAATATTCGTCGTATTGAACTGCAGGTACAGAAACTGTCGAATCGTTCTTCGGTGATTGCCAACACCTCCGGTGGTCCGGTTGGTATTCCTGATGACTTCGACGAGCATATGAATGTAACCTATGACCTGATGCATCTTGCCTACCAGGGTGACATGACGCGTGTGTTCAGCTTTTTAACCGGTCATGAAGCCAGTGGTCGCAGTTATGCCCACATCGGGGTGAATGAACCTCACCATAATGTCACCCATCACCAGAATACCGAAGAAAGTATTACCCGGTACGCCAAGATCACCACTTACCAGATGCAGAAGTTTGCTGATTTCGTTGCCAAACTGGATGCGACACCCGATGGTGATGGTTCATTGCTGGATTCTACGCTGCTGTATTTTGGCGCAGGCATGAGTAATGGTCTAGAACATGATCGACATAACGTACCGGCCCTGCTGGTAGGTAGTGCTGGAGGCCGCCTGCAAGGCAACCGCCATATTCAGGCCAGGGAAGACGAACCTACGTCCAACCTGTTACTTGGCATAGCGGATTTGATGGGAGCGGAAATCGATACTATTGGTATCGCAACAAGTCGCTTCCTGCTTTAAAACTTCTTAAAGCGATAAAAAATGGGCCTGAGGGCCCATTTTTTTTGTCACATTTCCCTGGTTCGTTCCAGGATCAGGGATTCAGATACACCTCAGGATCCAGATACTTTTCAAGCATCCCTGCTTCATGCAAATCCAGAAAATAACCAGTGGGATCACAGGCCAACTGCTCGTTTACATCAAGGTTATTACCGCGCGCGGAACCACGTACGCGGGTCAGAGGCGCCGTGTAGTAAGGGTCATGGATCGTCATCACTCGATCCATAGTCAGCCTGTCATCGGCAAAGCTGTAACGCTCAACGATTCGTGTCTCTTCGCCAGACATGGGATAACCGGTGCCGTCCAGCCATCCCGGTAACAGGTACGTAGTTTCAATAACCAGTTCATCATTTTCCCAATGACCCACGGAAAAGCCATTGGAGGTGGCTGGTATCCCTGCAGTGGGCGTTCTGCCATCCATCCAGATTCGACGCGGGGAGTTGTGGTCAACGTAGAGAAACAGGTAATGTGTGCCTGCATCGTAAATAGTCATATTGTAGGGATTACCAAACAGACGGGGCAGCCCATAGGCAAGACAACGCAGGGCCGGATCGTCATATTTATTAATGCCTTCATAAATAGCACGGGCTTGTGAAGTCATAGGCATTGGCTTGGGCTCCAGATCATCCACCGTGGTACGAAACTTGTAACGGTTGCTCCAGGGGCCAGTGATGTCGATCGGGTAAGCGCTAATAATGTCACCGTAACCATAGTCGGCAGCACTGGCATACTCTTCATCTGCAACTGCCTGATTAGCGTCTGCAGCAGCGCTGCCAAAGCGCCCGCCATCAGCAACTGCAATACCACGGATAAAAAGTTTTTTTGCCCCATTTCTACCCAGCTGCCCTTCTACGGAAACAATATCCCCTACCTTGACGCTATCACGGTTCCAGTTCTGCCCGCGTAGCGAAGTCACACTGGCTGCCTGTAATTCCCAGGATTCCATCGAGCCGTCAGCGCCCTCCACATCGACCCGATAGCGCACATGGGGATTACTGAAGCGTATCTGGGTAACAACACCCGTCAGCTCTGCGCGCGCATCAGCATCAAATTCCAGACCAAAGGAGTGATGGGCCTGGGCCTTGCCAATCATTAACAAGATTGCCAACATTGGTAGCACTATCATTAACCTAACACTGGTTATTTTCTTCATGTTTTTCTCCCTGAAACCTCGGGCACAGTTGCAGCCGGTGATTTCAGTTCTGCAGTTCGATAACTTTGCTGGTTTATTTTCGGGTTATAGCGTTACTTTCAGCACCAACTAAAAAATTCTGACCATCCCGCAAAGCGGTGGTCAATGCCATGATGTGCTGCACGGTAATGCCGTAATAGGTGTTGTAGGAAACGTCCAGCGCACTGGAGGCCAGGTTCAATACCTTGGTATAGAGTCGCCCTGGTGGATTCTTGCTGCCAAAACGCGGAGCACTTTTAAACATCCCTTCCAGTGTCAGCTCTCCCAGTGAAACCATTACCTGGGTCATGTTATCGGTTATCTCACCATCCATGCCGATGGCAAGTTCCATTGCCGCCTGGGCTATTTGATCGGCACTGGCAGTGGCGCTTGTCACGCCTTCTGGCAAGGCCTCAATGATGGCTTGCCGGGTTGCCCTATCATTGGCAACCTGGGCACTGACTGAAAGCGCACTCATGGAACAGATTATTAAAAGTGTCAGCAGCAGTTTTTTTATATTCATTGCTGCTGACCTGTGAGGCTGTCGATAAATGCCACCGTATCCATATGCCCCATATCCCGGGCAAGATCGCGCGGTGTATAACCACCCACATCGCGCACACTAAAATCCACCCCCTGCTCCCAGGCGAATTGCAGGGCTTCATTCCAACCTGCTTTTGCTGAACCATGAGCAACATTTTGACCGTTGGCCGCCAGCTGATGAATATCAGCCCCGGCAGCCAGTAATAGTGACATGATCGCGGCAGCATCCGCTCCGGTTTTATAAGCCCCGGAGATCGGTGTTTCCATAAATATGCCATAAACGCGCCAGACTCCTGCCGCGCTATGCATGGGCGTTACTTCGTAGACCATATTGGCGATATCGACCCGTGCGCCAAATTCCAGCAACAGTTTCACTGCCTCAACGTCACCACTCTTGGCGGCGTTATGCAGGGCTGTGGCGCCGCCACTGAGTACCCGGGAATCCGGACCCGCATCGGTATAAGCGCGATCCCCCCCGGAGCGGTAGGGCGGTTCTTTTTTCAGTCGCATATCCACATAGGCGCCTTTTTCCAGCAGCGTTCTGGCAATATCAAGCGCAGTCAACGTGTCTGTTGACGGCAGATCGCCACGACGACTACTCGGTATCAGGTGCAGATCAATGGCAGAATATAGGGGTGTTCGCCCATACCAGTCCCAGCGCTGAATATCGGCACCTCGCTCAATCAGGATATTGGCGGTATCGTAATGCAGGTTTTGCAAGGCCATCAGCAAGGGGGTGCCACTATCGATATCAGTCAGATTAATGTCCGCCCCTGCATCAAGTAGCGCTTCCACACACTCCGCACATCCTTCCCTGGCGGCATACAGTAAAGCAGTGAAACCGCCGCGCTGCAGTGGTTTGTTGCGAGGTTCTGACGTAATCCAGCGGGGCCAGTCATGATCTTTTCCCCGGGTGTCTGCTTCCGCTCCATATTCAAGCAACAGTTTCACCATCTGGGGCTGTTTTTGTGATGCCGCCCACATCAGGGCAGTCTGACTGCCCCAGTTTTCCACCGCATTTACATTTGCGCCACGCTCTAGCAGCAGTCTAGCAGTTTCAGTATTGCCTGTTCTGGCCACCGCCATTAACAGTGTCTGGCCTTCAGTATTGGGTGACTCGATATCACCGCCGGCATCCACCAGCGCTTTCATAATGGCAAAGTCACCATGAACGGCCGCCACGGTCATGGGACTGGCGTGATAATCATTGCTCTTATCCGGGTCAGCACCCTGTTTCAGAAGTGTCTCAACCAGCTCAAGATCGTTTTTATAAACCGCCCAGTGCAGGGCCGTGGTGCCATCTACGGACAGCGTATTGACATCGGCGCCGGCGGCAAGCATTTCCATGACTGCAGCACGCTCCCCGGCCTCGGCGATATCCGGCAGCGAAGCAGGCCAGGCAGTATTGGCATTCATTAGCAGAATGACCGCGGTCAGGCATGAAACAATGAAGCGAAAGTGGGCTGTTGAAAAAATCATGGTTCTGGACAGGCCCTAAACCTCCGAGAAAATCCCTGTACTGTTGCCAAGGGATTCCACTCCGGAAATACCGGCACGTTCCAGCAGCGTAAGAATCAGGTTGGCATGGGGCGTATTCGCTGCATAACTCAGATGCTGACCTCCTTTCAGGCGGCCATTGGCGCCACCGAAAATAGCTGACGGTAGCGGATTGGCATTATGCGCATTGGAGTCGCTCATATTGCTGCCAAACAGCAGGATTGAATGGTCGAGAATGGAGCCATCACCATCTGCCGTGTTGTTTAAACGATCCAGGAACCTGGCAAAGATTTTGGAGTGGTAGGTCTGAATGACTGCACATCTGTCCATCTTGTCCTGCACATAGCGATGATGGGACAGCGGATGGTAGGCATCCGAAATTCCTACCTGATTGTAGGTCAGCATACTTATTTCTGCCGACAACATCATGGAAGCAACCCGGGTTAAATCCGCCTCATAGGCCAGCGCTGTCAAATCAAACATCAAGTTTATATGTTCTTCCCAGTTTCCGGGCACGCCCAGAGGAGCATCCGGAATATCCAGGCCACTGAAATCCTGTTCGCCAAGCTTTTCAACCTGACGTTCCACATCACGCACTGAATCCAGATATTCATCCATGCGCTGGCGATCAGCACTACCCAGTCGGCCATTCAGGGAAGTAGCACTTTCCGCCACCAGATCCAGCAGGCTGAACTTCTGATTCATGATGGAGTCGCGTTCTTTTGCCGTATCACCCTGGCCGAACATGCGGAAAAATAATTTACGTGGATTATGCTCCATTGGTAATGGCTGCGTTCGGGTTCTAAAGGAAATAGTGGAACCATAACCACAACCCAGGTTGCTGTCGCAAGCACCGGCACTTGAGGCCTTCACTTCAGTACAAAGTTCGATGGAAGGAAAAGGCGTGTCCTGACCAATGGTCTGGGCCGCAATCTGGTCGGCGGAGATACCGTAATTTGGATCATTCTCATCAACAGTAAAAGGCGATGCGCAACTTAACCAGGTACCTGGTGACGTAGCATGCACCCCGGCGCCTTCGGCGGCAGTATTGCGCAGGTTACTGACAATGGTCATCTGCTCTTTATAGGCTGCCAGAGGTCTTAGAATCGGTGTTAATTCAAAATCGGAGCCGACGCTGGCAGGCGTCCACTTATCCATAATGGCGCCATGGGGAAAATAGAAAAATCCCAGTTTGGCTTTGGGGGCCGCAGCAGTCTGTGCCAGGGCCGTGCCTGCCGGAATCATGGCATCCAGTAATGGCAGGGCAATTGCTGTACCCGCCCCCCTTAACAGGGTTCTGCGTGACAGGTGCTTTTTAGAAATAAACATATCTCTTCCCCTTGATCCGCTATTGGATCGCCCTTTTCCAGTGCCCTGACTTTACTTGATTTTTTTAGCAGGCAAATAACTATACAACAATATTCAGGATTTATGACCCACCGTTCTGCAAGATGGATACTGTTTTTCGCCTGTCTGGACAGCTAATTTGCTGCCGCCAGAGTTTCATTGTCGGCGTTATGCTTCATACGAAACTGCTCACTGTTCACGATATTCAGAACCAGCGCCGAGAAGCGGTAATCATCGCCCTCTGCTTCCCGTACAATACGCCTTACTGTTGGCATATCCTGATATTCGATACTGCGACCCAGGCCAAAGGTCATCAGTTTTTCGGTAAATGTTTGCACAAACTGATCCGGCCTGCTCAGGATTGCCTGCCGCAGGGCAACCGGACCATCAACGGGAGTGCCATCTGCCAGCACCCCGGAAGAATCGATGGGTGTTCTGGCCTGACGATCATTATCACGCCAGCGTCCAACCGCATCAAAATTTTCCAGGGCAAAGCCGAGCGGATCAATCACCCCGTGACAGCCATTGCAGGACGGGTTAACCCGATGCATTTCAAGGCGCTCCCTTACCGTGGTGTATTCCTGACCTTCTTCTATCTCAACAAAACCTTCCACATCTGGCGGTGGTGCTGCTGGCGGTGTACCCATGATGTTTTCCAGTAGCCAGGCCCCGCGTAATACCGGTGAGGTACGATTTGGATAGGACGACACCATGAGTACCCCGCCTTTCCCCAGAATGCCCCAACGTCTTTCATCTGCCAGTGTGACCTTGCGAAATTCTGAACCACGAATGCCATTGAAGCCGTAATGCAAGGCCAGGTTTTCATTCAGGTATGTATGATCTGCGGTAAGTAAATCCAGTACACTGCGATCTTCACTGAATATACTCTGCATAAACAGCAGGGCTTCCTGTGTCAGATCTGCCCTGATATTGCCATCAACATCACGAAACAGTT
The DNA here is from genome assembly GCA_030828385.1 of Gammaproteobacteria bacterium. Classification (GTDB taxonomy): domain Bacteria; phylum Pseudomonadota; class Gammaproteobacteria; order Pseudomonadales; family Pseudohongiellaceae; genus Eutrophocola. The sequence continues at coordinate 62,175 of JAURCS010000002.1, forward strand.
TTCCATCAGGGGTAATATTTTCAAGCTCAGCCAGACCCAGCCATTGATAGCCAAAATTACGCGCCAGATTCTCCGCGCGCGGATCTTTCAGCATTCTCTTAACCTGCTGTTCCAGTATCACCGGATCTTTCAGCCCGTCATCGATGGCAATCTCCAGCAATACTTCATCAGGAATTGAGCTCCAGAGAAAAAAAGACAGCCGTGATGCCAGCTCCAGACTGCTAAGCTCAAAGGTGGCGCCGGGCGGCAATGACTCGGGTACTGGTTCCAGCCGGTAAAGGAATTTCGGGTGTACCAGAATGCCTGACAAGGCAAAGGATATCCCTTTCTCAAAACCGCCATCGGCATAACCCGCCTGATACATGCGCATTAACAGTTCGCTATCTTCATCCGCCAGAAATCCACGAAAGGCTTCACTGGCAAGATCTGTGATGATGTTTCTTGCACAGGTTACTTCTTCCACATCATTGTCCGGGTGGCAGGAAAAGATTCTGTCGCGACTGGGTGTTGAGCTTAATCCCGTGGCATTAACCGGACCATAGATTTCAAACTGCCGGACATCGACAATAGCATCCTGGCCCTTTCGCGGGGTCAACTGCTGCAAGGGGGCGTCTGATTCAGCAAAGGAGCGATGCAGAAAAAACACGGCAACTTTATGGGGACCCGCCGTAGTCGTTAGGGGAATATCGCGGATTCTTGCATTAAGGGCATCCACAGCCGGGGCGCGCAGCTTGTCCAGTTGCTCCGCTTCCTCCATGCCGCCAATGGTTGTTTCGAAAAATTTCCTGCCATCAATAGTGGCGATCAGAGTATTACCATGCTCCATACTGCCAACTGCCAGCCCCGATGCCATGCTGGCAATATTCAGCAGGTAGTCACCATCACTGGGGAAATAATGCTCCACTACGGCGCCGCCCCGCGAGCCCAGTGGTAAACCATCAATATGAAATGACTGTCCAACTGTTGAAAAGGAGTACGGCGTACCCGATGCTCTGGCAGTTGCCGAACCAATCGCCTGCTCACTGACCACTCTGGCAGCACCAAGGTACTGATCAATAAAGGAAGGTGTTACCTGCAAGGCGGTAGCTATATTGTCAAAACCATCTTCTGCACCATCAACCGGAAGCAGTGCCGCCGGATCGATATCCAGCTTTAACAAATCCCTGATGGCATTGGCATATTCAGTCCGATTCAGGCGATGCAGCAGTTTCTCACCAGGGTCGACAAATTCTGCAGGTTGATCGAGATTACCCTCCAGCCAGGCTACAAATTGATTGATCTGCTGATTGGCAGGCTTTTCCTGGCCCGGAGGTGGCATCATTCTGCCACGCAGCTTTCGTACCACTTTTTCCCAGACCTCGGCATCTGCACTAATGGCATTGTGATCCAGCAGATCAAAGGCAAGCCCTCCGCTGTAATCATCGAGATTGTGGCAATCGACACAATATTCACTGAGCAGGGCCCATTGTGTTTCTGCCTGCGCCTCCAACTCTGACGGCGAAAGAATGGCCGTCTCAACTGGCATATCGGCAACAGCTGATCCGTCGTTATCGCGGCAAGCCGCCAGTAACAGAAATGAAGCCAACAGCACGCCGGCCCTGAATTTCAGGCCAAGGCTATTCACGGACTTTGCTTGAGGAACGATAACCATGGTGTTATTTTTTTATTACTTTTATGCTTCCAATACTTGTTAATTTAATTATTTCTTCGCAGCGTTTGCTTACGGAATATTTAACAATCTGAAATTCTGGGCATCGCGATAACGTCCCTGAAAACTCTGGAAAGCCAGTGTCATAAACAGGGTTGGGTCACCCATTTGCGCCTCAAATTCTGCGGTGTGCTTTTCTGCCAGTATATCTTCAAGATCATAGCTGCTGATTACTGAAGCATGAAGGCGGTCAAAAATAGTCAGGTACATCTGGTTTTGCGCCTTGAGTTCATCGAGGTTCATGATGTCACCCCAGGCAGGAATGATTCGGGTATTCTGATCCGGCACCGTCAGCAGTGAAACAAAACTATCCAGCATGCCTCCAATATAACCCCCGGTACTCCAGTCTATTTCAGGCCAGCGACCATTGGACACCAGGCCACCGGTAACCAGTACATTTTCTTCTTCAAAATACACCCAGATATCACCATCGGTATGTGCATTCCACAAAAAGCCATAAAACACCGAGCGATCACCCAACTGTAGCACACCATCATCCCAAAGCGTTGTTACAGGCAGGCCTGCCTCGGACAGCGGGGCATACTTTTTGTCAGCCCAGCGTTGCCATACGTGAGTACTCAGCCAGAGCATGGTGTTTTCGTGAGCTATAATTTCAACGCCGGCGGAACCCAATGGCACATTGGCTCCGGTCTGTTCCCGATGCCACTGGGTGTTTATCAGGGCTCGGATGGGAACGCCGGGAAAGGCCTCCTCAACGACCTGACGTAAACTGTCATACCAATCGGCATGCCCACCATCTACCAGAATAACGCCTTCACTGCTTTCCACTGCCAGTACATTGCCATCGGGCCCTTTCACGAACAACATCCGCTCTGACAGGGCAATTGTTTCCAGGGGGATTGTCTGTGCCTGCAGAGGCGCAGACAACAGCATGCAACATGCAAGCGACAGCGGCATCATCAACAGGCTCTGCAGATACTTACTGCAGGCAGACAGGGAATTGATTATGTTCATCATGGTTAATTGTGTTGTGCCTAGACTTGTCTGTACCGACTGTTATTTAATAAGGGCAAAATAGTCATTGGCCATTATTTCTCAATTTGTCTGTAAATATGCATCTATGTAAGCATGCATGTAAATACACAAGTTGAGTATAAGGGGGGCACTTCTATTTTTATAGTTCTAATAAGGCAACGATAAGCCATAATAACGCCAAGCAACTGTATTCCATAGAAAAACTGCTGGCTCAATGCACAGAATCAAGCGTGCAGATACGCCATCCACTGGTTGGCAACCAGTAAAACAGGGGACTCAAGTATGAAACTGATAAAACCAATTCTCACCAGCATATTTTCCATCCTGCTCGCCGCGGGCCTTTCCATGCAGGCCGCTGCCCAGGATGCCGACATTCCGCGTACTGCCAGCGGTAAACCCGATTTTAACGGGGTGTGGGAATTCCCCTATGTGCCTGATATGGCCAGGAGTAATGGCAGAAGTCAGTTCGGTCCGGGAGAGCTTCCGTTCACCGCTGCCGGCAAGCTGAACTTTGAGCGCTATGATTCCTCTGAGGGTGATTACACCGGCGCCTGTCTGCCATTTGGTCATGTTCGTTCCATGAATTCACCTAACCCGGTTCAGTTTTTCCAGACCGACAATGACTTTGCCTATCTGTTTGAAGTTAATACCTGGCATCATTCTTTCAGGATTGGTGGTGAAGACATGAGTAGTCGTTTGCCGGCTACCTGGTATGGCAATTCACACGCCCAATGGGAGGGTGACACACTGGTAGTAACCACCAGCAATTACAACGGCAAGACCCGCCTGGACACTGTGGGCCATCCCCATAGTGACAAAATAACCGTCACGGAAAAATTCACGCTGCGTGATGCCGATAGCATCAACTATGAAATCACTGTTGATGACCCGATTTACTATTCCGAACCCTGGAGCAATCAGCGTATTTTTACCCGCATGCAGGACGGTCTGGGACTGCTGGAATATTCCTGTAATGAAAATAATAAAGGCTTCTGGGATGGCAGAATCACCCTGCCTGACTATGACAACTGGCATACTTACGATACGGAAGAATAACTGACTGGTTTGTCGTATTTGCTCGCGACAAAGTAACAGCCAGCAAAAGGGCCAGCGTGATTTTAAAATCATTCTGGCCTTTTTTTATTACCATACTTACAACAAAAGAATCATGAAGAAACACAACATGAAGCACATTACCTTGACACTCATGGCCGCAGGAATATTACTTTCAGCCTGCAGCGAGCAATCCAGTGATCAACCTGCTGTGGCCTCTTCTCCTTTGGCAACCTCCGCCGCCGCACAAGCCATGACGTGTGAATCATTGTTAAGCACTAATTTCCCCAACACCACTATAAGCCGGGCAGAAACTATTGCCGCTGGTGCCTATAGCGCTCCTGCAGGTGGTTTTCCCGGCATGGGGGCAGATTATTCCAATCTGCCGGCGTTCTGCCAGGTTGCAGGGTCGATTCATCCCACCAGCGATTCCGACATCCGCTTTGAACTGTGGCTGCCGTCAGAAAACTGGAATGGCCGGTTTATGCAAACAGGTAACGGTGGTGCTGCAGGCTCTATTGTCACCAGCTCCCTTGCTGATCCGCTTATGCGAGGCTATGCGGTGGCCAATACAGATACCGGTCATGTGGCCGGTGGCGCAGATATATTCGGTTGGGCAGTGGATCATCCGGAAAAAGTTACCGATTTTGCCTGGCGTGCCGTGCATGAACTAACGCTGACGGGTAAGGCAATCACCAGCAGCCATTATGGCAGTGACCCTGAAAAATCCTATTTTGTCGGCTGTTCAACCGGCGGCAGACAGGGATTAATGGAAGCTCAACGTTTTCCTGACGATTACGATGCGATTATCGCAGGTGCCCCTGCCAACAACTGGTCCCCCTTGATGGCTCTGAGCATTGTGATCCAGTCCAATCTGGGGGAAGGCAAGCTCGCTCTGAACAAGCTGGGTTTGCTCAAGGAGGCGGTTATCACTTCCTGTGATGCCCTGGATGGCGTTGAGGATCGAATTATAAGCAATCCTGCCGCCTGTAATTTCAATCCCGCCAGCCTTCAATGCGCTGGTGAAACCACCGCACAATGCCTGGCAGCTGAAGAAGTTGAAGCAGCCCAAACTATTTACAAGGGTGTGGTAAGCGCTTCTGGCCAGGTCTGGATACCGGGTACCGGACCTGGCAGTGAACCATTATGGGGAGCCTACACCTCACCACAGTTCACCATTGGCAGCGGTTTTTTTCAGGATATTGTACTGAATGATGCCAACTGGGATCCGGCGAGTTTTAATGCCGATGAATACATGCCTGTGGCCATGGAGGCTGGTAGTGAATTGATCGCCATGGATCCGGATATTTCCGAGTTCATCAATCACGGCGGCAAACTCATCACCTACCATGGCACTACTGATGGCCTTATTCCATTCGGCAATACTGTGAACTATGTGGAAAGCATGATTGCAAGCCTGGGGCAGCAAGCTGTGAATGACAGTGTTCGATATTACCAGGTACCAGGGATGGATCATTGTGCTGGTGGTGAAGGCGCCCACGCCATTTCCTGGCTGGATGCGATGGTATCGTGGGTAGAGGAAGGAAGTGCACCCGGTGATCTTGTGGGTATCCATCCAGCACCGCCTCCTGGCGCGCCGGGCTCGGATAATGCACGGGAATTTAGCCGACCGGTTTGCCATTACCCGGCAATCCCCACCTATGATGGTTCCGGCGATCCCGATATGGCCAGAAGTTTTTCCTGTGTTGCACCCTGACAGGACTGTAAAATAAGAGAAAATAAATTCGCGCAACAAGGCTGATTATTCGTGGGCCAATAAAGCCGGTCTTACTTACAGGAGTGAGCGAATCTCTTCGATCCTGTTGCGATTGGCATTCATATCGCTTCGCCCCACTCTGGAGGCTGAGCGCACATGAATATGTCCTTCATCCTCTGCTTTCAGGAATTCCACGTCATCAACAAAGCCCATTAACGCCGTCTGGAAAGTGTAATAGGCATAATTCTCCTCACGCCTTACCTGCACAGCACCTTTCATAGTAGCCAATGCAGCCTCAAGGGCTTCCCAGGCATTGCCATCGACCAATTCAAGCGGGGCAATATAATGACTGTCAGCGACGGGTGCCTGGCTGGAAACGCAGTTTGGCGTTGCCGGGCAGTCAAGCAATTGACCATTGTCATGGCCAGAGGCGACCTGCATGGATCTACTGGCTACACCCATTCGATATAACAGGAATGTAAGAATAAGCACGACCACAACCAGAATTATTAAAATCGTCTGTATCATTTTTCTTACCACCACCCTCTCCTGAAAACACCTTTGCCATCACTATCGTAATAAAAAAAGGGCAGAGCATCTTGAGATTCAAGTGTCTCTGCCCCCGGACTTGCTGATTCTATGTTACCGGACCTGAAGTCATGGTTTCTGCTTACTGGTCCGCCAGCGGATTGCCCCGCGGCTCATAAGTGGCATCGTACTTGTCAGGAATGCCACTGTCCGAACTGATATAACGCTTGGAGATGAGCCACTTGCCATCAATCTTGACCAGAGCGGTATCCTCACGCCCCTGCTCATAGAGGTTCGGAGCCTGCCCGACACCAGGGTTCAGCACACCGGTCCAGAGCACATGGGCAACGGCATTGTTGCCATCAATATCAATTACCGCATTGGTTAGCAGCATATGTCCTACGCCACGATTTGCTCTCGCCTCGGCTTCCTCGCTACCTTCAGGCCGAGTATAAAGTGCCGCAATTTCGTCATGTCCGACAGCTATAGTGCTATCCACATCCAGCAGCGCATCTTCAGTAAAATACTCCGCCATTTCATGGGCATTGCCCTGGGATAATTCATAGTAGTAGCGCACCAGCAAATCCTCGATCTGAATACGATCCAGCAAGGTTTCCATGGTGACCTGGGCATTGGCAGATCCAGCAAACATCACTAGCATACTTACAGCCAGAGCAAGTAAAGGCCGACAGTATTGCTGAATTCTCTTTGTTTCGCACTTGAACATAATCATCCTCTTTATCATCAATTATTTTTTTTCAGAACATCGTTGGTAACACAGAACTATGCTGCCAATCCCCCAAACCTCTGCCAGACCATCTAGTGTTAGTCTTTTTAACCGACCCAATATTGGCGCAATTGAAAGATGTCCACAAGAATGCTCACAACTCCTGGCGTCGAAATGCCAAGGCAGCGCCTATGACTCACGACGCTTTTCAATGGTAGGATTGCGCCACGTATTCAAACCAGCCAAACATAACAGTACTGGATATTACTTGAAAAATCCCGACAACAATAAAGACCAAGAGAATTATGACGTGATAATTCTTGGCGGTGGTGCTGCCGGTTTAATGTGCGCATTAACAGCAGCTGGTCGCGGTCGCCGCGTACTGGTACTGGAAAAATCCAACAGGATTGGAAAAAAGATCCTGATGTCCGGTGGCGGCCGCTGCAACTTTACAAACTATTCAATTGAGCCTGAAAACTTCCTCTGCGCCAATCCCCACTTTTGTAAATCAGCACTCAAACGCTATACCCAGTGGGACTTTATCAAGCTGGTCGAAGAGCATGGCATCGCTTATAAAGAACGCAAACACCAGCAATTATTTTGCAAAGACTCGGCAAAAGATATTCTGGCAATGCTGCAGCATGAATGCGACGGGTGTGGCGTCAGAATAATGAATCAAATTGACGTTAGCACTATTCAGACGCTTGCCTTATCAAGTAATAAAACGTCCGTACGTTATCAGCTTGATTTTCTCAAAAAAGACAAAGACTCTGCAAAAAGCTACTCAGTACACTGTGAATCTTTAGTTGTTGCTACAGGCGCCCTCTCGGTTCCAACCCTTGGGGGCAGTGGCATGGGTTATGACATTGCACAACAGTTTTCCATACCCTTGACAGAGCGTCGCGCCGGGCTTGTGCCTTTCATGTTTACCGATCAATTTAAATCCGTGTGTGAACGCCTTTCCGGTATCTCTGTAGAAGTCGAGGTAAGCTGTCATTCACAATCATTTAGTGAAAGCATGCTGTTTACCCATCGCGGTATTAGTGGCCCGGCAATACTGCAGATTTCCAGCTACTGGAATCCCGGCGATACAATCAGCATTAATCTGCTACCGACAGTTGAGGCAAGTGACTGGCTTTGTCAGAGTAAAAAAACCAATCCCAAGAATCTGCTAAAGACCGTATTGCAGAAATCTCTGGGTAAGGCACTAATTAGCGAACTGCAACAATTATGGTGGCCCGATGAAGCCGAGAAAGCCCTGGCCGAATTCAGCGATCAGCGCCTGAAACAGTTGGGCGAGCAATTGAATCGCTGGCAGTTAAAACCATCTGGCACGGAAGGCTACCGTACCGCGGAAGTGACCTTGGGAGGCGTGGACACTGACTACATCAGTTCCCGTACTATGGAGGCCAAAAACCAGGCTGGGCTGTTTTTTATCGGCGAAGTACTGGATGTCAGTGGTCATCTGGGCGGCTATAACTTTCAGTGGGCCTGGTCATCAGGTTATGTAGCCGGGCTGGAAGTATAAAATTTACCCTATGACGAAATCGGTAAAAGCAGGTAAGTTAGCCAGCTAGAACTGCAAAAAAGCAATCAGTAGTATCAAGCCGGAAATGAATTACTGCAGAGAGGGGACGTCCATGTTCCCCCGCATTCATTACAGAATTAAAATGACATATTGGCCGTTATACCAAACTCTCTGGAACGTCCGATCACAGAAAAGTCATAACCCCATACATTACGGGTATCGAAGCCACCGTTAATATACTGCTCATCTCCAAGGTTATTACCCCACAGACTTAGCTCCCAGTTGCCTTCCTGAGGCGTATAGGTAGCACGGGCATTCAGGATGCCATAGGACGGCTCCAGAATAATATTTCCATTGGCATCTACACGGGTACGCTGAAAAGCAGAATCACGGGCATACTCGCCCATCCAGCCATACTTTCCTGAAAGCGACAAGGTCGCCCCGCTATTCATGTGTACATCGTAAACCGCACCCAGAGAAAAGCTTTCATCTGGTGCATAGGCAAATGGAGAATTGGGAGAAATCCCATTTATTCCATCAAATACACCACGCTCAATATAGGCAGTATCGATCAAACCAATATTCAGCGTCATAACAAGATCGTCTATTGGCATATAGGTAATATCGAACTCAAAGCCCGAAGCCTCCCCTTTACCGGAACTGGTGGGATAGGGGAAAGGCAGCGAAGAACCGGGGTTATCCGGGTCAGGCGGTAACTGCTGGACGCGCATCCCTTCCCAGTCAGAATCGAAGTAAGTCGCGTTAAAACGCAGAGTGCCATCGAGCCAGTCTGAACGCATACCTATTTCCCAGGTGGTTACAATTTCAGGATCCAGAATCACCTGACCAACATTGTTTACATTGGTTACACCGCCGGAAGTAAAACCTTCTCCCCAGTTGGCGTAGACCATCAAATCCTCAGTATGCTGATAGGTCACCGCAAACTTGTTGGTAGTGATGCTGCCAAGATCTGCATCTTCGGCCACTGAGACCACAGTTCCAGCAAATGAGTTTCCTGTTGGCGCAATTTTAGGATCACTGGTTCTGAAGGCGCCGGTAGGCGTATAGGTCGTGGCACGACCATCGTCATTGGTAATACGTATACCAACCGTTGCTTCCAGTTTTTCGGTGAATGAATAGGTGAACTCACCAAACCAGGCAGAGTCCTCGTCCTCATTGCCAACCAGATCGTCAGCAGTAATAAGAACAATAGGAAAATAGCTGCTCAGAGCCGCATCACCGATGGTCGCACCGTAACTACGAACATAGCCCAGGGCCGCACCATTTAAAGGAGGATCCAGAGGCCCGGTGTTTGGCTGGGCAAAATCCCATAATCCCCAACGATAAAAGCGGTTTTTATTTTCCTGATCCAGAGAGTAATAACCCACCAGATAATTGGCCCGGTCATCAAACAGGGAACCGGTGAATTGAAACTCCATGGTGGTATTTTTATCCTGGTCACGAATATCATCGGTAGTAATGATGAAATCTGATCCATCAAAATCCACTACCTGTCGTCTGTCCAGCTCCCAGCTGGAGAGAATGGCTTTAACATTAAAGGCTTCATTTATGCCCCAATCCAGAGTCATGGTGTAGTAGGTCAGATCGGTTTTAATGCCATCTTCAGGGCCGTCAGATTTAGACTGCCATTCCCCCACTTCACCACCGGGGAAACCGGGTTCATGGGTAAGCGGCCCAAAACGATTGGTCACTGTTTGTACCGGAGGATCCGGAAAGGCAGGATCAATTGCTCGTGCCACATTCAGGAAATCGGGATTTCCTGCAATAACATTTTGTGCTCTGAATCTGACATGATCAGTATTGGTAAAACGTACGATACGCGCATCTGAGCTGGATTTATCTTCATCGTTCATAGTGAAGCGCAAGGAAAAATTATCCGTAGGCTCCCACAGAATATCACCGCGCAGAATCAGGTCGTCCTGTCCGCCAAAGTCATGACCAAGCGTCAGACCTTCAAGAAAACCATCATTTTGAAAGCTTGAAATCATCCATTTCGTTTTCAGGGTTTCACTAATAGGGACATCAAGTGACGCAGTAAAATCCTGGCGATTAAACGAGCCAAAGCCAGCACTGATTCTGCCGCCAAATTCATCAGCGGGTCTCTGTGTTGTCATATTGATAGCACCGCCATTGGTGTTTCTACCAAATAAGGTACCCTGGGGACCTCTGAGGATTTCAACACGTTCCATTTGCGTGAAATTGGTTTGCTGAAAACCAAAAGGGCCCTGCCAGACACCATCTATATAAATACCTACCCCTGGCAAACCACGGATAAAGAATGATGACTGTCCCTGCCCCAAACCAGGATTCAACACGACATTCGGTACCATAATGCCAAGTTCGCTACCGGTCTGGATATTGGCATTGGTGAGTTCTTCCATTGAAAATGCCTGCACGGACATTGGCGTTTCCTGAAGATTGGATTCACGGCGCTGCGATGTGACTATGATTTCTTCAAGAGCTGTTTGTGCTTGAACGGGTAAGGAAGTGAAAAACATTAATGGAACAGTTGCCAAAAATCCTGTTTTTTTCCTAAACGGAACATGCTGACTCATAATACCCCCCAGTATTTAAACTTTTTGTAATTATTTTTTATCTTTATTTGCTTACTTAAAGAAGTATTCCATGTGTACTTTTTTAAGTTGGCACCTAGTCTCTCATTATAGTAGTACCGAAGTAAACCAAATGACCAAAAAAACTCGGAGAGAATACTTTATTAGAAAAAATTTATAATAATCAGTGTATTAGATTATGGCCAACTACATTTCACACATTGATGGCATAATGATTCCAATCAGGAATTACCGTTTTAAAGAAGGGATATCTATGAAATAAATATGGCAAGAAATTATAACGAACGTTATATATGATTAACGCTATTGATCCTGAAACTTCACTCCCGAGAGCTTGACCACAGAGACTCGCCGGTTTCTGCTCTGCTTACCGAGGAAGCATTGGCAGTATTACTGCCATCACGGGAGCCAAAACCTGTGATTCTCAACAAATCCCCCGCTTTAACGGTTTGCGGTGTCATACCGCTACGCACAATCGAATTTACTCCCAGCATTTCAACCGACCAACCCTGAAGATTCCCCTGCTCATCCTTTACATCCAGATGTAACCAGGCATGCGGATTGGTCCATTCTACCGAGGTGATAGTGCCGGTAATATCAACGGGTCGTCCCACATCAAATTCCGCAGAAAACGAATGATGCGAGAAAGCTCCGGCGCTTGTTAAAAGTGACAACATGCCAAAAACTATTGCAAACACCTGTGCTAGTACGATTCGCATTTTCCAGACTCCACATTGATTATTATTTTAAACAGCAGAATGTGATCACTCCGCTAACATGATATACACTACGCAGATATAGGCCAATAATAAATTTCATAATAAAAATATTAAACATTTAAATCAGCAATTAATCGATAGGGGATCCCATGCGACATCGACTCATAATATTAACTATCCTGTTAATGGCAACCTCGCCACTTAGTGCCCAGTGGTTTGATTGGAGCAACCCCAACATTCCTCGCACCACAGAAGGCCGTGTGGACATGTCTGCACCGGCTCCGCGAAGCAGCGACGGTCATGCAGATTTTTCAGGTAAATGGACTCCCACTGATGCCAGTGGCAGCCTGTTTGATCTGGATAACTATCAGGGCTGGGCGCTTGATGTGATGGCTGAAAATGAAACGACTTTCTTTGTGGATGACCCGCGCTTTAACTGCTTGCCTGATGGCCCGGCATCTTATCTTGCCGGCTCTTCTACGGGCGGTACCCGACGCATAGTCCAGACGCCAACATTTATTGCTGTACTAAACCCCGACATGACCTACCGCCAAATCCACCTTGATGGTCGAGAGCCTCTAGAAAACCCTATATTGCCAAACTGGCTGGGTTACTCTGCTGCGCACTGGGAAGGCGATACCCTGGTGGTTGTCACCAGTGGCTTTAATGACAAGACCTGGTTGACCCGGGAAGGGCTTCCACATACAGATCAGTTGCGTATTACAGAACGCTATACAAGGCCGGATTTTGGGCACATGACTCTTGAGATCACTTATGAGGATCCGGGCCTGTTAAATCAATCGGTGCAAGCGACGGTGAGTCTGGCGCATCAGTCTGATCTGGATTTTCTGGAGAATGTTTGCAACGAATCAGAAACTGCACAGCGCCATTACACTGGTGAGCTAAGTCAGGCAGAGGAAAAAATTGTGGAAGTTCCCCTCGAACTGCTTGAGTCCTATGTAGGGACTTACCAGGGGGTCTGGCTGGGCCGCATGATAACCGCAGAGGTTTACCTGGAAAATGGCGAACTTTTTCTGACCCGGTCTCCGCGTTATTCTGATACCGGTGGCAATACTGATTCGGCAACCTCTGTGCTGATTGCCCAATCGGAAAACGCCTTTGATAGTATCTTTGGTCTGGGATGGATTTTTAATCGCGATGAAAACGGTGAAATCAGTTCTGTGTCCGAAGTTCATGTGTCAGGCGCCTGGCCTTTTGAACGTGTTCGCTAATTCAGGAATACCTGGTCCATATTGGAAAATTCATGGTTAAAAAAAAGGGCAATTTTCATTGCCCTTTTTTTATCCCCTTTTTATTTTTCTTTTATTCATCTTTTATCCATTTTTTATCCAACAGGCTCAATTATGCAGTCTATTCCCAACCCGTCGTGGCCATATAGTCAGCAAAATAACCGATGGCTTCAACTTCATGGATGTTGCCACCCCATATCTTGAATAGATGCACAGCTGGAAGATCATAGGAATCCCTTTCATCAATGAACTCAGAATGTCCCGGGACACCAATGGTTTTATAGGGAGAGTTGCCCATAGCCTGACGAAAATGTGACAGAGCAAATACCAGCCCGGTTTCTTCATCAGCAATGCTCACCCGCCGCTTATCTATACTATCGATATATTGGTAAATCTGTGTGTTCAGCTGGGCCGCGCAGCCCATTGACGCAAACACCGCAAAATCATTAAACGGGTCGTCAGGGATCGGATTTCTGGAAGTCTGATGGCCATTTTCATGACGCACACAATCATCCGCAAAGGGAGCCAGCGCACCATTACTTTTTTCCAGGGCGTCATAGTAAGCCCTGCCTATAGCAAGCAGGCGCTGGCGAGAATCCCTGTACTCTGGCGGCACTACTGATAACAAAGGCACTCTGGGTTTAAGCAAATGACTCATGGCGACATCATCTATATCGCGGTTGATCAGATGTTCCGCTTCAACGATTTCATTAGCCTCCAGTTGCAGGCGTAAAGCCACCTGGATGAAACGATTTTCCCTGTTTACGCCAGTCTCGAGCCCCTGACTTTCCTGCATCACAACCATGAATCCAATTTGCTGTGACACCGGATCCGGTACATAAATCCTGAACTCGGCAGGAAGCGCGGAAGCAGTTTGCCAGAGTCCCTCGCCAGGCTGAATGGGTATCAGGTTTTCCACCATTCTGATTTTACCGGCCAGGGACACCCGATCGGGATCATGAGCCACCAAAGCAGTCAGATAGTCATCTGCAATATTGATCAGGCACTGCCTGTCACATTCTTTTTGGGCTGAATGCACAGGCATTGCCAAAAGCAGAGTCCATGCGGTCAAAGCCACTGTTACTATTTTCATGCCGGGCATCAATGCTTTCCCTTATAAGTAAATTATTGCTGTGTCAGTATCATTGAATCACAGTATAGTCGAGAATCAGAAGCAGAAAAAAACCTGGAAAACTTGCTCAATCCTTTTCATCTCACTAAATTAGACAAAGAATTTGCTTACTTAATATTGTTCCCCGGAATCCCTATGAAAAAACTGCCATCTTTATTGCCAGTACTTATACTTACTTTTACCTCACTAATTTTCTCGGCATTGCATGCCCAGGATGAGGAGGCGCCGGCATTTCGATTTGCCAATGAAATCCGTCATATCACCGGCGACCTGTACCGCGCCGGTAATGGTTCCTGGCATGGTATTTTTCTGGTCACCGATGAAGGTATTATTCTTGCTGATCCCTTAAACCTGGAATTTTCCACCTGGCTGAAAACACAGCTCGATGAGCGTTTTGATGTGCCGGTGCGCTATGTCATTTATAGCCACAGTCATTTTGATCATGCCCCCGGCGCAGCGGTATTCGCAGATACCGCCACCATTATTGCCCATGAAGGTGTCGCCCTGAATATGGACGGACGCTATCCACAAATGCCCGGAGACATGATCGATCGTAATAATAACGGCATGATCGACGAAGAAGACATTATGATCCCAACTACCGCCGATCCCGGCATCTGCGGCATGTTTCCCGGCTATTTTGAAACCATCGATCTGAACGGTGATGGCGTCGCCACACCAGCTGAATTGCAGGCTGACCTGGTCAGACCGGATATCTTTTATTCCGAGCGCATGACACTCACCCTGGGGGGCAAAACCGTAGAGTTATTTCATCCGGGCAAAAACCATGGTGATGACATGACCGTGGTCTATTTTCCCGAAGAGCGCACGGTATTTGCCACGGACATGATTGCGGATGCACTGGTAAGAGACGATATTCGCTCGCTACCCAGTGCCTGTGGTCCACTGGACGGCACCCCCATTGCCGAGTGGATACGCTCCTATGAGGCTGTTGAAGCACTGGATTTTGATATTTTTGCCGGCGGTCACGGTGACTTTTTTAGCCACGATGATGTCTCATCAGCGCGGCAATTTTTGCAGGATCTGCACGACGCCGTAAATCAGGCATTGGCTAATGGTTTGTCGCTGGAGCAAATGAAACAGGAAATCCTGTTACAGCAATATTCCCACTGGGCCTATTACGAGCAATTGCGAGAGAAAAACATCGAAGCGGCCTATCTCAACCTGACCCGCTTCAGGTAGTATTTTTCAGGATTTCAGGGCAACCAGGGTTTTTTAACGTGCCATAATCCGCCATGCTTCCGCTTTCGGCCTTGTCCTTGCCTGCAATCCTCCCGGCATTGGCTCCACTTTTTCAGAAAATATTCATCTTATTGATTTAAATGAACTTAATTCATTCAAGCCACTTCTTCACCCCCTCCTTTAGACTGGTCATGGCCTTCTTTTTCCTCCGTAAAAAAGCCGAAAAAGTTTTTTAACAAAGCGTTAACGCAGGTGAAACAGTTACGAACAGTTAATTTCGCCCTTTGACTGGTTTACATCCGCTAGCATGCCCTCATAGTAAGTACCCAGGCAACGTCCTGAATGCATCAGATTAGAAATCCGGCATCCCGGTTTCAACCGGTAGACACTTTTAGTGAGATTGAATATGAAGTTAACAAAACCACTGGCACTATCCCGATTGGCCTGTTGTATCTGCTCCGCCATAGCCGGCGTTCCGGTCTTTGCCCAGACTGGCTCTCCCACGGCACCGGATATAGAAGAGATCGTGGTTTTTGGACGCGCCAGAGACCTGGTAGGCACAGCCGAAGCCGCCAGCGAAGGATCCATCGGTGGTGCTGATCTGATGGTACGGCCATTATTTAAAACCGCGGAGCTGCTGGAATCCATGCCGGGAATGATCGCTGTACAGCATTCAGGCAGCGGGAAAGCCAACCAGTTTTTTCTTCGCGGCTTCAACCTCGACCATGGCACTGACTACACCGTATTCGTGGATGGCATGCCCATGAATTTGCGCTCCCACGGCCATGGCCAGGGCTATCTGGACGTTAACGGCCTGATCCCCGAAACTGTGGAACGCATTGATTACCGCAAGGGGCCCTATCGCGCCGACCTGGGCGATTTTTCCATGGCCGGTGCCTCCTTCATTCATACCATTGACTCCCTGGACAACAATTTTCTGTCCATGGAAAGTGGCCAGTATGGATGGCGACGCGTGGCAGGCGGCGCCAGCCAGAATCTCCAAAACGGCTCTCTGACCCTGGTCGGTGAATACAAACAAAACGATGGCCCCTGGCAAAAAGCAGAGGATCTGAACCATGTTTCCCTGTGGAGTAAATATCTACGTGATACGGATTTTGGTCAATTCATGCTGACGGTTTCCGCTTATGAAGCGGACTGGGATCCCACGGAACAGGTGCCGGAGCGCGCTTTTGGTACAAGCGCCTGTGCAGATGCATTTTGTGCTCTGGACCCTACTGCAGAGGGCGAAACCTCACGCTGGATTGTCACCAGTGAGCTAACTGGTGATGACTGGGGAGCGACCCTGTATGCCCAACATTATGACTGGACCATGTCATCCAATCCCACCTATGACGCACAGATTAACCAGTTCGATAAACGCTGGACCATGGGCGGAAAAATAGAAAAAACCCTGATAGAGGAAATGAATTTTCAAATCATCGGGGGTGGCAATTTCCGCTACGATGATGCTAGCCGTATCGGCGTTGAACAAACTGATCGCGGTGTTTTTGTGGAAGATATTGCGGCGAACTCGATACAGGAAGCTTCCTACGGTGCCTTTGTTGAAGCCACCTGGTATGCCACAGACAGCCTGCGGGTGATTGGGGGGCTGCGCGGCGATTACTATGATTTCGATGTGAGTGCTTTAAATGGCCTGAGTGTGGCCGGCACAAACTCGGATAATCTGTTCTCCCCCAAAATTGCCCTGGCCTGGCAGGCCATGGATGACCTTGAGTTGTATGCCAACTGGGGTCGCGGCTTTCACTCCAATGATGCCCGTGGCGTCGTTAACAGGATCGATCCTGTACCCGGGCTTTCCCGGGGCGAAGGACGGGAGTTGGGTGCCAGACTGACTCTGGGCGATTTCAATTTCACCTCATCCTACTGGTGGCTGGATCAGGACAGTGAACTGATTTTTGTCGGTGACTCCAATTCAGTAGAGCCTAAAGGCGGTTCCGAGCGCGATGGTTATGAGCTGACCATGTTCTGGCAACCACTAAGCTGGCTTGGTGTAGACGCCGTTTATACCCACAGTAATGCCAACTATGTGAACAATCCTGAAGGCAATTTCGTGGAAGGTGCCGTGGAAGAAGCCGGGCAGATAGGAATTTCAGCCAGTCGCGACAACTGGGATCTGGCCCTGCGTGCGCGTTATCTCGGGCCCTATGCCCTCACCGCTGACAACACGCAGCGCTCCGAAGCACTTACCACCGTGAGCATTCGCGGTGCCTGGCACTTCAACAAACTTACCGCCTATGCTGAAGTCATCAATTTGCTGGATACGGATAACAAGGAAATCGTTTATTACTATCCGGCTTATGTACCGGGTCTGGATCCTGTAGATCAGAGCTCCGAAGATATTGATTGTGCCATTACCAATTGCACCATCAGCCGCGCCACTGTGCCACAGAGCTTCCGTATGGGCGTCAGCTACAAGTTTTAATAAGCAGGATCAACCACGGCCTTACTCCTCAGCGCATGCTTAATGCGCTGGGTGCTTGCAAGTAGCGCCAAAAATCAATAGTGTCTCTGGCTCTACTAAATGGATGTATAGCAAGGACGCGTTAATTCGCATTGTCATCCCTACTCATTAATAAGCAACCTGATTATCGAGCCTCTTTTGAAAATGCCATTTACGAAAAGTAAGTATTTCATCGTCTTGTCCACCGCAATCCTCTTACACTCCTGTAGTTCCACTCAGAATTCTGACAGCGTCGAATTTGTCAGTATTGGCCGCGGCGCTCCGGTCCTTGATCCGCTAAGCCTGCTGGAAACCCGACCAGCTGAACAGACCACTCCCTTTGGCACACTGCCCAATGTCAATGAAATATTGAATGGCGATATTATTGTTGGCCCCCTGTTGCTGGAAGCTGGTGATATGTTTGGCATGGCTCCTGAGAGAATAGAAATCTATTCTGCGGCGAATGGTGACTCACCTGAAGGCATCGAGCCGCTGGAGACAGATTTATTTAACTCAACAGATTTCTACAAGGATATGGAGCACTGGACCGATCCGCGTTATTTTCGCTGCAACAGCAGTTTTGGTATTGAACAACAACGTGTCGCCACGCCGTTAAGTACTGCGACTATTGGCGACAACCCTTCCCTTACGGCAGCATGGGGCTATTGTGATCGCGATCTGCCAAAAGAAGCCATTGTCAGTCCCTATGACTTTGAGTCTGCTGAAGCACACTATAATGCCTTATTGGCAGAGACCGAGGCTCGCGGTGGACCTGAGGAATATGATTACGCCAGTGTTCCCGGTGAATGGACTGGGCGCTATGCTGGTTTACAGTTCTCGACATTGATGACCAACTGGTATGGGATGATGTACAGTCAGGCCTCTACCATTGTTTCATTGCTCACTGATGAATATGCCAAGCGTTTTGTGCAGCAGAATTATCATCAGGTGAATACAGGAGCCTTTCAGTGGCCTGCCATGTACTGCTGGCCCGAAGGTTTTATCCGCCGCTGGCATTGGGCTGCTGCTACTGAACATTCCATCATGGTCACTCCTGACCTGGTGCAGATATCCACCACCCAGGCCGATAACTTTGTCACCAATATTTATGTTGGCAGGGAATTCAATATGGAGGGAGCTGTACCCAGACTGGGAGCAGATGTACCACGTTGGTATGGTGAAACCATAGGCTTCTGGGACGGTGATGCACTTATTACCTGGACTTCCAATATCCAGGGCTGGATGTCACACAGTGGTTTTGAGTTTTCCAATAAAATGCAGACCATCGAAATTTACCAATCCAGATATGACAGTGATGGAAATTTCATTGGCATTAACCACGAAGCTATTTTCTATGACCCTGAAGCTTTACTGCAGCCAGTACGCATTGTCCGGGACCTGACCAAGCTCAGCAGTTTCAGGGAAGGTGACCCCATCGTATTTACCGAGTGTATCCCGACCATTTTTCCCATTAATGGCCGCGCCGAACCTATCTCTCCAGGTACGATAATTGAATACAAGGTGCCCGATGTCTATGGTCAGCCCTGGCGTCAGATCTGGGAAGAGAATTTTGAGCAGGATATGGAAATACCGACCAAGGAAGATATTTTCAGTTTTTGAGACAGGATGGAAATGAAACAGCCCCCTGCACACTGATTGTTTACTTCAATCAATGTGTAGAGGCTGTAATCTGTGAAGATAACTAATTAGATCGAATTAGTTGCTACTGATTTTTATGCCAATGACTAGACGGGTTGGACACTTCCAATCTCTGCCACCAGGCCACGACTGATCGTTTGCTTGATAAGGCGCTCAATGGCTTTCAGTTGTTTGCGCTCATCAGAGCTAACCAGCGAGATCGCCCTGCCCTGGGCACCGGCACGGCCGGTTCTGCCAATACGATGCACATAATCTTCAGGCACATGGGGAAGATCATAATTGATCACCATGGGCAGCAAATCGATATCAATTCCACGCGCGGCTATATCAGTCGCAACCAGCACCTGGATGCGGTTTTGTTTAAACGCATCAAGCGCTGCAGTGCGTTGTTTCTGGCTTTTGTTGCCATGCAGAGCAGATGTCATGATGTTATTTTTATTAAGGATTTTAGTCAGCTTGTTAGCACCGTGCTTGGTTCTGCTAAACACCAAGGCCTGGTCGTTGGTACCTTGCAGCAAACTTCTCAGCACACCGGATTTATCTTCTTTATTCACTTCAAATAGCTGCTGATGAATAATTTCAACGGCAGAATTGCGCGGTGCCGACTCGATTTCCACCGGATTGTGGCAAATGGTTTTTGCCAGGTTTCTGATTTCCGGCGAAAAGGTGGCAGAAAACATCAGGTTCTGTCGACGCTGCGGAACCAGTTTCAGAATCTTGCGAATGGCATGAATAAAACCCATATCCAGCATTCTGTCTGCTTCATCCAGTACCAGGATTTCCAGTGACTGCAGTGAAACCGCCCTGCGATCAATCAAGTCCTGAAGACGTCCCGGCGTTGCCACCAGAATATCAACGCCCTTGTGTACGCGTTGTAATTGCGGATTAATATTAACGCCACCAAAAACAGCGCAGGCTTTAATTTTTTCGTTATCACCATAAGTGATGACACTTTCCAGCACCTGAGCCGCAAGCTCACGTGTTGGCACCAGGATCAGTACTTTTACCATGCCACTGGCGACAGGCTTTGAATTGCTCAGCTTTTGTAAAATTGGCAGTACAAACGCCGCCGTTTTACCGGTACCGGTCTGTGCTGCTGCCATAACATCCTCTCCATCAAGCACCGCCGGAATGGCTTTGGCCTGGATCGGAGTTGGTTGTGTATAGCCCTGTGCCTGTATCGCACTTAACAGGGAATCACTTAGACCAAGGGTATTAAATTGTTGTGTTTCACTCATAAAATTTCTGACTCTTAACGGGCTTTTATAGCAAGTAACAATAGGCTACTGATTAACTATAAGCCTTATAATTAATGGTATTGCTTTCCCGTCGCAAAAAGTAAGTTAACCCTACCGGGCGCTGGAAAAATAGCATGGCAATTGCCATGACTTTTCATGGACATACCATGGAAAGACCATGGGACACGCCATAGAAAAATGCCATACATAAAAGTAACGGCAGCAATGGTTGTGTTGAGAAAATTAGAAAGCAGGCTTATGGCATGCCTTTAGAGGGCCGCACAAGAATCAGGGAGGGTAATACCGCATCAGTAAATCTGAAGCTAATCTTCATTTACTGACCTTTATAATATTCACATCAGAACAGCTTCTTTACTGCACTGATGAAGCTTACTCTAACACATGTGCAAGCAAACTGCATTGACTATTATTTGCCTACAATTTTCGACATTCAACAGCAGGATCCTAAGTTCGTGCAACGGCATAACATGAATTTTCTTTCCTGCCATTTCATCAATAGTATTGCAGCTCCGTCCGGGTCATTTAAAATAGCGCTATAAAATAATCTGAAAATCCGGCATAGTCTTCTCCATCATGATTGAACCCCTGCTGTTAAGCACCCTGCAAATTTCCACCTACGAACATGAACACCTGCTCACTAAAGCGAGCGGGTTTTTCTTTGAGCGCGATGAAAAACTTTTTCTGGTGACCAGTCGCCATGTGTTGGTGGATGAACCCAGCGATCACCACCCCAATAGAATCGAGCTGGAAATCCATAACAATCCGGAAAACCTTGCCGAGTCTTCTGTGTTTTCCATCCTCCTGTTTAATGACGGAGAAAGCGTCTGGCGTCAGGGATCAGACAGTGCCGGGGATATTGATGTAGCAGTGATAGAAATTGAGCGCAACAACTTGCCAGATACCGCTACCTACTTCGCTTTCACCCCTGCCCATTTACACGATTCGATTGAAAGAATAGAAATTGGAACGGAAATGCTGATCATAGGCTTTCCCCTGGGCTTTCACGACACCCTGCATCACTTGCCAGTTGCCAGACGCGCGATTAATGCGTCCTCTTTCAGTATGCGCTTTCAGGGCAATGGCTATTTTCTGACAGACGCACGAACCCATCGCGGTATGAGCGGTGCACCCGTAGTCACACGGGATGAATCGAAAGTCGAAGAGGAAAATTTAAACTCGGAATTACCCTGGACCTTGCTCGGCATTCATTCAGCGCGACTGGATGTGGGCACCAGAGACCTGGAAGTTGACGAGGCACTGGGACTTAACTGCGCCTGGTTTGCCGACATTCTGTTAACGCTGACCAGCGATTAACAAGCAGAATATGCAGCTTAAATTCTGCAGCACTTTTACTATTGAATTACGCTTCCTGCAAGACCTGTGGTTTTTTTAAAGCAAACACTGACAGGGTGGCGGCGATCACACCGCAGATGGCGATCGCAACAACCAGTGGCACCGGCGTATTGTTGAATACCGCACTGACAATGGCGATACTGATAGCGCCAATAACCATCTGTAATGTCCCACCCAGAGATGCAGCTGTGCCAGCAATCGGTCCATGATCCTCAAGCGCCAGAACCATTGAGGTAGGTAATATCAATCCCAGAAAAGCATAAGTCACCAGTAGTAAGCCTACCAGCAGAGGAAAACTGTCAAAGCCCAGCATTACTACACTAAACAGCAGGCAGGCAAAGAAGCAGTAGCCAGCCACAGCCCACTTGATTACATTAATAGTGCCAAAGCGGGCTTCCAGTGTTGCGGCAAGCTGGCTGGCAGCAAAGAAGCCAAAAGCATTCAAGGCAAACGCCAGGCTGTACTGAAAAGAAGTCAGCCCATAATAATCCATGTAGAGGAACGAACTGGTTGCCAGGAAAGCAAAAAAGCTGCCCATGCCCATACCGCCAATCAGGGTAAGCCCCATGTAATGGGTATCGCGAAACAGAATACCAAAGGCATTCATCATGCGACTGAGCTTAAAAGGACTTCTGTTCTCCGACTTCAGGGTTTCCCTGAGTCCGAAACGGGTCATCAGAAAACCAACTATAGAGGCCAGGGAAACCGCCACAAACACTGCACGCCAGCCAAAGGGAATAATCACCGCGCTACCCAGCAAGGGCGCAAACATCGGTGAAATAGCAATAATGATCATGATGGTAGACATTAACCTTGTCGCCTCATTTCCGGTATAACAGTCACGAATAACCGCGCGCGGAATCGACATTACCGCCGCTGCGCCAATCCCCTGCACGAAGCGCATCGCTATAAGCCAGTTAATGGTCGGTGACATGGCGCAGCCAATAGACGCCAGGGCAAACACCACCAGGCCAAAATACAGTGGCGGCTTGCGCCCAAACACGTCGGAAGCCGGACCATAGACCAGTTGACTGACACCGAAGGAAATAAAAAATGACATCAGTGTTGCCTGGGATGCAGAGACTGATGCCTGCAGGTCTTCAGCAATAACAGGCATCGCCGGCAAATACATATCAATTGCAAACGGTCCTATCCAGCTAAGTGAACCCAATACCAGGGCCATTTTGATCAAATCAGATTTCACACTTAGTCCCGTGTTAAATACACCGCGAGTCGTTCAGGGTGCGAATAAAAGAAGGGGGCAATTATAGTGGCGAATTTGATAATTAGTAGTGCCGATTTCAGGACTTATCCGGGCGCACGCTGGAAAAATACAATCAATGAAATAACCATATCCATGCTACAGATGGACTTACTCCTTGCCCTGCAAATATTCGGCTGGCGGACATGGCTTTATGAGAGAGCAATCCATTATTGAGTTTGCTGTCTCCCATCTGATAATTCTATTAAAGTATCCCGGAAGCCCGTGTAAATGCTAATACCTTACTGCATGCCACTAAAAGGAAGCTCCAGATGCCTGCTTACACCGAAATTACTCTGCACTACTTTGACGTGCGTGGACGCGGACAATTTATTCGTGGTCTGCTCACTCAGCGCGATATTCCCTTCAGTGATGACCGCATCAGGCTCAATGCTGATAATTCCAACTGGCCAGACATTCGCAGTAACAGGGCTGTTAGCGGCGACTTTCAGAAACTCCCGGCGTTGCAATGGGACGATATGATGATCAATGAAGTGTTGGTCATTCTCGCTTTTATCCAGGAAAAACTCGGGGATAACGCTCAGCTGGATGAAACGACGCGTTTACAGCATGCCATGCTTACTTCCAGCGCTTTTCTTGATTTACTGACGCCCTGCATCAATTTGATCTGGTGCGATATTTTTCATCCGGGTACCGACGTTGCTGAAACTACAGCTGTTTTTAAAAGACGGCTGCAAATGCATTTGGCGACTGTTAACCAGACACTGCAACAATGGGGCTGGCTGAATACCATGAATGATCGTGAAGTAATGGTTGCCGACGCGGTGTTATGGGAGGCACTCGATATGATTCGACTGACCTTCAATGGCAAGGTCAGTCTTGATGATTTTGAAGCACTGGCAACTTTTTATGAGAGTTGTCCGGGCGCAACAACCTTCAAACAGCTGCTGGCACTGAAACCTTCTACCATTACTGCAAGACCCGGTGAAGCCGAAGCACTGTTAGCTATCCAAGAGAGTTTAAATAGCCAGGGTTGAGCAGGATTCAATCAGGGTGAAACATTCGCACCAACAATACTTACCGTCTCGATCATAACGGGTTTGGTAGTCAGGGAGTCCAGATAGGCAGCACCATCATTCCACAAGCGCGCCTGATCCAGACCACCGCCCGGGTCGCCTACCGGGATAAAGGCATCCACTGCTTCCATTCCCGACACTACTTTGCCAAAAACCGTGAAGTTGTAACGCGGTTCCGCCAGCCTGTTGTTCTCTATGTAGTTTATAAATACCTGCGTGGAGTTGGTATCCGGACCGGCCTTGGCAAAAGCCAGGGTGCCGCGTTCCAGCGCAAATAAACTGGGATCATCATTAAAGTTGTTGTCCTGCCACAAAGGATAATTATCGCGCCAGTTGATGCCAAACTGGGCAACAAAGTCCGGGACTACACGAAACACCGGAGTATCATCGTAAAACCCTGCCTCAACAAGTTCCAGAAATCGCGCCGCCGCATTGGGAGCAGCTTCGGGATATATTTCGATAACAATCTCACCGGTTCCAGTTTGCATCAACAGCGTAGATTTTTGCGTCAGTACTGGAACAACATCGTCCAAACCGGGCAAAGGTTTGAGAGAGATTGCCATTTCATCTGTTGCCGACTCGGTGACTGGAGCATCCACTTGCAGATTGTCAGGACTGTTACTGTCTTCCTGCCCACCACAGGCAATAAGTTGCAGGATAAAAAGCAGCGTTATTGTTTTCTTCATATTTCTAATTCCACCTTATTGTAAATAAGTCCAGATCAGCAGCGCATCCAGTAACTCAGTGCCCGGGCCTCGATCAGCCAGCTCATGATTCACCATACCCGT
This sequence comes from Gammaproteobacteria bacterium, assembly GCA_030828385.1. GTDB lineage: Bacteria > Pseudomonadota > Gammaproteobacteria > Pseudomonadales > Pseudohongiellaceae > Eutrophocola. The sequence goes on from JAURCS010000002.1 coordinate 87,148, forward strand.
TACTGCAAAAACCCGGTTACTTTGTGAATAGACAAAACCATTTACTGCCGACACTTCATCAAGGGAGCCGGTTTTTACATGCATGCGGCCAGACATCTTCGATCCACGTGCCCGGTTGCGCATGGTGCCGTCCATGCCATTGAGCGGTAACGACGCTACATACTCTGGCATATAAGGGCTGGCCCAGGCACTTTGCATGACTTCGTTAAGCAGTACTGCCGTAATGCGGGTATCTCTTGAGAGTCCAGCACCATTGCTCAACGACAATTGTTTGGAGTCGAGGCTTTTCAATTCCAGATAATTATTGATTGCCTCAATGCCTTTTTCCACCGTAGCCGGCGGCCCCAGAACTTCAGCACCCAGGGTCAATAACAAATGTCGGGTCATCAGATTATTACTGAATTTATTAATGGACTTGATAACGTCCGACATGGGCACTGAGTTCCAGATCACGATGGGATCAAGTTCATCCGGAACGGCCCCACGACGCAAATCGCCGCCCAGCTGCCCACCCAGTTCCGACCACAATTCCTTAAACAGGCCGAAAGTATAATCCGGCGCATCCAGAACTTCCCTGACCATTTGATAACGTGAGCAGCGAGAGGGAAACTGTCCTTCAAAAATCACTTCAGAGGGATCATCAGGATTTAAATTGAAACTGATTCCGCGCTGGTAACCACCACAGGATCGATTGACCTGACGCAGGCGGTTACTGATTTTGACATTGGGTAAGCGGGGATCGGTGTGAATGATGACATCCCGGCCATTGGCATGGGGGTAAAAGAAAAAGGTCATGGCCTGAAAGTTGGCAATGATGGCATTGGGATCGGTATTGTAGGCGCGCCCATTCTGGTTATCGATGAGTTCTCCTTCTTCCACAGACGCATCAAAATAGGATCCATCCAGCACCAGGTTGCCGGTGATGTGTTCAACACCAGCACGTTGCAGAGACTTCAACATGGCACGCAACTGGTCTTCAACCAGGAAGGGATCGCCACCGCCTTTCATGAGCAGGTCTCCCCTGAGCACCCCATTTTCAATGGGCCCAAGGGCATACAGTTCAGTCTGCCAGGTAAAAGCTGGTCCTAATGATTCCAGTGCTGCAAATGTAGTCAGGGTCTTGATTGCTGATGCCGGGTTCATCGGAAGGTCGGCATTAACAGACAGGTCGGGGTTATCCTGGCCCACTTCCTGAACATAAAAACTGAAACTGGAAGGTGGCAGATTATGGCCATCAATCACCAGCTGTATGCGTTCAGGGATGACACTGTTTTGCGCTTCAGCACCCTGTGCCAGGCTGGTAAGCGAGTGCATAAAAGACAATGCAAACAGCGCAACAAGAGAAAGTAGTTGAGAGGACAAGCGCTTTAAAAAAATTTCCATGGTGATTAGATCGAACTCTGTTCTTACTTCTTTTTTATTCAGGCAGTGCAAAAGTAAACAGTGCAGTGCCTGCAGCAATCGCAATATACTGTTTACCATTAACAGCATAGGACATGGGCGCCGCATTCACTTGACCACCCAGGTTGGCTTTCCAGAGCAACTCGCCGCTAGTGGCATCCAGCGCCACAAAGTAGCCATCCTTACCTCCACCAAAAACAATATCACCATCAGTCGAGAGTACCCCGCCCCAGGTAATATTGCCCAGATCAAATTCCCACACCGCATCCAGAGTGTCCGGATCATAGGCACGAATGACGCCCCAGGCTTCTTCATTGTTATTCAGGAAAGGTTCCAGCGCGACATCGCCCATGGTGGTCTGGCGTCGGTTCACGCCCAGTGCCTGGGGAAACCGACCCTCGATGGCCATGATGCCCGAATCTTCCCAATGGGCAACATAATAAAGATCATGCTTTGGACTGTAAGCTGTAGGCGCCCAGTTGATGGCACCATGCACATGGGGACGGATAACCGTTCCTTCCACTGAAGGCACCATGCCAGGCGCACGAATCGGACGTCCCGATTCATCAAAACCGCTCATCCAGTTAACGTTGACATAGGGTTTGCCATGGAGGAATTCACCAGTCACGCGGTCCAGTACATACATCAGCCCATTACGATTGGCCCACAACATAAGTTTGCGCAGGCGCCCCTCCCATTGCCGGTCCACCAGAACCGGTACCTGAGTGGAATCGTAGTCCATTTCATCATGGGGCGTGAACTGGTAATGCCATTTTATTTCTCCGCTGTCTGCATCAAAGGCCACCACGCTGTCACTATAAAGATTATCACCAAGCCTTGTACGGCCATCCCAGTCAGGCGCCGGATTACCAGTTCCCCAGTACACCAGATTCGCTTCTGGATCATAGGCGCCGGCATTCCAGATAGCAGCGCCCCCGGTCATCCAGGAATCACCGGACCAGGATTCATGGCCAGGTTCACCGGGGCCGGGAATGGTATAGGTCTTCCATATTTCTGCGCCAGTGTTGACGTCATAGGCAGCCACATAACCGCGAATGCCGAGATCGCCACCGGCCGTACCAATATAGACTTTATCTTCAACTACCATGGGCGGCATGGTGATGGAATACAGCGCATTGGCATCAGCTACTTCGGTGTTCCAGATCAGATTGCCACTGCGCGCATCGATTGCCAGTAAACGTCCATCCACCGTTCCCATAAACAAAGTATTGCCAAGTATCGCCAGACCCCGGTTAACCCGCCCGCAACAGGTTCGTGCCGGTGCCGGTTCATGGTTATAGGTCCAGAATATTCTGCCTGTCGCCGCATCAAGAGCAATGACGTCATTGGGAGCCTGCACGGTATACAGAACACCATCCACGACCAAAGGCGTGGCTTCAAATTTCTCCAGTGATCGGGCCTGCCACACCCACTGCAATTCAAGCTCGGCGACATTGCCGGTGTTGACCTGATCAAGACCGCTATGACGCTGGTTAAAAAGATTTTGTGAATAGCTGAGCCAGTTGGCGTCGTTGTCAGCGCTTAATATGTCGTCAAAACTGACTTGTGATAAACCCGCTTCGCTTATCAGCAGCGCAGCAAGAAATAACAGACAATATTTTTTCATTGCGCAGCTCCCCGCCGCAGCGTCGACAGATAAGCCACCAGATCGGCAATCTCCTGTTGCGTGTAGCCTGTAGCCAGTGATGGCATATCCGGATTGCTAAAACCAAATGAAACCAGCTGGCTCTTTTCAAATGAGCGCAGTCTTTCATTGCTATCGAGCATCTGGACAGTAAAGGCATCATGATTAAGCAGGCGACCGGAAACCATTTCCCCATTCGACGTCTGCACTGAATAAAACCGGTTTCCGGGCTGCACTTCGCTATCGGGCTCAAGCAGCGACTGCTCAAGCTCCGCCGCCGATCTCACCAACGCAATACTGCTCAGATCAGGACCGAGCACTGACCCCTTGCCATTGATCATATGGCAGTCCATACATTTACCCCTGCCCTCATACAACGTTTTGCCCCGTGCAATATTGCCGCTGAGCGCGCCATTATCGCGTTCCCCCAGACTGCGCAGATAAGCAACAAGCATATAAGCCTGTTCTTCAGTGACTCTCGGTGTTGGCGGCATGGGAGTATTGGGAATGCCATTCATGATAATGCCGGCAATTTCCTCATCCGAATAAGGTTGACGAAAATTGTTATGCCCCAGATCCACCTGACTTATCAGATCACCGTCAGGTCCATGACAGTTGGCACAGTAATCCCGAAAGGCGCGTTCACCACCAAGCAGATCAGCGCCGGTTTCATGTTGTGCCAGACTTGAGGGGCTCGTAGTAACAACAAGTATAACGGCAAGAACAGACAAGCATGTCCACAATCGGTTCACAGGAAAAAGTGTTGATGATAAATTCACAGGACTATTGAGCTGCTTCAGCTTCGGCACGCGAGGTATATCCCTGTTTAACCCATTCTTCCCAGTCCGGACTTGGACCACAGCCACCATCATTGGGAGAGTAGAAAGTTCCCTGGGCATCGATGATATAACCCAACGCGCCACCAGGGCGGCCGTCATGAAGTGGACAATAGACCACGCTTACCGTCTGCCCGGGCTGAAACGTGAAACCGTTCATGCTGGGAGAACGAGACATCACTGATGGCGGTGCAGCCCCTTCCAGGCTGTAAAGTGTGCCATCCTCGGTTTCCATGTACAGGGCAATATGGGGGCTGTTAAATGCCCAGCGTCTTATTGTGCCTGTCAGAAACTCTTCGCGGGAACGGTCAAACATGGCAAAACTGTGATGAGCCATGGCACTTTCCAGACCTGTGGTCATCAGAAAAGCCGCCACGGTTAAAATTTTTATTGTTGTTTTCATTTCTGGACTCCTTTGATATCTCGGCGCTTACTGGACATCATCATTAAAAATAGGACTTTTTTCCTGTCCTACCAGTCCCGCGGGCAGATCAGGATTACGCAGCCGATCATTGCCGCGCGGATCCACATAGCCATCTTCTCCCGGCAAGCGATACTGGGTTGAAGGTCTACCCTCGTCGTCAAACGTCAGGTAGGTATTGTCATTTTGGGCGCACTCCCAGTAACGCATCCTGAAACCAAGAGCTTGAAGGTCTTGCCGTGGCCAAAAAGTGTATACCACCGTTATCGGTTCAACCAGACTGAGCTCATCATAAAAAGTGACATTATTGACCAGTCGTTTGGTACCGTTGTTCAGTGTTTCCATACGCCAGACTTCCACAGTTTCAAACTGGTTGCTGGTTGGTGGCGTACCACGGAAATAATCCGATGGATAAATATCAACGGTATGCACGATCAACATATCATCCACCCAGAAGCCGATGGAATCGCCAGCAGCATAATGGGTACCGTCAATATTCTTGTGTTCCTGGTTAATGTAGATTCGACGCGTGTCATTACCCAGATCATTGGTCCACCAGGACTGGCTTGGTGTATTGATGAATTCCCGCACGTAAGGTTCGAGCAACCAGCGTGGCATGCCGGCAGGCTCACATGAGGTCAGGCGGTCATAGTCTACGCCAAGATCCCGTCGATACTGGAATGCGGCTTCGTATTCCGGCGTCAGTACGCCCTCTTTTATCACCACATTCTCACCTTCACCAAAGGGACCAATGGGGCTGCCATCCAGCGACTCCAGAAATAGCTGGTTGCCGCTGTTATTCCCTTGTGCAGACCACAAACCCTCCCACTTCGGCACGCTATCATAGCTATGGGAAGTGCCTCCATTATGGCTGTTATACAAATATTCATAATGGCCAGTGGAAGTCGCGAAACGCTGGGGTGGCGGAACTACGTCCGGCAACTGCGCCCTTGGTCCAGGCTGGGCCTGAAGCAGAGTTGAGAAAAGCAGCATGATCGCTGCGTGAACGAGTTTGTTAACCATGTTTTTCATTTACTTCTCCCAGTCCCAGGTAAATCATTAAAACTGAATATTATTATTTTCTATAGCTATTTCTTAGCCCTCACCCTTGCTAAAAAGGCTCAATGGACAGCCTGGTTTTCAGGTCAGCCTTGCAGAAAGCATGCAGGAAACAGGTCTGCTCGGATATATCCAGAATAGTGCGGGCAAACTCATCATCCTCCCCGCTGACCAGATGCACATGGGTTTCTATCGGGTCTGCGGTTCCTGCTTTCCCGGTTCCGCCGCTGGCACCGCCCAGTGAAAAATGGGTGTCCTGAATAACCCGGTATTCCTGCAAATCCTTTTTGACAATTTTGGCATAACGACCAAACTGGGTCATGAAGCAGAAACCAATACCGGCACTGATATAACTTACCGCATCAGGGGCCAGACCCTTGCCGCCATTGACTGGCGCTTCATCGCATAGAAAATGAAAAATGGAGCCATGGGGATTAAACAAATGCTGTTCAACCTGCTTTACGCCGTCTTCGCGCAGTGTACAGATGCCTCGAACATGCAGAATTCGATCCTGCTCTTCTTTCAGACTATCACCCGCCAGCGTAACGCTTTCTCCAGTTTTTGGCGTGATACCGCCTTTAACAAGCAGACCAGACCAGTCATCACTGGTTGGCATGGCAGCATCGAAGTGATCGCCGGGATCCGCTTCAGCAGGCCGTCCAACTGGCAAGGCTTTTGCGGGTTCGATTTCTTCGCCGTTATGGCACAGGGTAAACAGGCTTTCCTTGGCACCACGCATGAGCCCGTTCAATGGAGATGCCGCTACTGCATCAACCACCAGGCCATTGATCGCTTCATGGTCGGCATCACAATCAATCTGGACATCCAGCTCCACATCTTTTGCGCCACCAATCATGGTGCCTCTGAGTGCAGAGCCTTTCATGGTGTAGTAATTATCCTGAACCAGACGAATATTGTTGATATCAATGCCGCGCTGTTTGGCCAGGGCAAGAATTTCATTCATATAGGAACAGACCATGCCAGTGGTCAAAAAGGACAGCGGACATGGGGCCGCATCAAGGCCATCAAGATAGGCGCCTTCATCACTGGCCAGACGCCAGACATTGCCGGTGCGGGCCGAGACTACCAGCGCCTCTTTCTGCATCACAGACAATGAACGGACACAAAGCCTGACCGCTTCACCCAGTCGATTTTCCGGCGCCTTGAACCCTGTCATTTCGGCGTTGGCTACTTTAAAAAAAAGCGGCTTGCCGGACTCCAGCAGGGGGTTGGCTCTTGGTTCAGACATAATTGATAACTCCTGTTTTAATTAGTACCCCTAATATTTTTTGTGAGTATTAAGGAAATACTTGATTCCCTGAGCTTGCCAATGGATTGCAACAAACAGGGCCAGAAATGGCAACTTAATGTAATTTCCTATAGCTCGCAAATCTGTCCATCATTTCACTATCAGCAAGTAATCCAATGCAGTGGAATTTTCTGCTAAACTCGTGAAACTTGAACAGGCAGACTATCTGCATTTTTAGCCAATCACCCAATACACATATATAAGAAAATACAGGCATGAAAAGACTACTCCGGCTTTCTATCATTCTTTTATCTCCCGTCTTCTCCGCTATGGCGGACAACGATATTGTTACGCTGGTAGCCAACAACCAGGCTGATTTGGCGATGCAAAGTATTGCCAGTGGTGGCGATGTAAATGCAACCCAGGCAGATGGCACTACCGCCTTGATGTATGCAGCCTATCTGGGCGATGCCGAGCTGGTCGCCGCTCTGGTAGCTGCCGGCGCTGAAACCAACGTGAGCAATGACTATGGTTCCTCGGCAATTCTGGAGGCTTCCATAACAGGCGCCACAGATGTCCTCGAAATTCTGCTGGCCCATGGCGCAGACGCCAATTGGCGTAACCCGGAAGGAGAAACACCGCTGATGAATGTAGCCCGCGCCGGACAACTACAGGCAGCAGAATTATTACTTGCCAACGGCGCCCAGGTAGATGCAGTAGAACAATGGGGCGGACAAACCGCCCTGCTCTGGGCCGCCGCCCAGCAGCAACCCGAGATGATTGCCCTGCTGATTCGCCATGGAGCTGACGTTAACCACACCAGTATTGTCAGGCAGTGGGATCGCACCATTCTTAACGAACCGCGTCCGTTGACCTACAACAGGGGTGGTTTTACCGCCTTGCACTTTGCAGCCCGCGAAGGGTGTACCGAATGCGTTCGCGTGTTGACCGAGGCTGGCGCCGATACTGATATCCACGATCCGGAACGGGTCACGCCATTAAACGTTGCGCTGTTGAATCAACACTTTGCCACGGCTGCAGCGCTGATAGACGCTGGTGCCGATGTAAATAAATGGGATATCTATGGCCGTACCCCACTGTTTAACGCCATTGATCTGCACACCTTGCCAATTGGCGGTCGACCTGATATTCCCAGTAGCGATCTCATCAGCGGCCATGACATTGCGGCCATGCTGCTTGAGCGCGGCGCCAATCCGAATATCCAGCTAAAACTGGTACCGCCTTTACGCAACGCCATCTATGATCGCGGTTCCGACAAAGTCCTTACCACCGGAGCTACACCACTGATGCGTGCGGTAAAAGGGGGCGACCTGGAAAGTACACAACTGTTGCTGGAATACGGTGCTCTGCCGGATCTGCCAAATAAGGAAGGCCAGACACCGATGATGATTGTGGCTGGCATTGGTCATACTTCCTCACCAACCCGGGGCGCTTTTCGTACGCAACAGCAAAGCATTGACGCTATTCAACAGTTACTGGATGCCGGCGCTGACATTAATGCCTTATCCGGTGATCCGGCATTGCCACCAGGAGTAAGCGTTGTCGATTATCAGCGCGACAAGACACCGCACCCCGCCAACGAGGGCGAAGTGGTTATCCATGGGCAGACAGCATTGCATGGCGCTGCCAAACAGGGCTGGACAGAAGTCGCTCGTTTTCTTATTGAAAATGGCGCCCAACAACAGGTGGTTGATGATGCCGGCAGCACACCTTTTGATCTGGCCATGGCTCGCTATGCCCCAGCCTATAATGACACGCCACCATTGCCTTTCTTTGAAACCGCACAATACCTGCAACAGGAATGTGCCCGGGTCGATGGCTGTGTGATACCTGACCCTATCAATAGCGAACTGGTACCTTAAGACAGCAATTAGCAAACCACACCGGGGGAAAATAAAATGGCCGAATTTGGTTTTGGACAGAAAACCGGGCAGATCATGCAGATGGCCTATGTAGTCGAGGACATCAGGGCAGCGATGAACTGGTGGATCATGGATGGCAAAACCGGGCCCTGGTTTTTGCTGGACAGCTTTACCGGCCCTGACCAGATCTATCGTGGAGAGCAGGCCCGGTCCGACGTAGCTATCGCCATGTCTTTTGCCGGCCATATGAACATCGAACTAATACAACCCAAAGACGATTACCCCTCAGTCTATAAAGAGACTATCGAAAAACGGGGTTATGGTTTTCATCATATCGGCATTGCGGTGGATGATACCCTCGCGGAATCACAAGCCTACCAGGCACGAGGATTCTCGGAAGCCTTTTCGGCTGATGTGGGTGGTGGCAGAGTACGCTATATGGACGACGGCAAAAACGAGCCCGGATTTATCGAATTGATCCCGGCAGCCCCGGAAATGGATGCAGCATTCACGCGCTTCTATCAAGCCGCGCAAAACTGGAACGGCGAAGACCCGATAAGGGCGTTCTAGTCGCAAGTCGCAAAAAAGGCGACTAAATTAGTCGCCTTGTCGGATGCGTCCCTGCGGTCCTTATCCGACCTACAGAAAAGCGTTGAAGCCCGAGAGAGTGGTTGCTTGTCTCTTGTCTCTTGATACATGTGACTTGTGACTGTTGTTTATTCCCCAATAACATCATGATAGAAACGAATCATTGCATTGGTGATCGTCGTATCCGCACTATCAATACTCATGACGTGTGACACATGATTGTAACCTTGCCACTGGGTATACATGGGGCAGTCTGAATACTTCTGACACAGCTTTGCATACATCTGGGCAACACTGGTTTCGATATTGGCCGGGTCGTATTCAGCGCTCCACAAATACACGGGAATTTGCTCCCCCTGGTAAGAGTCAACAAGGCCAAGGGGGGCACGTTCGGCTGCAAGCGTAGCATCGGCGCCGTAATAAGCTGGCGTGCCTGCCGCAAACCCGCCGGAACTGAGTATGGCCATTTTTACGCCAGGACCATCGGCTAACTGGGAAGGTTCATGGAACATGTAGGTTGCCACATGCGTGGAGCCGGCTGAATTGCCCATGATGGTGATATTCTCAGGATTGCCGCCGAATTCGTCAATATTGGCTTGAACCCACTCGATGATCATGCGCAGATCAACCGCGCCATCGGGCCAGCTGGCTTCCGGTGCCAGGCGGTAATTGGCGTTGATACCAATGCCCCCGACTCGGGCAGCAAACTTGCCCACATTACTGTAGATCAGGTTATCCGTGGCCGCGCTGACCTTGTCGCCTCCGGTAAGGCCGCCGCCATGAAAATAAATCAGCACCGGGCCACCTTCCCTGAAACCGGCATCACTGACCCAAAGATCAAAGGTCTGTGAGGGATGATCGCCATAGGCAATATCACTGTGCACCGTTAGCCCCTGTGAGCCAACTTCCTTCTGCAGAGGTGTATACAAGGCCTGGGTAGCCGCATTCACCTGACCGTTCCACTGCTTGCCAATTTGCGCGATACCTGCATAAGCCGCAGCCACCAGATCTTCCTGCGCAACAGTAGCAACGCTGCCAAGCAGAACCCCAACCCCCACTAAAATATTCAGTATCACTTTCATAACCCCCCCCAACCTTAAATAAATTATCTACCGCAATTCTATATGTTTTTTCTTTTTTCTTGTGACTTGTGACTTGCAACTTTTATACCGTCAGTCCTGATTGCGACCAATGCCAATTTGACGCCATGTAGTATTGATAAACAAGGTTACCAGGGCAAGAAGCGTTGCCGGCACCAGCAAATAAAGCCCGTAAGTCCCGGCATCATCAAAGCTCACCAGCCCGGCTCCCAGAAAACTGTAACTGATGACTCCCGGCATGGCTCCGAACAAGGTCAATAGCAGCAGTTTATCCAGTCTGATAGTAGTCATGGCAAGAACTATATTCTGTAAAAGGTAGGGTACGAAAAACGTAAGACGCACGATGATCGCTACAATAAATCCATAGCGATCTATTTGACTAAGAAATTTTTTCACCTCTTTGTGCCCGCCCGCCAGTTTTGCCATGCCCTTGAATACATAACGCACGGAGATCGTCGAGGCGACACAACTTACCAGAATCCCTGCAAGGCTGACCACAGAACCCAGAAACGGACCAAAGAGGGCGCCACAGACGATATTCAGCGGAATAAGAATGGGGATAAAAAAGAAAGAACAGAAAAAATAGAGCAGCAGCAGATAGACAATACTGAGCACCCCGAAAGTAGACAGTAATTGTTCAAAAAAGCCAATCAGTGCCGCATCGGAATAGTCAGGAAACAGGAATTTCCTGAGCAGAAACACCAGAATGCTCAACACTACCAGCAATAAAACAGGATTAATTTTCTTTATCAAACTGTCGCCCACCAAAAAGTGCTGGCAGGATATCATAGCGATATCACTTTATTGAGGTGATAAGCATAAATCAGGAAAAATTCATATTCCCCCTGTTTAATGGCCGTAAACCGTCAGTTTTTCATCCGCCAGGATCTTAACAGGCATAGTCTTATAAAAACTCAGGTTCTTAAGTATCATGATGGCTATTCACTGATACTGAGAATTTGTCATGAGACCCGGTCACCAATTATTTCTTCTCATTGCCCTGCTCCTGCCAGGCCTGCTACAGGCCCATCACAGCTTTTTCGGGCGTTTTGATAACAGCAGTTCCATGGAAATCGAAGGCATTGTGACCAATATTCACTGGCAAAACCCCCATGTTCATATCTTTCTTGAAACCATGGATGACAATGGCGAGACCATTGAATGGGATCTGGAGAGTGGCTCGCCCACCCTGATGCAGCGTGCCGGAATTCCCCGCGACGCCATCTCTGTCGGGATGACTATTCGGGTTGCGGCGTGGCCTCCACTCACCGGCAGGCAGGAAGCCTTTGCCACCAATGTACTGCTTCCCGATGGCCGGGAATTTGTCATGCAGACCGGCGCCGAGGCGAAATTCAAGGATCAGTTTATCGGTGATTTTTCCTATCGTTTTCGCACCGAGGGTGACCGTAGCCGACCGGAATTGGGCCTGTTCCGAATGTGGACCTTTACCGGCGCCGATGGTTTTTTGTTTCCGGAATCCATTAATCGCAACCATGACCTGAACAACTATCCGATGACTGCGGCCGCAAGACAGGTACTGGCCAACTTCAATCCGGCTACCGACAACCCGACCAATAACTGTACCCCCAAAGGCATGCCCTTAATCATGGAGCAGCCACTGCCGATGGAGATTATTCGCGATGGTGACAATGTGGTTTTACGTATCGAGGAATATGACCTGATGCGCACTATTCACATTGACCAGGAGTCTGCGCCACAGAACACACCCTTCTCGCCGCTGGGTTATTCAACAGGCTATTGGGACAATGACACGCTGGTAGCCAACACCGACCATATCAACTGGCCCTGGTTCGATCAGGCCGGCATTCCCCTGAGCACGCAGGCATCGATCACTGAACGCTTTACCCCTATCGAAGAGGGCAGCATGCTGGATTATGAAATGGTGATTACAGATCCAGTCAACTTCACCGAACCCGTCACTTTGAACAAGAAATGGATTCATGTCCCGGGGGTGGAAATACTCCCCTTTGAGTGCGAAGAATATAGTCAGGAGTAAAAATTGTCTGCGGACAATAGCGAACGGGTATATTCAACAGCACCGGCACTCATTACATTTTTCCCCAGATTTTAAGCCTGACATTGATTGTCAGGCTCAAGCCGTTTTTTATTTGATATTTATCAAGCCGTTAGCATTAAAAGCCGGCTGATTTTCAGCACTCTGCTGATTTATCTATAGAATAAGCGCCAGAGGAAAAATCATGGTCGAAGCCACTAAACATGTTGTTAGCGCCGAAGCTATAAAGCCTGAACCGGTCCTGCAGGCCAGAAAGCTATGTAAAACATATCAGATGGGCGAGATCACCGTCACCAGTGTAACGCCCTGTACCTTCTACGTGCTTGATCGCAAGGATGTAGAGGAAGTAATGGAACAGCAGCCTTCCATTCGAATTGCTCTACAGCGAGCCGATCAACGCAGACGCGGGGAACAGGCAGAGGCCGAGACCAAGACAGAGAAACAAACAGGCATTAAATAATCATCACTGCATTTGTGTGCTTTTAGGTGTTCTGTACAATTAGCTGAATACTCAGGAATGCATCATGAAAACAGTCCCTCAAATTTCCCCCGAAAAAGCCGCCACTCTTATTAATAATGGCGACACCCTGCTTGTCGGCGGTTTCGGCATGACCGGCAACCCGGTCCATCTACTGCATGCTATCGCTGAGACCGATGCCAGAGATCTCACTTATGTTGGCAATAACGTGGGCGAACCCGGATTAGGAGGTGGACGCCTGTTACGCAATGGTCAACTCAAAAAAGCCATAGGCTCCTTTTTTACCAGTAACCCAGAAGCGGTGGCCGCGGTTCAGGATGGCCGCATTGAAGTTGAATTATTACCCCAGGGCACACTGGGCGAAGCTATCCGTGCCGGGGGGGCTGGTATTGGCGGTTTCTTCACCCCTACCTCGGCCGGAACGCCTCTGGCGCAGGGCCGCGAAACACGCACTATTGACGGCAAGGAAATGGTCTTTGTGGAACCCATTAAAGGCGATGTCAGCCTGATTCGTGCCTGGAAAGCTGACACCGCTGGTAACCTGCAATACCGCATGACGGAAAACAATTTTAATCAGGCCGCTGCGACTGCGTCGAGACTGGTGATTGTGGAAGCAGAAGAAATAGTACCCGTTGGCAGTCTTGATCCGAATGCCATTCATACGCCCGGCTGTTTCGTGGATTACCTGGTACAGGCACACACCAGTGAAGAAGACCTGGGCTCATCTGCCTCCGTGTCTGCCAGTCATAAAAAAGTCGACGACTCCCGTATGGCAATGGCGCAAGCGGTACTGGAGGAGCTCAATGCCGGTGAAATTGTAAATCTGGGCATTGGTATCCCTACCCTGGTGGCCGATCTGATCAGCAGCAATGACGGTATTATCATGCATACGGAAAATGGCATGCTGGGGGTAGGCCCTGAACCCGACAGTGGCGGCGCCATGGATTATCCGGTCAATGCCGGCAAGATTCCTGTCACTGCCCTGCCCGGCTCTTCCTACTTTGACAGTGCGGCGTCCTTTGGCATGATTCGGGGTGGCCATGTGGATGTAGCAGTGATGGGCGGACTGGAAGTGGATGAAGCCGGCAATCTGGCAAACTGGGCGGTACCGGGCAAACCTCTGCTGGGCGTGGGCGGTGCCATGGATCTTGCATCGGGTGCCAAACGACTCATAGTCACCATGACCCATTGCGACCGGGACGGCAACAGCAAGGTAAAAAGGCATTGTACTTTGCCACTCACAGCCAAAAATGTCGTTGATGTCCTGATAACTGATCGCGCTGTATTCCACTTTACTGAGCAGGGCATGGTATTGAAAAAAGTTATGCCTGGGTTTACCAAAGAAGCAGTCGCCCAGAGTACCGAGGCCAAGTATCAGGAGGACTGTTAAGCGCCATGCAAAAAGTCTACAAAGGGGCGTGCCATTGCGGCAAGGTGGAATTTGAGTTTGACTCCCCGGAAATTACCGAGGGTCTGAGGTGTAACTGTTCAATTTGCAAACGCCTGGCCTGTGTACATTCAATGAAAATCGAGCAGAAAAATCTGCGACTTATTCGGGGAGAAGACTTCATTCATACTTATACGTGGGGTGATTTCGGCATTCCCTTTACCTTCTGTAAAAACTGCGGCGTGTATGTCTACTACAACACACCCGTCCAATGCCGGGTCAACCTGGGATGTGTAGATGACGTTGACACTTTCGCACTACAAATTCATTTCTTTGATGGTGCCCATCAACTTTAGGCCAATTTATGACTAACGCTTATATCTGTGACTATATTCGTACTCCCATCGGCCGCTATGGTGGAGCCCTTTCCTCCGTGCGCACTGATGATCTTGCCGCCGAACCTATCAAGGCACTGATGGCACGACACAAGACACTGGACTGGTCTGCGCTGGATGATGTGATTTTAGGTAATACCAACCAGGCCGGCGAAGACAATCGCAACGTAGCACGAATGGCACTGCTACTGGCTGGCCTTCCGCAAGAAGTGCCAGGAATCACTGTTAACCGACTATGCGCATCCAGCATGGAGGCGATCATCATGGCGTCACGCCAGATCAAGGCGGGCGAAGGCGAGCTGTTTATTGCCGGCGGCGTGGAAAGTATGTCCCGCGCGCCACTGGTGATGCCAAAAGCTGACAGGGCCTTCAGCCAACAAGCAGAAATATATGAAACATCCCTGGGCTGGCGCTTCATTAACCCAAAGATGGAACAAATGTATGGTACCGACTCCATGGGCGAAACCGCGGAAAATGTGGCGCAGGAATTTAACATCAGCCGTGAAGATCAGGATGCCTATGCCCTGCGTTCACAACAACGTACCGCTGCCGCCATCGCCAGTGGTCGTCTGGCAAAAGAAATATGTCCTGTAGGCATTCCACAACGTAAAGGTGATGCTGTCATTATCGACACGGATGAACACCCGCGCCCACAAACCACACTGGAAGCCCTGGAAAACCTGGGCACGCCTTTTCGCGAAGGTGGCACAGTGACAGCAGGCAACTGCTCTGGAATCAATGACGGGGCAGCTGCGCTCATCGTAGCGTCGGAGAGCGCCGTGGAAAAATACGGGTTGACGCCGCTGGTAAAAATACTGGGTGGAGCAAGTGTTGGACTCGCACCCAGGATCATGGGATTTGGTCCGGCCCCGGCTACCCAAAAATTGCTTGGACGCCTGCAGTTTTCCATTCAGGACTTCGATTTATTTGAGTTTAATGAAGCTTTTGCCTGCCAGGTACTGGCCTCAGCACGGGCACTGGGACTTCCCGATAATGCCGACTTTATAAACGCCAATGGTGGCGCTATTGCCCTGGGTCATCCACTGGGGGCATCCGGTGCGCGCATAAGCGGAACGCTGGCACTGCAGATGCATGAGAGCGGCGCCAACAGAGGGATAGCGGCGATGTGTGTGGGAGTCGGTCAGGGCGTGGCGATAGGACTGGAAAAAGTTTCCTGAGGCTACACTCTCAAAAGCAAAAACTTACTCGTCATTCACCTTGCGATACAGTGAACGCACACTAATACCAAGAATGTTTGCGACTTTTTCCTTGTCCCCCTGATAGCGTAGCATCAGGCTGGCAATATAATTGCGCTCCAGTGTTTTCAGATCGATCTCTTCATCTGACGCTACCAATGCTAAATCCTGTTCCAGCGATAAATTTTCAGAGGGGCGGTCAAAAAAACAATCCCTGATGGTGTCCGCTTCAATTTCATCGGTGTCGCTTAATACGATTGCCCGACTCAGAATATTGCGTAGCTCCCGGATATTACCCTTGAATCGATGCAGCTTGAGCGCTTCTTCTGCAGCCGTAGTAAGGCTGAATTTCTTGCCTCCCGCCACCCGCTTTAACAGTGCCCGGGCCAACAAAGGAATATCGTCTATGCGCTCAGCCAGTGAGGGCAGGTGAATTGGGAAAACATTGATACGGTAAAACAAATCATCACGAAACTCTGAGGCATCTACCATCTGGCTCAGATTTCTGTGGGTCGCACAGATTAATCTGAAATCCGATCGCTTCACTTCGGCGCTACCTACCTGACGAAAAGTACCGGTTTCCAGCAAACGCAACAATTTTACCTGGGTTTGTAGGGGAACATCGCCAATCTCATCCAGAAACAGGGTACCGCCATCGGCCAGCTCAGCCAGGCCTTTCTTGTTGGAGGTGGCTCCGGTAAAGGCACCTTTCACATGGCCGAATAATTCACTCTCAAACAGCGAGTCGGTCAGTCCGGTACATTCCAGCGTCACCAGTGGCTTGTCCTTGCGTTCGCTAGCCTCATGAATAGCCCGTGCAGCCAGCTCCTTACCGGTCCCTGATTCCCCCAGCAGCAATACCGCTATATCGGCCTTGCCAACGCGGGCAATATTCTCAAGCATTTTATTAAAGGCCGGGCTTTCACCCACCAATTGCTTGTCACTGAAATGGCCGCTGGCCAATGGAACGGGATGTAATAGTTCAACGAAATAAATCAGCTCACCTTCACTGTTGTGGATGGGCAGCATTTCCACATCCACATGTTCCTTGCCCCGAGGGGTTTGATGAATATGCAAAACACGCTCTTTATGACCTGATTTTTTTGCGGCGCCCAGAGGACAATCCTCACCAGCCTGATCACAGGGCACACTGTAACCATGGGATACCTGGAAACAGCGATTAGTCCTGGAAAAATCTATTTCGCCAAAACTTTCCTGATAGCGTGAATTGGTGGCGAGGATCTCATAGTCGGCAGACACCAGAATTGCCGGGCAGTCATAGCCGTCCAGCATGGCAGCCATGGGAGAGGTCAGTGTCGGATGGTCTGAAGTGATCAATTGCATTGCGTCGCCATTTTTGTCATATTTTTTGTCATATTTGGCGATAAATCCCCCATTGTCAAGCCCCTGAGAACAGTTTTATTTCACCCATTAACAATTTTATCATTATATATCATGTAGTTAAGATGCTTCCCATATTGTTGGCACGGTCTCTGCAACGTACCAGATGTGAAAGCAGACAAGAGTAATAAAGAATTCAGAATACCGAAACGAATCAAGCGAACCAACAAGATCAAAATTTAAGTTTAAGGAGTAATTGAGATGATGAAAGTAAAGAATATGTTTCTACTGATGATGTTGCCACCACTGTTGACTGCAGCAACATTAGCCTGGGTTATGGTGTTCCCTAATCCAATGATGTAAACGAATCTAAAGCAAAACGCTTTAGTCATGCACAGTATTTTTGTGCCAGGGGCAGGAACCCATCTACATCCCCTCCCTTTCCTGCCCCTTATTTTTTCCTGACAGTTATCTTTTAATCGCCAGCCAGCAAGTCATTTACCATGGCGATCATCGCTTCGCTTTGCAGCCTGTCTGCCCTGCCGCCTGCATTATTGGCAGTGGCTGCATCAAGCAGATTTTTCCCTTGATCATCCACCGCATGGATATCTGCGCCATGGTCAACCAACCAGGACACCACTGTCATCCAGTTTTGCTTGGTAGCGGCAAAGATCGGCGTCTGCCCCTGGCGATTCGTCATGGTAGACATCCGGGCAATGCGGGCATTATGACTTTGGGTATCGCTGACCCGACGGTTGATATCGGCGCCCGCTTCCAATAACACCTGCAGAACCGGGATTACCCTGTCTTCCCTGCCCGGCTCGAAAGTTCCGCGCAAAATACTGCGCCGGTTACCGAAACCCGCAGCCGCCATGAACGGCGTAACCCCCATCACATTGGGCAGTTCCACATCAGCACCGAATTCCAGCAGCAGTCTCACCGCGTCCAGATCATGGGAATTGGCAGCCCGCAATAACGGCGTCGCCCCGGTAGTGAGTTGATCATCCACAAAGCGGCCACTGTTACCACCACGGCCCGGTCGATGAAAATTTAACTGGGGATCAGGATTAACCCCGGCTTCCAGTAATTGCCGGGCAACATCAAGCGCTGTAACACTGATGCTGGCATTATCATCGCTACCGCGACCTGGCAGAGTATTCATATCAATAGCGATATACAGCGCAGTACGCCCCCACCAGTCCCATAGATGGGGATTAGCGCCCAGCTCCAGTAATAGTTTTGCTGTATCAAAATGCTGATTATCAATGGCAATCATCAAGGCAGTAACCGCATCCGGCGATGGTTTATTGATATCTGCTCCAGCTTCCACAATAGCTTTGGCGCAATCAGTACAGCCAGTACGCGCCGCATAAAGTAAAGCGGTAAGACCACCGGTGGGCCGGTACTGGGCTCTCGGTTCCGAGGTGATCTGACTACCCCAGTCAAAGGCACTGGCCCGCACACTGACATCGGCACCATGCTCCAGCAACAAGCGCGTCATTTCTCCATGGTTGTTTCCAGCAGCCCACATCAGGGGAGTCTGACCACGCCATTGCTCAAGCACATTTACCTCTGCGCCATATTTCAGCAACAGTTCAGCGACCTCTACTACCCCGGTACGCGCTGCCAGCATGAGAATAGTCTGGCCGTCAGCATTGGCAGCTTCAGGATCAGCCCCCGCCTGCAACAGCATATCTACCAGCACCACGTTACCCACCTTGACCGCTTCGGCAAGAGGACTGGAACCATAATTATTCATGATATTGGGATCCGCCTCTCTGGACAGCAAGGCTTCAGCGAGAGCAGGATCGACGTTGTAGACGGCCCACAATAAAGCCGTTGAGCCATCCCCCTGGCGCATGTTGACATCCGCACCGACACGAATCATTTCCAGCGCCTGCTCGCGCTCACCTTGCTGAATCAAATCCGGCAGAGAATCTGCAGCATTTGTTACGAAAGAAAGAGACAAGAGGCAAGAGGCAAGAGACAAGCAAGCCCCCTGCCTCGACATGAAAGTTTTAAAAAGTTGAATGGCTTTATTTCCCATAATGATTCTCTAAACCTGCCCCACTTTTATCTTTTATCTTTTATCTTTTATCCTGCACCCTGCATCCTGCATCCTGCATCCTGCATCTTTGTTAAACAATATTTGGCTCAAGTTTATTATGATGCGCCCACAAGCCTTTATGCGCGTCATACAAAAACCTGTAGGGATCATCAAAGCGTCTTGGCAGCTTATCCATCACGCCACTGGCCAGGGAATCCTGCGCATCAAAGCCCATACGAATCTGATCAACCAGGGTTTCATACAGAAACTGCATAAGATCTCGCTCTGACTCGACATAGGCCCTGCTTACACTGGCAGAGCCATAGGACGGTACAAATTGCGTATCGGTATCACTGATATCCAGTAGCAGATTCAGCGCATCCACCCTGCCGCCAATCCAGCCACCACTAAACCAGTCAAAATCCGGGTCAATGCCGGGCGAGATGACATCACCTGCAGCGATGATATTGGCGTTGCCAAAGTGGACATAGATATCGCCATCGGTATGGGCGAGCTCCAGGTAACCATAAGCAATTTCTTCATCGGCTTCCTTCATCTCACCCTGCGTATAAAAAGTGTTGCGGGGATGAGCTGCTGTCGGCATGGCAGGCTGATACCTGTCTTCTTCAAACAGATAATAGTCTGTCGCCAGATGCAGCCTGGTTTTTTCATGGGCAATGATGTTGGCGCCCTCACCAGCAAAATAGGCATTGCCACCCACCTGATCCTGATGCCAATGACTGTTAAACAAAGTCTTCACTCTGACCCCGTCACCATAGCTGTTCACTACTTCCTGCAATGACCCGGTGGCATTCATGGCGCCACTGTCTACCAGGATGAGACCATCATCGGCCTGAAAAACCAGCACATTTGCGCCAACGCCGTTGATAACCGACACTCTCTCACTCAGTGGTGTTACTGCGTAGGCCAGAGCCGCGCCCGATATGCCTGGCACAAGCATAGCACCGAGCACCGTCGCAGATCTGGCCATAAACAGACGACGATTCGAGTTTAAAAAATGCTTTCCAGTCATTGCCTACTCCCCGCTCGCAATGGCAACCTGCGTTGCCTTTTCAGTTTCATCATGGGGTAGTGCCTGCATGCGAAACGCGTCGCTGTTCACAATACCCATCACCAGGGAAGAAAGTGTGTAGTCATCATTTGCTGCATTACGAACAATGGCGCGTACCTGGGGCATATCGAAATACTCAAGTTCGCGGTTGATGGCATACATCATCAGTTTTTCTGTGATGGCCTGGGCAAATTGTGCCGGCCTGCTGGCCAACTCATTGCGCAACTCAATAACACCGTTAATAGCTGTGCCATTAGGCAGTACAGTCCTTGCATCTATGGGCGCATCAGCAAGACTGTCAATGTCGCGCCACCTGCCAGTGACACTGAAGTTTTCCAGCGCCAGTCCGATAGGATCGATAACTCCATGGCACTGATTACAACCGGGTTTTGATCTGTGCTGCTCAAGACGGGCACGCACTGTGGTTGGTTTCTGCCCTTCAGGCACGGACAGATCTGTCTCTACATTCGGAGGTGGTGGTGCTGGTGGCGTACCCATCAGTTTTTCCAGCACCCAGGCACCACGCAACACCGGGGAGGTTCTGTCACCGTAGGAAGTTCTTAACAGCGTAGCTCCTTTACCGAGAATTCCAAAACGTCTTTCATCGGTCAAAGTAACTTTTCTGAACTGACTGCCATGGACACCTTCAATACCATAATGACGAGCCAGCGCTTCATTCAGGAAAGTGTAATCTGCCTGCAGTAATTCAATTACCGGGCGATCCTCCAACAGCACACTGGACAGGAACAGAGCGAGCTCACGGCTGAAATAATCAAACATCTTCTCATCGAAACCGGGAAACAGGCCCGGATCCGGCTCAATCACTGTCAGCTCATCCAGGTTCAGCCATTTCCGGGCAAAACTGTTGACCAGATGCTGCGCACGGGAATCAGCCAGCATGCGCGAAACCTGTGCTGTTATAACTTCCTCGTTATCAAGTGCGCCCGCTTCCGCCAGTTCCAGCAAGGGGGTATCCGGCCCCTGACCCCAGAGGAAAAAGGACAGCCTGGATGCCAGCTCCAGATCACTGAGAGCAAAAACCCTGGCATCGCCAATGTCGCGCAGGGGTGAAATTCCCCGATAAAGAAAATCCGGACTGGCAAGAATGGCCGCAACCATCTGCTCAACGCCTTCATCAAACCCACCGGGACCTTCACGGCCCATCTCAAAAAACGGCAACAACAGATCCAGATCCTCCCGGGTCACTGGCCGGCGATAGGCACGATGGGCCAATTGCTCCGCGATACGGGTAGCGCAGGGTATTTCTTGCGCCTCGTTTTCTGGCTGGCAAACAAAAATCCTGGCCCGGCTTTCAGTCATGGATATGCCACTGGCATTGAAGGGACCATTGATCTCAATACCATCCAGCAGCCTTGGCACCCTCAGTGAACCGGTAAAAGCAAAGCCACCATAGGGGGTAAAACCACCAATCAACTCGTCGGTCTCAACACGGGCACGCTCAATAAAGGTGACAACAATTTCATGTACTCCTGCTTTCACATCCAGCGGAATATCCTTGAAGCGTTCCATAATAAGGTTACTGGCCGGAGCGCCGCCTTTGTTAACCAGAGCAAAATCTTCAGGCCCGCCTATGTTTTCACTGAACACTTCAACGCCGGCTACCAGCACTACCAGTGTCTGTTCAGTTTCTATAGAGCGCGGATACAGGCCAACATCAAGATCGAGAATATTGAGCCGGTATTCACCATCGGCAGGAAAATTGTGAGTGACCTTGATCCCGCCACGCGTACCCAGAGGAAAACCTTCCTCATAAGTATCCTGATCGCCACTGATCACCTGGTAATAGGCATTGGCAACTTTGGGCACCGGCTGGCCTACCGCCATTTTCGCGACTGCCCGGGCCACATTAATATACTGCTCCAGAAATGATGGCGAAACACTCAGTGCGGCAGCAATATTGTCAAAGCCGTCTACTTCAATATCCATGGGCAGGTAATCGGCAGCATTGATTTCAATACCCAGCAATTCCCTTACCGCAATGGCATATTCTGTTCGGTTCAGTCGCTGTACCGGGACATGTCCCGCCATGGCATCATGGTCAAGGCTAATAGCCTCATCGAGATTGCTTTCCATCCAGGCAACAAAGCCGTCGATTACTTCCTGGTCCGGCTGCTCACTGCCAGGGGGAGGCATCAGGCGTCCGCGCAGTTTTCGCACAGCGGCCTCCCAGACCGGAGCTTCTCCGGCTACGTTCTCCAGGGACATCAAGTCAAATGCAACACTGCCAGCCCAGTCTTCACTGTTATGGCAATCACTGCAGTAAGTGTTCAGCAGGGCCTCATGTTGCCCGGGTATCAGACTTGCATCAGTAATGGCTGATTGCTGCGCCAACCCCTGTGACAAGAAGCCAAGCCAGAGCATAAATAGTAGTATCGATCGTTTCATGTGAATCAGTTAACCTGTAAAAAACGGATGCTTGCTGCAGTCATAATTGCTTTGGAAGATTCTAGCAAAAGGGGAGCTAATATACTTGCTCCAGGTCATCAGAATATGTCAATAGACTTTTCCAAACACGAAGGATTAATCAAATACACTGTGAGCCGGACAATTCAGCAGCGGGGCGTCGTGGAAAACATGCTGTACAAGCCGACAAGGCTTCTACATAATTGAAAATACCTAACAGAATTAACTGCTTGCAATCAG
Source organism: Gammaproteobacteria bacterium (assembly GCA_030828385.1). Classification (GTDB taxonomy): domain Bacteria; phylum Pseudomonadota; class Gammaproteobacteria; order Pseudomonadales; family Pseudohongiellaceae; genus Eutrophocola. The sequence goes on from JAURCS010000002.1 coordinate 109,945, forward strand.
AACATCTGTAAATTCGATTATAAAGTTACGGGACGGTTAAAGCGTTATTGCAACAGGGGAAGGCACTTGATCAAAGCGCCACATCAACAAAGATTACTTTTTTACTGCCTGGCTGCAGCACTCCCCCTGTTTCTGGTCGCCTCTCTTTTCAACTACAGCCTGCTCAGGGGAGAAGGCCATTATCTATTTGGCAGCAACCTGGAAATTCTTGGCTACCTTATCCAGGCAGAGTTCCTGGCGGTGGCAAGTGGCATCCTGATCCTGATTCCCCTGCTGGTGCGGTCAACCCTGAAGTACATCCGCTGGTTTTTGTTTGCAGTTTTTGTATGCCTGGCATTGGGCTTTGCCTGGCTCGCCCATGAGATTGATGGTCGTGCCGGCATGCTGTGTTATGCCCTGCTGGTCTTTGTTTCCTATGGCGGGGGAACCTTGCTGGTTTTTGACTGGTATGCCGGAGCTACGCGTACTTTTTTATCTTTGCTACGCTGGTCAATGGGTATTTTTATCTACGTAAGCCTGCAGCTGTCATTCAATCTTGAAAGCAATATCAGTATCTGGAAAAACACGCGTACTGTTATTCCTTTTGGCGCATCGTATTTTTATATTCTGAGTGTGCTTGAGCTTATCCTTTACACGCCATTGACCTACTATCTTTAGAAGAAACATAATGAGAACAGGCTCTTGGGCACGGGATAGACCAGATGCTGGATGCGAAAATCAGGACAGAAACATAAAATCCTGCCCCTTTATACAATAAGGCTCTTACTATGAAGCGAGAAATTATCAATCCCTGGACCTGGCAGGAAGCACTGGGCTTTGTTCACGGGAATAAAGTCAGCGATGTTGAATCCACTTTTTATCTGGCCGGTCAGACTTCCTGCGATGATAATGGCCATAGTCTTTTCCCGGGCGACATGGAAAAACAGATTGACCAGGTACTCAACAATATCGCGATTATTCTGCAACAGGGAGGTATGGATTTTACCAATGTCGTGCGCCTGAATATTTATACCGTGGACATGGAGAAAATGATGCAGGCGCATGATCATATGACCAGTAACCTCAAACAGAGAGGCTGCCAGCACACCGGCTGTCTGCTTGGCGTTACCGCTCTCGCCTCTCCCGATGCCCTGGTAGAAATAGAAATCACCGCTGTTAAATAATTTACCCCGGCAAAGCGCCAAACACTTTATTACGCAAAGAAACCTCTGTTGATGGCTGACCGTACTTTTATTTTCTACCTGTCTGCCAGGGTATTGATTGCCGTGTGCAGCAGCATGCTATCCGTTGCTATTGGCTATCATATATACCTGCTTACCGGAAATCCCTTTGATCTGGCCCTGGTAGGCCTGATGCAAATACTGCCAATGATCCTGTTGTTTATCTTTAGTGGCTGGGCGGTAGATCATTTCCCACGCAAAAAAATACTCATCAGCTGCGCCTTTGTCGAAGCCATTGTCTACATTGGCCTTGCTATCAGCATGAACAGCGACGAACTTAATCGAGGCGTTATCTTTTCCCTGATTTTCCTGCATGGCTGTGCACGGGCGTTCTACTCTCCTGCCTCGCAAGCCATCCTGCCAAACATTGTCAGCAGTGATTATTTATCCCGGGCTGTGGCTATTACCAGTTCAGTCTGGACCACGGCACAGACAATCGGTCCTTTTGCTGCCGGCCTGCTGATTGCCCTGATTGACTTCAAGACCTATTGGGCACTGGTTGCCTTATCCACATCCGGGGCCTGCATGTTTATCCTTCTGCCAACCTTGCCTGCCAGCAAACCATTAGGGCGAGGGCTGAAACCTCTGCTAAATGGCATTCGTTACGTAATGGCCAATCCGATTGTGCTACCAAGTATTTCGCTGGATCTATTAATTGTATTTCTGGGCAGCGTGATGGCACTACTGCCGGTGTATACCATTGATGTATTAAAGGTAGGACCGGAAACCCTTGGCCTGTTAAGAGCGATGCCGGCACTGGGAGGCGTCATGATGGGACTACTAATGGCGAGGCTACCTCCCATGCGAAAAGCGGGAAAGCTGCTGTTCATCTCCCTGGGTATCTTTGCCGCCTCGGTGCTTGCCTTTGCGCTGTCCTCCACACTGTGGATAAGTCTGGCGGCACTGTGGGTCTATGGGGCATCGGATATGGTGAGCGTCAATATTCGTACTACACTGATCCAGTTCGCTACCCCGGATGAATTGCGTGGCAGGGTCAGTGCTGTAAACATGCTGTTTATCGGCGTATCAAATGAAATGGGCGACTTCAGGGCAGGCTCCATCGCTGCCGTATTCGGCCCTGTAACAACAGTATTGGCGGGTGCCGGCATGGCCTTTGTGGTTGCTCTTGGCGGCTACATGGTTTTTCCCAAACTACGTCAGCTGGACAAGCTTACTGATGCAGAAATCAAGCAGTCAGGTTAATCCATTAATGAAGCATATTAATGTCACCGTCAGTGGTCGGGTCCAGGGCGTTTATTTTAGAGCTTCCACAAAGAAAGAAGCTGATGCCCTGGGTATCAAAGGCTTTGTTCAAAACCAGCCCGATGGCAGTGTCTATCTTGAAGCTGAAGCTAATGAAAACACGCTTGAGTTATTTTTGACCTGGTTGAAAATTGGCCCCGCTACAGCCCGGGTAGATAACCTGAAAATTGAAGACAGCGATTGTAAATATTTTGAAGGATTTATTATAAGCCATTAAACAAACAGCAGCATTGCCGACTCGACGTTTTGCTTGAGACTTGCAACTTGTAACTTGCGACTATTTAGTCGTCACTGCCCCACGCAACCAATCCACAGCAGGATCGTTTTCGCTAATACGGTATTTACGCAGCAGGTAATTCAGTTGTGGCGTACCCTGCAAAAGGCTGGACAGTGGCTGAATGGAGAATCTGATAAAACGGCACTGCGTTTCAGTTTTCAACTTGCCGATGATTTTGCTGGAAAAAGGCCTGATTCCCAGTTCATCACCCACCGTAAGCGGAATCCCTTCGAAGCTTGCTTTACCTGAGTCCAGAATATACCAGTAATCATCGTCAATCGTTCTTTCCTGTCGGGCGGCTATTAATTCCACTTCACACAGCGCTGAAACTTTTTCCAGCACCGTGGAAATAAGCTCGGAAAACTGAGGCAGTGTTTTCAACTCAGTGCGCATTTCCCCGCGCTTGAGTAATTTGTCGCGAAAGCCTTCGCGCACCACAAAGTCATTAAAATTTTCTTCTGAAAATACCATGACCGTCACAGGTGAACTTGCTACGACACTGGCATTGCGCTTCAGGGTGCCAGTGACGATAGCCATCTCACCAATTATTTCACCGGCCTGCAGACTGGCAACAGTCTGGAATTCAGCCCCATCAAACATTACTACATCCCAATAGCCGGTAAGAATCAGATACACATAGCCTCGAGTACGCTCTTCCTGTACCAGGATGACATCACCCTTGTTATAGCGTCTTACCTGATCCTCAGCCAGGATGGAGCGTGCCCAGCGATCTGAAAAAGGTTCACCCAGCCAATTGGATAAATATTGATTCATTAACGATGTATAAATTGAATCATCACCATCAACGACAATATAGCGCTTGCCGGAACTGGCCAGTGAAAAGGTGGTAGTGAACTGATGGGCAAGGTGTTCTACATGTACAAAGACCACTCTATCCGAATCAGAATTCAATGCGTCTACAGGGTCACCATGTATTGCCCCGGCCCCGCCATCAGCAACCAATAAGTCGAAACGGTCGGTGAAAATATTGCTGAGATGCTCATAGGTGTCATGACTGACGATGCCCAGTTTTTGCATTTCCCTGATGGATTCCATGCCATGGTTGTCACCTATCAGGCAAATATCCCGTTTAGAGCCCTTATGCTGAACTGAGAAAGTTGCGCCGACTGTAGGAATGCTATGTACAGTTAGATGCGGCTTTATATCCATACCAAAATATTTATGTGTTTGACCTGGCACCACTTCTATCAGGTGAAAGTACTCGCGCACCACTTCAGCTTTCCAGTTCAGATTACAACTGAGCTTTTCAATGGCCATTTCAAATATTTCCCGCGTGGTAATAACCTCAACTTTGTGAGGCATAAGAATAAGCGGAAACATGGCGCAGTGATCAACATGCAGATGGGTCAGAAATACTGCAGATACAGAGTTTTTCGAGATTCCTCTGGCATAGAGATGCTTGTCCAGATAAGGCAGGGAATCAATCAGGATATAGCTGCCGTTATAACAGAGCGCCAAACCGGTACAGGGCTCATTGGCGGTAAAGCCTGAAGCACTGCCGAGAATTTCCAGGCCAAGTTTGACCAGATCCCGGGGAATGAAATCAGATTGCATCTGATAAGGCGGAAAAATATGTTCGTCTTCATTCAGGTCCACCTCAAGGGAATCCTCGCTGAATGAAACCGTATATTTGTCATGCCCGGTATGAAGAATGGTAAATGAACCGGCTTCGGCCTGTTCATTGATGAAGGGAATAACATTGAAAAAACTTTCGACTTCCCGCACCTGGCCTCTCTCATCTTTCAAAGCAAGATAGTGGGCGGCTTCTAGCCATTCTCTCTGGACGCGTTTCGGTGTCCCCCAACTTTCGAGTTCGGCCTCTGTCGGCCCCAGTAAAGTCAGTCTCAATAAACGAAAGACTCTTGAGATATCTTCTGCACATCCCACCAGGTTAATCTTCTTGCCATCGAACAGCCCATTGCTCATAAAGAGGAAGTAATAGAGAGGAAATTCGAGATTATTGAGAAGGGATCCGTCCTTTTCCTTACTGTCGGTTAGCACCATGGTGTTAAGGGTAGGCACCTTGTGCAGCAGCAGGCCTTTCAGGACTTCCGGGGGCTGACCGATCAGCAGGGATTCCTCCCCATACTGGAGTACACGGCTGCCATCAGCCGGTTTTGAAACCTTCAGACTTTCCATGATCTAACCTGTTTCCCGGTTCTTAATTCTTGTGATATTCCCTTACAGCTGCCGGTGAAAGTGAGATTCAGGGTGAAGTTAACTCTCGATGGTCAGTATATAAGCAAATGATAGCATTTTGCCATACCCCGCATTATTGCTGGGTTTATAACCATATTTGAGTTTCGCAGTTGAAAATATGGGAGTTATTCCTGTCGTTTGTTTTTACCCCCTACTAATGTGAACCAGGTCTCGAATTCCGACTTTTTTCCAAAAAAAACCCGCTACCCAGACTTCTGCGTAGCGGGTTCTGTTTAGGCCAGTCTCTTACCCAGACTTTGAAGAAACCGGTTTTATGTTTTTTATCGCAAAGTCTTTATTACCAGTACTAAGTTTCAGGTGGGCAAAAATGCTTCTTTCCCCGTAAGCTGCAGGTTGCAGGTACGAGTCCGGAGAGGGTATCGCTGGCAACAACTTCATCCTCACCGCCCCCCTGACATTGCCACCGATCACTTTTATCTGTTTATTTTCAGCATCCAGCTCCACCACCACATCACAATGGGTTCTGGCACCTTCGCCCATTTGCCCTCTGCGCTGCTCAAGGTTTCTATATTCCGGGCGACTGCCTCGGCAAAGCATGTCACCAGGCAGTATCTCAGCCTCACCGATATCATAGGCTATGTAAGCTGCCTGCGGTTCCAGGCCATCACGGGCACGAATGGCCTGATCAATATAGGAATGATGAGCAATGGCGCGCTGAAACTTGTCATATTCACCCAGTCCGCTTTCACACATTACCCAGGAAATAAATGCTGCCGACCAGAAGTCACGCCAGCGCGCCGTAATGCCCTGCTCGCGCCAGCGCTGGTTTTGCCGCTCCAGTAACCAGCTGCTGTCGGGTGCGGCCGCCCAGTAACCGGCAATATCATCGGAAACACGTCTGGCCTCTTCTTCCGACATCCAGTTGGTGCGCCACCAGCGACGACTGCGACCGGCATTGGCATCAAGCTCTTCCTGACGGGTCATGTCGAGCACGCTGGCACCAAACCAGGTCCACTCCTGGCTGGCAATATCTACAATACGCTGCCTGACTTGTGAAGCCGGCAACGAACGGCAACTGCGGTCACTGATACGCATTTCGCCGGGACTGCCCATGACACGTGCCGAGGGTGGCAACACATCCAGCATTTCCCGCGGTAGTCGCTCTGCAGGAATATGATGCTGTGCCTGGGGTGATATTGGCAACAACAACAGCAGCAGAAAAGATATGGAAAATTTATTTATCATGAAGACAATCTTGCATAAATCCTTATTAATATTTTGTCTGGCCATGCCCAGTAAGAGTAAACACTGCAACTGAAAATTCCAAGCGCCCGTTAAATAACTGCGATCCAGCGCTCTATCCCTTTCAAGATCATATCCACTGCGAAAGAGCCGGTAAACAGCGCAGTGATTCGCCCGGCAATTTCCACGTAGCGTTCCACGTATCTCTCTTTACGTGTCTGCACGAAATCATGGATCTTTTTAAACAGGATTATCGAGCCCAACGCACAAACCAGACCCACCGCTATGGCAAGGCTCGACATGATCAGACCAAGCTGGGTGCCGGCAATCACACTAGCACTGATAGTACCCGGGCCAACAATAAAAGGCATGGCGATAGCACCAGCGATTTCAGTGGAATGAGGGTTAACGGAAGAAATTGGCGGCCCGATTCCCAGAATCAGCCTTATACCAATGATAAGGAAGGTAATTCCGCCGAATATCATAAAGGCTAGGAAACGTATCTGTAGCACATCGTCAAAAATTACTTCGCCAAGCCAGGCGAAAAGAAAAAATACACAGAAACTGATCAAACCGGCCCGCGCCATGATGCGCGCAAACTGGCCAAAGGGGACTTCCTTTATCAGCGTGAGCAGGTAAACACTCATGATGAAAGGGTTTAGCAGAACAAAAATCAGTAAAAACGATTGGGAAAAAATTTCCATAACAAGTAATTATCTTTCCCAATCAGTAATCAGAATGGCTATTTCAAACTTCAGAAATAATGCCGGTGGCGTTAGCCCATTGATCCACTTCGATACCGAGTTTATCCAGCATGGTCAGATGCAGGTTGGCTATTGGTGTACGCTCTGGCAGATCAACATGTTGCCCCCCGAGCTTCATGGTCCCCGCACCACCGCCTACCAGGATGTTGGGGACCGGATAATTATTATGCATATCGCTGTTGCTCATATTGGAGCCATACATAAACAGCGAGTTATCCAGCAATGAGCCTTCACCATCAGGGGTATTCGCCAGCTTATCCAGGAAGGCACTGAATTTCTCAACGTGCCAGGTCTGAATCCGCACCAATCGGCGCAGGCGCTCCAGATCGTTGGCATGATGTGACAGCGGATGAAAGGCATCCGGTACACCGATGTGGTTATAGGTACGATTGGTACCTTCTGACACCATAATATAGGAAGCAACACGCGTCAGGTTGGCCTGGTAAGCCAGCGCAATCAAATCAAACAACAGTTTTACCTGCTCATCAAATCGGTCCAGTTCACCCACCGGCGCCTGGGGAATATCAAAGCCGGACAGATCCTGTCCTGCCGCCATATTTACGCGGCGCTCAATTTCACGCACGGTATCAAGGTAGCCATCCAGCAACAGCTTATCACTGGGGCCAAGGGTTTTCTGCAGCGCATTGGTGCGCTCGGCGATCAGATCAAGAATACTGGCTTTCTGTCGAATGATCGCATTACGTTCCTGGGAATTATCCCCTTCGCCAAACAGTTGCAGGAAAATCTTGCGTGGATTGAATTCCATCGGCAAAGGCGAGTTGGCGTTTCTGAAGGAAAGTGTGGAGGAGTAGTAACAGCCCCCGGTCCCGCCTCCGCAAGCCGCCACCTGAACCGTGGTTTCAGCCGCCACTTCGAGCGATGGTAGCGCGGTATCCTGGCCAATGTGCTGGGCAATCACCTGATCCAGCGTAGTGGACATACTGGCCCCGGCAGCAGCACTGTCCGGTCGCACGCCACTGAGCCAGGTCGCTGGAACGATGGTGTGCACAGAGCCGGCACTGGCGGCGTTTTCCAGATTACCAAAAGAGTTTACGTATTGCTTATGGGGTTCAAGTGAGGCCAGTATTTTGCTGAGCTCAAAATTATCTCCGGCACCACGGGGTGTCCAGCTATCGAGTTCCGGGCCATGGGCAGTGTTATGCATGATCGCGCCATGGGGAATGTAAAAGAAACCGGTACGAATCTTCCCGGCGGCAGCTGTCTGGGCCAGCGCCGTACTTGCCGGAACCATGGCGTCCAGAAAGGGCAGCGCCAGTGATACACCCGCGCCTCTGAGAACCGCACGTCGACTCAGGTGTTTTTTGGTAAGAAACATGTCGTTGACTCCACTATATTTGGACCTTCTTTCCCACTACCTTCCCCACTTGCCCTATTATCAAGAAGCTCTTGATTTATGCCAAGGCATGAGGTCACTCCCGCTTCCTATTATATAGCCTAATGATTCTTATATAGACCCCGGGCAGTGCAATATCCAGCATTTCATTGAGGAAGTATTGTGAAATTTGGCACCAGGCCGAAAGTCAGCGGACAGTTGCCTTTATAATCTGCCTGTATTGTAGCTGGAATAAAGAAAGGCCGGTCAGGCGCAGAGGAGAAGAAACTGCCTTAATCCGCGGTCTCTCTCGCTTACGTATAACTTTCACTGCCAGCTCTATATAATGCGACATCCATGAAAATCGACAAAGTATCTGAATTTACCACACAGCGACATAATTACATGAGTAACAAAGAAAGTATGTTTGGCTCCGCAATCAGTTCAAAACACGCACAGGGCTATAGCCCAGCATGTTCCCTTAAAGCACTGGCCAGTCTGTTTGTGCCTTTCATCTGTCTGGCATTTTCTTTTCAATCTGCCAACGCCCAGGATTCCGCCCAGGACCTTATCCAAACCTATTGTGTCGACTGTCATAATCTTGAAGATTATTCCGGTGGCATTGCTTTCGACCTGATGGACATGAATCAACTCACCCAGGATCATGAAACCTGGGAAATGGCAATCAACAAGCTGCGTGGTCGCCTGATGCCACCCACCGGAGCAATGCAACCCAGCCAGGTTGAAGTTGACACCCTGGTCAGCTCACTGGAAACCTCTATCGACTCCAGTCTGGAAGAAATGCATATCGGCCATGTGCCGGTTCAGCGTCTTAACCGAACCGAATTCGCGACAATCGTGGAAGACCTGCTGGCAGTGGAAGTTGACCCTGCCCAGTTACTGCCCAGTGAAATTGAAGTGGAAGGTTTCGATAATATTGCCAACGCGCTGGGCTCATCCCCTTCTTTTCTGGAACAATATATCGCGGCTACACGCCTGGTCGCCACCGAAGCGGTAGGCGCCCCGGTACCCAAATTTGCCAACGTGTTTCATCCACTGCCCGATCGTGGTTTTGGCAGCAATGTCTCCCGTGACCACATTGATGGCTTTCCTCTGGGCACCCGTGGCGGCATGCGCTTCACTCACTTCTTTCCCTCGGACGGTGAATATCGCTTCAGTATTCTTGATATTGATGCCGGCCTCTATCCCCGCGGTATGGAAACTGCTGCCACCATGGTTATCCTGGTTGATGGCAAGGAAGTAAACCGTATCGATATTGGTGGCCCGGAAGACCTGGCTATAGCAACCCGCGACGGCGTTGTTGGCGGTGATGTCATCCTGGCAAAACTGGCAGGGCTTTCCGCGGATGTCGAAGTAGGCACCCATGAAGTGATCGTTACCTTTATTGAGCGCTCCTGGGGCGCCAGCAACAATGCTACCGGTAATGGCAGAGTATCCGGTATGCCCAGAATCGGTCTCGGCGTCGAAGTTGAAGGGCCGTTTAACCCTACCGGCCTTTCCCTCAGCGAAAGTCGGGAAAGAATTTTCACCTGCCAGCCCTCGGAATTGGCAGAAGAACGTCCCTGTGCAGAAAACATTGCACGAAATCTGGCCACCAAAGCTTTCCGTCGTCCGGTGACCGATGAAGACCTGGAATGGTTGATGCCGTTCTATGAAGTCGGGAGTGCTGAAGCCGGCGGTTTCGATGCAGGCGTAATTGAACTGGTAACGGCCATACTCTCAAGCCCTGATTTCCTCTTTCGCTCATTAAAAATTACCTCAAACGAGCCCAGAGTACTTAATGATGTGGAGCTGGCATCGCGCCTGTCTTTCTTCATGTGGAGCCAGGGCCCCGATGAAGAATTGATTGCACTGGCCTCCGAAAGCAAGCTTTCCGATCCTGAAGTCATGGCGGCTCAGGTTCTGCGTATGCTGGCAGATCCGCGCGCCAATTCATTGATCGAAAATTTTGCTCTGGCCTGGCTTAACCTTGATGAACTGGATGCAGTCCAGCCTACCGAGCGGGGTTTTAATGATGCCATGCGCACCAACTTCGAGAGAGAAATCCGTCTATTTCTGGCCAGCGTGCTACTGGAGAACCGCAGCGTGCATGAATTGCTCACCGCTGACTGGACCTACCTTAATGACTCACTGGCTCGTCACTACGGTATTGAAGGCGTCCTTGGCAGCCAGTTCCGTCGCGTCACCCTTGAGGATGACAAGCGCTGGGGCTTGCTCGGCAAAGGGGCCACCCTGCTAAGAACCTCTTACGGCGATCGCACCTCGCCGGTGTTGCGCGGTGCCTGGGTCCTGGATCGCATCCTCGGAACACCGCCGGCACCACCGCCTCCGAACGTGGAAGTGGACCTTTCGATCCGCGAAGGTGAAGCCCCTACTACTGTTCGTGCCAGACTGGAAGTACACCGCGAGAACCCAACCTGTCAGGCCTGTCATGGCGCCATCGATCCGCCCGGACTGGCATTGGAGAATTTTGACCTTACCGGACGCTGGCGCGATGTTGACCGTCAGGCCAATGCTGTCATTGATGCCTCTACCATTCTCAATAGCGGCATAGAAATTAATGGCCCGAGCGAACTGCGCGAGCATCTGTTAAGCAGGGAAGATCAGCTGCCTGCTACCATCACCAAACGTCTGATGATGTATGCCATGAATCGTGAAATTGAATATTTTGATATGCCGCTGGTGCGAGAAATTGTACGTGAATCAGCTGAACAGAATTACACCTTTGCCTCTATTATTACCGGCATCGTCAACAGTCCTGCTTTCCGAATGCAGGGTCCGGAAGAAAACCACGACGAGTCGGCTGTAGCACTCGCAACAAACGAATCAGGGAGATAAACAATGGCTCATTTTCTCACCAAGAAACATCTGTCCCGACGTACACTTCTGCGCAGCGGTGCAGTAGGCCTGGGACTGCCCTTTCTGGACGCCATGGTACCGGCAGGGACGGCGCTGGCTCAGGTTGATGCCATGCCCAAAAAACGTGCCGGATTTTTCTACCTGCCCCATGGCACCATTATGAACAATACGCCTTTAGGTAAAGAGGTTGATAAATGGACCTGCACGGGTTCCGGTGACAACTTTCAGCTTGGCAGTATTCTTGAGCCACTCGATCCGCTAAAACAGTACCTCACCACATTCGAAAATATTGAAAACACTGCTGCCGGTGGCTCAGTGCATACGCTCAATCCAGCGACCTGGCTTTCCTGTGTGCGGCCTGGCACTGGCTCCACTCCGGAACTTGCGACCACACTGGACCAGGTCATTGCCCAGCAGCTGGGTCAGGAAACCGCGCTGCCTTCCATGGAACTGGCGACAGAGACCACTATTCAGGTGGCTGCCGGCAACGGTGGCTTTTATGCGGTGACCACGTCTTTCTCTGCTCCCAACAAACCGTTGCCCATGGAATTTAATCCGCGCAAGGTTTTCATACAGTTGATGGGACCCTATGACACCCAGGAAGAGCGAGAAATGATCCTGCGAAAAAACAGCAGCATCCTCGACATGATTGCCGATCGCACCCGGGCACTGCAGAAAGACCTTGGTACCGGTGACCGCGCCTTGTTATCTGATTATCTCGACACCGTTCGCGAAATAGAACGCCGCGTTCAGCTGGCTGGTGAACAGGACCTGTCAGGCATTGATGTGCCGACCGCTCCGGTAGGTGAGTTCGAGAACTTTGATGACCAGATCACCATGATGTTTGATCTGATTGCCCTGGCGTATCAGGCAGACCTGACCAGAATCTCCACCCTGGTGATGGCTGCAGAAGGCACCGACCGCACCTATCCACAGGTGAATGTCGCCGGTGGTTTCCACCCTACCAGCCACCACACCAATAATCCCGAACGTATTGCCGAGCTGATTCGCATTCAAAGTTACCACATGAAGCATTTTGCACGCTTCGTTCAGAAACTCGCCGATACCCCTGACGGCGATGGCAGCATACTGGACCATTCCCTGTTCCTGTATGGCTCCAATATGGGCAACAGTAATCAGCATGACAATTATCCGCTACCGGCAATTCTTATGGGCGGTGCCAGCGGCGCTGTCAGAGGTGGCAAGAACATTATCCTGCCTGAGCGTACCCCGCTAGCCAATGTGCACCTGACGATTCTCGAAAGACTGGGCATCCCTCAGGAAAGTTTTGGCAACAGCACCGGAACCATCGCCGAAGTTTAAAAGATATCCAAAGAAGTATAAGAACAGAAATAATGAGCAGGCTGTTTATGAAGAAGAACGAGCGTAGAACCATTCTGAAGGCTGGTTTACATGGCCTGGTCACCGTGCCTGTGCTTGGTGGACTTGCCAGTTGCTCTGATGACCAGCAAGCCGGGGAACAGCCAGCTCCACAAATTATTGCAGCGCCAACCCGCTTGCCAAGCGAAGCTCTTAGCGATTCAGTCACGCTGCTCAGTGGCGCACCGGGCAATGTCCTTGCCCTGACCACTGACGATGGCCTGATGCTTATCGATAGTGGCTCGGCAGCACTGGCACCCTCTGTGCAACTCAGTCTTGACGCTCAACATGTGAGCACCCTGTTCAATACCCACTATCATCCGGATCAAACTGGCGGTAACGCACTCTTTGGTGAAGCCGGTGCGGCAATTCATTCCCATGAAATTACGCGTCAATGGCTGTCTTCTGATTATTACATTCCAGCAGAAGATCGCTGGGTAAACGCCCTTCCTGGCGTGGCACGCCCTACTCATACTTTCAGAGATAAAGGCGAGATGACGGCAGGATCGGAAACCATCGAATACGGTTATCTGCTGGAAGCACACACTCGCGGCGATGCCTATGTATTCCTGCGTGATGCCAATATTCTGGCAGTAGGTGATGTGGCTTCTCCATTACGGGATCCTGAGCTCGACTGGTATGCCGGCGCCTGGCTCGGCGGACGTGCGGATGCCATGGATGACATTCTGGAACTGGCAAATGCCGACACACTTATCGTCCCGGCCTATGGCGAAGTCATGACTATGGCCGAGTTTCAGGCCGAGCGCGACATGATGTGGCATTTATGGGAACGCTGTTCGACCCTGGTCAGTAATGGTCGCAGCGCGCAGGATATGCTGGAAGACGGTGTGATGGATGAGATTGATCGTGAATTTGATGATCCCTATCGTTTCCTTTACGACGTAGCCAAGGGGCTATGGGCGCACTATACAAATTTCGGTGGCAAAACTGTTTGAGCTCGGCTCTACTTTTATAAGGTTTCTGGAAATGAAAAAACTTTTAATAAACTTGATCGGGCCCTGTGCAGTGAGTCTGCTGACCTTGTTGTCATCTGCCACTTTTGCACAGGACAGCCTTATTGACCTTATTCGTGACGGCCAGCGCGACGCTGCTCTGTCCGCAATCTCCGCGCCAGATACCGACATCAATGCAAGCACCGAAGATGGCGCTACTGCGCTGCATTGGGCTACCTATTCTGTAGATCATGAACTGGTAGTAGCTCTGCTTGATGCCGGCGCTGTGGCTGATACCACCAATCTATATGGCTCAACGCCATTAACCGAGGCGATTAAACTGGGAGATGTTGCGCTGGTAAAATTACTGCTGGATGCCGGTGCTGACCCCGATTCACCCAACCAGGACAACCAGACCGCACTAATGCTGGCATCCTATATTGGCTCACTGGAAATAGCAGAAATGCTGATTGCCAAAGGCGCTGATGTCAATGCGGTGGAAACCTTCCGCGGCCAAACGGCGTTGATGTGGGCGTCTGCTGAGAATAATCCTGATGTTGCCGAGTTGCTCCTTGAAAATGGTACCGACGTACACGTGAAAGCGGTCCATGATGACTGGCCACGACAGATGACATCCGAACCTCGTGCCCAGTTCCGCCCTACCGGTGGGCTGACCGCACTGCTCTATGCAGCGCGCTCGGGTTGCTACCGTTGTGCAACAGGCATCGTTGAGGCAGGAGCAGATATCGATCAGCCCAATCCGGATGGGGTAACACCGCTAATCAATGCACTGGATAACAAGAGCTTTGATATCGCCATGTACCTGATTGATCAGGGCGCCAGAGTCAATGTCTGGGATATGAATGGCCGCACTCCTCTCTATCTGGCCATCGACATGAATTCCTTCACCCCAAGAGGTTTTTTTGGTGGCACAGTGGCTACGGCTCCCCGTGATTCACAAACCTACACCGCCCTGGATGTGGCCAGACGACTGATTGACATGGGCGTTGATGTTAATCATCAGATGACCCGAATTCGTCCCAACGGTCCTGGCCGGGGTCGCTTTGCTGACTATGATATGCGCGGCGGAACCGGAGCATTGATGGTAGCCACCTTCAGTCATGACCATGAAGCCATGGAACTGTTACTGAATAATGGCGCAGAAGTGGATCTGCCCAATGTATTCCAGATCACACCATTTATGTATGCCACGGGCATGAGCGGGAACGGTCGCGGACCCGGCGGCAATCTCGATGGCATTCAGGAACGTGCTATCAAGTCTATTGATCTACTACTGGATGCGGGTGCCGATATCAATGCCCAGGTACCCGGTAGCCGCACCTTCACCGGTCAGCTTGATACCTATATTCAGGGCCGGGACAACGAAGGTCGCACGGCTCTGCATAACGCTGCCGAACTGGGTTGGGAAAAAGTAGTAGCGCATCTATTGGAACGCGGTGCCGACCCATCTATTGTCGATGCGGAAGGCCAGACAGCTCTGGATGAGGCGCTGGCACCGGTGATGAATGGTCCAGGTGGGCGTAACCGGCCTGATAGTGGTGATCGTGAAGCAACTGTTGCGCTGTTAAGTTCTGCCCTGGCAGAATCTGAGTAGCCGTCTTTATGGAGCTTTGGTCTCAATTGTTATCCGTATCACTCATTTTGATCATTGTCGATGAAACGCATAAGTACTGGCACAACCTTTCAAATGAAAGTCAGGCTATAATCCCTTCAACAATGAATTAGCGGCCAGGACTATAAAAAATATAATGGGGTTGCCATAGTGCTCCGAACTTCCTATTAATTATGAGACTTTCAACTTTGGTTAATCCAACATTGTCTAAACTTCTACCGCAATCCATGCGCGCTATAACAATAGGTTTAACCACGAGTACCAGCC
>JAURCS010000030.1 GCA_030828385.1 Gammaproteobacteria bacterium
AACTTCACCATCAAAATGTTCACGAATCATATTGCGATACTTGCGCTCATCAATAGGTGAAGTAACACTTGGCACAAAATGGGTGATAACCAGTTCTTTTACATTGGCAGCTGCCGCCATCTCGCCCACCTGTTGCGGGGTCAAATGATGCGGATTCAAATGCGCCGCGACTCCAGCAAGCATTTGTGGCGGCATATTGGGGCGTGTACGTTTGATGTCCTCAAGTACCAGAGGGACATCCATCATTTCACTCACCAGAATATCGGCATTTGCCGCCAGCTCGGTTACCGCCCTGCTGGGCCCGGTATCGCCAGTGTAGACAATGGACCTGTTGGCAAGATCAAAGCGGTAGGAAAGCGAGACATAACCTTCTTCATGGGGCAGATCGGATTGATCGTTTCCCTCAATTATGTAGTGGGTATTTTCAGCCACCTTGACGCTTGCGCCAGCTAGCTCAACGGTGGAGCCGTGCACCAATTCCGTTACATTGAGTTTTGATGGCCAGGTCTGCCCTGGCAGGCCATAGGCTGCATCCATGGCAGGAGCCATTCCTTCAAGCAGACCTTCTATGAATTTCCCAGTGCCGGGTGGGCCATAGATATCCAGCGTTTCCGGAGCATTCAACTGCAAACGCAAGCCAAGTAGCGCCAGCACACCACCGGTATGGTCAAAATGCAGATGGCTTATAAACAAGCCTTTAACCCGTTCCACCAGAAAGCCAGCCTTGGCCAGTTGGCCACCGGCACCATCCCCGGCATCAACCAGGTAGACGTCACTGCCAACCACCAAAGCATTGGCTGGTTGTGATCTGGTCACTTCAGCATTGGGTCCGCCAGCGGTACCCAAGGTAATAAATACTCCAGCTGGTGAATCCGCCGCAATAGCAGAGAAGGAAAAAATCAGCAGAATTATGCTTTTGAAAACTTTACTCATTATTAGTGTCCTTATTCATATCCCATCGGCGTTCGAAATCAAGTTAAAAGCGGCCCAGGTTAATGGCAAACAGGACGGCTTTCCCTAATTATTGATTCCACAAACAGATAACACCATCCCTATTGATATAAATCCAATTGTTTGTTTTTATATTGATGTATTCATAATTCTTATAGCTATACTCTTATAGCTATATATAGGGGGGATATATGCGTCTGAAGGGGCTTGATCTGAATCTGCTGGTCGCGCTTGATATCCTGTTGGAGGAGCGCAGTGTTTCCAGAGCGGCGGAACGCCTGCATCTGAGCCAGCCGGCAGCCAGTGCTGCCCTTGCCAGGCTGCGGGACTATTTCAAGGATGACTTGCTGGTATTAAATGGCAAGCGCCTGATTCCAACGTCTTACGCAGAAGAGCTTCTGCCGGAGGTCAAGCGCGTCATCCAGCAGGTGGACGACCTGATTGCCATGTCCACGGAGTTCGACCCGGCGCACTCTGAACGCTTTTTCCATTTGATGACATCTGATTCCATCGCCACCGTCCTGCTTTCCCCCACCATCAGCGCTTTGCAGACTATCGCCCCGGGCATAAAAGTGGATATCAGGCTTCCGGAGGACACCCTGAACAGCAAATTTGAAAATGGCGAAATTGATTTGTCGCTTGTGCCACAGGAATTTCTGTCCCCCCACCATCCTTCAGAATTACTCTATGAAGAATCCCATGTGATTGTGGGCTGGGACAAAAACCCGGTCTTTAAAAAGCCCCTTACTGAAGATACCTTTCTTGACTCAAGCCATGTGACCGTCTCTATAGGACCCAACAGCACCCCCTCTTTCACCGAACGGAACATGCAGAAAATGGGCTATAAACGCCGCATAGATATCCATGCGCCCCACTTTTCATCACTGCCCTGGCTGCTGGCCAACACCAATCGCCTGGCCGTCATCCAGAAAAGGCTGGCCATGAAGTTCGCCAGTGTATTTCCCCTGAAATACGCTCCGCTGCCTTTTGATTTTCCCGTAATGCACGTCATGCTCCAATATCATGCTGCCCGGGAAAAAGATGAAGGCCTGAAGTGGCTACGCCAGTTAGTGCACAAAACAGTAACAGACAGTCTATAAATACTGCAGCTGTGATTCCGCGCTCCTGGTAGCCACCGAACACCATTAATCAATAATATTGATACTATCCTATAAGAATTATCAGTTTTAATAATATGATTGCATGCTATAAATTACGTTAAAAATTCAGGAACACTTTGGTAACGGGGGAAGGTATGAAAGATCTATCCATTCTGATTGTTGGCGGTGGCATCGCCGGCTTAACCTCAGCAATAGCGTTAAGACAAAAAGGCTTTGCTGTTGAAATCGTTGAAAAGGACCCGGACTGGTCCGTTTATGGCGTTGGCATTATTCAGCAATCCAATGTAGTGCGGGCGGTTGAGCAACTTGGCATTATTGACGATTATCTGGAAGCCAGCTTTCCCTTTGAACGTATAGATGTGTTTAAACCCGATGGCGAGCTGGTGGCTAAAATTCCTGCCCCCAAGCTCACTGACAAGTACCCGGCCCAACTGGGCATTGGGCGCCGCGCCCTGCAGAAACTGCTTGCGGATAAGGCGATCAGCCTGGGTACAAGCATCCGGCTCGGAGTTATTGTCACCGAAATGCAACAGGATGGTAGCGGTACGCAGGTCAGCTTTTCCGATGACACGAGCAAGCACTATGATGTAGTGATTGGTGCTGATGGTGTCTATTCACAAATCCGGGAGATCATTTTCCCGGAAGCGCCGGCACCCGAATTTGCCGGTCAGGGCGTTTGGCGCTACAACTTCAAGCGCCCCGCTGATATGGACTCCCTGTGTGTTTACGAAGGCCCGATCGGCACCGGACTGGTGCCTCTGTCGGAAGAACTCATGTACATGTATGTGACCACACCGGAACCCGGTAATCCAAGGTATCCCACCGAGGGGATCGCCAAGGCCATGCGTGACAAACTCAAAAATGCCCCTCCCGTAATTGCCGAGTACGCCAAACAGATTACAGAGGATGAAGAGGTTGTCTACAAACCCCTCAACTGGCTCATGCTGGATGGGAACTGGTATCAGGGCAGCACCATCCTGATCGGTGATGCAGCCCACGCTACTACTCCCCACCTTGGACAGGGTGCCGGTATGGCTATTGAAGACAGTGTGGTTCTGGCCGAGGAATTAAGCAATGAAGCGTCTGTAGAAACGGCTTTCAATGCCTTCATGAAAAGGCGGGCGGAACGCTGCCGCTATATCGTTGAATCATCAGTGGCTATCTGTAAGGGGCAAATTGGTGAAGGTCCACTCATTAATAATGCCCAGGCAACTGGTGAGATGTTCAAGATCACCGCACAGCCAATTTAGTAATTTAAAAAAATGTAATTTCCAAGATAGTGACAAACCATGGTTAACACCAGCGTCGCTCTCGTAGCAAACTATTTATAAAAGGCAATACCGCAATGGCATTATTTGAATACTTTCCCAACTATATCTGGAACCTTTCCATTTCCATTGCCATGGAAAATGGCGGCAAGATTGGCGAAATAATAGACATGTGCGAGCCCATCAAGGACGCCGCCAATAATGGTGCAGATGCAGGCACTCCACAGTTTCTCGAAGAGTGGGTCAAGATGGCAGACAAACTTGCCGGACTGGCAGCCGAGGATGAAGAGCAGGGCCGACTGTTTTCTGCCGGCAACAAACTCAAACGAGCCAGTATCTACTATGTGACTGCGGAACGTATGCAGGGCCTCGGGCATCCAGGCCGCAAGGAAACCTATCAAAAGGCACTGAATGCTTTTTCCAAAGGCACTGCCTATGTGAAGGATAATATCCAGCGTGTCGAAATTCCCTATACCAATGGCACGATGTTATCGGCCTACCTGACTCTCGGTGAAGGAGAAGGTCCACGTCCTGTTGTCGTCTTTTGTAACGGCCTGGACAGTTGCAAGGAAATGCTCTGGCTTGGCGGCTTTCCACTGGCTTTGGCAAAACGCGGCATCAGCTGCCTGTGTGTAGACCAGCCAGGTACCGGTGAAGCACTGCGCCTGCATGATTTACCGGCAACCCACGCCAGTGAGGAATGGGCCTCAGCCTGGGTCGACTGGCTGGAAAAGCAGGATGTTGTCGACAACAATCGCATCGGCATGACCGGCATTTCCCTGGGCGGTCACTTCGCCCCGCGCGCCGTCGCCTTCGAACCCCGCTTTGCTTCCGGCGCCGTCTGGGGGGCAAACCATAACTGGGCTGAAGTGCAGCAAAAACGC
Organism: Gammaproteobacteria bacterium; assembly: GCA_030828385.1. GTDB lineage: Bacteria > Pseudomonadota > Gammaproteobacteria > Pseudomonadales > Pseudohongiellaceae > Eutrophocola. The sequence continues at coordinate 4,225 of JAURCS010000030.1, forward strand.
CTGAATCGCGAAGGGGAAAACCCGGTACCCCATTACTGGAATCATGTCATGTGGGTATTTGGCTGCCAGGACATGGATGAATTCCTGGAAAAAGCCAAAGGCATGACCCTCAATGGTGTGATGGACAAAATCAAGGTGCCCTTCCTGGTAACCCACGGTGCCGAGGATCGCCAGATCAATGTCGATTATGCCCAGCAAAGTTATGAACAGCTGGTGAATTCGCCCAACCGCCAGTTAAAGATTTTTACTCCTCGCGAAGGGGGGGTGGAACACGTGGGAGCAGACAACATGTCTTTTGGCTGTGATTACATAGCGGACTGGTTTGCTGACACCCTCGGCACCTACACAAAATAGTAACGCAGTTTTTGGAGTAACCATGCCACGTAAATTTGTCGATCTGTCCATCTACCTGGAAAACGATGTCATCAGTGATCCACCCTTCATGCGGCCGGAGATTACTTACCAGAATCATGCGGAAACAGTTAAGGAAGCCCAGATATTTTTTCCTGGCGTTGAAGCGGAGCAATACCCGGGCGGGGAAGGATTCGCCGCCGCTGAAACCGTCAAACTGACTACCCATAATGGTACCCATCTTGATGCCCCCTGGCACTTCCACCCTACTATGGATGGTGGCAAGCCCGCCATGACCATTGATGAAGTTCCCCTGGACTGGTGCTTTCGTCCCGGCATAAAGCTGGACTTTCGTCACTTTCCGGATGGACATGTGGTGACCGGGCAAGAAGTTGAAGACGAACTGAAACGAATAGAGGTTGAGTTACAACCCATGGATATCGTACTGGTAAATACCGCAGCAGGAAAAGCGCTTGGTAATCCCGATTTCGTCAATATCGGTTGTGGCATGGGTTATGAAGCCACCATGTATCTGCTTGAGCGTGGCATCAAGGTTACCGGCACAGATGCCTGGTCCTGGGATGCGCCTTTTTCCTATACCGCCGAAAAAGTAAAGGAGACCGGAGACACCTCCCTGATCTGGGAGGGTCACAAGGCGTAAGGACATTGGTTATTGTCACCTGGAAAAATTACATAATCTTGAAGTACTGCCTGCATCCGGATTCACGGTGAGTTGTTTCCCGCATAAAATCAAAGGCGCTTCTGCAGGCTGGACAAGAGCCGTTGCCATCTTTGACGAGTAAAGCAACAGCGCAAGTTAATCTGAGAAAAAAGCACAAACAAAATTTCAGGAGCCACTATGAAATTAGCTACTGCCACGAATAACTCACCTGATGGACTACTGGTCGTCGTTTCCCGTGATGGCAGTCGCTATCTGGTTCCAGATAATTTTCAAACCCTGCAGCAGGCCATTGAACAATGGGATGCCGCTGAAAAGGCATGTCAGATTCTCAGTGAACGTCTGGAAAAAGGCGAAGGTGAATCGATCGCAGCACTGAACATAACAGCCCCCCTGCCCCGCGCCTGGCAGTGGCTGGACGGCTCTGCCTTCCCCAGCCATGGCAAGCTCATGCAGGAGGCCTTTAAACTCCCGCCCCTGGAATATGACAAACCATTGATGTATCAGGGCATGTCACATCTTTTCCATGGCCCCGGCGAAGACATCCCCTTTCTGCGTGAAGAGGATGGTATTGATTTCGAAGGCGAGTTTGGCGTGATCATCGATGATGTGCCCATGGGTATTTCAGCACAGGATGCCATGGCCCACATCAAGCTGCTGGTGCAAATCAATGACTGGTCATTACGTACCCTTGCCCCGGTAGAAATGAAAACCGGTTTTGGCTGGATTCAGGCCAAACCGGCCTGCTCAATGGCCCCCTTTGCCATCACCCCCTCAGAAGCAGGAGAGGCCTGGCACGACGGCAGACTCCATCTTGATATGGTGGTGGACTGGAATGAAAAGCGCTTTGGCCATCCCAATGGCGCCACCATGGAAGTAGGCTTTCATGAACTGATCGCCCATGCGGCGGCCACCAGACCTCTTTGTGCCGGCACCATCATTGGCTCAGGCACCGTGTCCAACGACAACTTTCGCGAGGTTGGTTCTACCTGCATCTCTGAAAGGCGTGGTATTGAAATGATCGATGAAGGGGAGCCCAAAACCGCATTCATGAAATTCGGCGACCGAATCCGCATGCAGGTGTCGCACCCGGATGGCTCCCTGTTATTCGGCACGCTTGATCAGCGAGTAGTCAAACAACCCTGACAAGGAAATAACCAGTGAAAAATTCCGAACCTGAGAAAGTCCGGCGCGTAGTGACCGGGCATAATGAAAAAGGTCAGGCAGTTTTTATTTCCGATCAACAGTTTCAACCTGAAAACATTCCCTCCGGTGATGCTGCCTTTTCCCTGCTCTGGACCAGCCCTGTTTTACCGGCAGATAACAACGACGACACCGACGGGCGCGAACGCGATGCCGGCCTGACTCTCAAACATGGTTCGGTCATTCGTATTGTGGACATGCTGCCTGGAGGTGAGTCGCCAATGCACCGCACCAATAGTCTCGATTACGGCATCGTGCTGTCAGGATCCGTAGAACTGGAACTGGATGACAATACCACCACTGTCCTCAATGCCGGTGATATCTGTGTGCAGCGTGGCACCATTCATCTCTGGCGTACCTTGGGCGACGAACCCTGCCGTATTGTTTTCGTACTCACAGAAGCCCTGCCTTATAAGCACAAGGGCCAGCCTTTTCCGCCGGTGGATGTTTAGCAATGAATTATACCTTTGTCCCTGGCAGTATTTACCGCATGCCTACGCATTTTGGCCCGCTCATGGGACCACGGCAGGGGCCTGATGGGCGTACTTTTGATTGCGTCAATAATCCGAAAACCACCACGCTTTCAATTTCCTTTCGAACCAATCCTGAACAACTTGAAGCGCTGCTACCAGATTGTTACGAGCTTGTTGGCGAACCGATAGTGACTGTCCATAGCAGTCACATGAAAGAAGTTGAATGGCTGGCAGGCCGTGGCTACGCCATGCTCGGGGTTTCATTCCCGGCAAAATTTCAGGGCAAGTTAGATAAAGTAGAGGGCAGTTTCCTGAGCGTCATCTGGGAAAACCTGTGCGACCCCATCATCACCGGGCGTGAAGAGCTGGGCTTTGCCAAGGTCTTCAGTGATATTTCTGACCCTGTAATCGATGGCGACAAGGCATCAACAGTGGCCAGCTGGCAGGGCTTTGAGTTTCTGGAAATGCAGCTCTCAAATTTAAAGGAAAATGCTGAACCTGGGAGCCAGCAAAATGACAAAGGCCATGATGGGCTGCTGCATTACAAGTACATTCCCAAAACCGGTGACTGGGGCCAGTCTGATGTTGAGTATCCGGTATTGTCACCGGCTTCTGGAAGCAATACCCGGATTCTGAAAAACTTAAATGGCGATGGTGTGCTGAAATGGCACAAGGCCAGGTGGGAAGATCTGCCTACGCTTTACAATATAGTGAATACCCTGGCAGAGCTGGACGTGCTGGAGTATACGCAGGCTTCTCTGGCCTACACCGTCGGCAGTGACAGCCTCAGAGGCCAGAGAATTCTGACCTGAACCATTACTGTAAGAAATACAGCAAGACGCTACAATGTAGCGATGTCATTGCCATTGCTTTATTCCTTTCGCCGCTGCCCCTATGCCATTCGTGCGCGCATGGCTCTTTTCAATTCTGATATACAAATCGATATTCACGAAGTCTCTCTAAAAAACAAACCCCGGGCCATGCTGGAGCTGTCCAGCAAGGGAACGGTTCCGGTGCTTGTTGTCGACGATCAGGTAATCGACGAGAGTTTGGATATTATGTTGTGGTCCTTGAATATTAATGACCCGGATGGCTGGTACGCTGATTATTCTGAAGCAGAGAAAAGCCATGCCATGCAGCTGATTACGCAAAATGATGAAGAGTTCAAGGGCTGGCTGGACAAGTATAAATACGCCGATCGTCATCCTGAATTCAGTCAGGATTATTATCGGGAAAAATGTGAGGATTATTTAGCGGTACTGGAGACAGCTTTACAGCAAAGTGCGTACTTGATGGGAGAAAGCATTTCTCTTGCAGATATAGCCATATTCCCTTTTATACGACAGTTCGCCATGGTTGATAAAAACTGGTTTGATCAATACGCCCAACCGGGAATCAGGAACTGGCTCAACAGTCTTCTTGATTTGCCATTGTTTACACATGTAATGGCGAAAACGCCAGGCATTCGGATTTAAAAAGCAAAAAGGGGGCAGATTTATTTTTCATATTTTAAAAATAAATCTGTCCCCTTTTTTCTTTTTTCACCTTTTTTCACTTTTTTATCCTTTTTTCTATTTATTTTTATGATCTGATTTATTGCGTGACAGATTTCGGGCTTGTTACTTTTGCGCCCGCAGGAATGGTATCTGGCGCTGCGTTAAGTTTGTCGGCTGCAAAGCCTGCGGCGTTTTTATACCCCTGCATGAATTCATCACGCTCGGAGCGGGGAATAACATCATCAATATTCTCGAAAACACCACCACATCGCTGATCCAGCAGATTTAATAATCCAAACGGCCCTGCACCACGATTACGCAAGACAAGCTGAGAAATTTCCGCGCACAGTTGTGCATCGTAAGCCTGCAACGCTGCGGGAGTGACACCATGTTCCAGCATCGCAGCCCCGAGAACACGGGCATCGACAATGGCCTGACTGGCGCCATTGGAACCCGTGGGGTACATCACATGCGCCGCATCACCCAGTAATACGGCAGAGCCATCAACCCAGGTCGGGACGGGGTCACGATCTATCATCGGATATTCAAAGACTTCTTCGGCACCCTTTAACATTTCCGGAATATTGATCCAGTCGTGGTTCCACGCTTCGAAATGATGGAGAAAATCTTCATGCTCAACCTTCTTGTTCCAGTCACCCTGGGTCCAGCCAGCGGAGTTGTCTACGGTAATTTCGGCAATCCAGTTGATATCAGCAAGACCGGTAACCGGATCAGCTGCTGATATGGGATAAAACACTACGCGATGCCTGTGTGTTCCAAAACCCACGAAAGAGGCTCCGGTTCGAATCGGTTTGGCCCGGGTAACCCCCCGCCACATAATAGCTCCTCCCCACTGGATTGGCGGCTGCCCGGGATGCATTTGCTGACGCACAGCAGAATGTAAACCATCAGCAGCGATCAGTAACGATCCCTGAACAGAAGATTTGTTACCATTTCTGTCTTCCAGTTGCGCTGTTATGCCTTTTCCTTCGTAATCATTCCTGTAACCGGTAACCTTCATGCCAGTATGGATGCAATCTTTTCCAAGGCGTTCCAGCGCAGCCTGGTAAAGCATCATTTGCAATTTTCCCCGGTGCACAGAATATTGCGGCCAATGGTAGCCCGCCGCCAAACCTCGAGGCTCGGAATAGACATCATTGCCGTTCAGGCCAACCAGAGCCCATTCCTTGGTTTGCAGGCCAATCTCATCAAGTGCATCCACGCCAAATCCCAGTTCGTAAAGTTCACGAACCGCATTAGGCTGGATGTTTATACCAACCCCAAGCGGCTTGATTTCGGCGACAGATTCAAACACAACACAGGGCACACCAATTTGATGCAGGGTCAAGGCGCAACTCAGACCGCCGATACCGCCGCCGACAATCAGTACTGGTAAATCAGACATATAACTTCCTAACTCTTATTATTTATATCCCAATGCAAGGATAAATTCAGATATTGCGTAAACAAACTGACAGTATGATAGCCGAAAGCGACAGCGCGCGGAATGTGTTGGAGTGAACTCAAACATTGGCATAGACAATTTATGCCAGAGAATGCTTTATAAAAATTATGCTAAGCTTTCCCCATTGTTAATTGCTACCTGATGGCCTGTTTATGAAAAGACTAATTGACTGTTTATTCCTTACTTTACCGGTTTCTTTACTACTATCAGCATGTTCACCTGACCCGGCTGATCAATCTTCTTCAGCCAGCGCTGATTCGATGACTGACGCAAGCACCTCGTCAGCGGCTATGCTGGCATCAGGTATCTTTCTTGAAAATATGGACACCTCCGTTAAGCCCGGCGATGACTTCTACCAGTACGTCAACGGCAGCTGGCTTGAAGAAAATACCATTCCGGCAGATAAGACTCGCTGGGGTGCGTTCGACATTCTGCGCGACAAGTCAGAAGAAAATGTCAGGTCACTGATCCAGGCGGCGGCGCAAGGCGACTTTGCCAAAGGCTCGGAACAGCAACAAGTAGGCGATCTCTATAACTCCTATCTTGATATGGCAGGTCGCAACAACCTGGGGCTTGAGCCATTGCTGGAAGAGATGACAAAAATCTCTGCACTGGAAACCCCGAGCCAGCTGGCGCGCTACTTTGCCTATGCCAATAAATATGGTTATGGCACGCCCTTTAATGTCGATCAGTATGTGGATTTCAAGGATCCCAACAGCTATATGATCCATACCTGGCAGGGTGGTCTTGGCCTGCCTGACCGCGAGTATTATTTCAATGATGATGACGCCTCAGTTGAAATCCGCGAAGCCTATATCAAGCACATAACAACCATGTTTGAACTTGCCGGTATAGACAATGGCGCAGCCAGTGCCGAAACCATTATGGCGCTGGAAACCCGCCTGGCGGCAGAGCATATGCTCAAGGAAGACACCCGCGATGACAATCTGCTTTATAACAGTTATCCGGTTGAGACATTGAATGAGCTGATGCCCAACTTTGACTGGCCCGGTTTTCTGGAAGAAGCCCAGCTAACCGACCTGGACAATCTGGTAGTCACCCAGGTGGACTACATGACAGCGCTGGACAGCATCATTACAGAAACTGACATGGCGACCTGGAAAGTATTTCTGCAATGGGGACTGATCAATGCCACAGCAGATCGCCTGACCACTGAGCTGGATCAGGCCAATTTTGACTTTTACGGCACGGTGATGCGTGGCCAGGAAGAGCAGCGAGAGGATTGGCGGCGCGCCGTTTCACTGGTGAATTCACATCTGGGCGAAGCCATTGGTCAGGTGTATGTGTCTGAATTTTTTCCACCACAGGCGAAGCAGCGTATGGAAACTCTGGTGCAAAATCTGCTCGATGCCTATGAAGTGAGTATTCGTGAACTGGACTGGATGAGCGAGGTAACCCGAGTGCAGGCGCTGGATAAATTGTCCAAGTTCACCGTCAAGATCGGCTACCCGGATGAATGGAAAGATTACAGCTCTCTGGTGATAGAACCCGATGATTTATTTGGCAACCTGCAGCGCTCTGCCCTGTTCCAGTACGAAGAAAAACTTGAGAAACAAAATCACCCGGTAGAAAAACATGAATGGGCAATGACACCACAAACCGTTAACGCCTACTACAACCCGCCACTCAACGAAATTGTGTTTCCGGCAGCCATTCTGCAACCACCTTTTTTCGATATGAATGCCGATGATGCCGTCAATTATGGCGGTATCGGTGCCGTGATTGGCCATGAAATCGGTCACGGCTTTGATGATTCAGGCAGTAACTTTGATGGTGATGGCGTCCTGCGTAACTGGTGGACAGAACAGGACCACAGCGAATTCGAGGCCCGTACCAGCCAGTTAATAGAGCAGTACAACAACTTCCAGGTATTTGACGATTTGAACGTGAACGGTGAATTCACGCTGGGCGAAAACATCGGTGACCTGGGCGGTATCAGTATTGCCCTGAAGGCCTATCACATGACTCTGACGGGTAATGAAGCACCAGTACTGGATGGCTTTAACGGAGATCAGCGCATATTTATAGGTTTTGCCCAGGTCTGGCAGGCCTTGTCCCGGGACGAAGCCCTGCGCAATCAGGTGGGAACGGATCCACACTCCCCTTCAAGATTCAGAGCCAACGGCCCGGTACGCAATGTGCCCGAGTTCTATTCTGCTTTTGATGTGCAACCGGGCGATGCCCTGTATCTGCCACCCGAGGAACGGGTAAAAATCTGGTAGGTATTACTGACAGACTGATTTTGCCAAAGGCACAAGCTGTGACTTTGGCAAAATCCATATGCTGATTTGAAACGTATCACGAGCGTCTACTATAGATGAGATGCATTGAGATGCGCCCCACAAAATCCCTGCAACCTTTTTTAAGCCTTACCTTCTCTCTGATTCTTGTCTCGGCAAGTCAGCTGTCATTGGCTCAGAGTGATGGGCGCAATATCGTGGTGGAAACCGAATTCGGCGCCAGCTGGCAGTCCCGCAATGATGTGCAAATCCCCAACGACAATCTGGGTACCCGTTTTGCGCTGGATGAGATTGCCGGCAGCGGTCCCTGGCTATTAGCCCGCTTCAATCTGCTATGGGACATCAACGAAAAACATGGCTTTAGAGTCCTGCTTGCCCCGTTGTCCTATACCGAAAGCAATGTACTGGAGTCCGACGTCAATTTTGCCGGCGCACAGTTTCAGTCTGGCGAGGCCGTAGAAGCCAGTTACAAATTCAATTCCTGGCGCTTCTCCTACCGCTACCATATGATTGAAAACGAGAATCTGGATTTGTGGCTTGGCGGAACCCTTAAAATTCGCGATGCAGAAATTAAATTACGCCAGGGACAGATAACAGCTAATGATGACGACCTGGGGGTGGTTCCCCTGTTCTATGTTGCTGCCCGCTACCGCCTGGGTGAGCGCTGGCATCTGAATGCAGAAATGGATGCGCTGGCCGGCGGCCCCGGACGCGCCATCGATCTGGGACTGCGAGTCGACTACACCCTGAATCCGAACTGGGAAATTGGCGCTGGTCTGCGTACCCTTGAAGGTGGTGTGGACTCCGACGATGTCTATAATTTCGCCTGGTTCAACAGTGTTGTTTTTTCTACCCGCTACAAGTTTTAAAACGGGCGAGTCGAATAGGCGCACAAGTCAGTCCGCGGCTATTCAAAACTAAATATATCCTCGCCCTCTTCCGGCGCTTCCATGTCCTGCTCATGAAACTGTCGCCAGTTTTCTGCCCAGGGACGTCCGAACATATCCGGCACCTGGTACTCAATCACTTCCCCCGGTGCTACCGGTGTAGCCACACCGCTGACATTAAAAATGGATTGCACGCACTCGATAAACTGGTACGGGTCACCATCGTTTAGTCCACCCTGGCGTTCCAGATTCCGCACTATACGAATGGGTTTAACCAGGGCCTCCGGATCATAAAAAACTGCTTCATGATTCAGGCCATAAACCTCACCACTGTCATCACGATTAGCAGTATAGATTTCCACTACCTGCAGCTTGTTGGAAAACTCCATACCGCCATGGACTTTCCAGCCCTGAATATTCGAGGTCCAGGTGATCAATACCTCGCCATCCCAGAAGCCTGTGGTTTCTCCGTACCATTGCGGGACATCTGCCCCTAATCTTGGCACCGCTCCTGTCATATCAAAACTGCGACCAATATGAATATTGGTAATAAAGTTGTCCGCATCGCCAGCCAGAATCTGCACCAGTTCAGGCGTGACCAGTATCTGATGGGGTTGATTGGTGACGCCATGATAATGAAAACGCCGCATAAAGCCTTCCGGCCAGCAAAACATGGCGGGCCACTGTGCCGCATTGGTATTGCCGTGGTGATAGGCCTCCTGTACAAAACGTGTCTGGTATTCCTCGGTCATCAGCGACAGGATGGTGGGTACCTGATTCCAGAATAACTCGGCATTCCAGTTCTGACCCCGCGGCCAGACATAACGGCCATTCCAGTCACCGGGTACGGTGGCATAGGTATGTTGTGTTGGCCCGCCGCGCTCAGTGGTTTCTGCCAGCAGGGCCTCATAGTGTGCCTGAGCGGTGTCGAATGCATAGGGGCTGATGATGGATTCGCGTGGGTAGTCGCGCTCGCAATAACCCCAGGCGGCGGTGCGAGGCGGATCATTACCGATCAAGCCCGTGGACCATTGCGCCTGAATGGCTTCTGAACTGTTACAGCGAAAATATCGCGCATCACTCCAGTATTCACGGTCTGCATAGAAATCTTCCGAGGTAAACAGATCTATCGGCAAGGGCTCAACCCCTTCAGGAACCTCGCCATTCATGGCTGAGGCATGAATCACTCCCCTGTCCACACCGATCTCTCCATCCCTGAACGGGCCAACCATCCAGTATTGTTCCGGGTAGCCAGGAATCTCTGCGGGCGGGTAGGCTTCCAGTTGCCCGGGGTTCGTCCTTGTTGGGCCTGGAATAGCCGGGCTCAAAGGTGCCCCCCTGCCCACGCTGACAAAATTCATGGCAGCAACCTGTTGCGCCGCTGCCGGCAATCCGTGAAGCATTGTCATAGCAAGGAATAACCTTCCAGCCAAACTATAAATAGCACTGCACCCGTTTTTAACCATTGTTGCCCCCTGAAATCAGACAATTGATATGCCCTTTTCTATTATTCTACTTCTTCAATATAAGAAGCAGTATAGGTACAAGCCGCTCCTCATACCATCCAGGGCTTTAACTCCATTCACAATTCCCTGTAGAATCGAGCGTTCAAATCTGGATATACCAGTTTAGGGGGAAATTATCGTGCTTAAGAATAAAAATATACTCGCTACTATTTGCCTGTCGTTTGGCCTTTCATTTTTATCGGCCAGCGCGATGGCACAGAATGCCGAAACCTTGATTGCCGATGCCCGCGCGGTATTGGGCAATATTCGCTCGATCACCTATTCGGGATCAGCAAGAAATGTTGCTTTTCAGCAATGCGGTGCCAGCGCCGTGTCATTGATCTGTAACGACACACATAATCCAATGCGTCCCATTACCGATTACGTCAGTGTCATCGACCTGGGCGCACCGGCCATGCGTCATACCGGCGCTACCATGAATATCGGTTCCGGCGGCTCTACGGCTGTCAGTGCCGGTACGTTTTTCCAGCAGGTGACTTCAGAGCAGGCCGATCTGTCCGAGTCCTGGGCCAATTCGCTGGAGCTATATATTACGCCCTGGGGATTCCTCAAAGGCGCCGCTGAAAACGGGGCTACTTCCAACCGCCGCACGTTGAATGGCAACAGCTATAGGGTATTGAGCTGGAGTCCTGAAGTGAAAGCGCCCTCAGGCGCAAGCTATGTAGTCAACGGCTACCTGAATGATGACAACCTTGTCGAACATGTGGAAACCTGGGTGGGTGACAACATCATGGGCGACATGCATATTCTGGCGTCCTACGACGGCTGGCGCGACTTTGGCGGTTTTCTGGCACCGACCCAGATTTCACAAACCCGGGGTGGCTGGCCTTTCTTTGAAGTGGATATCACCGCGGCGGATGCCAATATGCGTAATGTTGCCTCCATGTTGCCAGCACCTGAGTCCAGCGGACGTGGCTTTGGCGGCGGTGGACCGGTCAATGTCACACCAGAGAGACTGGGTGATGGCTTCTATCGCCTGAACTCAGGCCCGGGCAGTTATGATTCCCTGATCGTTGAATTTGAAGATCACATCATGATGCTGGAAGCCGGTGCCAGTCATGCGGTAATTGCGGCCTATATAGAAGAGGCGAAACGGCTGATTCCCGGCAAGCCCATTCGCTACATAATGAATACCCATCCCCACTCTGATCATACTGCCGGCTTGCCGGTGGTAGTTGCCGAAGGAGCTACGATTATTACCCAGGCTAACAATCAGGAATTCTTCGAGCGCGCTCTCAATACACCGCGCACCCTGTTGGATGATGCGCTGGCCAGAAACCCGCAGAAAGTATGGGTAGAAGCGGTAGATACCAAAGCTGTATACACCGATGGCAATCGAACTGTTGAGATGTACCACATTTATCCAGCGCCGCATTCCAATGGCTTGATGGTGGCTTATATTCCCAGAGAGAAAGTCTTGTTCCAGGGTGATTTTTCCCTGCCAGCACCGGGCGGTGTCGGTAACGACCATGTTCAGGCCTTGGTACCGGCTTTGGAAAAACTCGGTGTTACTGACTTTGAACGCTATATCAATGTACACGCCAGCGCTGAACCACAAACCAAAGCCATGCTTTGGGATGCTGTTGGTAAGTAGCGTTTGTTGCAGTAATTTAACCCGCCATGTCGGATGGCGGCTCTGCGAGCCTTATCCGACCTACGAAGGATTTAGCTTTGTGTAGGTCGGATAAGCGCAGCGCATCCGACAAGGCGTCTGCAAGACGCCAACTTTTATTGCAACTCAATAATCTTGCCTGCTCATACTGTTCATTCGACCTCTGCCTTTAACTTGATGGCCTGATAGTGTAAAGTGCGCGCCTTCGTTGTACTTCCCTGTCCTGATGTCGGCTAATTCAATCAGCCTACCCCAAAGATCCCAAGTACTCATTTTCCGAAAAGCTCCTTGTTTCGGCGTTGTATTGTATTGAAATCAGAAAGGCCTGAATGAATTACGTATTAAACCTGTTCGACCGCTCCAAACACATTAATGTCCTTACCGAAGTCCTGTCCGGATTAACGGTCTCTCTGGCGCTGGTCCCTGAAGCCATTGCTTTTGCCCTGATCGCCGGACTGTCTCCGCTTACCGGACTCTATGCCGCCTTCAGCATTGGCCTGATTACCGCTGTATTTGGTGGGCGCCCAGGCATGATATCCGGTGCCACCGGGGCTATTGCGGTGGTCATTGTCAGCCTGGCACAAAGTCACGGCGTCGAATACATCTTCGCCACCGTTATTCTTGCCGGCCTTATCCAGATGACAGCAGGCTTGTTCAAGCTCGGCAAGTTTATTCGACTGGTACCGCACTCGGTCATGTTTGGTTTTGTTAACGGCCTGGCGATTGTTATCTTTCTCGCCCAGCTCGCGTCCTTCAAGGTCAGCGGTGCTGATGGTGAACTCGACTGGATGATTGGCTCGCAACTGCACATCATGCTTGGCCTGGTGCTGCTGACCATGATCATCATCTGGGGACTGCCTAAACTCACCAAGGTTATTCCCGCTTCGCTGGCCGCGATTCTGGTGGTGTCTGCCATCGTTCTTGGTCTGGATATCGATACCCGCAATGTCGGTGACATCAGCTCCATCAAGGGTGGCTTTCCGCCTTTCCATATCCCTGATATCCCCTTTACCCTGGAAACGCTGAAAATCATCTTCCCCTACGCCTTTATCGTGGCAGGTGTCGGCCTCATCGAAAGCCTGCTGACCCTGAACCTGATTGATGAAATCACGGAAACCCGAGGCAAGAGTAATAAGGAAGCGGTAGCTCAGGGCATGGCAAATTTTGTCACCGGCTTTTTCTCCGGCATGGGCGGCTGCGCCATGATTGGGCAGAGTCTGATCAATATATCATCCGGTGCCAGGGAACGTTTGTCCGGCATCGTCGCCTCGGTGATGTTGCTAGTCTTTATTATGTTTGGCGCTGAATATATTGAAAAGATGCCCATCGCTGCGCTCACCGGCTTGATGATCATGGTCGCCATCGGCACTTTTGAATGGGCAAGTATTAAAGCCATCAACAAAATGCCTAACGGGGATAACCTGGTGGGCTTTCTGGTAGCAGCCATAACCGTCCTGCTGCATAACCTGGCACTGGCAGTTTTGATCGGCGTGATTATTTCTGCACTGGTGTTTGCCTGGGAAAATGCCAAACGTATTCGTGCCAGAAAATATATCGATGAAGACGGCACCAAGCATTATGAAATTTATGGCCCCCTGTTTTTTGGTTCAACCCAGGCCTTTGCAGAAAAGTTTGATGTGGGTAGCGACCCGGACAAGGTGATTATCGATTTCAGAGAAAGTCGGGTGAATGATATGTCAGGCATTGAAGCGCTGAACAAAATTACCGAAAGATATTTCAGAGCCGGCAAGGAATTGCACTTGCGCCATCTCAGTCCCGACTGTCTTGAGCTACTAAAAAATGCAGAAAAGATCATCGATGTGAATATTATTGAGGATCCTACCTACAAGGTTGCAGTAGAAATATAAGACGGACAAAAGCCCTGCGAAAACTTCAGCAAGGCTTTTTCTGCTTATTATTCCTGCCCCTTACTACTGGCCGGAATCATGGGCAGACTTTTCACTGTTGGCAGATCTTTTTCTAGGCTTGCGCTTGCGCTCACCTTTATTCACCTTTTTACCCGCTGCATCTGGACCAATTCCCTGAACACCGAGGGCAGGCCTGATCTTATCTGATTCCGATTCGCGTGAGATTTTCAAAGTCTGACCCAGCACCCACACCTTACGCAAATCCCTGAAGATTTCTCTTGGCATGTCGCGCGGCAAATCCACAGTGCTGTAATCCTCATAAATATTGATCAGTCCTATGTGCTTACTCTCAAGGCCGGCTTCATTGGCAATGGCGCCAACGATATTCGCTGGCATGACTTTATGTTTATGGCCAATTTCCACGCGAAACCTTTCCATGTCTTTTTCCGGCAGGGCGTTCTTGTTGCGCGGCTCACTTTTTCTTGGCGCACGGGAATCGGCGCGGCTTTTTCGACTGCCCTGTCGCCGGCCTTCCTGGCCACTGTTATCCCAGTTTTCTTTTTTGTCATGAACAGGCTTATGCTGCAGCAATAAGGGTTCGCTTCCCTGCACCAGTTTTGCCAGTGCCGAGGCAATAGCCAGAGTCGGTACATTGAATTCCTGCTGATACTGTTCGATCAGTTCTGAAAACAGGATCAGGTCCTCATTGGCCAGCGTCTCTGAAATCACCTGTTTGAATTGTTCGATGCGCCGATCATTAATCACTTGCGTGGACGGCATCTCCAGCATTTCAATTTTCGAACCGGTGGCTTTTTCAATGGCGTTTAGCAGACGTTTTTCTCTCGGTGCCACAAACAAAATGGCGTCACCAGTGCGACCAGCACGCCCGGTGCGACCAATGCGATGAACATAGGCTTCAGTGTCATAGGGAATATCGAAATTGATAACATGACTGACGCGCTCTACATCCAGACCACGAGCAGCGACGTCGGTAGCTACCAGAATATCCAGCTTGCCCTTCTTTAATTTATCAATGGTCAGCTCGCGCTGCTTCTGGGCAATATCGCCGTTCAATGCCTGGGCGGCAAAACCTCGGGCGGCGAGTTTATCAGCCAGCTCGACAGTGGCAATCTTGGTACGCACGAAGATCAGCATGGCATCAAAGCTTTCAGCTTCCAGAATACGCGTAAGCGCTTCCAGCTTGTTATTCATGCCACTGGCGACCCAGAAGCGCTGACGAATAAGTGCTGCGGTAGCTGTTCTTACGGTGATGGTAACTTCGCTGGGATCATTCAAATGCGCCTTTGCTATGCGGCGTACTTCTTTTGGCATGGTGGCGGAGAACAGGGCAATCTGCCGGGTTGATGGCGTTTGCTCCAGAATCCAGTCCACATCATCAATAAAGCCCATGCGTAACATCTCATCGGCCTCATCCAGCACCAGCGTCTTCAGTCCACCCAGTTTCAGGGTGCCCTTGCGCATGTGATCCATGACTCGTCCCGGCGTGCCAACGACCACGTGTACACCACGTTTCAGGGCACGAATCTGACCGGTGTAATCCTGTCCGCCATACACCGGCAGCACATGAAAGCCCTGAATGTGGCTGGCATAAGTCTGAAATGCCTCGGCTACCTGAATCGCCAGTTCACGTGTGGGTGCCAGCACCAGTACCTGGGGATCCTTCTGCTTCAGATCCAGGTTTGTCAATAATGGTTAACAGGAAGGCGGCGGTTTTACCGGTACCGGTTTGCGCCTGACCCAGCACATCCCTGCCTTCCAGCATCAGAGGAATGGTCATCATCTGAATCGGGGACGGAGTTTCATAACCCACATCTATGAGGGCTTTTAGAACCGGAGCACTAAGCTTCAGCTGGTCAAATGGAATTACCATGTCGGTAGTCATCAAAGGCTCTTTATATGTCTGGAAATATACTGGCTAAAACAGTACGGAGTGATTTGCGGAGGCGGATGCTATCACAAATCCGGCATAACAGAGCGATTTGATTTGTTGCCAGGCTTGCAAGATGTCGACACAGTCGATGCAACAGTAGTTGTGAGGATAACAAAATTACGCGGAATTGTTCACGTTGTATAGCAGGAATTGGTTAAACGACGATAAAATAACAGGAGCAAGGTGCCGGGTTGATACTCGAACTCTACCCTCCCTCACCTGCTGGAATATCAAACGAACTGAACGCCCTATTCTTCCTTGTTGCGATTGTCGGGCAATAATTTATGACTCGGATCTTCCAGACCACCAAAGGCTTCAAACAGTGATTTGAAGAACGCGCTTAGCTGCAGCGTCATCAGGGCAAACTCCTGATCAAATTTCTGCGCCGGACTTTCTTCATCAAAGCTCTCCGACTCTTCCTTTATTTCCTCAAAGCGCAGGCGTTTGATACTCAGGTCTTCAGCAATGCTGCAGCTTAACTGGTTGTTCCATAGCACACTGAGTTGTTTTGCCTGTTTTCCGGCATCCAGATGCGCCTGGATTTCTTCCCCTTCCAGGTCCTGTCCCTTGCAACGCACCACATTACTGCCATCTTTCGGATTGATTAGCTCGCAATCATTATGGATGACAAAATGATCGGTGGCTTTTTGTTCTTTCAGCCAACGTGTCATGACATCGCTGGGGGCGCGCTTGCTGTCAGGCAGAGATACCGGAAATGACCCCAGACAGTCCCTTAGCAAATTCAGCAACTCTTCTGCCTTAGGTGCGCTGGAGGTATCTACCACCAGCAGATTTTCAACCCGGGATATATAAGCATAGGTTTTACTGGAGCGGGTAAAGGCACGAGGCAACAAGGAACCATAGACATCATCCTGAATCTCGCGCTTTTCCTTGCGATAGACCTTTCTTCCCTGACGCTCTTCAATTTGCGCCACCTTCTCTGCCGTCGCCTCACGGACCACCGATGCAGGCAACAGACGATCCTGGGTTTTTGCACAGATCATGATGTAATCACCAATCACATGAGTGAGCATCAACGCTTCCTCCTCTTCAAGGGCTTCCATGGCTTCCCCATTTTCGTCAATGGTTTGTGCACCGGCATTAACTTCGGGCGCGGCATCTCCCAGCGGGTTCACCCAGCCAATGCGGGATTTCTCATAGTTCGAGCAAGGCACAAAGACAAGTTCTGCCAACTGCGATTGAAATTGTTCAAGCGGAAGATCAAAGGGTTGAGCGAGACAATATAAACGGAGATTTTTAAACCACATAAAATTGGGAACCTGGGAAATTTTGCTTTAGTGACTATTTAACGACTACAAGACGGGGAGACGATTATGCAGTAAAAACCTGAGAACTAAAAATGCAAATTGATTATAGTATGCAAATATAGTCTTCAAGAAAGTTTATCCCTATTTGTATGGATAATTGATCGAGAAAACCCTATCAAGCTGACGCTATGAAACCGCAGGCCCCAATCAGCACCTATTCACCACTGGAAGAATCAATCAATATCTATTCCCATGCTGTCGGCATAGTTTTGAGCCTGATCGCCCTGATATTGCTGATGGTCAGATCAGCCCAGCAAGCCGGGGCTCTGCCATTAATCAGTGTCACGATATTTGGCCTCAGTCTTGTCACGCTCTATACCACCTCTACCATCTACCATAACTGCAAGCAACCCGCGCTGCGTGCCAAATTAAGAATATTTGATCATGTCTCTATCTATATACTTATTGCCAGTACCTATACCCCCTTTGCATTACTGGTACTAACAGGAAACACAGGCTGGATAATTTTTGCCATCAGCTGGGGGCTGGCATTGGTAGGCAGCTGCCTTAAAGTTTTTTTTACCGGCAAGTACACGCTGCTCTCTACAATCATGTATGGTTTGATGGGATGGCTGATCGTTTTTGCCATCAAACCGCTTACAAGCAATCTTTCCGAAGGCGGACTGTTGTGGCTGGTAATTGGCGGCATCCTCTACTCAACGGGCGGCATCCTTTACAGCATTAAGCGTCTGCCTTTAAATCATGCCATTTTTCATCTTTTTGTCTTGTCCGGTAGCTTTTGCCATTTTATTTCACTTTACTATTTTGTGTTACCGACGCTCTAATGCTGCCCCGAATTTCGGACAAGAGAAAACTAAGAGGTTTAGATATTGAAGGTAAAAGGTTGAAAGAAATAAGGGCATTGAGAAGATAGATAGGAAAATATTTACCATGAAGGTATCGAAGCCTCTGAAAAGGTAAAGCCCTGCTCCCTGAATGCCTGGAAGCCACAAAAGGCAAAAGAAAAATCTGATAACTTCCGAATTGGGCTTTGTTCAATCTGGAAAAATGGTTTCAAGATCTGATTACGTGATCATGAGTGGTTCAAGACCATGGTTAGCGGATTTGTCCTCTTCAAGTGCTTTTATGTACGCCACCAATGTAACGGCTGTTTAACGCAGAATTTTTTGACTTAATTACTGTTTCCATGCTCTTAATAGTCATCGACCTCTATGAAAGGCACGCTACCTTGACATCAAACCTGCAAAAATTTTTTTCTTTTTCACTCCCCTGTGCGCTGACAGCAGTCTTGTCGGCCCCCGCCTTTGCCCAGAAACAAAGCTGGATACCGGTAGCCGAACTTCTGCTTGGCAGCATGGGAACTGCGAACGCCAACCAGATGACTGAAGTCATGAACCGGTGCACAGCCTTGAACATGACGCTGTCAGCACTGACTGCACAGGACTCCCCCGATGTCTCGGCAGGCTATGAAAATCAGGCGCTGCAGTTGGTACAAAATGGCATCATGATCGCCATGAATACGGAAAAAATGCTTACCGGTATTGAGCCGGATATAGAAACTTTATCCACAAATGCCATAGATGCAGTCAAGGAAATGCTGGGGACATATAATCTGTGGATGGAAGATAACTACAATGATGCCGGCTCCTACTTCAACAATGAGCTTGAAATTGAAATGAAGGGCTGCGAACTGGCCACCAAGTTTATCCTGCAGATGTCTTCACGATAGATGTTCAAGCAAGGATTCTAAAAACCCTTTAGGAAAGCGGCTTCACTCCTTGTAAAAACCATTACGGTTTTTCTCTTTTATTCCAACTCGCAAAGCGTGACTTATCACCAATATAAAAGGCGCGATTAGCACTGACTGCATCATCCTTCACCTTGTACTCTTCCGGCATGGCCTAGGGAAAAGGGATGAGGCCTGCACTATCAAACTTAATGCTCTCAATTTCATGCAATACTTTTATTGAGGCATGGTCTTTATCACGCTCAAGACGCCAGCAAAATTCGCGATTAAGGGCACTGGTTAATTCCACCAGCCAGAGGGCTTAATCTTGGAACTGCTCGACTCAGAGCACACTAGCATGCTTTGCATCGGTAGAGCGATACGGCGTTTCAAAACCTTTCTTATTCAAGGCAGAACAGTGAATCTGGGTACTTTCCATTACTATTTTTCCCACATGCTGATCACAATGATAGCGCTTACACTGCCCAATATTTTCATCAGATATAATATATTCACCCGACAGTTTATGGATTTATTCAGGCAATGGATTGATGTTGAATTAAATGGCACTTTACTTGTCTGTAATCCATGCTACATTTCTATCTTTTCGTTGTTTTCAGGAGGTAATAACATGATCTTACGTCGCGCGATTCATCATTTTATTCTTCTAATACTGGTCACTTTTTCACTGCAGGCCAGCGCCCATCATTCCACCGCTATCTACGATTCTGACAATCCGATTGAACTGAAGGGCCGAGTGGTGGAATGGCAATTTACCAATCCCCATACCTTCATTATTCTTGCCGTGGAAGATAACAACGGTGAAGAGGTAATCTGGAGCCTGGAAGGCGGTAATACGTCACTTGTCTTTCGTCGTGGCTGGACTCCCGAATCACTGCAGCCCGGGGATGAACTCATCGTTACCGTGCGACCCTTACACAGCGGTGCTCCCGGTGGTAACTATAGCGATGTACGAAATGCCGATGGCACGCCTTTCGATCCCAGGGCCAAAAGATAAAAGAGGTTAACTCTGCACATGAATATCTCTCCCAGAACCATCCTTTTATCGCTTTCCTTTATCGCTCTGCCGGGTCTTGTCGGTTGCGCACAAACGGCTGAAACTAATTCTGCGGCAAGCTTCGATCCCTATCCGGACTGGAGCGGACAATGGACAAGAGTCGGCAGCCTGAACTGGGAACCAGAAGGCTATGCCGTGACCGGCCCACCGCCTCTTACACCAGAATATCAAGCCAGACGAGAAGAGTTTCAACGCCTGCGTGATCAGGGCGTTCTGGTGGGCGATCCACCCGCTACCTGCTTGCCGCCGGGCATGCCCCGACTGATGACCATGTCATTTCCCTTCGAAATGGTAATCACACCCGCGACCTCCTATATCCTAGCAGACTGGGATAGCGCGGTAAGGCGCATTTATACCGATGGTCGTGACTGGCCGGAGTATATGCTGGCGGAATTCAACGGTTATTCCATTGGTCAATGGTATGACGAAAATAGTGATGGCGTGTATGACATGCTGTCAGTAGAAACCCGCAGCATCAAGGGACCGCGATCATTCGATTCCACCGCCGTGGTATTGCATGAGAATAATGAAACCGTGGTGCTTGAGGAATTCCGTCGACTCGACGATGACACCCTGGAAAACACCATTACCACCATCGATGATGCGCTTACCGGCCCCTGGACTGTGAAAAGGCAATACAGTCATACCCCTGCTTCTGACGAGGTGCTGTGGATTGAATATGTTTGCGCAGAAAATAATCGCCATATCAAACTCGGCGATGAGTGGTACTTCCTCAATGCTGAAGAAGGCACACTGGACCCCACCAGAGAGGGACAAGCAAAACTGATACCGGAAGCCCTCGAATAGCCCGCCGCCACACGGATATCCTGCCCTGGACCAATTAGGAATTTTTGCGCCGATTTTGCTCCCTTTTTTGCTGATCTGTAACATTTGTTCCAGTGTTTTTCTGGCTTCAGCAAACTCTCCGGCATCCTGTTCGAGATGCGCATGATTACCCAGATCTTTTCTCAGACTTATACCAGAGGGTCATTCTTCATAGATATGGTTGTTCAACTTCTTGAGCTGTTTTTCAATCAAAATACTGTAATCCACGTCCAGCTCAATATTATTTTAAGGATCGATCAGATAGTGTCTGAAATCACCGGCAGGATTCTGTTGCGGGTTATTTTGAGTACTGTTTACCAGTTGAGTATCAGCTACTTCTAAAGCGGAGACGCCTGATTCATAGATTTCAGTAATATTGGTCAGGGCTTTGGGCTCAAACACCAGTTTTCTTAAATTAGGACCGGCAGGAGTCTCAAGACTAAAGCTTAATAAAAAAACATGATGACAGGAATTTTTGAAAAGAATAAAAATACGGGTAAAAAATAATCTGCCTGATAAAAACGTAGAGCTGACGTAGTCCCAGTGTTCACTTATGATATCCCCCTCATCAAGCTTTCACTTGTATTTATGATTAGCTAATAGGTTGGCTTTGGTTGAACTATTATTGAACTATTATTACGCCAGACAAGGCTGGCAGTCCCTAAAAATAAAATTCCGGGATTATCACCAGCTGAAATGTTTTTCTGCTGACGATAAA